>NZ_CP070502.1:2475000-3075000 GCF_018309085.1 Sporosarcina sp. Marseille-Q4063 | reverse complement strand
TGCCCCGTCATTCATACCATAATTAGGGAGCCTACCATCAACAGGATTCTGCATTTGATACAAAAATTCAACAGTCTTTTCAAATTTCCCCATAAATTCCCCTTCAAACTTATCGCCATTGATTTGTCCTAAACGGACTACCCATGTTAAATCTTGTATAGCTAAACGCTGATAATTGAAAGAGTGCTGTATATAAGAGCCATCGTCGTAAATCTGCCAATTTGCTTCAGATTGAATATACTTCTTTCCTTTATTTACCCACTTACTCGATAAATCAAAGAAAGGAAAAACAATACCAGCGGTGTACATTCCCGCTGCCTCGGATAATGAGTGATTATTTTTAACAGATTTTAGCGCAAAATCAAAATGCTTTTCAACGTGGTCTGCATGATGGTAAATAGCTTTCATCATAAGTTCTAAACGTTCGTCCGTTGTTTCAGTAGAATTGAAAAAGGTATTTAAACCAAACGTCCAAGCCATTATACGAAATGACATTTCTTGTCCACATTTATAATTAACACCAAGCTCTGGCGGATTATGTTGAATAAAATCTTCAAACATACTCCAGAATGCACTCGCGTATTTCTCATCACCAGTTATTACATATGCACGACATAATGGATAGACAAAAGTAAATCGTGATAACTCCCAAATCCATTTGATATCACCGAAATCGCTTGATAAATCCCCTATTTCTGTCCAATGCTGTTTGTCAGGCGAGTTTTTTTTAGTAAACGGACTGTAATGCCAATCAATTGCCTCAAAATCAATTACATGTTTCGAAAAATAATTAAACTTATGCTGCAAAATATCGTCAGCTTCTATTATCGCATTATTTAAATTCAATACTTCTTTAGAGGCGGTTAACTTTTCGACATCCGGTTGAAAAAAGAACTTCTTTAGTTTTCTTTTAACTAACTCTTTCAAAGATTTATCTGAGATGATTTTTGATTGTAGATCAACTTTCGAGTATGAGAAAACAGGGTATTGCTTTTTAAGCAAACCCAGTTTCTTTTCCATTTCGTATTTTGCTCTAAACATTGTCCAAGATAACCCCATGTTACGAACAACTTCGATTTTCGTTTTCAAATTTCTCACCCTCTAATTTGATCGACAACGTCAAAGGTCGCTTCAGTCACTTCGAATATTTCCTCCAATGGTATCGGAGATTCCCCTTCTTTAATGCCATCTAGGAATGCTTTTATCCCGTTTGCGTGTCCTTTATCTTGAGTACGTGTTCTATACCTTGAGAAGCCAGACCACCCATGACCAGTCAACGTTTTGAAATTATCAAGCGATAATACTTTGTTCCCCGCAAATACTTCTACACGTTCCTTAGGAAATGCTTTATCCCCATTAGCCAAGTATTGGATTGAAGCTATCGAACCGTCTTCAAATGAAAATTGCATGACTACTTTATCTTCAAATTGTTCTTCTCCAGGCGTATCCATTTTCATGGCTTGTACACCTGTTATTTTATGACCAACCAAGTGACGGGCTAAGTCGATGAAGTGACAGCCTTCACCGATAATTCTACCTCCGCCTACATCTAAATCTTGAGTCCAATGATCGGCTGGTATAGCCCCTGCATTAACAGTAATCAGAACCGACTTAGGTTGGGATACTGTCGCTAACAATTCTTTCATTTTTATAACATGCGGCGCGAATCTCCTGTTAAATCCAACCATTAATATTTTGTCATGCTCAATCTCTTTAATTTCTTCTAATTCCGCGCGTGTTAAACATAGTGGTTTTTCAACAAAAACATGTTTTTGATTACTTAACCCCTCTTTTACATATTGCGCGTGGCTATTATGACGTGTTGTAATGAAAACTACATTGATAGCCGGTTCTTTGAACACATGATTAGCTTCTGTAGAAGCCCTTTCAAAATCATACTTTTGGCCGACATGAACACTCGTCATGCCACCACTGCTGACAATTGTATGTTTCTTTACAGTCTGTCTATTCATTGCGGGAAGCAAAGTTTGGTTGGTAAAATTACCAGCGCCAATGATTCCAATAGTAGGAATGCCTTCTATAGAAGTGGTGTGTGAATTTAAGGTAACAGAACGTGAAGCCTCTATATCTATTTCTTGAGATTCATACTCCAATACTATTCCTATTGTGTTTTTGTCTTCTGATAATGTTGAATATGCGTCGACAGCATTATTAAACTTATATCTGTGTGTGATTAGAGGCGATACATCTAACTTTTTATCACTCATCATATCTAGTATAGCCTCAAAGTTTCTTTGTTCAGTCCATCTTACAAATCCAATTGGATAGTCCTGTCCTTTTTCCTCATAATTTAGATCATATCTACCTGGACCATAAGAACAAGATACCTGGAAGGATAATTCTTTTTCATAAAACTCGGATCGATTCAACTCAAGTCCTGTTACACCAACCAAAATGATTCTTCCACGTTGTCTGGACATTCTTGCCGCTTGGGAAATTGGATCACTACTCTGAGTCGATGCAGTGATTAATACGGCATCAGCACCCCGACCTTTTGTTTTCATATTGACGTAGTCAACAATGTCAATTCCTGTTCCTACATTTACAGCATCAGCACCAAATGATTTAGCTAAATCTACTTTTCGTTGATCAAAGTCAGAAGCAATTACATTACATCCATGAGCTTTTAACAATTGAACGGTCAAAAGACCAATAAGACCTAGTCCAGTTACAACTACTGTTTCGCCTAGGGTGGGCTCTGCTAAACGAATACCTTGCAATCCTATCGATGAGATAACAGTGAATGCTGCCTCGTCATAGCTTACGCCGTCGGGAATCTTCGCACATAAATTTTCTGGAACACTTACAACTTCAGCGTGTGAGCCATTGGAGATAACGCGATCACCAACATTAAAGTTCTTCACATCTTTACCGACTGCAATAACGATGCCCGCATTACTATATCCTAATGCTATTGGTTGATCTAATTTTGTTCTGACAGCATTAATTGTTGGTTGCAGACCATCCGTTCTAACTTTGTCGATAACCTGTTTTACCTTCTCCGGTTGTTGTTGTGCTTTTTTCAAGTAATTCGATTTCCCGAAATCCACTAACATTTTTTCAGTGCCAACAGAAACAACTGTGTTAACCGTTTGAATTAACAAAACTCCAGGTCTCAATGTTGGCATTGGATGTTCTGAAAGTTTTGTTTCTCCGTTATTTAAGCTTTGAATCACTTGCTTCATTATTAACCCTCCATCTACACTTTATGTTGTTAACAGATTCAAAAGTATTAATTATTTTAAATATGCTAGTACATAAATTCTATTCTAGAATTATATATTTTCACTTATGTTATTAAAGATTTATAAACCCCGAGATTTCCATTTACAACACGAGTAATAAATGGCATTAAATTGTTCGGCTTGCCGGTTAGTGAATCCCAATTTATACCGCTAAGGTGGGTTCTAGGTTTGGAATAATGAAGAATACCCACAAAGAGTCGAGCAAAATAATATAATATTCCCACAAACAATTTTCGTTTTTTAGCATAGGCGTTTGTTCCGTTACTTACTTAACGAAGCTTGTCTTTTCCCCAGGATAGTTGCAGAAGAAATACATATTTCATAAAGCACCTCTTTTTTGAATTTTCCTAATGAATTTATATGACTCTATAATTGCTATTAATAGGATAAAGACCTGAAATGTTCTTAATGCATAAATATGACCATACCAAATGTATCTTGGAATCATTATGATTAATACAGGTGTAAAGAGGATTAATTTATATATCCTATCAGCAGCTTCAGCAAATCTCATAAAAAGAAAGAGTATTACGCTTGATAAAATTGCACCTAGGGTGCCATAATACATAAAAGGCTCTGCAATTATATGCATCCCACCAAGGGTAAAGTTCACCTCTTGCACCCAACTGGAGAAATCCTCCAATGGAACCCCGAAAAAACGCAATATATAGTTCCCAAAAAAATCACCATCGGGAGATACACCAAACTTCTGTAACGAAATCGTAGATGCAATAGCATAGATTATTCCCGGTGCGGTGGTAATAGTTAACCTTCCCCAGTCAAATTCCTCCCCAATCCTATAATATCCCCAGAAATTAAATATTATATTTACTATAGGGACTAGCGCTATTAACACCGTGACAGCTATGTACCAATTGAGTTTCTTGCTTTCATTAAGTAAATATTTCCGACAAAAGTAGTAAGCAAGAAGAATAAGTATTCCCAACTGTTCAACTCGTCTCCCATTTAATAAACCCCAGGCAAAAAATATCAATAAATAGATAAGTGGTAAGGCCTTATACTTAGCATTTGTAAAATTAAACACAAGCAAAGCAGAGGAAAGAATTAAAAAAACTCCTGCTCCAGTAGAATTCAGGGAATCTACATATCCACCAATGATTGCTAAATTGTTTGTAAGTGGCAAAGCCAAAAATAACAATAATGTGCCAATAATACCCAAAATATTTGAATTTATTTTTGATATGCTTTTAATATAATTAGTATTAATAAATATTTTACCACTCTCTGAACTTCCAAATAACGTCAATAAGTTCAACAATGATAAACTACCAACGGTAAATAATGACTTCAATTCTTCTTGATTACTCTTTACAAAGCCAAATAAATACTCTAGTGGATATAGTTGTCCTAGATAATCTTCCGGAAAAAAAAGATATATAAAAGGAGTAATATAGAACACTAATACTAAACTATATAGCCATTTTTCATTATATAAGTATCTCAATGCATATATAACTGATATTGCAAACGACACGGGGAACAAGAATGATAAAGTACTATCTGGGAGTGTAATCAATATTGTTAAGATTAAAGTAAATGTTAATAACTTTAAAGAAAATGGAGCCATTTCCTCACCTATTCTTGAGATTTAATTTCAACTCTTCCATTTGTTCATTGCTTTTCAGAATCGAATTACAGAAGAATCCTCTTATCAGTAACTGAATTAAGTTTACTATAATTATAGTTAGAGCAGCACCATAAATTGAATATTGATTTATCATTATATAACCAATTATACTGCTTACTACCATTAGAAACATCGGAAGATAAAATTGCACCTTGATCTTCTTAGTAATTAACAATACCGAATCATAAATTGCACTATTACTGTCAAGTAAAAAACCAATAACCAAAAGAACTAATACTAATAAGTATTCGGTATATAATTCACCATAAAAAGCTGCAATAAAATATTCACCAAAAAAAATAGTCAAAGGTAAAATAACAACTCCCAAACTCACCGTAAATAAGGGTGTGAAAAGGAAAAGAACTTTTCGAAGAGTTCTAAAATTGTTACTTATGTAAAGATTAGATATTTTACCCAATAAAAACTGCATTAAAGAATTTACAAGTATATTCCCAATAACAACAAAATAAGCTAAAGCCGAAAAATATCCAAGCATCTCTAACCCATGTTTCGCTTCCAATATAAACCTCGGTATGGAAGCATTTAAAGTAATAAAGTAAAGGCCGATACCTATTGGTAACCCTTCCTTTATAATACTTTTTTGCGTTTCCCTACTTGGATTATGTTTGCTATCATTAAGAAAGTCTTTCCTTTCCCATATTAAAAAGTAAGTATACTGAAATAGATATTGAAGCAATAAAGAAATTTGTAAACTTTTAGTAATGGATAAAGAAATAACAAAAACTATTAATGAAAAAATTTGTTTGAAAATAATCAATCTGGATAGTTTATTAAATTCCATCTTTAATTGATAGTAACCATATGCTAATTCAGAATTTAAATCATTAATTTTTATTAGCATAACCAATGTTATTAATATGAAGTACTCTTGATAAAATAAAAAAGCTACTATTAAAGTTATTACCAAGGATACTATATTGAATATCTTTCTAATAAAGTAATAATCTCGGTTATTCTCAGAGTCTCTAACTACAATTAAGGATCTTAGCCTTAAACTTGCAAAAAGAGCTATTGGAGCAGTAATTGCCATAGCTAGTGAAAACGCGCCTACATTATCAACTGACAAGACTTTAGCAATTATAATTATTATTACCCATTTCGAAGCTGCAGCTATTAAATTCGCAATAAAAAGAAATGAAAACTTTTTAATAAGCTATCTCCCCTGTGTTGTTATTTATTCGAGTCTTTATAACCTTTGCAGGGACACCAGCGACTATGTCAAATGCATGCACATCTTTTGTAACCACACTCCCGGCTGCTATTACTGCTCCCTCCCCAATACTTACTCCTGGAAGTATTATACAATCCGCTCCTATCCAAACATCATGGCCTATCGAAACAGGATCAAATGAATGTCCTGAGAAAAATATTTTCCCATTACCATTAGGTATATTGTGATTTGATGATAAAATTTTTGTCCCATACCCTATCAATGTTCGATCACCGATTTGTACCTGTCCACTTGTTGTAATCATAACGTTTAAGGCTAAATCGACATCATCACCAATTTTGATGTTTGACGGGGGATTAATCCATACTCCAGGATAGAAAATCACTCTTTTACCAACCTTTGCTCCGAATAGTTGTAAGAACAACTTCTTCAAATAATTCAAGGACTTATATCGAGGTAATGAAAAAATAATTTTCATAAACAATTCATATGTAATAATTATAAAGTGTTTCATCGGCTATTTTTCTCACCTTTTATTATTTTTTTATATTCATAAGCTTTAGTAATATAATCATTATAATTATTAAGAATTTCGGGATATTGCTTGATGATATCATTTTGCTTCTTTTCGTCGTTTAACACTTCAATTATTTTCAATGCTGCTCTATCGCTATCCAAAGGGTCTATATATACTGCAGCATTAAGACAACTACTCCTTGCCCAATCTGCATCTGTTACGAAAAGCAATTTATTAAAACTCCATGCTTCAATAAAGTTATTACTGAAGCTTTCCAATGCTGCGATATTAATCATCGCATCACTTTCTTTTATTAAGCCACCCACTTCACTGCTCTCTATCGTCCCCAAATTAATGAAGTACTCTTGAAGGTTTTTAGAATGGACAGATTTTTCGAATTGCGTATAATAGTCATTGTCAGACATAGTAGTTATAAATCTAAAATTAATTTCTCCTTTATTCACCATCGATTGGGCAATGTCTACTAGTTTATGCTGTCGTTTGTTTGGATGACTTGACCCCAAATAAAGAATCTTCGATTTACTGGACGGAAGGTTATAGCTACTATTTGTAGCCCGTTCGACTTCTTTTGTAATGATTTTGTTTACCGCCATTTTTACTACGTGTAATTTCTTAATTTTAAAACCCTTTAATTTTTCTGCCCTCTGTTTTAACACTTCAGTTTCAAAGATAATTTCATTTGATTTCTTTATCATTATAAACCTATAAATATCAATAGCTTGTTTTTTCAACTTTTTAAAAAAGGATAGATGTCCCCAAAAATCGATTTCCGGGTAAAACAAATTGGAATATGCACAACCAGAAATAGTTTTATTTCCATAACATAGCAATGGTCGACCGCCGAACAAGGTGAATATAGTTGCATTTCTTTTATTCGAATAGAAAAATAGTTCATATTTTAGTCTAGACTGAAAACTATCCTTCACTATTTCAAAATCCATCCCTCTTTCTTTTAACAACTTTGCCAAAGTCTTGTTCCTAACTATAAACTTATAATCATGTGAATTTATCTTATCAAAACCATCTATTAAATTTATTGCATTCTGTAGCCCTCCACCCGATTTGATGGGCACTAGATTTACATATACCTTTTCCACATCTCCACTCCTTCAATAAAAAACGTATTATCAAGTAAAAAGCTAATAATTCGTTCTAGGTAAATCCAAAAGCTTGCCTCCGTACAATTTTAAGAGGAGATGAGGTTTCTTCCACGCACAAACCCAAAAAAGAAAGTGTACAGGAAACTCTTTATTATAAGCTTATTAATTTCAATAAATTAATTACACAATTGCTACGTTGTACTTAGAAATACTTTTGAAAATGCTCTCTGGATCTTGCAGAACGATGCCACCACTGGTACCTAGGTCGTTTTCGAAATGACCAGTTGCAAATTGCATTCATGTTATTTATAAAATTATGAACAACCATCGCATCAAAAAATTATGTCACACCTATCACATCTGATGGTAGATTGCTTCTTTGTCTGTCAAACTAATACAAAATGCAAGAGCCTGAACATATTCTTTTCCTCTGTTTTCAACAGGTTCGATCCAAGAGGGATACCCGGTAAGTAGAAATACTTTCAATTAAATTATACTAACGACAACTTTACTTTTTCTTCACTTTCGGAGTCTTCCGATTCGCATGCTCCACGAGTTCACCCCTTAAATCGTCTACCTTCATGGTCAATCGCCCAAAAAAACATGGATAACTCTTCCCACTATTACTGTCGTCCACAATCCATGTGGTGCAATGAAGAATTTCCTTTATTTGATACGTCCGAATTTCCCAAACGTTATTTGTACTATGTCCTCACTTTATTTGCAATCACTTTTTCCTACCGATACAAGTAGTATTCTATGCGAAAATGAATTGCAAGACAGGTCTTTACTTATTACATTACACAATCGATAACTTATTGTTCACCTGTGGTACCTTCCGATTCGCCAACCCAACCAAAATGTCCTTAACTTCTCCATCCGACATATCCGGAAGCTTTTCAATCACATATTCCATCTCAGTCTGCGTAATCGGTGCCGCCTTTCCAATATGTATCTTAGGGAAAACATGCCCGCTTTGAATCTCGTTCTCATTCAACAACTCTTCAAACAATTTCTCTCCAGGTCGAATCCCGGAATACTTAATCCCAATCTCACCCTCACTAAACCCCGATAATTTAATAAGATTTTTCGCAAGGTCAACAATCTTCACCGGCTCACCCATATCAAGTACAAAAACTTCCCCACCAGCCGCAAGCGTCCCTGCCTGAATAACAAGCCGAGAGGCTTCTGGAATCGTCATAAAGTAACGAGTCATCTCCGGGTCAGTCACAGTAATCGGACCGCCCTTGGCAATCTGCTGCTTAAACAAAGGAACGACACTACCTCTAGACCCAAGAACATTCCCAAACCGAACAGCGGCAAACTTAGTCTCGCTTTTCTTTGCTAGATTTTGAATAATCATTTCTGCGAAGCGTTTCGTCGCACCCATAACATTCGGGGGATTAACCGCCTTATCCGTAGAAATCAAAACAAAATGGGGGACCCCGAAAGTGTCTGCTGCTTCAGCAACATTCTTCGTCCCGAAAATATTGTTCTTCACAGCTTCCATGGGATTTGCTTCCATTAAAGGAACATGTTTATGCGCCGCCGCATGGTACATGACGTCCGGCTTATATTCACTTACGATATCAAATATACGATTTCGATCTTTAACATCCGCAATGATTGGAAGTATTTCTGTGTCTGGAGAAACCTTTTGACGTAACTCCATGTCTATATTATAGATAGAGCTTTCACCATGCCCCAACAATATCAATTGTTTCGGACGGAATTCGCTCACTTGTCGACAAATTTCGGAACCTATCGAACCGCCAGCTCCTGTGACAAGAATGGTTTTATTCGTGAGCTTATCTGCAATTGCTTTCAAATCAAGTTGCACTTCGTCACGGCCAAGCAAGTCTTCGATTTGAACGTCTTGCATATCATTAACGGACACTTTTCCTGTCATTAAGTCTTCGATACGTGGAATTGTTTGTGTTTTAATTCCTGTTTCAATACATAGCTTCGATAAATCTGCCATTTCTTGTTTAGGTAAGGAAGGAATAGCGATGACAATTTTTTCAACATTATTCACGGCTACTAATGCAGGTATGTTATTTCCCCCGCTGGCTACTTTAATACCGAATATTTCGAGACCGTTTTTCGATTGGTCATCGTCTACGAATAGGACAGGTTTCATGCCCGATTCGGGGTTGTTTATCAATTGTCGTGCCACCATTGTTCCTGCTTGTCCAGCCCCAACAATCATCGTTCTTGTTGTTGCGTCTCCGTTATGTTGGTTTACAGTGTCACGCATGAGTCGCCAAGATAATCTAGATCCACCAATAAGCAGGATATGCAGCATCCAAGTCAAGACTAGTGCTCGTATGTATATATTTTGTACAACAACAAGTTGGACAACCGCGACTACGGCTATCGTTAATGTCACCGCCTTGAAGATTGATTTTAATTCTCCAATGGATGCATAGGCCCATGCTTTACGGTAAAGCCCGTAATGCCATGCAAAGAAATGATGTGCGACTTGGATTGTTACGACACTCATGAGTAACGTTTTACTCATAAATATATTCATAGTCGGATGTAACATATAAAAGCCAATGTATAATGAGAATAGGACTATCAAGGAATCGACGAAAACTAAATAGGTTGTTCTTTTTTTAACTGACAACAGGGCATACTCCTTTCCGGGAATTACTGCTTATGTACCTTGTTTTATATTCAATCGACCTAGATACTTTTTACTAGTTTGCGATTGTTTATTATATCATTTCAACTTAATAACTTCCACCATTTTTTCGGTTCTAGAGCATTCGGCTCCAGTAGAATGAAATCTTCGTTTGTTAAAATCCGATCATTGTTTTCCAACAAAATGTCAGCGATGTCATGCAGTTTTCGTTTATCTAGAAAATTAAGTCCTTTTTCAAAGTGGAATGGACGGTTTACTGGATTATGGACATCTGATCCATAAGTGTGAATTAAGTTTGCTTCAACAAGCCGCAAAGATAGATTTTGCACTTGTTTACCGAAATGCCCAGCAAGACTTCCCGCTGTTATTTGTGCAAGTGCCCCGTGGTTTATCAATCTTGCAAGTCGTTCCGGTTTTTGTGCGATGGCACGGTTTCTTTCTGGATGTGCGATAATGGGCACCCTATCCATGCTTAGAATGTTTTGTATGATGTCCACCGTATAAGTTGGTATACCGCTCGATGGCAATTCAAGCAATACATATTTGGAGCCTGCAAGTGTCAAGGCTTCCTCTGTTATTAATTTATCAACGATGAAGTCTTTTATTCGCAATTCTTGACCTGCATGCACGATTATTGATAAACCTTTTTCTTTACTAATTTCGTTCAACATTGTCACTTTTTGTAGAACTGCTTCTTTTGGTACGTCAAAATGCGGGCTGTAGGCATGAGGGGTAGCGATGATATCTGTAATTCCTTCCGCTACGGCCATTTCAAGTAATTGAACGGATTCTTCGATTGTTTTTGGCCCGTCATCAACTCCGGGTAAAATATGTGAATGTATATCTACCATTTGAATCCCTCCATCAGCATTAAGTATCAAACGTGAAAAAGAGTAAACAGGGAATTACACCCATTCACTCTCCGGTTCCGTAGTATTGATAGTAATAGTGATCTTTGTCTAGCTCAAAGTTATTCAATACAGCTCCGAGAATTTTCGCTTGCGAAGAAACAAGCGCTTCTTTCGCTTTGACGATGCTTTCTTTTTCTGTTTCGCCAGCACTTAATACAAGGATGGTGCCGTCACATTTGTTTGACATAATTTGTGCATCAGTTACTGATAATACGGGCGGTGCGTCAAAAATGATAATATCGTATTGGTTTTTCATTTGGTCGATTAGTTTATCCATCGTCCCTGATCCTAGCAGTTCCGCTGGGTTTGGCGGAATCGGTCCGCATGTAATAATGTCGAGCCCTTCTGTATCGCTCGGATTGATAACTTCAGAAAGTTCCACTTGGCGTGTGAGAAGGTTTGATAAACCTAATGTGTTCGTCAAGTGGAATGTATAATGAACGGTTGGTTTTCTCATATCTGCATCGACCAGAAGAACGCGTTTGCCTTCTTGGGCAAAAACGACGGCAGTATTTGCTGAAATTGTCGATTTACCGTCTCCAGGGGACGCGGATGTTACGAGTAATGTTGTTAGCTCGCCGTCCGGTAGTGAAAAGTTGATATTTGTCCGCATTGTACGAAATTGTTCTGATACCACTGATTTCGGGTTGACGCTCGTTACGACTTTACGAGCCGCTGTTTGAACAGTTTTTTTCTTTCTCGCTTTTCTCACCATTTCACCCCCTCCCCCTTCTTCTTCTTTGTGTAACTTCGACTTTCATTTTCTCGATGTCGCTATCTGGAATCGGACTAATTAATCCGATAATCGGTAGATCGAGTATTTCTTCTACATCTTGTTCGTCCTTCATCGTTGTATCCAAGTATTCAAGTAAGAATGCAAGTCCTACACCGAGCATTAGTCCGATAACCGCTGCGATTGCCATATTTAGCATCGGATCCGGTTTAATAGGTGACGGATTTGCTCCGAGTTCTGCCGGCGTAAGTATGTTGACATTATCGATTTCCATTAATACCTTTATTTCACTTTGGAAAACAGTCGCGATTTTATTGGCAAGATCGACCGCCATTTTCGGGTCTTCGTCTTGAACCTGAATATTGACGACTTGTGAATTTTGGGCGCTGTTCACAGTCACTTGATTGATTAATGCGCCTACCGAACGTTCAAGGTTCATTTCTTCTTTAACGATTCCTAGTATTGCCGGACTTTTAATAATGACGTTATATGTATTGATTAATTGCAAGTTTGCTTGGATATCTTGCGAGTTAAATTGTTGTTGTTGCTGATCTTGTTTTGATTGAGTGACAAGGATTTGCGTGGATGATTGATAGATTGGCGTAAGCAACCAAAAACTGACGACGCCACTAATCGTAATTGCGATAATTGTTATGAGGGCAATTAAACCTAAACGTTTCTTTAATGTTTTAAATAACTCTTGAAGGCTTATCGTTTCTTCCATTATGTTGTGAACTCCTTTTTCAATTTCAATAATTGGCATAGGGACAAGTATAGCATCTTTCGACATAATTTGATATATGAATTTCGTTGGATATATGCGATAATTGAATTATTGTGTAATCAAACAGCACCTTTTATATAGGAAAGGAGTAGTATTTATCAAATGAGAAAAGTACTATCTATTATTATTGTAGTTATTTGTCTTATATTGTTAGTTTTTAGTTATATGCAGTGGAAAGAGAAAATTAATTCAGCTAAGGGGATGGAATCTTCCTCCTTGAAAGTGGAAGCTGGCGCTAAATCCGATTCTTCGGATGAGGATGATGACGTGAAACCTGATGCAGATGTTGAACGTCTTCTATCATTGACGTCAAATCAAGATGAGATTGTTTCGTCTGTGTTTCAGAGCCGGTTGGAAGCAGATGAGGTTGTCGACTTTTTGATTGTCGGATCTGATGTGATGGAATTTGGTGAACCGGGTTATGCTGAGAGGTTGGAAATTGCGCTTCTTGAAGCATATGGCGATTCTGTGAATGTTTCGACTGTTGCGATTGAAGGCGCTTCGAATTCATTTGTCGCAGAGATGGACGAGTTAATCGATTTTAATGTTGGTTATGATGTCGTGTTGTTTGAACCGCTCACGCTAAATAGCAATGGTGTCGTTGTTGTGGAAACGCAGCTTGAACATATTGAGACGTTTATCGACCGCGTGAAAGATGAAGTTGAAGATGCGGTCGTTGTCCTTCATCCTCCGCAACCATTGCACCAGGCAATCCATTACCCGCTACAAGTTGAATCTGTTAAACGTTTTGCCGAGGCAAATGAAATCTCATATATCAACCATTGGACTGAATGGCCAGATAAAGACTCAGATGATTTACCGAATTTTTTAGATGAAGATAGCATGCCGAACAGTGACGGCGCCGAAATTTGGGCGAATACACTTATTACGTATTTTATAGCTGAATAGATAGACGGGGGAGAAGGTTGCGATGGAGAGTAGAGTTAGCAAGCGGAAAAAGAAGAAATGGCCTTGGATTGTCGGCATTATAGGCGCATTAGTCTTGGGCGTAGTTGTTTACGGCGCATTGATTTTCAAGAACTTAACAGATACAGCGAAAGAAATACATGAACCAATTGATCGAGTCGTATCGGAAAAGCGTGAAGAACCTGTTGTTTTTAAGGATGCAGAACCGTTTTCTATGTTGGTTTTAGGTGTTGATGAACGCGAAGGAGATAGCGGTCGTTCGGATACGATGATTGTAATGACCGTGAACCCTGAAACGAAATCTACGAAAATGGTAAGTATTCCACGTGATACGTATACGGAGATTGTTGGAAAAGGCATTAATGACAAGATCAACCATGCATATGCATTCGGCGGTATTGAAATGTCGATGGCTACTGTTGAGAATTTACTAGATATTCCAATTGACTATGTTGTTCAAGTGAATATGGATAGTTTCAAAGATATCGTTGATGCAGTCGGCGGGATTTCGATAAATAATACGTTGGATTTCAAAGTTGGAAGCTATGTATTCCCTAAAGGGCAGATTTCTTTGAATGGCGACGAGGCGCTTTCTTTTGTAAGAATGCGTTATGAGGATCCGCGTGGCGACTTCGGAAGACAAGATCGGCAGAAACAAGTGATTCAAGCTGTGCTGCGTGAAGGCGCATCAGTTAGTAGTTTATTGAATTATAAGAGCATATTCGGTGCTATTGGTAGTAATGTGAAGACGAATATGACCTTCGATGAGATGGTTGAGGTTCAGAAGAATTACCGTGATGCAGCTGGGAAAGTGGATCAGCTTTATATCGAAAAAGGACAAGGTAAGAAGATGAATAATATTTGGTATTATATTATGAATGATGAAGAGTTACAGGGTATTACTAGTGAGTTGAAAGAGCATTTGAAGTTGTAATAGCGAGTGGGTGAGTTCCCGTCCGGCTTTGCCGGACGGGAACTTTTTTGTGTAGGTTTTGATATTTAAAATCCGCGAGGATTGGGACGACATTACTTGTTGTTGGGACAACATTATGTGTGATAGCGCCAACATCTTAATAGATTGAGACCACATTCCCAAATTGGGACGACATTATGATTTATTGGGACAACATCTTTGTCGATTTCGACGACTTTTTTGATTAAAAGGATGCCGCGGCATCCCTTCCCTATCGAAATGGAATTCCATTTGGCCAGGAGTATCTAGTAGCTACAGACTTTCCTTCTTTAATCAGATTTAATGATCTTAGTGCGTAGTGGGCTTCTCTTCTATCGTTAATTTGAAGGAAATATCTGCATTCCCGATTAGAAATTGTGGTGTTTATTAGCATAAGCCAGTCTTGAATTGATTGGCCGTAATTATTGGGTTCTTTTTCTTTGCACCATTTACAATAGCGGCTTTTGTGATTTTGATAAATCATTGTGGCATTGCATTTTGAACAGAGTTGTCCTGTTGTTAGTAGTTTCGGATCTAGTTGGTAGTAGGTGCAGAGTGGATATGGATTGTATTCAAGTCGTTGTTGCATGATGACATAGCTTATATTTTTTAATTGATTGGCGGAAAATATCGATGGTTTTCTTTCATTTTCACGCAGGAAAATGGACAGCCGCTTTAGATAGATAATAGGTGAATTGGGCGGTGCTGTTTTGACACCACCGTTTTTGTTGGCAAGAATGATTTGGCTGGAAACTTCAATGTGAAAGCCTCTTTTTGCCAGCCAAACTTTTAAGTTTTCCTGGGTGACTTCGAGTTGTGTGAGAGGGCAATCCATTATCGTTTCTTCACCGCTCGACTTTCGTCTTCTTAGTTGGTACGGGTCGGTTTCGAAATAAAGTTCACCTGTAATGTTTTTTATTTCAAGAATTATGATTGCTTGTTCGGTCAATACTAGCGTGTCAATTTGGAATGTATGCCCTGGGGATAGGGCAAGGTGGATATCTGTGAGTACGATCGACGTTTGGGGGAGCTCGAGTTGTTCGAGGTATTTGTCGACTTTTTGTTCTCCAGAATAGCCTGCTTGGATTTGGTAAAGTTTGCGTTCAAAATTCAGTTCATCTTTTCTCGGATACTGATGGGGTAAACGCGCGATAAGCCGCGGTAATGCTCTTAGTAAAGGTGGTTCTCTTCTGGTTATTTTGATAGGCCTTCTCCCCTTCTATATGTATTCTACTTAAAAGTATCAGAATGGTAGGAGGACGACAATAGGTAATGGGAAGATTGAATTTTGGAGGTGGATCGAGTGGGAGAATTGGGATGAGAATATGAGGCTTGGAGACGAGGATTTTATTGAATGGGACGACATTATTGGGGATTGCGATGACATTCTGGTATTGAGACAACATTGCGAGTGATTGCTACGATAATGCGACTGATAGAGATGACATTAATTGAAAAAGAGCCAACAATAAAGAAATCTCCTACTCCCCACTTGAGGGAATAGGAGATTTTCTTATGAAAATATATTAATCGTCGTAATAATAATCGGCATCGCAAAGACATCTACTAAGAAAGCCCCTACGATCGGTACGACTAAATAGGCTTTTCGAGAATGACCAAATTTCCCTGTAATGGCCGCCATATTCGCCATTGCGTTTGGTGTTGCGCCTAGTCCATGACCGGCAAATCCTCCGACCATAACCGCCGCGTCGAATGATTTTCCGAGTAAACGGAAGAGAACGAAAATCCCGAATAACACGATGAAGAGTGCTTGGACGAAAACGATGACTAAGATTGGGAGCGCCAATCCTGTAAGTTCCCAGAGTTTGATACTCATTAGCGCCATTGAAAGGAATACGCCCAATGTAACATCTCCGATTAATTCCACACTGCGCATTTCCACTATTTCAGGATTAATCTTATCTACAACATTTCGTACGATTACTGCGACAAACATTGCACCGACATAACTAGGAAGAACGAATCCAGTTGACGTGGAGAATAGTTCCGCTAAGTACGAGCCTACTGCCATTGAGAATGTGATCAATAGAAGTTGAGTGAAAAAACGATTTGAGTTGATGGGTTCGTTTTTGGTTAATTCCTCGATTTCGGTAGGTTCAGCTGCATCTTCTGAAGACTTTAAGTTGTATTTCGAGATTAGATGTTTTGCCATCGGTCCACCGATTAGTCCACCGGCAATTAGTCCAAATGTAGCGGCCGCAATTCCGATTGGAAGAGCTGATGCTACGCCTAGATCTTCAATCGTTTGACCGAATGCTGTTGCTGCTCCGTGTCCGCCTTCCATAGAAATTGCACCAGCCATCACTCCGATCAACGGATGAAGGTCGAATACTTTTGCGAGTGAAATAGCGATCGCGTTTTGTGCTAACGCTAAAAATCCGCAAGCTAGCCAGTAGATGATTAATAACTTACCACCGAGTTTAACTAACTTGAAGCTGGCGCCGATTCCGACTGTGGTGAAGAATGCGAGCATGAACATACCTTGTAAAGAAGTGTCCAGCGTAACTTCAACCCAATTCAGTTGTTTAAGGATTGCCGCAACAATTGCGAATAATAGCCCCCCTACTACTGGAGCTGGGATACAAAAACGCTGTAAAATACCTACTCTTTTGACGAGTAATGTCCCTAAGACGAAAAGTGCAACGGATAAGAATATCGTCGTAACTTGGTTGAGTTCGATTGTCATGGTTGTTCCTCCTTTTATGTCAACGCTGTGAAAGCGCTTTATGTTAAAGTTTCTTATTGTTTACATTATAAAGAGTTCGATTTATAATTTCTAATATCGAATAACTATATACTCATTGGTTTTATTAATAAGTGGAAGTAGGTGCCTTTGCATGGATCTTAAGCAATTAAAATATTTCGTGGCGGTTGTAGAGGAAAACAGTTTTACAAAAGCCGCCAAAATTCTTCATATTTCGCAACCGACGTTAAGTCTGTCCATAAAAGCACTCGAACAACAGTTGAACACGCAACTTTTCGAGCGAAATACACGGGCGATGCAAATTACCGACGGCGGCCAACTTCTATATGATCGTGCAAAAAAGTTACTTTTGAATTTATCGATTATCGAAACAGAAATTGTCGAATTAAATGCAACGGGTAAAGGCGAGGTCCATTTAAGCATTATCGAGTCCACTCAAAATTGGATTCCTAAAGTTATTAAAAACTTTAAACAGACGTATCCGACGATGAAAATTCGTTTTACAGAAATCACGAATAAGAAGCATGTCATCCAATCGCTTAGAAGTTATGAGACCCACTTGAGTATCACGAACCAACTCGTTGAAGAAGAAGATATCGCATTCATTCCCATTTATACAGAGAAGTTTTTGTTGATCATGCATGAGGATCATGAGCTTTCTTCGAAGCGGGATTTGTCGTTCGATGATTTGAAAGATGAGCCTTTGATTATCACTAAAGAGGGTTATCAAACGAGGGTTAATATATTAGAAGCGTTTGAAGCTGAGGGCATTGAGCCGTCGATTATGTTTGAAATCGAGCGTATTGAAACGGCGTGGAAACTTGTTGAGGAAAATTTGGGGATTGCATTTATTCCGGAGAATTATTCAAGGGGCGTTCGTGATTCGCGGGTTGTCATTAAGGAAGTAGATTCTCCTAATTTGACGCGGACGGTGTATTTGACGTATATGAAAAATCGGTATTTTCCGGCTGCGATTCGTGAGTTGATTGGGGATATTGAGGGGAATTTTTGAAGTATGTGTAGATTGTGTTGCCGCGATCGGTACCTATGGAATTGGGCGGACATTTTCTTGGATTGAGCGAACATAATCGACTGATTTGATGGATTGGGAGGAGAAAACGGTGGATTCGGCGGACATCATAAGATTTTAGTAAATTGAGCGGACATCTTTCTGGATTGGGCGGACGTAATCGATGGTTTTGATAGATTGAGCGGAGATTATTGAGGATTGCGCGGACATCGTAATATTGAAAGTGAAAAGGGATGCCGCGGTGCGGCATCCCTTTTTATTGAACAAATTCAATCTGAAATTTCATGCCGCCGCTTATGTATTGTAGTAGTGGCTGGTCTTCTGTTATTACTTGGCCGATGACGTTCACTTTTTCATCTGCTTTTAGATCGCGTTTTGTGATTTGAATCTCACCTTGGTATCGCCCATATTTCTCGTTGTCGATTGTTATCGATCCAATTGGTCTTTCGACTGTGTTTTTTGGTGTTACTGGTCGGGTTCCTATTAGGCCGTACTCTCTTGACTCAATTGATCTGATGCAATCTCTTGCTGCGTCCCAGCGGTTGGTTTGTATGGTTGACAGTATGTCACACAGCTCTTTATTCGCGGTGAATGGTTTTGCTCGTAGTTTTAGGATTCCTTTTTGGTAAGCTGTGAATTGTGATAGGGTTTTTTCGGTTAAGTTTAGGTCTCCGACTAGGATTTTTTCGACTGCGCAGTTTGTGATTAGGTCTAGATAGGCTTCGAATGGTGTGCTGTGTCGATGGTCTTCTAGTGTGGGCAAGCCTTCGAATAGCGGTCCTCGTCGGTCGGCGTCGCCTGGGATGAAGGCCATGACGGTTAGTCCTTCTTGTTTTAGCCAGTTGTTTACTTTTTGGAATTCTTGTTTGTCGAGTCCGGTTTCTGGTCTTGGGTAGAAGTTGTGCCATGCTTCTACGGAATCGGTTTGGAGTCCGTTTGCTTTTAGTCTTTCTAGAATTTCTTTTGTTAGTGTGCTTGCGTTTAGGGCGATTTTCATTTTTTTGGATAGTTTGATCATTGTTTCTTCGGAAATGCCGTAGTCTAGTCTTAGTCCTGTGACGCCCCATTCGAGGAGTCCTGCGGCGTTTTCCCAGGTGAAGCCGAGGTGGCCGAGAGATTTTGGTGAGATGTCGGCCATGAGTTCCATGTTGCCCCGTTTTGCGGCTGCTCCTAATGCGCGTAGTCGTTCTGTGTATTTTGTTGGGTCGTCTTCTGGGATGTGCAGGGATGTGAAGATGGATGTGAATCCTGCTTTTTGCATATTGTTTAAATATGTATCGAAGTCTTTGATGATGTCGTTTCCTAGGTATACCGATATTCCTAGCATGTCTATGTCACTCCTTTATTAATTTAAAAAAGAAGGGGTTGCCCCCTCCTCTTTAGATACCTTCTGACATTTCTTCTTTGAAACCCCACGTATAGGTGAATATGAATCCGAATACGTACGCGATGACCAAGCCGATGAAGTAGAACAGGTATTGGTTGTTTGCGATTAGCGGGATTAGTGAAATACCCGATACGCCGATTCCTGAGGCTGCGACTTTCATCATTGCTTGGAATGCGCCACCGACTGCTCCGCCCATACAAGCTGTGATGAATGGGCGACCTAGTGGAAGCGTGACTCCGTAAAGTAGCGGCTCGCCGATTCCTAGGAACCCGACTGGAAGTGCGCCTTTGATGATGTTGCGTAAGCGTTTGTTTTTCGTTTTCACGAAGATCGCGATTGCTGCGCCGACTTGACCTGCGCCTGCCATTGCGAGTATTGGTAATAGCGCTGTGTAGCTTAGTGTTTCGATTAACTCCAAATGGATCGGCGTTAGTCCGTGGTGGAGTCCTGCCATGACGAGCGGCAAGAAGAATCCTGCGAGAATTGCGCCCGCGACGACTCCGCCCACGTCAAGGATCGAGTTGATACCTGATGTGATGGCATCCGACAGCACGCCTGCGACTGGCATGATTGCGTAAAGTGAAAAGAATCCGACGATTAATAGCGTAAGTAATGGTGTAAAGATAATATCAACTGCAGCTGGCATGACTTTACGAATTCGTTTTTCAACAACGGTCATTAGGAATGCTGCAAAAATGACGCCGAATAATCCGCCGCGACCGGAGACTAATGGTTCGCCGTAAATCACGATGTCCGGGAGCGCGGGGTGGAATAATGTCGCCCCTGCGATGGCGCCGAGAACCGGTGTTCCCCCGAATTCTTTCGCTGTGTTCCAACCGACCAAAATGGCCAGGTACATGAAGACGCCGCTACCAAGGACGAGCAGGATTTGCATCCAAGTTGTCGTTGCGTCGTAGCCCGCGTTTTTGGCGAAGTTCGCCGCCCCGTTTAGTAATCCCGATGCGACTAGACCCGGAATAAGAGGGATGAAGATGTTACCGATTCTGCGTAAGAGCATTTTGAACGGTGTTTGGTTTTTCTTTTTACGGTTCTCGTTGTCGCGTGCTGCTTTTTCGCTGAATGTCAATTCGTCATCGTCTGGATTGGCATCTTCGCCAATCGCGAGTCCTGTTACTTTGCTCATTTCTGCAGCGACTCTATTGACCGTTCCGGGGCCGACGACGATTTGGAGCGTGTCGTCATCAATGACGCCCATGACGCCTTCGACTTTTTTGAGTGCGACGATGTCCGCTTTACTGTCGTCTTTTAGTTGTAAGCGTAGACGCGTCATGCAATGCGATAGTCGCCTGATGTTTCCTTTGCCGCCGATATGTTCGAATATATCGGTGGCCATGCGTTCCTCTTTTTTCACTTTAATCCCCCACTTTTTAAATTATTTTATTGACTGACGGACGAAGCCGTTTGATTCTGTTAGTTTTTCTACTGCTTCATTGTATGAACATTTTAGTAGAATCATAACAATGGCCGTTTTCACGTGATGCTGGGCTTGTTCGTAATAGCTTGCAGCTGTTTCGTAGTCGACTCCGGTCGCTTCCATGATGATGCGTTTGGAGCGTTCTATTAATTTTTCGTTGGTGGCTTGAACGTCCACCATCAGGTTTTCATACGCTTTTCCGATGCCGATCATGGATGCTGTTGAAATCATGTTCAGGACTAGTTTTTGCGCTGTACCTGCTTTGAGCCTTGTGGAACCTGTTAAGACTTCTGGGCCGGTTTGGATTTCGATGGCTATGTCAGCGTGTTTGCTCATTTCTGCGTTTTTATTGCAGGAGATGGCTGCTGTTGTTGCGTTAAGTTCTTTAGCGTAATTTAGTGCGCCGATTACATATGGCGTTCGGCCGCTTGCTGCGATTCCGATGACGGTGTCGTTTTCTGTCAGGTTGATTTCCTTTAAATCTTCCGCGCCTAGTTCGACGCTATCCTCGGCGCCTTCTACCGCGATTGTAAACGCTTTCATACCGCCCGCAATAAGACCTTGGACTTGGTTTGGTGAAACTCCGAAAGTCGGAACGCATTCGACTGCGTCGAGGATTCCCAATCTGCCGCTTGTTCCGGCACCTACGTAGATTAAACGTCCGTTATTGTTGAATGAGTGAATGACTGCTTTTACTACTTTTTCGATGCTGTCGATTTCATTTTCGACTGCTTGTGGAACTGTTTTGTCTTCTTGGTTCATCGCGATCAGAATTTCTTTTGGCGACATTTCATCTAATTGCATCGTGTTCGGGTTTCTTGTTTCGGTTGCTAACTTTTCGAGCATTTGATCACCTCTCTAGTAAACTTCTTTTATAGTTTTATTGTAGCGTTGTGAAACTATATGTCAATGGTCTTTTAGTTATTCGTGAAACTTAGTTTCATCTGAGTGAAAAGAGAGTTTACGTTTAACGTCGGAGTTTTTCCATTTCGTTTCTAGCATCGTGGTAATGCTTGATGACTTTATCTCCAATCTGGTGGAAAACGCTCATGTATAGGGTGTCGATTATTGTCAGTTGCGTCATGCGTGACGGGATACTTCCGATTCTGAAATCACGTTCGACGTTTGGCGTGCAGAGATTGATGTCTGCTAATTTGTGTAGTGTCGATTTGTCGAGATTTGTGATGGCGATTACCGTTGCGCCGGTTTTTTGCGCGAACTGCGCGAGCTCTATGACATCTTTCGTCATTCCTGACGTGCTGATGGCTATGAAGACGTCGCCTTTTTCTAGGTATGGGATTACGGTTAGTAAATGGTGAAAGTCTAGGCTTGTGATGGAATGGTAGCCAAGTCTTGTGAATTTATAATGCGCATCCACCGCCGCGATGGAGGATCCTCCTACGCCGAAGAAGACGATTTTTTTTGCTGATTTGATGGTTGTGACTGCTGCGTCGAGTTCTTTTTTGTTCATAGAGTCGGTGCAAGAGTCGATTGCGAATTTGTTTACTTGGATGACTTTTTGGAATAGATCGTAGGGTGAGTCGTTTTTTTGTAAGTTGGTGACATCCGTGATATTCATTTCAGCGATTGTTAGGTCTCTGACGAGTGCGAGTTTGAATGATTTGAAACTGCCCATTCCGATGGATTTGCAGAAACGGACAATGCTTGCTTCTGATACGCCGGTTTTGGTGGATAGTTCTTTTGTTGTCATGTTTGGGATTAGGTCTGGGTTTTGGATGATGTATTTAGCGATTTGTTTTTCTGCGGCGGATAGGGATTCTTGTTGTTGTTTTATGGATTTTATTAGTGTTGGCATGGTGTGGCTCCTTTCTTTCTTTTTTGATTATCGCATGGAATGTGTTTGGGTGGTAGCTTTTTGTGGATTGGGCGGCGACAGAGCTGAAGAGTACATTAATTGGACTGGTAGAGGAATTTGTTGATTTGGCGGACTTTTAAAGGCACTTGAAAAGAGAGGCCAGCGGCTTCCCTTTTCTACTTGTATTTATCTTTTTGGTTTTGATTGGTTTTACAAAAGGAAGTTTTTTGGCCACACGTATCTGGTTGCTACGGAATTTCCGGTTTTATTCAAAGGAAGTGATTTCATGGCGTAATTGGCGGCGTCTTTGTTTTTTAGTTGTAGAAAATCACGGCACTCCCGATTTGAAATGGAGTTGTTGATTAGCGTGAAATAGTCTATTAATGTTTCGCGGTAATTATTGGGTGCTGTGATGCCGCACTCGATGCATCTTCGTTGTTTATGATTTACGTATTGCATGGTTTCACCGCATTTCGTGCAGAGTTGTCCCCTTTTTAGGCTATCTGAGTCAATTGAAAAGTAGTTGCAAAGCGGGAATGGATCGTAATCGATTCGGTTTTTACGGATTAATTCTTCTATGCGTTTAATTAGTTTCGGGTTGTGAATTGTTGGTTTTCTTGATTGATTGCGCAGTAAGACGGGCAGCCCTTTTTTATAGATGATCGGTGCGTTAGGTGGTGCTTCGATGACATGGGCATTGGGATTTGATAGTAGTACTCGACCGATGATGTCAACTTGAAATTTACTTTTGGCAAGCCAATTTTGTAGATTGTGAATATGCGTATGGAGTTGCTCGAGTGGGCAATCCATTCGTCTGACTTCACCTGTTTTACTTTCTTGCTCTAGCTGATTTGGATTTGTTTTGAAACGGAGTTTGTCAGTTATATTTTTGACGTCGATAATTAAGATGAATTTCTCGGTCAAAATTAGTGTGTCGATTTGGAATGTCATACCGGGGGAATGCGAAAGTTGGATATCTGTCAGTACCGTCATTGACGTGGGGACCTCAAGTGTAGCTATGTATTGATCTATTTCGAGTTCGCCAGAGTAGCCTGCTCTAACTCTGTATAATCGTTGTTCGAGTTTTTTAATATGTGGTGAATCTTTTGGTAGACGTGCGATTAATCTTGGGAGTGTTTTTAATAGTGGTGGTTCTTTTCTAGGCATTATTTTGATAGGCATCTACCTCTTTCTGAATTGTTGAAATTAATATAGCATTTATTGAGAGTGGTGACAAGATGGGGTGGGAAAATTGAATTTTGGAGAGTTGTGTTGGAGCGTGGGGGTTGGTTGGCGAAATGGGGTGGAGATTTTTGGCGGTTGAGCGGACATAATTGATTGATTGATTTGGTTGATTGAGAGGAGAATAATATGGATTGCGCGGACATCATGGGGTGCGGATGAAATTGGGCGGACATCTTTCGCGATTGAGCGGACATAAATGACGGTTTTGATGGATTGAGAGGAGATAATAGTGGATTGCGCGGACATCATGGGGGACCGACGAAATTGGGCGGACATAGTTGATAGATTTGGTTGATTGAGAGGACATAATAAGAAATCGCGCAGACAACACGTAAGCATTGGGCATATTCAAGTACCATCCACGCATTTTATTCCAAAAATCCGCACTCGTAACACAACTGTAATATACCTGTAATCCAAATGTCGTTGTTATCTGGCTAAATTCCCTATAAAGTGATAAGTAGGAAAAATTAACCGTAAAATCACGATTATATATAAAAAAATAAGACTTTGTTAGGGGAGAAATAATGAGAAAAGTTGTCATTTCACTAGTAACTGCGGCTTCAATCCTATTAACAACCGCTGCCATCGACGCACATGCCACTGAGACTGTTGGACAAGCCAATGTTCAACATGAGTCATCTTACACATATGAGACTGTAACGAAAGTGGCATCTACTAAAGCTACTGCTAAATCTGGGAGTTTCAAATTAAAGTATAATACGAATGTCCGCACGGATGCGGGCACGAAGAACAAAATTATTATTACAGCGAAAAAAGGATCTACTGCAACTGCTACTCACCAGAAAACAGTTGGGAAAGAAACCTGGTATAACGTTAATGTTAGCGGAAAATCAGGTTGGGTTTTAAGCACGCTTCTTACGCCAGCAACTGTTGCAAAAGCACCTGCTAAAGCGCCAGCAAAAACTGCGGCTCCAAAAGCGCCGGCTAAAGTAGTTACTAATCTGGGAGCATTCACAACGAAATACAATTCAAATATCCGCTCTAATGCGGGAACAACAAATAAAATTTTAACAACGGCTAAAAAAGGAACAAATGTTACAGCGACTGATCAGAAAAAAGTAGGTAAAACAACTTGGTACAAAGTAAGCGCAAATGGTAAGACGGGTTGGGTTTCAGCTGATTTACTAGCAAAAGCAACTACTACCGCTACAGCAAAAGCAGCACCTGCTAAAACAATAACAAAGGTATCAAACACTACTTTTTCGTCTAATCTAGTGGCAAATGCAATGAAACTTCGTGGTGTACCATATCGCTACGGCGGATCGTCAACAAGCGGGTTTGACTGTAGTGGATATGTTCAATATGTATACAAACAATCTGGGAAAAGCATTCCCCGTGATACTCTAGGTCAATATGCTGCAACGAAAAAAGTTTCAAATCCACAACCGGGCGATTTAGTATTCTTTGCTGGAACGTACCGCGCAGGTATTTCACATGTTGGGATTTACATCGGGAATAACCAATTCATCCAATCTGGTGGAAAAAATGTACATGTTCGTAGCATGAGCGATCCTTATTGGAGCAAGTACTTCCATAGTTATAGAAGCTTCTAATTAGAAATGCACAGTCGATTTAACTCGACTGTGCATTTTTTTATTGTTCGATATTTTTAATTGCGTAGTCTCCGTATTCGTCAATAACAACTGTAAATGTTGCCGCGTAGTCGATTGTTTTGACTTCATCACTTTCCTGGTCATGATAAGTAAATGTTGCATTCGCTTTTACGATTGCTTCACTTTCGCCGATTTCGACGCTTGTGATTGTCGATTTTACTTCTTCATAGACTTTATGTTCCCCATATAATTCTTCCACTTGTTTAACGCCTTCTTTTACAGCCTGACTTCCTGGCAATAAATAGGTCCAATAGTATTCTAGTTTTTTGTCGTTAAGTGAGTACGGGATTAATTCGTAATAACTGCTAATGAAGCTTCTGAGTAATTCATCGTCTAGGCGAGCGCCTTCGATTTCAATGTCTTCTCGGTCGTCGATGACATCTTTCGCGCTGGAAGCCCACTGTTTTAGTTGGCTGATGACCGTATAGATGGGAATTGCATATCCGATGCTTGGATTATTTTCAAGGATCAACGAATTGATGCCGATGATTCTGTCCGTATTCGCGTCGATTAATGGTCCCCCGCTGGAGCCTTGTTTAATCGTTGCATCCATTTCATAAAGATTTTTGTAATCGTAATCATCGAAGAAACTTTTACCGAAGCCTGTAATTTTTCCTTCCGTTGACGTGTTTGCGATGTTTTCAGGACTTCCTAATGCAAAGACTTTCGTGCCGACGGATACTTTTGACAACTCCATTTCCATCGGTTTCTTTCCTGCTAACTCAAGAACTCGTATAAGTGCAATATCAGTTTTATCTGAAATCCCTATGATGCGGCCGTTAAATTGTTGGCCGTTACTATTCGTCACTGTTATGTATGCCGCATCTTTCGCAACATGGGCATTCGTTACGATGTCCCCTTTTTCATTAAACAGAAAGCCGGAGCCTTGTTGAAGATCGGAGTCAATCGTGTAGACGTAAGATTTGGCGTTCGCGATAGTTGACGATAAATCTGTTTTGGGCGCAACTGGCACTTCTACTCTTTCTATCTTTTCTGCCTTTTCGACTTCTTCCGCCTTATCCTCTACCTCTCCAACCGGTTCCTCTTCGACCTCCTCTTCAGGAATCAATTCTTTATCGATTTCCATGCCTTCTAATGCAATTTCAACAAAAGAATCCGGTTTTAAGACAGGCTCTGATGCAGTTTTAATTTGCCCAAGTTGACTTAATAATCCAGTTAAAACTGCTACTAATACTAGTAAAATAATTCCTTTGAAAAGTGTTCGTTTATTGTTCATGGTCTCAACTCGATTCTATTTGAATTCCCTATTTTATCAGACGTTCGGGTAACTTTTTTGTTTCAATAATATATATGAATAGTATAGCAGATTTCTAGTTGGGAATGTCTTACAAAATATTAGAACAATTATACATCCTCTTTGAGTAGTGTTTTATTTTGGTAAACGAAAGTGGCATAGACAAGTAGACAAACGATACCTCTAAATTCCACTTTGGAGTGACGAAATGAAACTATATAACTCTTATACTTTATGTAGTAGAAAAGTCTAGCAGGACTTCGGAGGGGTGGTTTTTATTAAAAACAGAATCGGTATCTCGCTACTAATTACTGTCATATTATGTTTGGGATTTGTTTACGCAAACGTTCAAGCAGCCTCCACTCTTTCAAAATGGTATACCGACACTTTTCAAAAGGAGGATGAAATATTAAGTTCAACTTTAGAGACTGGGGTTTGGACAACTTTTAAGCGACTAGGGGTTTTCATTGCAGAAGCAAAACAAGATGCTATTACTGCAATTGAGGAATCTCGTAACAAACAGGTAGAAGAATCAACAGCTAATATTGAGGCACTAGTAACTGACATGAAAGAACAAATTGATCAAACTGTAACAGAACTTGATGAAGAAAATTTTGATGCTTTTGTTGAAAGACGGAATATTGAAGAGGAAATCGAGCGGGATGTTGCAACTATGTTGGCAGAAATACTTGATGAATAATTATAATTGGCATGGGGTTTACGAACATATTACAAAAATATAGCACACAAAGGGGAAATTATTATGTTGAAAACTATAAAAGGTAAAGTAGTCGCGGTCGCAGCGGCATTTTTATTAGTATCTGGAGCTTCTGTTGCATTTGGTGCTTCAGATGCTGGGGGAAAACTGAGGGATTGGTTTGATCAGCGCTTTGCTGGCGTGACCAATAGTGTTGATCAAAATTATACTGGAAACTTGAATAGTGAAATTAACAAGTTAAACAAAGAAGTTCCAAATCTAATAGAAGGCGGAAAAGCCAACATAAGAAATACAAGAGAGGCCTCGGTATCAGAAGCAATATCAACTATTGAAGGTACAGCCTCTGAACATGTCGAATCAATAGAAGGAACACAAGAGGAAATTGAAAACTACATGGACAACGAATTCAACCGACTTAAAGAGGAAGCAGAGAATAAAATCATGAAATCTACGGGAGATTTAAAAAGAAATTCAAGCTCGCAAATTTCGTCTCAAATTGGTACCTTTGGCACCAGCATATTAAACTTTATGGAAGATCAACTTAATTACACTGCTGATGAATCACTAAAAAAAGTACAAAAGGCTATTGATGATGCCAAGGCTGAACTTCTCGTACAGATTGCTAATAAATCAGGGGCCACTCTCGAGGAGATTAAAACGTCAATTAATTCATCGATTGCCGATACCCGCACTGCTATTTCAGACTTGACCACTGAACTAGTTGAAGAACAACAAGTTCTTATCGAAAACAAAGCAAATGGAATGGTAGAGGACGCAATAAATGAAATGCAAAATTTAGTAGACGGGATTTAAACGGACTGTTAATAAGTTATAGGGACCTTATTATTCAGAGGTCCTTATTCTTTTAATTGGAGGAATATCTATGAAGGATAAACTCACCATTTTTAAAATTAGGCTGATGCTTAAAAGAATATTGATTGTGGTCGGAGCCTTATTTTTAAGTATTAGTATTGGCAGTGGTGTGAAGTCAGCTTTCGCGGGTCAAGATATTAATAGTGTGTTGACCAATTGGTTCAATGCTAAAAAGACGGAATCGATTAATCAAATAGATAAGGCTATTACAAATGAAAAAGAGTTACTTATGGCGGAATTAAAAAAAGGGTTACAGACGGAAATTCAGCTTGCTGAGGACGAGCTCGCTCAATTTACGCAGGATGAAATTGCGCTTCGGGTTGATCGACTACGTAGTTATGCGGATGACCTACTTAGGAATATGAGCATTGATAATAGTGATGAACAAGCCAAGATTGCCGCTACTTTGAATGCGATTTATGAACAAGCGCTTGAACAAATGAATGTGCTTTCGACAACCGCTGATGAAGAACCGGATAATTCGACTGGAGTTGAAGATGAAAATGCAGATTAGATTGGTTTGATTCAAAAATACGTAAGCGTACCCGCATATCATTTTGGGTACGTTTTTTTGTCATCCACCTAAAACTGTAGAGTTTTGTGTCACTTCTATTTTTTCTTCAACAAAAATCATAATTCCCCAACACCTTGGTGATTACTGGAATGTCAAACCCGGTTGGTAGAAAGTTGTTACGAAGGCTAACCGCCTTGCATTAACCCACTCCTGGTTAAACAATTAGGAACTGTTAATCTGTATAGTCATTGGACGCGCCCTTTGCTATAATGCTTTGATTAAGGGTTCTATCCAATGTAGTTATGATTACGATTATCAAATAGGTATCAAGTATCCTAAATAATAGTTTCATACCACTTCCTCTCTTTCATATTTTATCTAGATTTGCTCGATTTGACGAGCCTATGTATGTTATAACTATAAGGGACTTATTACTTCCCTTTAAAAGGAGATCTTCACGATGGATGAAATAAAGATATTGGATGTTCCAATTGCAAATATAAATAAAGTAGAATTGCTACAAGAAATCGATGACCATTTTCAAATGCCTGATGGGAATTTGTTTTTCGTTACGGCAAATCCGGAAATTATTATGATGACCAAAGATTCAACCTCCTATAAAGAAGCGGTTACTTCTGCAGATTATATTGTCGCGGATGGTATTGGTGTTTTGATTGCGTCGAAAATACTGAGAGCCCCCCTGCGCGAGAAGTTGCCTGGTTATGAGTTGATGCATGACTTTTTAGCATATGCGAATAGACATGGTAAAACTGTTTACTTTTTCGGAGCGAAACCTGGTGTTGCCGAACAAGCTGCGAAAAATGCTAAGGCTGAATATCGCGGTTTGAAAGTGGCGGGCTATATGGATGGTTATACGAATAAAGGGCCGTTGGTTGCGAGTGAAATTGCTGAAACTAAACCCGATTTCGTTTTCGTTGCGATGGGTGCCCCGCTTCAGGAACGGTGGATTGCGAAGTATAAGGATTTATTCCCAACGTCGGTATTGGTCGGCGTCGGGGGAAGCTTGGACGTGCTTTCTGGGAATGTTAAGCGTGCGCCTAAGTTCTGGACTAGTAATAATTTGGAGTGGCTGTATCGACTGCTCACGCAGCCTACGCGAGCCGGGCGGATGATGAAAATTCCAATATTTTTGATGCATGTGGTTAAAGAGAGATTTTCAAAATAAAATAGAAGCGCCCAATACGGTGTAGTGTATTGGACGCTTTTTTTATTTCACTTGTTTCCGTACAACCATATTTTGTCCATCTAGACAGTGTTCGGTCATTCGCATTAGGTTGCCGATTACTTTTGCGACATGCGCAGGTTGCATGATTGTTGTTGGATCTTCCTCGGGTGCTAATTTTTTTCGTAAATCCGTTGCGGCTCTTCCAGGCGATATGCAATACACAAGGATATTGTACTCCGATAGCTCCTGAGCGAGTGTTTCTGAAATGCTGATGACGGCAGATTTGGAAGAAGCATAGGAAAGCCACCCAGGTCGCGGTGTCATGCCCGCGGTCGATGCGACATTCAAGATTTTCGACTGTTCGTTTTGCTTCATATACTTTACGCACTCTTTCGTCATTTCAACTAATGAAAAGACGTTTATTCTATAAGTCCTTTCCATGCTAGCAAGTGTAGTATCTAGGAGTGATTTGGGATCCGTATACCCTGCGATATTTAATAACCAATCGATTGAACCGAATTCATCGTATATTTCTTTCACCATTCTTGGAATCCCTGCCTGCGATGAAAAATCATAGACAATCGCACGCACACGTACCCGTGGATTTAACAATTTTATCGTTTCTGAAAGTTTAACTTCATCTCGAGCGATTAATACAATATTATTCACTTCAGGATTGTTACTCATTTCAATTGCCGCGGCTCGACCAATTCCTCGACTTGCCCCTGTAACGATAGCCGTTGTCAATTCGTCTCACTCCCCAATACATATTCGCGGTAAATGGTTTCGCCAATGACTAGGTCCATCGGGTACGTTATTTTCATATTGTGAACCGTGCCTTCTAGTATCTTTACGGCATCATTTGTATTGTATTCGAAAAAGAGACTTGCATCTTCTGTGAACTTCTTGTTCTGGGCATGGGCTTGTTCAAATGCATCTATCAATTTATCCCGATTAAATTTTTGCGGCAATTGAACATTCACGAGTTGCTCGCGATCTAATGTTTCATCGATTTGTCCGTTACCCTTTAATACAGTAAATGGAATTTCAATACCGTAAATCGCATTTTCACTTTCTTCAACAGCTAGTCGCTCAAATTCCTTAATCTTCACAAATGGCCTTGCAGCTTCGTGAATCATGACACTTTCATTCTCGCAAACTTGTATGCCGTTCCAAGTCGATTCTTGTCGCGTTTTGCCCCCTTTGACTAATTTATAATTCAACTGCGGGCAATGGTTTTCGATAAGTTGCGCGATGTGTTCCATATATTTTTCTGTGCAACAAATCACCACCTCATTAATTTCCTTCACTTTGGCTAATCGCTCTAAGGTGTGAATGATAATCGGTTTACCGCCTAAGCTTAAATATTGTTTCGGAACACTATTTTCCATTCTAGAACCTGATCCACTGGATAACAGAACTAATGAAATCATACATGTCCACCCCTTCTCATTTTCCCTATAAAAGCTTTTGTCTAGGTCCCCTCGGTATATCTTCCGGAAACTTGTCTAAAATTAACCAATCAATGACACGGTCAGTCGAATTTGAATCATGATATTTGAAATACTTGTCTCGGAATCGTTGCACCTTATCCATCTCGTAATCTTGTTCTTCCAATGCTTTCATGAGCTCACTGAAGTTCATCACGATTTTTCCCGGGACAAAGTCTTGAAAACCTTCATAAAAATCACGACTTGAAATATAGTGATGAAAATCAAATGCGTAGAAAATCATCGGTTTATTTAACAATGAATACTCGAAAACAACCGATGAATAATCTGTAATGAGAACATCCGAAATTAGTAAAATATCATTTATTTCCCGGTAATTAAAAGCATCGATAAACACATCCTCATATTTTTCAGGAATTACAATTTTGTCCCGAACAAAAGGGTGCAGCTTGAAGATAATGACTGAGTTGTTTTTCCGCGCATAGTCCGCGAGACTTTCAAGATGGATTTGGACCATCGGATAATAGGCGGTTTTGGGTCCACTTCCCCGAAAGGTTGGTGCGAACAAAATTACGTTAGCGTTCTTCGCTTTCGGAAACGCCTTGTACATTTTATTTCTAATCTTCTCTTTATATGCCTCGTCGAAGAAAGGATCGATTCTCGGAATCCCAGTCGGGTAGACATCAGTTTCCTGCATACCAAAAGCTTCCGCATAAAATGGAATCGAATGTTCCGACGCGACGATTGCGCTTGTATAAATTTTATGCGAGTGGGCATTGATCGTTGGCCCCCCAGATTTACCCACTCGCGAATAACCAACTGTTTTAAATGGTCCAGATGCATGCCATAATTGGATGATGTTTTGGGATTTATCAAATTCAACATTGTAGAGCATCGGATGAAAGTCATCTAATAGGATTGTTTTCGATGTAGCAAGGTAATAAGGCAGCTTGAACTTGTCTAGAAATTTACGTCGGCTTGTTATGTTTTCTTTAAACAGCACCTTCAGTTCGAACTTATCATCTAATTTCCGTTTAATGATTTTATCGTAAACGAACTTCAGATTCCCTCCAATAACTGCCCGCGAGTCGGATGTGAAAAGGATTTGATTATCTTTTATTCCAAAAAGTCGACCAGATAATTTATAAATTAGGTCGAATATCTTACGCCTAACCCTTAAACTTCTTTCATTCCGTTTTTTTCGATATATTTCCCGAGAAATTTCACGTTTTGTTTTAGTATGTTCAACTTTATTAAAAATCCCCAAATAGAACAGCTTATTTCCGTCATTAGCCATTGGACGAACGCTGTAATAGTTATCAGAATGCTGATTAAACAACCTTCGATAATGATCCATATTATTATCTCGGTCTGTCGTGACAAAATCGATAAGTGAAACCGCAGTTGTCGCAACAGAAACGTTCTCTGTTAGACGGTCTTTCGCAACAACAATCCACCTTCCAGAAGGTATAGGTGTTTGATCTTCCCAAGCAATCGAAAGATTAATGCGCAATTGAATGAACTCATCTATATACTCGACTTGTCGAAAATAAACCGTTCTTTCGGTTTGTGGGTGAAATAAGTAGAAATCAAAGGTGTTTGAAGGTTCATTTTCCATTGATAACGTCAAATTGAGTTGAATTCGTTCCCATTTGATAGATACTAATTTTAATGGATATTGAGAAGTGGCAAGATAATAATCTGGATTAAACAATAATAATTTCCCCCATTTCATTTACCGGAAGATGGATGGGTTAGTTTTCCCGAAAAACTAACTGGTAAATTTATTCGAAAATTAACAGGTCAATTTTAATCAAAAATTGACTCAATAATTCTTTTTGATGCTTGGCCATTTTGGTATTTGAAGTTTTTCTCTTTTAGCTGCTTTACTTCAGTTATATTTTTGGCGTCCGAAACAATCCAATTGACTAAATTACGCTCTTCTTCAAAGTAAGTGGCAGGCAGCAATTGCTTAATATCGACATAAAAACCTCTTTGTTTGTTGTATTTCTCGTAATCATAGCAATACAACGCAATTGGTTTCTCTAGGATTGCAAAGTCATAGATAACGGATGAATAATCCGAAATTAACGCATCAGATATCATAAGAAGTTCTTCGATTGTGTATTCATTGCGATTCCAAAATACTGCATTTTCATCTGTATTCTTCATGTACTCTTCGTTTTCATTCATGTAAGGGTGTAAATTGAAGATCAATACTTTATTTTCCTCTAACAGTTGCGGTGTTAATTTTTCTAAATCTAAATGGGGAACGTAAGGATTGGAACTCGTGCTTCTCCCCCTAAACGTTGGTGCACATAGAACAAGTTCTTTATTTTCATACTGTGGATGATTCATGAGGAAGTTTTCTTTTCGTGTCGTATCATGTACATTCATGAAAAGGATGTCCGTTCTTGGTGAACCCAGCGGCAATATTTTTGTCTTCTCCATACCAAAAGCTTCCGAGTAAAAGTCGATTTCGACGTCTGAGTTCACTATCAACTTGTCATAATTGCTATGAATCGGAACTACTTTAAGATAATTATCATTTGGGCCATCCGGATACCCCCTCAAACTCAGTCCGACGCGTTTTAACGGACCTGATGCGTGCCAGAGTTGGATAACCTCAGTTCCTCTTCGCACGCGTACGAAATAGAGCGGGAGATAATAATCATCAAGGATGAAGTAGCGAGCTGTTGCTAGATAATAATAATCCGTGAACATTTTCACTAAGAATCTCCGCCATTTTGTACCTTCCTCATTAATTTTCCGTGTTATGATCACATACTCTAACTTAGGCTTGCTCTTTTTCATCTCTTCATATAAATAGTAGAGATTGTCCTTGAGCTCAGTGTGTCGGGGTGTAACAAACACCACCCGGTTTTTCTTTATAGGTATTACGAAACTAATATCTAAATAGACGATCTTGGACAGAGTCTTCAGAATTAATACTAAGTATAGTTTTAGTTTATTTATCACGGTACTCCCCTATTCGTTGTATTTCATATGTTCTTAAATAACCTGTGAGAATTCATATTACTCAATTCCCCATTTACCTTGTCAACTTTAAAATAGCTCTAAAAATCTAATTCTATATTTTGATAAGGTTGTCCTTTTTTTGGTGGTTTAAAACTTTCGACAATAAATGCAAAAAATAAAAAGCTCACACTAATACGTATTGTATCAGTGCGAACTATTTAATTATTTCAAAGCTCCATCTCATTTGAAAAGGATTTAACTGGTTAGTCTATAATTTTTTGAGTTCAGCAAATTCAATCATTTCTTCTTTTTCATTAATGCTTCAATTCATTTTATCGTATTAGTAAAGTTTCAACGACGCGTTTTGTAGCTTTTCCGTCTTCAAGATAACAGAAACGGTTACAAAACTTTTCAAACGATTCAGGTGAAGCGTGTCCATTTTTTGAAGCATACTCTATTGCATCAAATAATTCTTCTTCATTTTCAACAATTGGACCTGGTGCGTCTTTTTCAATGTCAAAATAAAAACCTCTGAGTCGATCCCGATAAACTTCTAAGTCATACATATAGAAAATAACAGGACGATTCAAATTCGCATAATCGAAAAAAACTGATGAATAATCTGTGATAAGTATATCACTTACTAAATACAATTCCGCTATATCAGGATATGAAGAGACATCCTTAATGAAATCACCGTGAGCCCTGAAATCAAAACTTTCAGCAACAAGGTAATGCATTCTTGTCAGAAGTACGAATTCATCCCCAAAACGTTCCTTCATCTTATCTAATTCAAATTGAAAGGTAAATTTATATTGACCTACTTTGTAAAAATCATCATCCCGCCATGTAGGCGCATAGAGAATGACTTTCTTATTACCAGATATTCCAACCTTTTCTTTTATTTCTTGAACTTGACTTGGTTCGGCATTATATAATATATCGTTCCGCGGATATCCACTTTCGATAATTTCTCCATTGAACTTGAATGCTCTTTTAAATATTTCGCTTGAATAACTATTCGGGGAAACAAGACATGTCCAACTATTAGATTCATTGATAATATTATTACGATATATATTGGTTGAAGTACCTGGCATATGAACTTCTTCAATGTCAAGCCCTAGTTTTTTCAAAGGGGTACCGTGCCATGTTTGAAGATACACCGTCCCTCTTGGTTTGGGCATCCATTTGGGAAGACGCACATTATTAATCCAAAACTGAGCCCTTGGCTTCGTAAAAAACCATTTTAACGTGAAACGTCGGACATAAGGGACGTCGAATGATTCGAAAAGCTTTACACTGTTTTTATCAATACTCCATACTAGCTTATAGTTAGGATGATGCTTTTGCATATATTCATAAATAGCACGTGGACTGTCGCTGTATTGTTTACCATGAAAACTTTCAAATACCATCAGTCTTTTATTTTTCGGGAAAAGCCCCACCACTGTGAATATGGTTTTAAAGAGCAGCAAAAACAATTTGTGACGTTTTATCTTAGTTAACATTAAAGCTCCCTCAATTCATTCATTATACATACTTTACAAGTATAACAGAGAATTATTTATGTTTCCCAATATAAAGGACAAAAAGAACGAAGTTAATGATCTATATTGAATACCATACAAATTCCTAGTAATATTTCTAACAAAATAACCCGCATCCTCGTTACTTTAGAAAAGTGAGAGGATGCGGGATTATTGGTATAAGAATATTGTTTGTTAGCTTGTATAACTTTTGGTTAAATCTTTCTTAATTTTTGTAGTTGATATTCCAACTGTTCTAGGTAGATAGATAACCTCACATGCATCTTTTAAAAAGTCGAATTTCCCTGCCCAGTCATCCCCCATTACAAATACATCAACATTATGTTTTTTAACGTCGTGTATTTTTTGTTCCCAGGTATGTTCTGGAATAACTTCATCGACATAGCGAATCGCTTCTAGTATTAATTTACGCTGTTCAAAACTATAATATGCCTTCTTACCTTTAAGGGCATTAAACTCATCTGATGAGATTGCTACAATCAAGTAGTCACCATGTTCTTTTGCACGACGTAAAATATTTATATGTCCTGTATGGAGTAAATCAAATGTTCCATAAGTGATTACCTTTCTCATATATAAAACCTCCGTTAATAGTATCGTTTGTGATTCTATTTTTATATCGAGTATTATTCAGACTTTAATTAACTATATTATTATTTCATTATACATGATATCAACTTAAATACATAGGGGAAGATTTTCCAACTAGTTTTCTATAATAAATGCCATATGCGAAATTTACGCATATGGCCATAGAAATGTTGGGTTCTAGTAAGGTAGATTAAATTATCTTTCCTCTAAAATAAACAACAATAAACTACCTGTATACGGGTATATCAAAAAATAAGCTATATGAATCTAATAAATTATATATTTCATTCATTCTATAAGTTTGTTTGGACGCCCATCCAATATCAGTTGCATATTGATGAGAAGCATACCCATTGTTTGCGGCGAAAAATGGATTCCAACGCATTTTATATAGCGTATCTTGTCCTACATTAATATAGTTTCTCCCTACAAATGCTGCTCCACCAACTATAGCTAGTTCTGGAGTAAACCAACCAGCATCATAGGCATATTTTGCCCCGCACTCCAAAGGACAACTATCCTTTGCTCCAATTCCATACATATTATAAACAGTTTTTCCGTTGTATTGAATTCCCGTTGCTAGAGCAGAAGTACCGTTTCCCGTTTCCAATAGAGCGTGTGAAATTAAATAGATTTCATTAACTCCATATACTTCTCCACCATCCACAAATAACTGTGCTTTTCCTTCTAGAATACCTTTTCCTCTTAGTACTTTCTCATTTACTTCATTGACATTAATATATGCACTAGTTGAAAGTTTTAAAAACTGAAGCTTACTTGTTAGATTACTAGTGAAATTAGATGGTTTTAAATAATAAGCTAAGTCTAGTCTATCGGGTATGACCCATCCAGTAGTGTTTCTGACGTGATACCATATATACCCGTCAACTCCTTTAGTGCTTGAGAATAATGGTAACTTTGTGCCGCCTCTTACCTGTTCTCCTACTGCATAATCGGTACCGGGGCCTCTTCTTAAATTCCAGTTATTATTGTTAACAACACCTTGTCCATCAATGATGCTTTCAAATGCATCTTCCCTAATCCATAACATGTATCTCTTATCTGTTTGGGGAGTAACAGCCATTTGGATATCAGTCATTCGATCTACCGTTAAATTATAATTTGAATATGTTTCGTTTATTCGGGTAGTATTAAATTCTTGAATCCACATTGATCTTCCGTTTAAAATTCCACGATACCAAATCGCTTCTCCCACTTTTTCAGTCAGATTAACCTTAAACTCCTGATTCCTATAGGGCGTTAGATCATTATAAATAACATTCTGGGAAGCTCCCCAAGCATCTGTATATGACCATCCGGTTCCTTTCAAATAGAAAGTCTTTTGTTCATGATCTACAGCCACATGATTTTGCGCCCACATATCCTCAGCTTTTACCCATCCAATGACGCCATTTGTACTGCTAGCTACTGTGCTGATTAAATAGTAGTTTTGGCCATTTGCCTTTGCTTGTTTCTTAATATAAAATACTTTATTCATATATGTTGAGCCGGCCGTAATACTAGAATCCTCATCTAAACTATTATAAATTTTTGCATCGGCACTTTGAATATGACCCAGTTTACTAGTAATACTTTCTTTTGATATTTTCACATTGTATGCTTGGATCCACATTGATTTACCATTTAAAGTACCACGGTACCATATGGCATCTCCAACTTTTTCCGTTAGGTTAACCTTAAATTCCTGGTTACTGTATTGATAAAGATTGTTATAAATAACATTCTGAGAGGCACCCCATGCATCTGTATATGACCAGCCCGTCCCTTTTAAATAGAAGGTCTTTTGTTCATGGTTTACAGCCACGTGATCTTGCGCCCACATATCAGTTGCTTTCACCCATCCAATAACGCCGTTCGTGCTGCTTGCTAATGTGCTAATCAAATAATAAGTTACTCCGTTTAACTCAGCTTGTTTCTTAATATAAAACACTTTATTCGTATATGTTGAGCCAGCAGTGATACTTGTAGAATCCTCCCCAACATTTTTATAAATCTTGGCATTCTCACTTTGAATATGACCTAGTTTACTAGTTTCAGTTTCTACTGTTGATTGTACATTATATGCTTGTATCCACATTGATTTACCATTTAAAATACCACGATACCAAATAGCATCTCCAACTTTTTCGGTTAGGTTAACCTTAAATTCCTGATTTCTATAAGTTGATAGATTGTTATAAATGACGTTCTGGAAAGCTCCCCAAGCATCTGTGTATGACCAGCCGGTTCCTTTTAAATAAAAGGTTTTTTGTTCATGATCTACAGCCACATGATTTTGGGCCCACATATCCGTTGCCTTCACCCATCCAATAACACCGTTCGTACTGCTAGCCACTGTACTGATTAAATAATAGTGTTGGCCATTTACCTCTGCTTGTTTCTTAATATAAAACACTTTATTTGTATATGTTGAGCCGGCTGTGACACTAGTAGAATCCTCGCCTATAGTGTTATAAATTTTTGCATTGGTACTTTGAATGTGCCCTAGTTTACTAGTTTCAGTTTCTTTTGGAACTTGTACATTATATGCTTGTATCCACATTGTTCTTCCATTTAAAATACCACGGTACCAAATGGCATCGCCTACTTTTTCCGTTAGGTTAACTTTAAACTCCTGATTTATATAGGAGGAAAGATTGTTATAAATCACATTCTGAGAAGCTCCCCACGCATCTGTATATGACCAGCCGGTTCCTTTTAAATAAAAGGTCTTTTGTTCATGATCTACAGCAACATGATTTTGGGCCCACATATCCGTTGCTTTCACCCAGCCAATAACGCCATTCGTACTGCTAGCTACTGTACTGATTAAATAATAGTGTTGGCCATTTACCTCTACTTCTTTCTTAATATAAAAAACTTTATTCGTATAGGTCGAGCCTGCGTTAATACTAGTAGAATCCTCACCTATATTCTTATAAATTTTGGCATTAGCACTTTGTATATGACCTAGTTTACTAGTTTCAGTTTCATATGATGTTTTTACATTATAAGCTTGTATCCACATTGATTTACCGCTTAAAGTGCCACGATACCAAATGGCGTCCCCTACCTTTTCCGTTAGGTTAACCTTAAATTCCTGATTACGGTATTGAGAAAGATTGCTATATATTACATCCTGAGAAGCGCCCCAGGCATCTGTGTATGACCACCCTGTACCTTTTAAATAGAAGGTCTTTTGTTCATGATCTACAGCCACGTGATTTTGTGCCCACATATCCGTCGCCTTCACCCATCCAATAACACCGTTTGTGCTACTGGCTAAAGTACTGATTAGATAATAATTTTGACCATTTGCCTCAGCTTGCTTCTTAATATAAAAAACTTTATTAGTATACGTTGAACCAGCCGTAATACTAGTATCTTCCTGACCTATAGTTTTATAGATTTTAGCATTAATAGTTTGAATACGGCCCAGTTTACTAGTTACCGTTTCTTTTAGTGCTTGTATATTATGTACTTGCACACTTCTCTTCAAAGAACTCTTGTTTTCTGTGTTAGTTTTGATTTCCGCATCATCAGATTTCTCTATTTCATTATCCGTTTCTTTATCTTTTTCCTTATCTGTTTCCTTATCTGTTTCTGTCACTGTTTCATGAATGGTACTTTCCGAATCTGTTTCCGGATTTACATTCTGCTCTATTTCCTGCTCTTCTTTTAGACCAGTCTGTGGTTCCGTTCCCTGCTCTAGATTTTCTGTTTGCCCCTCTATTTCTTCCTGACTTTCCTCCGATTCATTCTCTATATCACTATCTAGGTCATAATTTGAATCCTCAAATTCCACTTCACTAACATTCGCACTATTATCTGCTAATAAGTGAGAAGGAAATGCTAAATTAAATATTAATAATGTAATTAAAATTATGGTTATTTTTTTCATATAAATCCTCCTTCAATATTCTTACCTTTTATTACTATATATATTTTTTGGGAATTTACAAGTTACAAAATGTATTTTTGACAAAGTATATTTAGAATTTTTATTTTTTAATAAAAGATAGACATTTTTTTAAAAAGAGTTTAACCGCATGGTATTTTTGAATCCTAATACTCAAGTTTCCAAAATTTGTGCGATATAAAGAAATGGCTCTATTTCTATTCTTAATATTGAATTTGGATTTAGTGTTTGACCCAAGCCTAACCCGTGCGGAACCATAACTTGGATATTCTTCTAAATGAAAATAGAAATCAAAGATATAATCGTTTTTATATTTTAAAAATACTTTTGTATCTAAATTAACTTGAAATAATAACTTTTCATATGGATAACAGGAATTTTCAGTTACGGGATTTAAGTTTACATTTCCTGAATAGATAACATCTTTTTCTTTTCTACTAATGATAAAAATCTTCCCATCAGTTTTATAGGAAGCTTTAGGTATAATTAAGTCACCACTTAACTTCCATTCCGAATTTAACTGTTCAACTTTTCTTACAACCATAGTTGGTTTTAAGTAATGAGTCACCTCGTATGTATTATCTTTTGCTTTAAGAACGAAACTTTTTTTCCTCTGAATAACAATGGGATTTTTTTCGGTGTTCGTTAACATTTGAGAAAACAGCATAAGATCCAAGTAATTCCGATTCATTAACAACTTATATAATTCTTTTTCTTTCTCGGGTAATTTTCCGACAATGTTTAAAGGTATTTGTTTTAAAAATGAAATGACACTTTCTTTCCATTCCTCCATTTCTTCCTTCTTAATTAAGGAATACTTATTAACATGAAGTCTTAAAACATCCAATAAACTTTTCAAATCATTTTCTTCAATAAGTCGTTTTTCTCTACCTGATGTTATTAACCATTGTCTGTTGTACGATAAAGCATCCAGCCTATCCAATGTATTCTTTAGTTTCATTTGCTGCTGTGTAATAGAAGGTTTATTTTCATTCTCTCTAACACGCCAATGGTAAACAACTTCAGTAATCACTTCTATTTCATTCGCAATAACTGCTGCTTTCATTGTCAGTGTTAAGTCCTCGTAATATCTGTCTTCCTGAAAAAACAAATTATTATCAACTAAAAAGTCCCTTTTCCACAGCTTATTGCAAGCTATACTGTCTTGCATCATTTCTGGATTTTTTAAAACTGTCGTTGAAATGTTTTTATTATATAAATTAAATTCTAAATGCCTAATTGGTATATACTTTCGTTCCGTATTAAACCGAATTACTTTTCCAACAGCATAATCAGCATTGTTTTTTTCAACTGCAGTTACAAGTGACCGAATTGAATTTCGGGGTATTATATCATCTGAATCTAAAAAGAAAATATATTTACCATTACTTAGAGATATCCCCCTATTACGCGTATACCCTAAGCCATGATTTTCCTGAGAAAACAACTTAAATCGAGTATCGTTTTTTATATATTCTTTAATTAAGTCTTCACTGCCATCAGTCGAGCCGTCATTAATAATTATTACCTCTAAAAATTGATAGTCCTGATTAGCTACTGAATTTAAACAAGATTCGATGAAAGGTTTTGCATTATAAACAGGAATTATAATAGATACGAGTTCGGACAAAATCTCCACTCCTTTATCTGATATTAGCAATAAGAAGAGTTGCATAAAATGCAACTCTTCTTATTAGCTTCATTTAAAAACTTGCTCAATCACCCTGGAAGCGGAACGTCCAATTTCAAGACTACCAAATTCATTGATAAAACGTTCTAAATGTTCATCAAAAATTTCATCGTTTTCCTGGTGATTTAAATAATATAAAACGTCATCGATTGTTCGACAAATTGGTCCTGGTGCCTTTTCAATCAGGTCAAAATACATCCCTCTTCTAGTGACATATTCCTCCAAGTCATAACAATAGAGAATAATTGGACGCTTCAACAATGCATAATCAAACATTATTGATGAATAGTCTGTGATTAAAACATCCGCTAATAAATATAGCTCTTGAATATCATTGTAAGTAGATACATTGATCACATTAGATGGCAGATCTGCTTGGGAAATCTTGTTTGATAATAAATAATGTAGCCGCAATAACACAATTGAATTATCATCAATTTCTTGACTAATCGCTTGCATATCCTTAATTACCTTTTGAAAAGAATCGGGATCCCAATCTCGGAAAGTTGGTGCAAACAGTATAACTTTTTTCTCCGAGCCAATCTCAAAGCGATCTTGGACCTTCTGGATAACTTCTCGTCTTTGGTTAATTAATATATCATTTCTTGGATAACCTGATTCTATGATTTCCCCACCATATCTAAATGCTTTTTTAAAGATATTGGTACTATATGCATTAGGTGAAACAAAGTAATCCCAAGCTTTAGTTTGGATTTTCAACCTATCTAATTCTGCTTTACTTGGCAATTTCTTTTGATCATATCCCATTTTCTTCAAGGGAGTACCATGCCAAGTTTGCAAATATATTTGTTGTTCTTTCTTCTCGGTGAGATGGGCCATTCCTTGATTATCAACCCAATATTTGGAACGGTTTAGATAGTAAAAATGCTTTAGGCTGTTTCTCTTAACTTTGACTGCTGGTCTCGGTAACTTAATTGCTTTAGGATCTTCAAATGACCATATGTATTTATAATCATTTTGGGTTTCAGACATCATTTTATAAATATATTTTGGATTATCACTATATTGTTTCCCCATATTGCTTTCAAACAATATCCACTTAGAGCGGACAGGAAGTTTTTTAATGATTTTCCTTGTATAACTAGTTAATTTTGTTTGAATTATACCCGGCCTACGAATTGGCTTCGCAGACTTCCTTTTATTATACATCCATTTAAACTGCTCTAATTTCTGTATAGGTCTTACTTTAATCGCAAATGAATTATTTTGATTTATAAATATGCTTTTTGACAGTTTTTGATCTTTGACTTCAACATTTGATAATTCCGATACATTGGAGTTCTTAACTAAACTTTTATGCAGATTTCCCATATGTCTTACGAATAATGACAAATAGTAATTACCCGGTTCCATCTGATTCAGATTAAAATTAACATTACCGTTGTCGGAATGTTCGTTATGAATAGTAGCGCCTGTCTGCCTATTTCTAAGCACCCAAAAAGAAGTGATTTCCGAATTATCAATCGAGCCTACTTGTACATCGGCATGAAATGTAAGATTGTTCTTTTCGAGATTAATATCATTAATATTGTAGTTAATTTCAGGTTGTGTTATACCAAGAAACTTTTCATTCTTATCGTTAGAAATAGAGGACCTAAAATAATATGAACTGCCAACATTATAAATCCGATTACTTTTCGTCGGTAAATTATTCTTATAAAAAACATAGTCATCGAAAGCTTCTCTATCGCCAATAAACAAAAGATAATACATAATACGTTCATTTTCGGGTAATCTAATGAATTCGTACTCATCCATGGTCTCCCGTAAATAGTCGAAAGTCATTTTATGGAACCGGTTCTTATAATCTTCATCAAAAAGCAAATAATCATTTGTATATAATTTTAGATCATGACGTAAAAACTTATTATTTTTATGCGTTTGGTACAGAATATCGCCATTATCTTGTAAGAATTGATCAAACAACCTGTGAGCGATTATGCGATTTTTGAAGTTATCGAAATCAAAGCGCCTATTCGTAATTGATTTAACATCAGCATCTTCCACTACCCGCCAGTAATAGATTGGTTCCGGAATGATACTAACTGACTCCGCTAAAAAATATGCTTGTCCAGTGAAATATATATCTTCATAATGGATACCTTCTGGAAAACGCAATTTATGTTTATCTAAAAAAGAACGTTTATAAATTTTATTTACCGATAAACTGTCAAACAACAGCATACTAAATTCTCTAATGTTGATATTTGTGTGTTCCCTTGAATAAATTTGTCGATGATACCAAATCTCGTAATTGTTTGTACGGATTACTTGTCCCGCAACGAAATCAGATTGAGTCCTTTCCATTCCAGCAACCATTTTTTCACATGCGTCAATGGTATACCAATCATCGCCATCCAGGAACATTACATACTCACCCGTCGTATTTGCGATACCTGTATTTCTTGGCGTACTACACCCACCGCTATTCTCAGGAAGATGAATAGCCTTAAATTTAGGTTTACCCTCAACAAAGCGGTTAATCAATTCACCAGTACTGTCTGAGGAAAAATCATTTACTACGACAACTTCCATATCATCAAATGTTTGTGCATCCAATGACTCTAACGCTTCTTCTATATATATTTCATTATTATAAGCGATAACAATTACCGAGAGTTTAGGTGGCTTTTGATTTAGTTGTGTATTATTAACATTAACCATCTCGTTATTTACCTCCCAGTTCTTCAAATAAATCATACCATTGATTTTTAATGAAATTCTTTTCGAATTTCGCACTATTAGTATAAGCGTCATGGCTAAATGACTCAAAAATTTCTGGATTCTGTGCAAGACGTCTAATATGTCTTGCTATAAGCGGTACATCATCCACCGGGGCAATATAACCATTTTTATATTCATCAAGGATTTCTCTAATACCAGGTGCACAGTCTGTCGAAATACATGGAAGTCCACACGACTGAGCCTCAATAAGGGACATTGGTAAGCCCTCGGCTTTAGATGATAGTACAAAGAAACTGGATTGAGTTAGAGCAGACTGAATATTTTCCGTTTGTCCTTTTAATACAATACGATCTTCCATATCATAAATATTAATAAGATTTTTCAGCGATTTTTTGGCAGGACCTTCTCCATAAATATGCAATTTCCAATCCGGTATATCTTCCGCTATTTTTGTAAAAGCTTCAATTAATATATCGAAGCCTTTTCCATCAACAAGCCTACCCGATGACACAACCGTTTTATTCGAATACAATTTTGTGGGGGCTACTTGAGCCCGAAATGGAGATGGATTATGCAAAACAGCTGTATTGATAAATCCTGCACGCTCAAAATAGTCGGCATCCTTTTGGGTTAACAATAAAAACTTTGATACCTGACGATAATGTTTATAAATGTTTTTGTATCGACGTGACCCTCTGGAAGCAGCGACACTTTCATGACTTTGACCGATGATTTTAATATTTTGCTTAAACAATAATGGTTCAATCCATTGCATCCCGTAAACTTGAATTGCAATCAAAAACACCGTTTGCTCCCCATAAACATCAAAATACTCCTGAACTTCTGTCTTTTTCTTTTTCAAAAGATAACGACGTTTTAGTTCTGCTCCGACCTTCCCAAACTTTAGTGCCTTAAAATTAGAAGATATCTCTATTGGGTTCGGAGCACGATACCCGTCTCTGTGTAATACTTTAACAGGAATATCTTCGGAAAAATAACTAGGAGCATCTTTTTGTTCATTAATACTCAAAACACTTACATTATTGCCATCTTTAATAAATTCATCTGCCAGAATAGAGGCTACACGCTGGGCGCCCCCGTGACCGTTATATTCATTTAAAAGAAAAACTATATTCTTGCTTTTCATGCTTATACTCCTTGCAAACGTATTTAATAGGCCATTTAATCGTTTTTTAATTAGTAGCCTTCTTTTCAATTTGAAGATATTTTGTTTCTGTATTAATTTCAATTACTTGATTATTAAAGATATGTGGCTTAGTCGGATATCGATCGTTTCTTGTTGCCCACACTAAATTAATGAACTCATAAAAAGGACTTTCATTCATTTGGTATATTAATTTACATTCATATTTACCGTTCTTTAAATTACTTAAATCAATCTCAACATTGTATTGGGAAAAATTGTATACATTTCCTTGTGGATTATAGTTCGGATTTTCAGTAATTTCATCGGTCTCATTTATTATGACAGGAAATTCATATTTTTCGAGGTCCTTTAAATTCGTTAATTGAAGGTTCATTTTTACGTCGTTATTGCTTTTAGTTTCATACCCTTTTACAAATGCAACACCTTCTATATTAACGTTATTTTCTTTAAACCAAATCCTATTTACTTGTTGTTCTACTTTGTCGCGGTTGTCTATTGTCAACTCTAGATTATTGTTATTGATTGTTAATTTATACAGGAAATTCCCTGTTTTTCGTTCAGGTTCTATAATATTAACCTTTCGAGCCCACAAAGGAAATTCAATTAGCTTTTTTTCCTCATTCTTATAGCGAACTCTGAAGGATATCTTTCCAGGTTTAAAAAAATGCGGGAATTCTTTTTCGTTAAACTGAATTGAGAACCCGGCATTCCCCATTGCCTTTTCTGAATAAGATTTTATTTCAAGAGGTTTCGATATCGCCTCTCCTGTCCGCATATCACGAAGAACCAAATCAATCTGATTATTGAAATCAATATTCTTCTGACCATAAAAATATCCATCTATACCAATTGAAAAACCTGTCTTTTCAATATTATAGGAGACTTGCTCAATCGCATGGTTGAAGTGGATTTCGGAACGTATGGCACTAAGTTTCTTTTTTCCACTCATAAATTCATTATAAATTGAACCTACAACCTTTGAATCCCCATAAGTAATTAATTCGCCTTGGTGAATCCATGCAGCTTTTGAACAAAAGGATTCAACAGCGTTTTTATCATGACTGACAAATATAATTGTTTTTCCTTGTTCTTTAAATTCATTCATTTTATTCATGCATTTCGCTCTAAATAACGAATCGCCGACAGCTAAAGCCTCATCAACAATTAGTATATCAGGATCTACGTTTACAGAAATTGCAAATCCAAGCTTTGCTCTCATTCCAGATGAGTAATTTTTTACTGGTTGATAGATAAATTCTTCCAACTCGGAAAACTCGATAATATCATCAACTTTTTCCATCATTTCCTCTTTCGTATATCCTAATAAAATACCCTTCATAAAAATATTATCATAACCACTTAATTCTGAATCTATGCCTGAACTCACGTCCAAAAAAACTATTGTCCCATTGACATCTACTGAGCCAGTAGTAGGTTCGGCGATACCGGTGATAATCTTGAGTAACGTAGATTTTCCAGAACCATTCTTCCCCAGGACACCGATGGATTCCCCTTTGGGAAAATCAAGTGAAATATTTTTAAGTGCAAAAAACTCATTATGAAGTTTTTTATTAAAGAAGATTTCTTTGAGTGGTCCCCAATTATCTTCATATAGCTTATATTTTTTTGTTATTTCTTTTACGCTAACAGCGATTTCCATAGTAGTCCGCCTTTCACAGGTGAAAGTTATAAAGTATCAAGGAATATTGGCTTTAATCGTTTGTGTAAATAATTTCCAAGCATAAATACCACTAATACCAATACCCAAAAATATAATGTATAAAGCGGCTTTTCCCAAAAGCTTACATCATAGAAAAATGAATCACGATATCCTTGTACAATGTAATGAAATGGATTAACTTTCACCACATTTTCAAGTGCCCCAACATTGTCAACAGACCAAAAAATAGGTGTCATCCAAAACAGAAACACCAATATTGTATCTAAAAAGCGACCAACATCTTTACTGATTGCTACTAATGGCGCTGTAACTGACCCTATACCTATAAGTAGCATGATTGCAGCAAAATCGTAATAGAGAATTTGCAGCCAATAAATCGAGACCGATTGAAAATAAATGACCATTCCGATAAAAATAACTGCCAGTAAAATAAGGTGAGTATAAAAAGAAAATAAAATCTGAACTGCCGGTAAAATCGCGATTGGAAATGGTGTGTTTTTAATTATGCTGCGTTTACTCCGAAACGATTTTTGAGTGAGACGAAAACAATCATTTAAAAAGAACCAAGCAACCATTCCGATTGCCAACCAGGGCATAAAAGGGGCCCCATTGACAGGTCCCCCAGCACGGGCACCGACGCTAAACACAAACCAAAATACTGCAATTCGCATGAGCGGATTCACCAATCCCCACACGAAGCCTAAAAGTGTACCGGCGTATTCTTTTTTTATCTCCTGTAGGGAAAGAGTATGAATCATTTTTCGGCGATTCCACATTTCCTTGTATATTGTAAACATAAGTTTTCTCCTTTGGACCAACCTAACATAATAGGTATAATTTATTGATATCCATTTGGATTATTTAATTGCCACTTCCAAGAGTCTTTACACATTTCAATTAAATCCTTCTCAGCCCGCCACCCTAGGATTTTTTCAGCCTTTTCAGGATTTGCATAACATATTCCGATATCTCCTGAACGCCTGCCAACAATTTCATATGGTATTTCCTTAGTAGTAACTTCACTAAAGTTACTAATTAAATCTAAAACGCTATATCCTGTACCTGTCCCAAGGTTAAATGTTTCAATACCTTCATGTTCATCTAAATACTGAAGAGCACTCAAGTGGCCTTTCACTAAATCCACCACATGTATATAATCTCTTACGCCTGTTCCGTCATATGTTTCATAATCATTACCAAACACTTGAAGTTTTTTTCTCTTCCCTATTGCAACTTGAGTAATATAGGGCATTAAATTGTTTGGGATTCCTTTAGGACTCTCACCAATTCTACCACTTTCGTGCGCTCCAATCGGATTAAAATACCTTAATATAGTAATTCGCCAAGATTGATCTGACTTATATAAATCTTGTAAGATTTCTTCAATCATTAGTTTAGTCCGACCATATGGATTTGTTACCGAGAGTGGAAAGGTTTCATCTATAGGTACTTGATCGGGATTACCATAAACAGTTGCTGATGAACTGAATACTAACTTTTTCACTCCAAATTCTTTCATAACATTACATAAATTTATCGTGCCTGTGATATTATTATGATAATATTCCAATGGAATTTCAACAGATTCCCCGACAGCCTTGAGGCCAGCAAAGTGCATAACCGCGTCAAAATTGTAACTCGCAAAAAGTTTTTTTAATGATTCATAATCTAATAAATCATACTGGTAAAACGGAAAATCTTTCCCCGTTATCTCCTTAACACGATTAATAGAATCAATTTCACTGTTGGATAAGTTATCGACAACTACAATATCATATCCTTTTTCCAATAATTCAACGGAAGCATGGCTTCCAATAAAGCCGGCTCCACCAGTTACCAATATCGTCATATTAATCCCTCATTTAATTATAATTAAGTATCTAGGTATTATCCCCTTAAGCATTTAACCATATACCTATTAGATTTGATTTCATAATCCCATGATGCTTAAGAAATAATAATATTCACCAAAAATAAAGTATCTCTCCGAAATCTATTTTAAGGAGTGTTCCAACAATATCACTTACACATCTTATCATAGGCATGCACATTAATCGAAGAAATATATCTAAACTACAGAAACTCCTTCGTATATTAAGGGATAGCCGAAATGAAGAGATATTCTATTAGAAAACATAAGCGCTGTCATCTTATTCACCCATCCACTAATCAATTATTTATTAAATGCACTACAATAGATATAGTTGCGAAAAGTAACTTGATAATTACGTAATTAACCATTTTAAATAAATACATATAATCTCTGTTATAATTATTGAACATAAACCAGATTAAATGGTTTTTATAAATAAAGAAGGTGTTAATTTGCTCAAAGAATTCCTTATTACTATATATTTATTCCTAACAAAATCAATCTTCACTATCACTAAACTTTTCCCCGTCCAAAACAAATACGTTTTCGTTTCCAGTTTCGGAGATAACATCGATTATGTGGCACGTGAGGTTCTTCGACGGCAACAAGCTGATGTGGTGGTTTTGCGTTCTCGAAAAAGTAATTATTCATTTGATCAATTGGATTTGAATGAGAAACGAATCATTTCTTTTGATAGCTTGAATATAATTCAGTATGTGAAGAGTATTTACCATTTGGCGACAGCCCGACATGTTTTTGTCGATAATTATTTTGCGTTTTTAAGTGTGATGAATTTTAAACCAGGTGTTGAATGCATTCAGCTTTGGCATGCTGCGGGGGCTGTGAAAAGATTCGGGATGGAAGACCCGACATTTTACGACAGGACCTCGTCTGCACAGAAGCGATTTAAGAGCGTGTATGCGCGTTTCGACAAGGTTGTTGTCGGATCCGATTCGATGATTCCTGTTTTTAAAAAGGCTTTTAATTTAAAAGATGAACAGTTTTTGAAGACTGGGATTCCGCGGACTGATTTTTTCTATGATGAAGTGGCGAAGTCTGCTGCCATTAACGAGGTCTATGCTACCTATCCAGGGATTGAATCGAAGCAAGTTATTTTATATGCGCCTACTTTTCGCCGTGATGAATTAGAAGGTCAGGAAATCGGGCTAGAAATCGAGAAAATGACAACGGCGCTTGGACCGGAATTTATGTTGTTAATTCGCATGCATCCTGCAGTTAAAATGAATTATGTGGACTCACGTTTAGACGGGATAATTGATGTTTCGGCTTATCCGAATGTTAATCATTTGTTATTGGTGACGGATTATTTACTATCCGATTATTCGTCGATGCCGTATGAGTTTGCGTTATTGAATCGTCCACAGATATTTTTTCCGTATGATTTGGATGATTATGAGAAAGAAAGCGGCTTTTGGTCTTCTTATGAGGATGTTGTGCCGGGACCAATTGTGCAATCGACGGATGAGATTATTGAATTAATACGAAATGATGAGTTTGATAAGAAACGAATACAGCATTTTTCAAATCGTTGGAATCGATATTCCGACGGTGAATCTTCTAAAGCACTTATAGGCTACTTGAAGGAATAATTATGGGTTGGAGTCATGATTATGAAAAGGTGCTATTCTTACTGTTGCTTACAGTGCTGTTATCCGTCTATTCATCGGCCCCAAAAATAGACGGTCGCCATTCAAAGGATTTTGCAGGGAAAGAGGTTGCTTCGGCTACACATAATACCCCCAACCAAAATGATAATCGGCATGATTGAAGATATTTTTTTGCTTAATCCGCTTTGCACATCAGATGACTATGCGTAACGTTTGCGGAAATTCAGGCTTCTATGCAATCGATTGTTTTTTAATGGCCTATCAAGCCTGCGGGAGATATTTTTGACTAAAGCGGGTATCCGACTTTTAATAGTCCGGCAGCATATCATTAAAGGGTTGCAAGATGCTGGCGTGGATACGAGCTCCCTCCCGAATCAGTCGTTATTGACTTGGCGCAAGTGATTGTTAAGAGGTGATATTATTTTCAGTCATCATCCTCATGTATTCCACAGTTTGTTAGTTTAAAGTGGTTAAATGGGCATGACACGCATTTTTTAATCGCTCGGGAATTTTTATTATGGACAAAAGTTTCAGCTTACCAAGATCTTTGGCGTTACGCGGTTGAGGATTAAAAAACACGTATTAGGAGGTATGGGCTAGGCGACGGATTTGATTGCGATTAGCAAGTCTTATTTTATCCGACTCTGGTAGTTCAAAAGTTGTGCAAAGTCTAGCAAATCCATTTAGACTAGTAACTTGATTGGAGAATTCACTTCAATTGTCTACAAAAAATTTTATAAGGGCTATTTTTCACCTAGACAGAGGTGGTTAAGTTGGTTATACAACTAGCCGATACTTATTATGACCATGAAACCGAAACGATACAACTTTTGCTTCTTACATAAATACACAAAAAATCCAACCAAGTATTAATTTGGCTGGATTCATATTTTGATTTATACAATTGCATTGTACTGCCTAGTTATTCATATCTTGTTAATGTTCGCTCACACGCCCTAATAATAACCAGAATTAATAGCCAATAGTGCAGAGTGCAGTTGCTACAAGTTTCCATTTATTAAATTAAAGGATTATTGACTTTCTGATAAATATTTCTTCAATGCCGCCACAATTCGTTCAGAAGCACGTCCGTCACCATATGGGTTATGTGCTTTTGCCATTCTTTCATATTCAGCCGGTTCTGTAAGAAGTTCGTTAGCGAGCAAGTAGATGCTTTCTTCGTCAGTACCTGCCAGCTTAAGTGTACCTGCCTCGATTCCTTCTGGGCGTTCGGTTGATTCGCGTAATACAATGACCGGTTTCCCTAGTGAAGGTGCTTCCTCTTGAATACCACCTGAGTCCGTTAGAATGATATGTGAGGCAGCTGCAAAGTTATGAAAATCAATGACTTCCAATGGTTCGATTAAATGTACTCGATCATTGTCCCCCAGTATTTCATCTGCTATTTCACGAACTACCGGGTTCATATGAACAGGATAAATCACTTGGATATCTTCATGTTCGGCAAGTAGACGGTTGATCGCTCTAAACATGTTGCGCATCGGTTCTCCTAGGTTTTCGCGACGGTGTGCTGTTAGTAGAACAAGGCGGTCATTACCCAATTTCTCTAACATTGGGTGTGAATAATTCTCTTGCACTGTTGTTTTCAATGCGTCGATTGCAGTATTCCCGGTAATGTATATACGTTCTTCCTGCTTCTTTTCATCCCGTAAATTTTGTGCCGACATTTCTGTTGGCGCGAAATGAAGATCTGCGATAACACCTGTAAGTTGACGGTTGATCTCCTCAGGATAGGGTGAATATTTGTCCCATGTACGTAGTCCTGCTTCAACATGCCCCACTGCCACTTGATTGTAGAATGCTGCTAGACTTGCTATGAACGTCGTAGCAGTATCTCCATGAACAAGTACAATATCTGGTTTTGCTTCTTTCATAACACGATCTAAGCCTTCTAGTCCTCGTGTAGCAACATCGACAAGTGTTTGCCTATCTTTCATAATGTTCAAATCGTAATTCGGAGTGATTTCGAATGTCTCTAATACTTGGTCAAGCATTTCTCTGTGCTGTGCTGTTACAGTTACGATTGAGTCAATCTCTTCACTGTGCTTTTCTAGCTCAAGTACTAGTGGTGCCATTTTAATAGCTTCCGGTCTCGTTCCAAAAACAGTCATTACTTTCCACTTTTTACTCATTCTAAATCCATTCCCTTCACTCACCAAAGTATTCTAGCGAATAAATACTAACTTTTATTTACTCTCCTCGTCTTTACCAACAGCCGTTTCAATATGCGCGTTACTAATTTCACTAAGTGCGATACTTCTAGAGTGATCAGTACGTACCCACGTTTTATTTTTCATTGTCAATAAAGACCAGAAGAATAATGGTACATAGGAAGCATTAAAGATAACTAGTGATATAAACCCTTTGAATACATTTATTTTTACTTTTGCATCAAGAACAAATGTTAGACCTATATAGAATAGCGTATAAACTAAGCACACAAGCCAAACTTGCCAAGGGATTAACGGCTTAAACCAACTAATATTATTGAAAAGCGAGAAATATAGAATTGCTCCCGTCATTGTTGCCAAGATGATTTTCCCTGGGTTAAAGAGATATAAAGCGCCATCGAAGGCGGCAATATCCCCCCGTCGAATAAAACGAAAAAGTAACTTTGGTGCATATTTTATACAAACATCCCAATGACCTCTTGCCCAACGAAGTCGTTGAATACATGATGCAATAAAGCTTTCTGGTTTCTCATCATAAACTCTCGCGTTATGGCACCATCTTGCTGATTCTCCTACTAAAATACATTGCATGGTGAATTCAAGGTCTTCCGTAAGTGAACGTGCTGTCCAACCAACCTCATTAAAAAGTTTAGTATCGACACAAAAACCTGTTCCACCAACAGCATTAGGAAGACCAATCTTCGATTTCCCAAGTTGCCATGAACGGTTCATATAATAATAACTTGTCGCGTATGAAAGCGTAACCCAGTTATCGTCTGGATTTTTCGAATCTAAATAACACTGAATAAGTCTATCACCATTCAAAAGATGATTATTCATCTCTTTTAGGTAATTCAACGACACTAAATTGTCCGCATCAAAAAATGCAATCCCATCAAAATCTCTTTCTAAACGATCCCCATATTGGTCGACTGCATATTTGATACCATATGGTTTTCCTCTTAGTTCACCAGGCGCCGAAGTATGTTCAATAACTTTAGCGCCAAGATGACGACTAATTTCAGCAGTTTTATCTGTACAATTATCGGCAATAACACAAATTTCATATAGTTCATTTGGGTAATCCAGGTTCTTCAAGTTATCTACTAATTGGCCAATCACTACTTCTTCATTATGTGCTGGCACCATTATTAAAAACCTTTTCTTTGGTGAATGCTCTTTTTGCTTTTTTGGTTTACCGAATCCAAAGAAACTAATAAAGAGCCAATAAGCCCAGAAGAAAAGGAGGAAAAACTGTACGGAAATAAACACGTATTTGAATATCTCTAAAATTTCAATCATCCTCCAACGTTGGTATTATTTACTTTAACATCACAACTATAGTATCATTACTTTATCATTACAAATATAGTATCATTACTTTATAATTACAACTATGGTACTATATGTTCATTTACTTACACAGTAAATCAATGTCTAAAGTTATAATTAGTCATATTATTAGGGAATTATTATTGGAAAGTGTTTCGTTCTGTAAGCGTACCCTTGCCGAATAAGTAATAACGCATTTAATAGAATTTCTAAGACTCAAATCCAACTGAAAGAAATTAAAGCTTCACTCCAACTGGTGGTGCTTGTTTATAATGCATCGAAAATATCCACGGATCGAGTAAAGTGGATTTTAAAAGATCAGCGGAATTCGGTTACACTGACTTTTTATGACATATCGTTGTTGGACTTGCTATTTCTACGCATTTGTAAACTTGCTTATTCCACAACACCACTTGAAGTTATTACAATTTAAAAAAAAATTTACTTTACCACTTCATATCATCTAACTTTTATGGGATAATCTATAAAAGAATATAGTTAATAATAACCAATTAGGAGAATCCATTGAAAAAAATACTAATTTCCGCTTCCTTTGTTATTTTTGTTTCCATCGTATTTTATCTTGCTGGTAATAATGGCAAAGTAATGAAGGATACAACGGAACCAACGAGCACAGCCAATTATATTTCCCCAAAAGAAAAAATGGATGAAGAAATTAAAGTCGAACACACCAGACGCGACAATAATTTTCTTACACTTTGGGAAAACGAAAGTGAAAGTAAAAGTCTTGCTCCAAAAAAGGTTTACGATTTAACTGAAATGAATGGTTACAACATTCTCCGCCATAATTTCCATGGATTCTCATTGTCCTATAGCAAAACCTTTCAGGTCGATACACACCAACCAATTAACTATATTAGACTTTTTAATGGAAACGCTCGAATCGACATTACCACGCAAAATGTGGAAAAGGCTTGGACAAACCAACACAGATTTATAAATACCACGTTAAAACATATTGATGCGAAAAAAGTAACCAATTTAAATTCCAATGGCTTTACGATTGAAATTTACAAATATAATAGACCCCTAATAAGTAGTATCGATAGCGACCTGAACTATTACGCATACGCTTTCGTTAGCAAAGGGAAATTCATACATACTCTGCAACTAAAAACAAATGAATCTAACTTTGAAGAACAAATCACAACACTAATTGATATTGCAAAGTCTTTTCAATCGATTGAAAAGAAGGAAATAGATCCACTTGAATTAGTAAAAACAACCGAAATTGCTCATGATATTTCGTTTGAACAAGCAAAAGGAGCATTAACTATTAAAGACAACGAATTCATGATGGGGGTATATCATGAAGATTCACATCAATTTTCAGAATGGGATAAAACAATGGAAACTAAAACTGGTTTACAGATGTTCTACAAAGCCATGGATTCAAATTTTGACCACTTTGTAGATGAATTAACCAGCGACAATCGCGTTCCTCTCATTACTTTCCTTTTCGAAAGAAAAGAATCTCATGATGATGGGGTTATCCAAGGAATTATAAATGGCGAATTCGATGAATTTATTATTGATTGGGCAAGAAACATCAAAGCCACAGAAAAACCTGTACTTATTCGCTTGGGTAACGAAATGAACGGAACTTGGTCAGATTGGAGCCATAGAACCACCTCTAACGACCCCGATTTATACAAGTTAGCGTTTCGGAGAATCGTAGACCTTTACAAAAAAGAAGGTGCTGCTAACGTATATTTCGTTTGGAATCCGAATAATATCTCTGATCCCTACTTCTCATGGAACCATGCTAGTTTGTATTACCCGGGGGATTCTTATGTTGACTTAATCGGATTAACAGCATACAACTTCGGGGAAACAAAGTGGAATAAGTTTCGACTATTCGATGAGCTATACGATGATTTATACTTCGAGTACGTACGAATGTTTCCAAATAAACCATTCATTGTTGCTGAAGTCGGAAGTCATGCCAAGGGTGGCACACATTCAGAGTTTATTGAGAATATGTTTACCTCTATTCCAAAAAAGTATCCAAATATAAAAATGATTGTTTGGTTTAATAGCACACACGCTCATTTCGATTTCAGATTAGATCAAGACGAAGAAACCATAAACACTTACAAACTACTCATTAAAGAGCCGCACATCATAAAAGAAACGAATGAGAGGTAATCGTGATTATTGTCATAAGGATTAAAAACCTGTGTTGGATTTTTTCTACACAGGTTTTTAATATTAAGATTAAGGTGGATAATCAAAGCAAGTATTTTCTATCATTCTCCCTGGAACTATTAACAATCCTAAAATATTTCTTGTGAAACGTATATTAGGATGTTTCGTCGATAAGGGTATTAATCCTATATACGATCATAGTAATCATATGACTTAGCATATCAAACCAGTTGCAAACATAGCTGCCTCTGGTTTGATAGTGTTACCTTACAGTCCTTGTTTCGCCGCTGATTTAATCTCTGTCGGGACACCTATAGTTACTATCAATAATTGATATGCATTTTCTACTTCGATTTCTCTAATGTCTTCCGCAGTTTCTAATAACGCAGTTGATGACAGGTTCATTAATTCTCTGAGTTCTTTACGAGCATCCCCCTTCGGCAAGCATCACCTCCGCATAGTAAACCCCATACCCCATAATAGTATTTTTGATTTTTGATTCGTCCGTAGTGCATCGTCATATTTTGGTGATTTATATGCCTGAGAAAGTTCTGTTTCTTTTGCTTGCTTCACGTTTACAAGTACACCTTAGTGCTGACTAATAATTGATACGCATTTTCTGCGTCAACGTCGTTCCTACGAGAGTTGTCAATTAATTCATTCTCTAGGGTATTTTATAGGCTATTGTTATTATTTTTCTGTACTTGATGATAATTGTCGATACTTCGCTGTATATTTGATTGTTTTGACTATAATAGGATATTATTTAGTTGATATTTCTTATCAACTTCATTGATTTCCACATAAATTGAAAACAACACATATAGGTGTATTTCTTGTTCTATTTAATTGCAAACAACTGTATAGTAATTCAAAAGGCCCATTCTAGACCGAATATGTTGGATAAGGTACAAAAGTCAATAAAAATATGCATATAGTTTTAAAAAAATTAGGAGGTCATCATTGTATGAAAAAAATCATAACGTTTTCCATATTTTTTTCACTGCTGTTAACCGGCTGTTCATTCACACAAAATAAAGAGGTCGTTACTACCGATGATTTTTCCGAAAAAACAACAACAGAAGTTACATACAGCACTCCCCCTTCCAGAATGACAATCGGGATGATCGGTGACATTTTACTGCACAACCCCCTTTACACATACGATGATTATGCGTATTCATTCGCAGAAGTGAAGGCTTCTATGGAGTCGATTGATTTTTTATTGGCCAATCAGGAGTCAATGCCTGCTGGGGATATTTTTGACTATAGCGGGTATCCGGCTTTTAATAGTCCAGCGCATATTATTAAAGGGTTGCAGGATGTTGGGGTGGATATGGTTTCGATTGCGAATAACCATACGTTGGACCGCGGGGAAAAAGGGACGTTGGCGGCGATTGAAAACATTAAATCTTACGGCATGCCTTATGTCGGTGCTTATACGTCTTTTGAGGATCAAGATGAGCCGCGGATTATGACGGTCAATGGCATTACGATTGGATTTTTGGCGTATACGTATGGGACGAACGGGATTCCGACGCCTGAAGGTAAAGATTATTTGGTGGCTCGGATCGATCCTGAGCGTATTTCACGTGAAGTTAAAGCGATGAAAAAGTTGGTGGATGTTGCGGTTGTTTCGATGCATTGGGGGAATGAGTATGAGCTTTCTCCGAATCAAACGCAAAAAGACCTGGCGCAGGGAATCGCGGATGCGGGCGGGGATATTATATTCGGCCATCATCCTCATGTGTTGCAACAGTTCGATTTGTTGGAAGGCGAAAATGGCAATCCTACGCATGTTTTTTATTCACTAGGGAATTTCTTTTCGGGGCAAAAGTTTGATTACACGGATATTGGCGGCATTGCGCGCTTGACGATTGAAAAGAATCAATCGAATACGATTTCCCCGATTACGATTAGTCATCCATCCTTTTTACCAACGGCAGTTGTGAAAGATGCGAATGAGGTTTTCCGCGTCGTGCCGCTGGTTGCCGTCGAAAAGGAAAAAATCGTATCGAATGATTGGGTTCTTGATCATATGAATGCGGCCCTTTTCGCGGAGTAAGCTGTCGAATTCGGTCTGTTTGTAATATAATTGTAATGAAAATGTTCTTGTTAAATTTTCCTTTTGAGGTAGAATGAGAGAAAGATAGAAATGCCTAAAACCTTAAAGGGGGAACTTGATTGAAGAAAACCGTTTTTTCTGTGATGGCGACTACTGCCCTTGCAACAATGATTGCTGTTGGTGACGCGGATGCTTCAACAGATACATATAATGTGAAATCTGGTGATTCCTTATGGAAGATTGCCATGAACCATAATGTTTCTGTTAATAATATAAAGATGTGGAATAATTTAAATGGGGATTTAATTTTCCCGAATCAAAAGCTTGTATTGAGTGCTAGCACGACTGCGGTAAGTACGCCGAAGGCACCAACTACTTCAGCTCCTGCTGCGACGACGAGCAGTACTTACACGGTTAAACGTGGCGATACGCTTGGCGCGATTGCTTCGGCTCATAAAACGACGGTTGCGAAGTTGGCATCGTTGAATAATATTAGAAACGTAAACGTCCTTAGTGTTGGACAAGTATTGAAGGTTGAGAATGCGGTGGCTGGATCGACTCCGCCTGCGCAGACGACACCTGCAGCGCCTTCTAAACCGGCTGCTCCTTCAACTACAGCAACGACGTATACTGTTGTGAGTGGCGATACGCTTTCACATATTAGTGCACGTTCTGGTGTACCGATTAGCGAGATTATGAGAGCGAACGGCATTACATCGCATATCATTCATATCGGACAAAAGCTTACGTTGAACGGCGGTACGGTTACGACGGATAAGGTTTCGAATCCTAAACCGGCTGCACCTCCTGCATCTGCATCGGGCCTTGGTGTTTATTCGAATTTGATTGCTACGGCGCAAGCATTAAAAGGAGTTCCTTACGTATGGGGTGGACAAACGACTAGTGGCTTTGACTGCAGCGGATTCATCCATTACGTACATAACAAGGCCGGCATTTCCATGACGCGTACGAATTCGACTGGGTATTTCAACAGATCGTTTTATATCGACAATCCACAACCAGGTGATTTGGTGTTTTTCAAAAATACATACCGATCGGGTATTTCTCATTTGGGTGTTTATTTAGGAAATGGTAACTTCATTCATGCAGGTTCTAGCGGTGTTGCGATTAATAATGTAAATGATGCTTATTGGAAAGATAAGTTTGATAGTTATAAGCGGCTTTATGAGGTTGCGAAGTAAATTTTTAGAGTTGAAGAAGGTTCATGGACGAGAATTCGTCTGTGGGCCTTTTTTTGTGTGTTTATTTGTGTGGGTGGTGGTGGGTTTGGTCGCTTCGACGGCTGTTATAGTCGTTTGGTTGTTTGCTATGGTCGTTTGAGGCGCATCTTTAGTCGTTTCGATGTTTGCATCTTAAAAAAGACTATGCCTTGGCAAAGTCTTTTTTCAACTAATTTAAAATCCGATTTCGGACCAATTAAATAGTGAGCCTGGATCTGTTTTTCGATTTGGTGCATATTCATCGTGGCCAACTATATGTGCTCTATCTTTTTTTATAGCTGGGTTTCTATTTACTATATCGTTGACTAATCTCTGTAGGGATTGGTACTGGGCTTCGGTAAAGCCAATGTGGGGCTCGGGTATGGATTCATATATATTAGCAGGCAACATTGAATTCATTTCTTCCTCTGTTCCAATTGCCAGCATTTCAATTCCAATTGAATACTTATTTAGCTCGTCTTTATAGTGTGGAAAGTTCTTTAAATCACCTTTTCCGGCGTGACGGGCAATTCGGTTTTCGGGGACCAGCAGATAAATCTCGCCTTCTCTTCCGATCATATAATGCGCTGAAATCGCGTAATCGAGGAAGGTTTCACGAATGTCATTCGGATTGTAAGGATTTTCGGGGTTTTTCGCAGCATTACTGGTGAAATGCAATACGATATGCGTGATTGGCGTTATTCTCTCTTCAGAACTTTTCTGCGGGAGAAGATAATTGATCGTTGGCATACTTGTTATTGTCATTGGAGGGGTAAGGTTGAGGTTGCTTATCCCATTATTTGATGCTTGATCAATTTTTATAGTTGGTATACTCTCCGCTTTATTTGTTTCATTGGAACATCCTGTGATTAGAAATAATGTTGTGAGTAAAATAATCCATTTACTTTGTTTCATATTTTATTGTAGTCCTCTCATTTAGCCCAAATTCCGCTTCCTGTATGTATCTGTTAATTAGGGTTAGTGAACTTAGTCCCCCCAATTAGTTCTTTTGATTTGTGTGAAAGTAATGAATATATTTACTTTACAATGTACCAAAGTTAACAAAATATGTCTATAGGCCTTGTTATGAATACTTAAGGGAGTAAGTGGGTTTATTCGTGTGGGAGGCTTGTTTAGTCGTTTCGACGTTTGCGAGACCTTCCCAATGTAAAAAGAGACTATGCCGCCTTGGCATAGTCTCCATTTTTGTATTATGCTGTTCCGATTAGCACGCCGTCGCTATCGAAGTGATACATTTTCCCTTTAATTTTCACCCAACCTGTTTGCATGATGCCTTTGTTGTCGCTGTAGTACGTGTTTCCGCTGTCGTAGATCCAACCGACTTGCATCGCGCCGTTGTTGTGGTTAAAGAAATATCTGTTTGACTGGTGATCTACCCAGCCGGATTGTCTAACTCCGTCATTGTCGAAGTAGTAGGTATCCCCTTTGATTTTCAACATGCCGGTTTGTATGACGCCTTTGTTGTCTGCGTAGTACGTATTTCCTTCAAGGAAAATCCAACCGGTTTGCATGATGCCATTGTTGACGTTGAAGTAATACCTGTTCGATTGATAATCCACCCAACCAGTTTGTCTAACGCCGTCATTACCGAGATAGTAAGTGTCGCCTTTCACTTTTACCATACCCGTTTGCATGACGCCTTGATTGTCAAAGAAGTACCATTTGGACAGGATTTCATACCAACCTTTGACTTTTTTACCGTCAGAATCTAGATAATACGTTTTTCCGTCTTTGTGATGCCAGCCGACGTCGCCTTCATTGGCACCGCCGCCGTCGTCGATTGATTCGACTGTGATTCTGCCGTCTGCTTCTTGTCTAGTTGTATTACCTGCAGCATCTGTAAGTTCGACAACTACGACTGCTCCGTCAACTGTGATGTTCGGAACAACCCATGTTGTGCTGTAAACGCCTGGTGATACTTCTTCGATTGGCAAGCTTGTTGATGACTGTACATTCGCTTGTGCTGGGATTTGTACAGTGAAGCTTGCTGTTCCGCCTTCTGCATCACTTGTGAATGAAATGTCTACTTCATCGCCAGGATTGACTGTTTGATTGGCTGATGGTTGTAGGTTTTCGATTGTCGGCGCGTTCCACTTCGCTGTGACCGTGACTGATTTCGTCTCCGTGTTTCCAGCTAGGTCGTGTGCGACGACTGTGATTTCATTTGCCCCTGCGTCTAGAAGAACTCGTTTCGAGTAGTGGCCTTCGTTAACAGCTACTTTCGCTCCGTTTACTTCGACGTAATCGAGATTTTCGTCTGCCGCAGTTCCTTCAACGGTGACTGTTTCACGGTTTGTGACGTCTCCGTCTACTGGATTAGTGATTGTTAATGTTGGATTAACTGTATCTAACGTGATTGTCACTGGTTCGGATGAGCCAGCTGCATCGCCGTTAAATAGTGTCGTCGCAATAAATTCGTTATCGCCTTCTGTTAAGTCCGCGTCGAATGAGAATGTTCCCTCGTCTCCAATTTCAGCTGTCGCGACTTCTTCGCCGTTGTTGTTCAGCTGAATTGTTGTCGTTGGAGATGCTTCCCCTTCGATTGTGACTGTTTCTTCATTCGTGATCAAGTTCTCTTCAGGAGTTGTGATGACCGGCTTCGCGATTTCATAATCTACGCGTGCACGGATCATATAGTTCCCTTCTTCAGCTGGTGAAGCTGACCAAGCGCCGCCAACGTATTGGTAACTTCGTTTCGCATTCGTACTGTCTTCATCCGTTGCTAGACCTGGTGTATTCGGATTTGCTCTCGTTTGAATGTAAACCATGTAGAAATCGCCATCGACAATGATGTTATGATCTCTTAGGTTTACCGATGTCCAAGTGCCGTCGCGTAATGCTGTTGCATCGATTGGACCCGCTAGTTTCTGTCCTGGCATGCCGTCTGAACCTGCATCCCAAACTTCAACCGCAAACTCAGTTCCACCTGGTACTGGCCATTCTGTATCCCAGAAGCGGAATACGCCGTCCGTTACGATTGCGGAATCTCTTCCTTCAGGCAACGACATCTTAACTGCCCAACCGTTTCCTGCATCGTAGAAAGCACGTGCGTTTTCAGCTGTTCCATCGTCATAGCCAATTTCGCCGCCTGGATACGTGTAATACGGATCGAGCTCGACATTGACTTCAATTGGGTCTGAACCGATTGTGATTTCAACTTCTTGGCTGTGGAAATTGAGCGCCATTACTTTTAGCGTATACGTTCCTTCGTACGCTGTCAGTGAGAAGTTTCCATCTGCATCTGTTTCGACTGGTTGAATATTTGCATCTTCGATTAGTAGAAGTGTTGCATCCGCTATTGCGTTGCCTGTTTCACTGTTCGTAACTTGACCAGTGACAGTGCCTTGATCCAGCTCGTCTAATGTGAAATTAGCGAGTGTTTCTTCGCCGTCCGCGATGGATACAGTTTGTTGTTTTGTTTCGTAACCGTAGGCTCCTGCTTCAACAGTGAAATCTCCAACTGGGAGCGTGAGTGAATAGGATCCGTCGGCCGGATTCGTAAAGACCGTTCTTCCGTTTTCGAGGACAGTTACTTGTGCGCGAATCGGAAGTGCTGATGGTGCTTTATTTCCTTTTTCAACGCCTACTTTTTCATTTCCTTTTTCAATTCCAAGTTTATTGGAAGACGCTTTTTTAACACTTAGTGCGGAAGCTGTTTGATTGGATGTGTTCGAAAGTCCGACATCATCAATATACCAACCTTCTCTTACGACGCTTCCGTCGGAGAATCCTTCGAAACCGACATAGATGCGTTGACCGCTATATTCGGATAGGTCGATTTCTACATCCGTCCAATCGGCTGTCAACCCTTGGAACTTTTGTAGTCGAGTCCAGTTTACTTGATCCGTAGAAACTACGACATGACCGTAATCCCATGCTGTACCCGCTGTAGATTGTTCGAAGTTATGCCAGTGTTTGAACGCCAGGTAGGCATCTCCTTCAGGCAAATCGATTGCCGGCATGACTAGTGTCGCGAGCATATTGGATGCATATGTTCCCGCAAGGTTTGTCGCATAAACATTTTCACCGGATGCTGCCCCGTTCGGACCTGATGTCGGGATACCCATTTCCCAAGTGTCGTTGGCTCCGAAAGAATACCAACCGGATGGTGAGCCTTCAAAGTCTTCGAAGTACCCGATTCCGACGCCCGGTTTTACTTCGACTGTATACTCTTCAGTTGCTACGACGTTACCACCGTAGTCACTTGTTTCGAAGTAGTAAGTGATTGATTCGCCGGTGACTTGATCCCCAGGAATCGTTCCGCTGAATGTTCCGCTTGATTCATTACCGGAATCTTGCGTCGCTTGAACTTCTTGCCAAGCGCCATCTGTATCTTTGTAATGAAGATTCACGTAAGAGATTCTCAAGTTATCCGTTACGTCTGCTTTCAGTGTTAAATCCATTTCAGAATAGACTTCAAGTGGTGCCGTATGGTTAATGACCGGCGCTTCACTGTCATCGCTGTATTGCGATGTTTCAGCTAAACCTACATCGTCAATATACCAACCTTCTCTTACGACACTTCCGTCAGAGAATGTGTGGAAACCAAGATAGACACGTCCACTGTATTCTGACAGGTCGATTTCAGTTGCTTTCCAACCATCTGACAAGCCTTGGAACATTTCTAGGTTTGTCCAATTCTCGCCGTCTGTGGAAATGACGACATGGCCATAATCCCAAGCTCTTCCTGCTGATGATTCTTCAAAGTTATGCCAGTGTTTGAACTGCAAGAAGGAGGGTCCTTCTGGTAGATCAATTGGCGGCATAGTGAGCGTTGCGTTCATGCTGCTGTTGTAGTTTCCAGCTAGGTTTGTCGCATAAACGTTTTCACCTGAATATGCTTCACCCGGTCCGGAAGTTGGTGCTCCCCATTCCCACGCGTCGTTTGCTCCTTCAGAAAACCAACCAACTGGTGCATAACTAGCATCGAAGTTTTCGAAATAGCCAGTTGTGATGCCGTTTTTAACGTCGACTGAATACTCGTCACTTTCAACCGTGTTGTTTCCGTAGTCGTTAATGACCCATTTGTAAGTGAATGAAGGTGCCGCGATGTCATCGCCTGCAACTTTTACTGCGTAATCTCCTGACTTAAAGTCGCCGGATTTACGTGCAGCATCTACAGTTGTCCAATCATCACCTGTTTTGTACATTAATTGCACGCCAGTGATGCTGACATTATCGCTGACAAAGACGGATAGATTCAAATCCATGCCTGCGTATGTTTCTGCTGGTGAATCATGTTCAAATGTCGGTGCTTCTGCATCTTCACCGTCTACCATGACTTGCCCTTTTAACGTTCCGAGTCCATCAAGAATTGACGATACTGCTTCATATGCATCGACAAGTCCATATCCATACGCGTGGTTTGGCGATTCAGGATATTGGGAATCAGTTAAAGGAGTCGTGGTATCTAGTAAAATTTGTTCCATTTCATCTACTGATATGTCGGCGTTTACTTGACGCAACAATGCTGCGACCGCTGCTACTGCCGGTCCTGACATTGATGTTCCGTTCCAACCGCCTTCATAGCCGCTACCTGGTACGCTCGAACGTATATTTACGCCAGGCGCTATGATATCTGGTTTAATTTCGTCATAAGGAGAAGGTCCTCTTAGCGAGAAACTAGCTACTTTGTTATTGATATCAGTCGCACCTGTTGCAAAGGATTCAGGATAGTTTGCCGGTACAGCAACTGATCCTGGTCCGCCCGGATTCGTCAGCGTTGTATTCCCAGCCGAGAATTCAGGGAAAATTTCTGCCGCTCTCCAAGCTCTAACCGTGTCGCGATACCATTCATCAAGACCTGGTCCGCCGCCCCATGAGTTGTTGACAACATCCGGCGCCATGTTTACATCGCCGCCCGGTGCGATAATCCATTGTGCAGCGTTCAATAATATCGCATCGGTCGTGCTGCCCGCTGCGTTAAATACTTTTGTCGCGATCCATTTCGCGCCTGGTGCTACCCCGACTTGGTTCGATCCATTTGGTTCGCTTCCGACCATTGTTCCGGTTACATGCGTTCCGTGCCCATGGTCATCAAATGCTGCTGCTTGTCCAGTTGAAGCATCGAACCAGCTATACTGGTGATTTACTGAGCCCGTACCTGCATCATAGCCGCGGTATTTTTCTTTTAATGCTGGGTGATCCCATTGAACACCCGTGTCTAGACTTGCAACTACAGTACCTGAACCGTCAATTCCAAGCGCCCAAGCTGCTGGTGCATTGACGCGTTCGACGTTCCATTCGACGTTTGCAAGTTCTGATTTTGGTGCGACTTCATCAGCTTTTACAATCGTTTCGTGTAATTGACGTTCTTCGTTTGGTAAGATTTTTTCAACTTCCGCAAAAGCTGCAATTTTCTCCGCAACTTCTTTTGTTGCTGTAACTGCCATTCCGTTGACGATAAAATATGAATTGAACTCTTCAACATTGCCGCTTTCCATTTCGCTTTCCAAATACTCGACAACGCCTTGTTGTGATTCAATTGATACGGATTTCAGATCCGATACGACAGCTGAGCGCTGTTGAAATTTCGCGTCATGCGCGGACAATTTATTCTTCTGTGCATTTGCCCGAGCTTCTTTTGCAACTTTTGCCGAATCTGATGATTCTTTAAACTTTACGAGAAAGGTTATTTTTTCTTGTTTTTCGAATTCACCTAGTAAACGTTTGCCCATTTTTTCTTTTGGTGTTGCTTGGGTTTCATTTACAGACTGATGTAATTTCCCACTTGGTGACTCCGCTGCAGCAAATCCGGGTGTAATTAATGAAAGAACCATTAGAAAAGTGGCGAATATACTAAACGCCCTTTTCTGAGTACGTTTATTGTTCCTCAATAAGATTTCCTCCCTTTTTTACAGTGATTGTGAGTCGTGATTGATTGGTTGGTAGTGATTTTTGGTGAGTTGTTTTTAAGTTGCTAGTGAGTTGGTAGCTGGTATGCTCGTTTTCAATTAGATAAAAGCGCACAGAAAAACACCTAAAATCCTAAGCTAGTTTGATAGTTGAGGTTCTCGAGGTGTCGGTCAATTTTATGCTACTATCTAATTTTTAACGGATCAAAGAAATTCGTATCTCCTTCTGCTGATTTTCCCCCTTTCTACATTTTCTTTACCAGTTTCATGTTGCCCCCCTTTTTCTACTAAAATCTCTTCTTTGACCAACTAGAGCATAAATAACATATCTTTATAAGTCAATCTAATTCGTTGACTATTTAGTCAAATCAGTATTATTAGACTAACAATTCGACTTTTATTGCAGTAATAAAACAAATATGTCGTGTTTTTATAGAGAAAAGCACTAGTGGAAAATGACGAGAATGTTGTGTTTACTGGGTTTAGACGTTACTCCTGGACGGAAAGTCGATGGAGGTTACCAGTTTATGGGTTTGTATTTTTGAAGCTTATTTCTATTAGACGAGGCCTTGCGAGTGAGGTTTTTACTGGATTTGATGGGTTAATTTTCATTGGTAATTACTGTGAGTTCGTTAGTTGTAATTCACTTTTCATAAACCTAAACTACTAGATGACGGTCAGTTTCTTCTAACCTATAAAACTTAAGAGTTTACAGATAAATGGAAGTAAAGTTTTTGTAGCAATTGTAAAATAGGATGTTTTTTTTGGAAATTCGCATGGAAATTTAGTGTGTATTCTTGTGATTATTACGAGATTTGACACAAGGTAATAATGGTAGTTTTTTGCTTTTAAATAGTCAGTTTTTTTAGGGGGTGTTTTTTTAGGTACCTGTGCAAGAGACGATTCAGATTATACACTACAATTGTATAAACCGTAATCGGAATCCAGTCATGCAAGCATTCATGGAACATTTTTCGTTTTTTTATCCAAACCTGTGAATTGTCATAAATCAACGATGCACAGGTACCTTATTTTAAATCAACGATGCACAGGTACCTTATTTTACGAGGGGCTTTAGTCGTTTGGACAGCGTCTTTGGTCGTTTCGATGCCCGCTTTAGTCGTTTTTCTCTATTGCAAACTAAAAACACCCCAGTTTGAATTGCAGGGGTGTTTGTATATTGACTATTGAGCTGGTTTTGTCTTGCTGTAATGCCTGACGATCATTAACGCGATTCCACTTACCATAAGTACAGCACCAAGTAATAACAGGGTAAATAAATTTGTTGCCGTGTCGGGTAGGCTGAACCCGGCTTGTGCTGGGCCGCCGCTTTCAATATGTCCTTTCGTCGCAGCTTGAACAGGAGTGGTATTGTTTCCTTCTGCTGTGAAATTGAAAATAAATGCTGCTCCAAGTCCTTGGAAGTCATTACCGAGATGTTCTGGAAAACGTATCGTGATGTCTAAACTTTCCTCGCTACCGCTGACAAGCTTTCTTGCAGGCAGCGATTTAAAATCAGCCAACTTGCCTTGATACAATTCCTTTTCGTCAGCTTTTACTTCCAATAATAGCTCATTGAACAGCTTTGTTTCTCCGTCATTTTGTGACCCCATTTGATAGGTAAAATCTTTGCTACCGGAATTTGTGACTGTAATGGTTCTCGGCACCCAGTCACCGGGTTTCATATTACTCACATTAAATAAAGAATCTGTTGGGGAAAGGGTGATATTAATATCCTTCTTGTCCGTCTCATTATTATCATCTGCAAACACGCTTGTTACGGGAAAGAAACATATTCCGCTAATCAATAAAAGAAGCGGGATAAGTCGAAACAGTTTGTTCATGATTATGCCTCCTCCTTTTATATCTCAGCGATTGATTTAGGAAGAACTTTTTCCCACGTCTTCTTCCGTAATTTCAGTTTTATTTTTTTGAGGCAGTTCGATTTGTGACAGTACCCGCCAAATTGTAAAAGCGGAGTAGAGAAGTAGTAAAAAGCCAGGTATTAGCAATAGGAAAGCGCCATTTTTCGATTGAGAAAAGTTAACAAAGTAACCGACATAAGGCACCGTGACCCCAGTGTACTCCGCAACCACATTCTCTGCCAGAACCGGATTCATGTCTTCCGCATTATTGTTGTCGCCTTTTGTTCGGTAAAGTACAGAATCTCCACTTCCGACAACTTCAGTAATCCGGTGGGTAATCAGAATTCCTTCTTCTTCCATGAATGTAATGACGTCGCCTTCTTTAAAGTTTGTTTTATCTTCGGCCAGTTTTACAGAAATTATCGAACCGGTTTGGATATCTGGTTCCATGGATCCTGACAGAACTGTTTTTAATTGATAACCAAAAAGTTGCGGCTCCCCGCCAGAAGCTTTTGTGATGACTACTAATGCGGCTACAGTGATCAGTAAGACCATCAATATGCTGGTTACAATACTATTTATCCACTTAATTATTTTCTTGTTTTTCTTTTTTTCCTTACTCCACGCTACCTTCTTCTTGTTCATTAGTATCCCCCTCTACCTTCTTCGTGTTATCTTCTTTAGTTACAGTAGTGTTTAGTTCATCATCAGAGCTGTCTTCTGGTGCTTTTTCTACAGGTGCTTTATCATCCGGTTTCTTTTCATTGGATTCGTCTACGGATTCATCTTCTTTGTCCGGCTGTTTTTGTGTGTCCTCTTTAGGGTTTTGATTCTCTTTTTCTTTGCCAGCATCCGAGTCGACTTTATCTTCTTTTTCTATATCTGTTTCATCTGATTTATCTTCCGATTCACCTGGCTCACTATTTTCTTGATCAGTTACTTTTTCTTCTTCTACCTTAGGCTCATCTTTGTCTACACAGTCGGCATTTATTTCATCGCCAGATGCGGTAGCTTCTTCATTTTCTTCACCACATTGATTATTCTCGTCCGGATCCTCCCACGTATCGGCAGTGATTATTTCGGAGATTGATGCCTGACTGCTGTAATATGCAGACGTGTTAGACGTCATGTAACTGATTCCAAAGATGGCTAAATAACATATGAGTGCCAGTTTAATCGCTAAGAAAAGACCGTGTTTCTCCTTCTTTTTGTATCTGCGCCTCCGATTTCTTCTCAATTCTTTTTTCAACCCGATCCCGCCCTTCGAAATTTTATTAATGGCTTTTCTTAAATAGATTTCTCAAAACACAAGATTAGGTTATGTGTTGAGAAATATATATAAGTAATCGTACTGGTGGCCTGTTGAAATAAAAGGAGGGAGGAGAAGTGCTCTCCTCCCGGGATATATGTTATCTCAATGTTCCAGCTGTCTGCTTTGCTTCAAACGTCCAATCAAGCTTTAGAGAATCTCCTTGGAAAACATTTTGATTCTGACCATTGTCAATAAATTCAAACATAACTGTAAGCGTATCGGATGATTTCGCCTTTAGTCCATCTCTTTCTCCACCAAAGATCGCCCCGATCAGATTTCTATCAGTAACGTCTGTTTTACTTAGCTCCTTTAAAGTAGTTTCAAAAATAACAGGAGATGCTTTGTCATTATTGACAAGGAACTTAACCTGAATATGGTCACCAAAGTCTGCGTCGCCATTATTACCCTTTGCATCCCCTACTGCATAAGCAGATGTCAACAATACCTGGGATACATCCAAGCTTCCAGTGTTATTAATTTTAAATTGACGTATCATATGATCCCCTGGTTTTAGATTACCAACATCGATAATTGCATTGTATGCATCGTTACCTTTAATATTAATATCCAATGTTCCGGCTGCGAAACTGCTTTTATTCACTTCCACATCATTGAAATAAGCATACGTTCCTCCACCAATCATACTTACAGCTAATGCCCCAGTTGCGATACTCATTGCTAGTTTCTTTTTAAGACTCATTTTTATTTCCTCCTAAGAATTTTGTAATTTTATTATTGCTAGTACTTACTTGTCGATACTTTTCCGAGTATCTTTTAAAGCTTTTAATTTAAGTAGACCTGGTTCCAAACATTTTCATAGTTCGATAACTGTGGTTACTTTTCAATGTTATTTACTAGAATATTTAATTCGATTTAAGCGTCTGTAATCTCCTCCTTGAGACTTGCTTTTTCTCACTATGAAAATGGAACTAACTTCAGTATAGGCTTAGCGAAGGGATTCAACCTCCCTCAAACGAGTGATTTTTAACGTATTTGTATTCTACTTGGGGGTGATTCTGATGGTAGACTTTCGTGCCGATACACTCGTCCATAAAGGGTTATTCACGATTCTATCAACGCAAAATACGTTGGAAGTATGTATTTGGAGTGGCAGGAAGCCGCTTTGGGCGTTTTCCTTTTTCACACGCAAAAGCGCCCCGGTTTGAATCGCCGGGGCGCGTGGATATTTATTTTTCAAGTATGGTGTTTTTCAGAACTACCTTTAAACCAGTGGTGGATCTGGCACGAAGTGGCGTTCATTTCGCCGCCAATTCGTTACCCAGTTTTCAAGACGATTCATCGCGATTTCGAGTTGGTCATAGGCGTAGGCATATGAAATTCGGATGTATCCTTCACCGAGCGGCGTAAATGCACTCCCCGGAACTACCCCGATATCTGCCTCCTTTAGTAGCGTAAGCGCAAATTGTTCAGACGACATGTTGAATTCTTTGATTGACGGAAAAATATAAAATGCCCCGTTCGGTTTGACGGTTTCGAGTCCCATGAATGTGAGACGATTGTAGACTAAATCCCGGCGTTTGATATATTCTTTGTTCATTGTTGCGGGTGTGTCTTGGCATTTTGTTAGCGCGGTGATGGCCGCGTATTGAGTCGGCGCGTTGACGCAAAGCGTATTATGCGCATGGGCTTTCACTGCGTGTTTCATCCACTTTTCGGCAGTTAATAAAAATCCTACCCGCCATCCCGTCATCGAATGCGATTTTGAAAGTCCATGAATGAGGAAAAGTTTTTCTTTCAGTTGCGGGTACCCGGCGAATGAAACATGTTTGCCTTCAAATGTATTTTCACTATAGATTTCGTCTGAAACGATGAAGATATCATGTCTGGCAAGGACTTCGACGAGCGCATCCATCGTTTGTTTCGGAATAATAACACCCGTTGGATTTGATGGGAAACTAAATACCACTGCTTTAGTTTTTGGTGTTATTAGCGCTTCGAGTTGGGTTGGATCCGGTATGAAGTTGGTTTTCGTTGTATCCAAATAGACTGCCTTCGCCCCTGTTAATGAAATAAGCGGATCATAACCGGAAAAAATGGGCGCGGGTACAATTATTTCGTCCCCTTCGTTTAAAATCGTGCGAAATGTTGCATCCATCCCTCCACTTGCGCCTGCTGTCACCAGAATTTCTGTTTGTGGGTTGTAAGTGAATCCGTATTTATTCGCGAAAAAATCGCTGATTGCTTGTCGCAATTCCAAAATCCCCATATTTGTCGTGTACGTCGTTTTGTCGTTTCGGATGGCTTCGATTCCAGCGTCTTTTATTAATTCCGGCGTTGTAAAATCGGGTTGACCAATCGTCAGGTTAATGGCATTTGGATAGTTGCTGAGCATATTTGCGACTTTTCGGATTCCCGATAATTCAATCGCCTGAATCCGCGAGCTGGCTGATAACGTCAATACACTTCCCCCTTTTACGAAGCGATTTTTTTGATCGCTTACTTAAGTATAGTTTACAGAATCTTTGGTATGAATGGTAGAGGATTTTTGATGGAAGAATGGTCAAAATTCGTTTTGGAATGTGCTTTGGTCGTTTGGCAAGCGGCTATAGTCGTTTGAGGTGTCACTTTGGTCGTTTCGAAGCGTTTATGGTCTTTTGGGAGGCTGCTATAGTCGTTTCGGGGGCGACTTTGGTCGTTTGGATTATTTATTAATTGAAGGTATCAAAAAAGACTCTCTATAGAAGAGAGCCTTAATTTTAAAACACAAATTCCTTCTTGTTGATTAGCAAACTAAAGGCAATATACGCGACGAACGAGAAGACGATCGGGAATGTGACGGTGTGTACGCCGAGTAGGTTGCCGAATGCTTCGTTGTAATAATGGAGCGCGATGTAGGAAACCATTCCTGTGATCATCGAGGCGATTGCGCCGTATTTGTTGCCGTATTTCCAGTAAAGGCCCATGACGACTGGCCAGATGAAGGCGGCTTCGAGTCCTCCGAATGAGAATAGATTCAGGAAGATTAGGAGCTCAGGTGGTTGCAATGCGAGTAGGAATACGATGATTCCGAGTATTCCAGTCACGCCGAAACTCAGCCATTTGACGGTTTTTTCTTTTGCGTCTGGTTTAATAAAGTTCAAGTAGACGTCTTTGACGATTGCTGAACTTACGAGTAATAGTAGTGAATCTACCGTCGACATGATGGCTGCCATCGGGGCTGCGAGTACGATTCCAGCGAGCCACGGTGGTAATACTTCGAGTGCCAACAGCGGAATTACTTTGTCGCCGACGTCGATTCCTGGTAAAACGGGACGTGCGAAAATCCCGATTAGGTGCATATTCAGCATGATAAATCCGGTAACGAGCGTTCCAATAATGAGTGCGCGGTGCATGGATCGCGAGTTTTTGTAGCTCATTGCGCGCACTGCCATTTGTGGAAGCGCGACGACGCCGACACCGACTAATATCCAGAAAGAAGATACATAGGCAGCTGTTAGACTCCCGTCCGCTCCGAATGGCGTGACGAGACGCGGGTTTTCATTCAACAAATCTTGCATGATGGCTGGCACGCCGCCACCTGCGATAATGACGCCGATGAGTAAAATAAGTGTTCCGATGACCATAATCGCGCCTTGCACGGCATCGGTCACTGCAACTGCACGGAAACCGCCGATGACGACATAGACGAGGACCGAAATCGCAAAAATGAAGAGCGCGGACGTGTACTTAAGTCCGGTGAGCGATTCGATGAGACGGCCGCCTCCGACCCACTGCGCTGTCATTGCGGAAAATAAAAAGATAATGATGGCAACTGCCGATAAAATCGCGACAGCCGGGCTGTTATAGCGAACTTTCAAGAAATCAATCATTGTCACGGCATTGTATTTCCGTGCTAAAATGGCGAATTTCTTTCCTAAGATTAAAAGGACGAAATATCCGGTAACAACTTGAGACATAGCAAGTAAAACCCAACCGAATCCGACAGTATAAGCTGTCCCGGGTCCCCCTAGGAAACTCGATGCGCTTCCGTAGGTCGCAACCATTGTCATCGCAAGGACGAAACCGCCAAGTTCACGGCCGCCTAGGAAATAGTTTTGCAGGAAGCCTTTGTCCGACTCCATTTTTCTTGATGAAATCAAACCAATCGCGAAAATCGCTACAAGAAAAATGACGAGCGGTGCAATAACGCTAATGTTCATAACTCGTCTTCCTCCTCAAAAGGAACTTCTGTGAGGAAGAACTTTGTAATAATGATTACGAGAATCGAGATTAATACAAATCCGACGACGCAACTGTAGAAAAACCATGCCGGGAGACCAAATACATATGTATATTCCTCCACCGGACGTGATCCGAGTCCATAGGCGAAGCCGAACCACCATATGAAGTTGAAAATTGCGAGTCCGACACCTATCAGTGCTTCGCGGTGCGCAATTTTAAACCGCCAATCTGTATTGCTTTTATTTACCATAAGACAATCGCTCCATCTGTTCGTGTTTCAGTTCCTCCCGATAATACGCCTGTTTCAGGATTGCGCCATATGATTTGGCCGCGTCCGAATGAACCGTTATCGAGCTTTGGCTGGATATCGTGGCCTAGCCGAGTTAGTGCTTGCGCTAAGTGATTCGGGAAATTGGGTTCGACGTGAACTGTATTTCCTTCGATCCACTGCCATCTTGGTGAATCGAGTGCGGCTTGTGGGTTTAATTTATAATCAATGGTGTTTACAATCATTTGGAAATGTCCTTGCGGCTGCATGAAACCGCCCATGACTCCGAACGGGCCGATTGCTTGTCCGTTTTTTGTCAGGAATCCCGGGATGATCGTGTTATAGGAACGCTTTCCCGGTTTTAACGCATTCGGATGTGTTGGGTCGAGCGAGAAATCGGCGCCGCGGTTTTGAAGCGCGATTCCTGTGTTGGGAACGACGATGCCGGATCCGAAGCCCATGTAATTTGACTGGATGAAGGAGACCATATTCCCTTCTCCGTCCGCTGTTGCTAGGTAAACGGTGCCGCCTTTCGGGAGATCGTACGGCTCTGGAATTGATGCTTCGTTTGTGATTTTTTCCGCACGTTTTTCTGCGTATTCGTCTGACAGTAAATGTTCGACATCTATCGGCATTTCGTTTTCTTCGGTGATGAACGCTTTCCCGTCGGTGAATGCTAGTTTCATTGCTTCGATTTGTTCGTGGAGCGTTTTCGTGTTTTCTGGGATCGCCGGGCTTAATTTGCTATAAATATTTAGCGCCATGAGCGTCACCATGCCTTGGCCATTCGGCGGGATTTCCCAGACGTCATAACCGCGGTAGTTTGTTGAAATTGGTTCTACCCATTCGACTTTGTATTTTTCTAGGTCTGATTTTCGTAAGTAACCGCCGTGTTTCACCATGAAGTCGTCGATTTTGTCGGCGATTTCTCCTTTATAGAAGGAATCTGCATTTGATTCAGCGATGGATCTTAGCGTTTCCGCGTGTCCCGGGGATTTCCATACTTCGCCGATTTCCGGCGCGCGGCCGTCTGGAGCGAACGTTTCGAACCAGGCGTTGAATTCTTCTGTTGTGAATGAATCTTTGAATCTTTTGTATGCTAGTTTCCAGTACTTTCCTAGGATAGGCGTTAGCGGGTAGCCTTCTTCGGCATAGCGAATTGCCGGTGCTAGTGATTCTTTTAATGATAGTTTACCGAACTTTTTTGCTAGTTCCGCCCATGCTGCCGGGACGCCAGGAATTGTGATTGGCGTGAGGCCGTGAGTTGGCATTTTTTCATGGCCCGCTGCTTTTACATTGTCGATTGTTAGGGATTCTGGCGATGGACCGGATGCGTTCAGGCCGTGAAGTTTGTTGTTTACCCAGACAAGCGCGAATGCGTCGCCGCCGATTCCGTTTGAAGTCGGTTCGACAACGGTGAGTGCTGCCGCTGTTGCGATTGCTGCGTCGATGGCGTTTCCACCTTGTCGCATGATTTCAATTCCGGCTTGTGCGGCGAGTGGTTGTGATGTTGCTACCATGCCGTTTTTTGCGAATGCGGTGTGTTTTATTGAAGGGTACGGGTTGTATAGGTAATCCATTTTTTACTCCTCCGTTTTTATGTTTTTGTGTGTTTTTGTGTTGTGTATGTAGTTGTATTCATTATACAGAATGAGAGGGTGCTTTTGGGGTTGTTTTAGTAGATTTGATAGTGGCTTTGGTCGTTTGGAAGTCAGGTATAGTCGTTTCGAGTGCGGTTTTGGTCGTTTGGGAGTCTACTATAGTCGTTTCGGGTGCTGCTTTGGTCTTTTGGGGATCGACTTTGGTCGTTTGGCGTCAAATCTAGTTTTTCATCACATAATAGCTTGTTCTTAATTTGCCGTGGAGTTGCAATCCTGATCTTTTGAGTAATCTTTTGGCAACTTGTTGGTTTTCAATCAATGCAAAGTTTCGGAATTCACCGTTGGTTATCTTGCTGTCTACTAGGTAAAACCAATCCTTGGTTGTTGCGATATGGCTGTCCACGCTATGGCTTTTGCATTTTGGACAATTCCATTTCTGTTTACTCCACTGCATGCCGAAAAACTTGCAACTTTGACATTGAACACCCTGTTTTAAGTCTACAGGTGAAACATCCCAATTTTTGATTATCGGGAACGGATTGTAGTCTGAATGACGCCGCTTCATCTCCGTCGCTAGACTTTTAATTTGCGTACCGCTAAGCTCACCTTTATCTAAAGGAAGTGAATACAGGTAATTTGGAACCTGGAACGCAAATGTTATATGTTTTTTCGGCGTGGACAAAAGTTCGATTTCGTTTTCGAAGGCGAGAACGACAATTCCTTGAATAGGAGCTTGAATACCCCTTTTGCTCAGCCATTCTTTGAGGAAATATTCTTTCCTATCTAATTGTGCAATCGGGCTTTCCATCGGTTTTCTTTCGCCGTTATCTAGTTCCCTCACAAATCTGTCAGGATTCCCCATGAATATCAATTTTCCGGCGATGTTTTTCACTTCAAAAATAATGATGGTTGCCGGTGTGATAAGAATCGAATCCATTTGAAAATAAACGCCACCTTGATTTAAGTAGACATCGTGAAGAATTGCATGCGGATACTTGGGCATGAATTCTTTTAAATGCTTGTCGAAGTTAATTTCGCCTTCATAACCAGCTTTTGCTCGATTAAACTTGTCAGCAATCTCTCTCACGCATTTGTGGTTTGAATGAATACGATTTTTAAGTGCGGTTAATCCTAGGAGATCGTTTGGTTTTCCCCTCTTTTTGTAAATCATAGACATCACCTCTTATTAAGATTACCAAAATATATCGGGGGTGCCTATAGTGTGGAGGAAGGTTGATTTTTGATGGGTTTATTGGGGGAATTATTGAATTTTCGTGGGGGAAATGGTGTTGAAATTGAATTGTAGGGGTTTTTATTGACGGTAGATTGGCAGCTTTGGTCGTTTGGGAGGTGGCTATAGTCGTTTTGCGGCGTATTATAGTCGTTTGAGAGGAGGCTTTGGTCGTTTCGAGACGTGCTTTAGTCGTTTGGTAGACGTCTTTAGTCGTTTTGCCGGCTGCTTTTGGTTATTTGAAGGCGCTGTAAAATTTGTACAAATCGATAAGTGTTGCCCTCGTAGTTTGTTCCGGCTTCAACAAATAAAGCACTTCGATTACCTTTTTGGGGAGCGATATTAGTCGTTTGAAAGTACTCTATAGTCGTTTCGAGGATTGCTTTAGTCGTTTGAGAGGCTTCTTTAGTCGTTTCGGCGTCCACTTTGGTCGTTTCCACAAAAAACGCCCCAGCTTGAATTGCTGGGGCGTGTGGTGTTGCTTATTTTACTATGACGAATTTTCCTGGTCCGTCTGATTTAAATGTTGCGGCGTTGTTATTGTATTTTGCTTTGAATGATTCGCCGCTATTCAGATCTTGCGCCCATAGTTGATTTGTTTTATTTACGTTTGATGCATCAACTGTGAGTGTGACGTCGATTTTTTCATTGCCGATGAGGATTTCCGTTTGGTCCTCGCCTGTGACAAAGCGGAAGGAATAAACTTCGGAAATTGCTTTTTCGTTTGTTGCTTCTTCTTTAGTTAGCGCGATTGTGAGTGTTCCGTCTGTTGCTTCAGACAATTTTTCTACAACTTTGCTAGTAAGCGTGAAGGATAGTTCTTCACTTTCGATGACTAGATCTTTCTTCGAATCTTCTAGTGCTTTTACTAGCGCGCTGTCAATTTCGACATTTAATGCTTCTTCGAATTGTGGTGCGGAAACTGTTACTTCTTTTGCTTTTTCGTCGCTTAGTTGCGATTCGATTTCATCTGTAGGGACGGTATAAGTCGGCTCTTCATTGCCAACAAAAATTACTTCTTCTGCTGAGTTGCCGGCTGCATCAACGTATTTCACGGCTACGCTTTCCGGGTTTTTATTGCCAAGATCGAATATAAATGAACCGTCTTGTTGAAGCGTGATTGGTGTTGAAACGGTTTCGCCGTCGATTGTTACTTCAGATGTTGCTTTGAGTTTCGTATTGACGTTATAGCCGAGTCCGTATTTGACTAGTTCAGCTTGATAGTCTACGTATTTATCTACGATTTTACCTGTAGCTGTCGTACCTTCGACTGTGCCCCTAATAGAACCTGCCGAAGATTTAACGACGATTGGGCCTGCATAGTCACCAATTGGACCTGCATCCGTGACGGCTGTTAAGTCAATTGTGTATAAACCGTCAGGAATTGTTGTTGCTGGGTCCCCTGACCACGGGTTGTATTGTCCCGCCACAGTCAACGTGTAAGAACCCGCTCCCAATGACGTGCCCGCGTGTAAATACCCGATGTATCCATCGCCGTATGCGCCGCCGTTAGGGTTCATCATATCCCAAAGTTCGATGAAATTCGTTTTCACATCGCCTGTTAGCGTGAATCCTAGTAATGCAGAATCCTTGTAGCCGTCTCCGTCGAATGAGAGATCAGTTTCTGAAATGCTCATATTTTCGATGGTTGCTGCTGCTACTCCGCCGAAATCTGCTGCGAATGGTAATGAAAGTTCGGAATCGCCACCGTTGATGTGGATGTATCCTAGGATTTCATCGCCTGGTTTCGTGTTTTCGTTTTGTGAAGCTGTTAGTGTAACAGTGATTACTTCTTCGCCTTCTAATGTGAATGTAGATTTGTCGACCGTTACTGCTGCGTCTGCGAATCCTTTTGTAACGTCTACAGATACATCGTAGTTTCCGCCGACGTTTTTAAGGTCTTTGACGAGAATTTCTTTGGTAACCGTTAGATCTTCTTCAAGTGATTGTGGACCGAAAGTGACGGTTCCTTTTAAGTTTTCAATTTTTTGGCTATCAGCATCCGGTAATGCTTCGTCTACTGCATATGCAAGGACATTTGCGTGTGCTGCGGCGTATGCATTTACGCGACCTGCGCCTTGTGCGAATACGTCGTATTTATCTGTGTCTAGTATTTTAGCTGTGTTGGATAGCGCGACTTTGACGTCGAATGCATTCCAATCGGGGTTAGCTTGTTGTACAAGTGCTGCAATTCCTGCGATGTGCGGTGTTGCCATAGATGTACCTGTTTTTCTTGTGTAAGCATGCTCGTAAGTCGCATCTGGGAAATCCGCTTTGTACATCGGGATTGTTGACATGATATTTGTTCCTGGTGCACTGACGTCTGGTTTGATGTCGAAATTCGGCACGGAAGGTCCGCGTGAACTTGAATCGTTTACTTCGTCGCCTTCAGTTGCTGTGAAGTTGACATTATTGAAAGAAACTTTTCCGTCCGCATTTTCAAGCGCGGCGCGAATTGCGGTTCCATCCGTGTATGACATATCTACTGTCGGAAGGAATGCAAAGTCATCGCCTAGGAATACGTTTGAAATATCCGGTGTATTCGATCCGTTATGTGAGTTGTGAATAATTGTCGCGATTGCACCATTGTTTTTCGCGTTTTCGATTTTTTCAACGAATGGGATTTCTCCGCGTGCGATTAACGCGACTTTTCCTTCGACGTTTATGCCGTCGAAATCAGCAGATTTCCCGATACCTGGGACTGCGACAAGGTTTAATTCGCCTGCAAGTTGATCTTCAAGGTTTGCACCGTAAGTCGTCGACATTAAGTTCAGTTGAGAAGAAAGACTGTAGTCGCCTGCTTCTACTGAAACGTTTACGTTATATCTATTTTCTGGATTTGTCGTGTTTCCAACTGCAATTCCAAAAGGTGCAGTTGCGGGTGTTCCCATTGTTCCACGATTCGGACCGGAGTTGCCTGTTGCGATTACTGAAATAACGCCAGCGAGCATTGCGTTATTGATGGCGTATGAACCCGTGTCTGTTTCTGTATTTGATCCGCCACCCAATGAAAGATTAATAACATCCATTTCCTGGATAACTGCTTCTTCAATCGCCGCAACGATGCCGGAAGTCGCTCCGCTACCATAAGCGCCGAGAACGCGGTATGCGTAGAGGTCTACTTTTGGCGCGATTCCTTTAATGCCAAATTCGTTGTTACCGATTGCCGCGATTGTTCCTGCCACGTGCGTGCCGTGGGATGTGTAGAACGAACTTCCGTTAGCATTGAATTCCGGCATGCTTTCTGGCCGTTCTGATGGCAATGTTTCAGATGCGTCATCATCTGCACGCTCTTTTGTGTAGGTTGATGAATTGGGAATAAAGTTCTTTCCGCCTTTATAAATTCCTGCGAAATCAGGGTGATCCGCGTCGATTCCCGTGTCGAGAACCGCCACTTTGATTCCTTGGCCTTCATAACCTTCAGCCCATAGTGGTTCAATCCCTAAGAATGAAGTGCTTGTATCCATTGCGACTCCGACTTTGCCGTCCGATGTTGCTGAATTATCTTCATAGGCATGGACTTCCGCGTCTGGTTCGACAAGTGTGACGCCATCGACTTCGAGTAATTTCTCGAGATCGTCCGCTTTAACTGTAGCTGCGAATCCGTTTAATACAGTGTCGTAACTATAGCCTTCTTTGAATGAAATTTCGTTAGCATTCATGGCTTTTTTCATCATACCTTGTTGCGATGCAACTTTTGCTTTGGCTGATTTTTTATTTGCTGCTGAGAATTTTTGTCCTTTTGCTTCTGTGATTCCTTTTTCAAGTGCAACAGGTTTTTCAGAAAGATGGATAATGACATCTACTTCCTGATTTCCTTTCAGTTCTTCGAGGTCTTTATGTAATCTTGGCGCTTGCTCTGTCAATCGTAGTTGTTCGGCGATTGCTAGTTTTTGTTGCATGACGCTTTCACTTTGCTTGTCCGTTTTAAAAGGTTCTGTCTTTGCTGCTGACACGGATGAAATTGGTGTCAATAAGGAAAGAACCATGACGAACGCTAGAAAAGTGCTTAGCAACTTCATGAAGTTATTTTTCTTCAATTCTCATTTCCCCTTTTGTTTTATTTGCACTAGTAGTAATTGTGCGACGATAGAATCATAACATAAGAGTATTAGTAATTAATAGATTTCGGTGATATTTTTTGAGCTTTTGGAGAAATGTATCTTTTGGCACTTAGTGGAATTGGGTGATTTTGGTTAATCTGGATTATTGTTTGGGGAATAATGGGCGAGATTTACTAGGTGATGCTCTGGGGAGAGTTTGAGGGGGAGTTTTGACGGGGCGGGCGGCATTGGTCGTTTGAAGACGCTGTAAAATTTGTACAAAGCGATAAGTGTTGCTGTCGTAATGCTGTTCCGGCTTCAACAAATAAAGCACTTCGGATTACCTTTTTGGAGACTTTGGTCGTTTGAGATGCCGCTTTGGGCGTTTCGAGAGCAACATTAGTCGTTTGCGGATCGGCTTTGGGCGTTTCGAGAGGTTCTTTAGTCGTTTCGCTGGCTACTTTGGTCGTTTGCAGACGCTGTAAAATTTGTACAAAGCAATAAGTATTCCTGCCGTAATACGTTCCAGCTTCAACAAATAAAGCACTTCGGTTTACTTTTTTGGAGACTTTAGTCGTTTGGCAGACCGCTTTGGTCGTTTCGGCGGCAACATTAGTCGTTTGAGATGACGCTTTAGTCGCTTCGGCGGCTGCTTTAGTCGTTTGGATGGCGACTTTGGTCGTTTCGCTAGGTTTGAGGGGTTGATTAGAAAAAGCCACCCCGAAATGATCTTCGGAGCGGCTCTATTCTACTTAATCTACTGCGACAAACTTGCCTGGTCCGTCGGCTTTGAATGTTGCGATGCCGTCTTTGTATTTCAGGTTGTACGTTCTATTGTTCTCTAGATCTAGAACGGTAAGTTTGTTTGTTTTCTTGACGTCTGAAACGTCGACTGGGATTGTGATGTCGATTTTTTCTTTACCGATGTCAATCACAGCGCCATCGCCCGTTTCGAAATTGAATGAGTAGACGTCTGAAATTGCATTCGGCCCCGTCGATGCTTCTTTAGTTAACGCGATTGTTAACGTGCCGTCTGTTCCATTTGCTAGTTTCTTGATAACTTTTCTAGCTAGGTTGAAAGAAAAACCGTCGCCAGTTTCAACGACTACGTCCATTTTTGATACCACAATCGTATTCACAATTGCTTCGTCGATTTCGATGTTCATAGCTTCATCGAACGCTGGTACAGCGATTGTGATTTCTTTTGAATCGCCGCCAATTTGGTCTTCGATTTCACCTGGAGAAACAACGTACTCTGGATCTTCTGGTTCTGGGTCAACAATGACTTCTTCGTACGAAACTACATAGGAAGCTTCAGCGCTATTCCCTGCTGCGTCGTTTACGAAGATTGTAACCGTGTTATCGCCGTCCGCAAGTCCAGTTACGTCGAATGCGAATGAACCGTTTTGTGCAAGATTCACAGGTCCGCTTGATACGACATTGCCGTCAGCATCTTTCGCTTCGAATGTTGTTGCAAGTTTTGTATTGACGTTATAGCCAAATCCATTACGTGAGTAATCGATGTAGTTGTCAATTACTGATCCAGTGAAGTTGTATGTTGAGTCTGTCGCAACATGCTCTTCAGCTGATTCAATTTCAGACTGTGTGCTCTTTACAAATAATGGGCCATCCCAGTCGAAAATAATTGGATCTCCATGAGAATCGGCATTTAGCCCAGTAAAGTCAACTGTATAGACGCTATCCGGAATCATTTCTAATCCAGTTCCACCCCACGGAGCATATTGTCCGTCAATATCTAGGTAGTAGCTGCCTGCTCCTAAATAGTCTCCGGCATGCAGATAACCGATATACCCATCGCCATATGCGCCGCCATCTGGGTCAAAGAAATCCCATAGCTCGATATAGTTGATTGAGACATTATTGTGTAAATCAAATGTCAGTTGCAATGGATCTCCCGTGCTATCTGGGTGGAATGATACGTCGTAACCCGAAAGCTCGAAGTTTTCAATTCCAGTTTTTCCTTCTACTGCAGGCGAGAAGTCAGCTGCAAATGGTAATGAAAGTTCCGTTACACCATCTGTAATGTGGATGTAGCCGAGTATTTCACTGCCGGCAGGTGCTGCCGCTTGTGACGCATTTAGTGTGAAGTTTAACATTTGCTCATCGCCTAATGTGAACGATGAAGTATCCACTGTCACATTGGCATCGCCAAATGATTTAGTGACTTCAACGGATACATTGTACTCACTTGATTCGCCTGAAAGATTTTTCACGCGAACTTGTTTTGTTAAAGAAACATCTCCATCAGCAATTTCTGGTAGGTGTCCAAATGTAACTGTTCCTTTTGGATTGTCTACTTCAACGCCATCGGATACTACTGTATCTTCCGCATAAGCGAGTGCATTCGGATATGCCGCTTCATAAGGCTGAACTCGTCCAGGACCTTGAGCAAAGACGTCATATTTTTCCGTATCTAATATTTTTGCTGTATTGGATAGCGAGACTTTTACGTCAAATGCATTCCAATCTGGATTTGCGTTCATAATAAGCGCTGCAATTCCTGCAATATGCGGTGTTGCCATTGAAGTACCTGTTTTACGTGTGAATGCTTTCGAGTAATCTGCATCTGGAACTTCTTTTCCATACATCGGAATTGTCGACATAATGTTTGTTCCTGGTGCGGATACGTCAGGTTTGATATCAAAATGCGGCGTCGTTGGTCCGCGTGAACTTGAATTATTCACTTCGTCGCCTTCTGTTGTCGTGCTGTCTACATTGCTAAATGAAACCGTTCCATTTCCACCGCCGAGAGCTGTTCGAATTGCCTCTCCATCTGTCCAAGACATATCGACAGTTGGCAGGAATTCAAAGTCATCTCCGAGGAATACATTTGAAATATCTGGCGCATTGGATCCTCCTGCAAAGTTGTGAATAATTGTTGCAACTGCACCGTTGGCTTTTGCATTTGCGATTTTATCAACGAATGCAATCTCACCTCGGGAAATCAACGCTACTTTTCCGTCAACATCGACGCCGTTGAAATCACCGACATTACCAACACCTGGAACTGGGACTAACTCAAATTCACCAGATAATTGTTCCGTAACATCCGTGCCATATGTTGTAGACATTAAATTAAGCTGTTTTGAGAGATCAAGATCTCCTGCTTGCACTGAAACATTAATGTTGTACATTGTTTCTGGGTTTGTCGTGTTTCCGACTGCAATCCCTAGTGCCGCCGCTGCTGGTGTTCCGATTGTGCCACGATTTGGACCTGAGTTACCTGTTGCTGATACAGCTACTGTACCCGCCATCATTGCGTTGTTAATTGCAATTGTATCTGCAGTCGTTGACGAGTTATTTCCGCCGCCGAGAGAAAGGTTGATAATATCCATACCTTCTTCAACCGCTTTATTGATACCCGCGATAACGCCAGCGTTTGATCCACTACCGTAAGCGCCAAGAACACGGTAAGCGTGCAAATCAACTTCAGGTGCAAGACCCGCAATTCCGTATTCGTTGTTCCCAAGTGCAGCAATCGTTCCAGCTACGTGCGTACCGTGGGAAGTGTAAAATGAACTTCCGTTTGCGTTAAATTCAGGTACACCACTTGCTCGTTCGGATGGTGTTGTTTCATAAGGATCGTCATCTGCACGCGGACTTGTGTATCTATCATCGTGCTCGATAAAGTTCCAACCACCTTTATAGATGCCTTCAAATTCAGGGTGATGATAATCGATTCCTGTATCTAAAACCCCCACTTTGATACCTTGGCCTTTAATGCCTTTATTCCAAATTCTTTCAATACCGAGGAATGAATGACTTGTATCCATCATCGGACTAACTTCTCCACCTGCATTTTCTGATGAATCTTCATAAGCATGAACTTCAACAACCGGTTCGACGAGTGTTACCCCTTTGATTTCAAGAAGTTTCTCAAGGTCGTCCGCTTTCACTGTTGCTGAGAATCCATTTAATACTGTTTCATAAGCAAAGCCTTCTTTAACAAGAAGCTTGTGTGTTTTCATTGCATTTTTTACAGCTTTTTGTTGCGCGTTAATTTTTTGTTGCTCTTTCGCTCTTTCAGATGCATTGAACGGAAGTTGTTTTAGACTCTTTTTCCCTTCTGTTAATGCAATCGGATCTTCAGAAAGGTGAATGATGACTTCAACATCATGTTGGCCTTTCTCTTTTTGCAAATCTTTATGAAGCGCTGGCAACTGATTTCGTAACTGGTCTTGTTCCGCAATTGCCGCTTTCATCTGCATCGTGCTTTCATTTGGAATAGACGATTTAGATGGTATGCTTCCTGAATTCGCCGATGCGAATGCAGGTGTTAGGAGTGTGAAGATCATGATGAATGTTAATAAACTGCTAAAAAAGCTAATCCTGTTCTTACTCTTCAAGTTCATTCCTCCCTTAATTATCTTCGAGACACTTGTCCTAAATGTCTGACAATATGAATCTATCATAAATAGACCGAAAAGATTGTCGGTTTCTGACTATACCGAAAATTCATTCTAAAGGACTATAGTTATTAAGTCGCTTAGTAGTTAAAAAGGGTCATTGATTTTTATAGATATCAATCCCTATTGACTACTTTTTAAATTTTGTAAATATATGGTTGCGGTTGCAGGATATTAATAAAATAAAAAAAGACCACTAAAATTTAGTGGCCTTTCCATCATTTCAATATCATAAATTTCAAATATTCCTTCCAAGTCCGTGATTTCCATTCTTTTTTGGTCGGCATATCCGTCGGCATTTTTAGAAAAACGCTTGGATTGCCTTTATGGATATCATGGGTCGGCTTCGGCATTGGAAAAACTACTTGTCCAGAGGCTAGGCCTTCCGTTACGACAATACGCGTGTCTTCAACAAATGGCGTCGTAAGTTTGACGGTGATTGCTTTGCCGGATTCGTCGATGATCATTCCTCGTGCGGATTTTTTGTCGGAACGACTGACCCAATCTTCATTGACAGCAACGGCACCCAACGCTTCGTCTATGATAATCGTTGTATTTACATTATGCCCGTATGGTGTCGCCCCCAGCTCTTCGGGCGTTGCCATTTGCACTTCATAATACGCCAGCGGATTAATGGATTTTTCACTGTCGATTTTTTTGTATGTTTCAATCAACTTATTATCAGCGGCAGGAAGTTCTGAAACGGATATGACATTTCCTTCTTTGATGCCAACCGGACCTTCGCCTTGAATCGAAACGCGGTCGCCTTCTTCAATCAATTGCCACTCATGATCTTTGGCGTACGTTGTGATAATTTTTTCAGCGCTGTAGATATCAACGGCCAGCTTCGAACCGTGTCGAATGACATTGGAAACAACTCCTGAAACCGGGCTAATGATTGCGGTATTCGACGACTCCTGCGCCAATTGCGCTTCGACGACGGTAAGTTCTTTGGCAATCTCCGCCAATTGTTGTTCCGCCGCCGCATGTGCTTGCGCATAAGAACCTTCTTGCGTCACATCGACTGTGAAATCTACTTTAAATTCGAGTTCGATTTTTGCCCCGCCTTCAACTTCCGTCACATTTTCATCTCGATCGACATTGGATGAACTGTCTGTACCCGTTGTTGATTTTGAAGTATTCAAGTTCGTAATCAGTGATTCCATTTCACTTTTTTGTTGAAGAAGCGCTTGATGTTTCGTGTTCAAAAGTTCATTTTCTTCATCCGAACGCGCTGTATTCAATAAAGCTAGCTCATCGCCGATTTTGACGTCATCGCCTTCGGAAATAAGCCAACTTTCGACTTCATCTTCATTTCCGACATACACCGTCGACAATTCTTGCGGAGAGATAAGCCCTTCTTTCGACATTTCCTTGGTGAAATCGCCAGCGGTTAATCTTTCAAACTCGCTAACATATAATGATTTGCTAATTTTACTTTCTTTATTGAACAGCAAATAAAAGTTGAACGCTAAAAACGAACTAATCACGACTGCGATGGTGATGTTGCCTAATTTACTCATTGGACCCCACCTCCATCAAAGATCAAGTCAAATAACGTTTCTATTGGAATAAATCCAACCGACGCTGTCAATAAAGCAAGAACCAGATGAATTCCGATTAACGTCCATAACAGGGATTTTCGTTTTGATTCGTCCGTAAACGCGCGAATAAAGCTATATTGAAGCGCAATAATAACGGCGGTTGTCAGTGTTAATTGATTCAAAAATAAGATCATGTATTTTGATTCGAGATAAGTAGCAGCTAATGGGCCGAATGATAAAAATGAATAATTAGCTGCCCCGCCTTTTGTTGCAAATACGAGAAAGATAAGCGCTTTTTCCACCAATAGCAAACTTGTTACAAGGAGCTGCAATGGCAGTAGTTTTTTATAAGGAATTTTTATCAGTAAATGAATTATGTATGCGAACCCAAAAAAGTGAAACGATATGTAGATGATTGACCAAGCAAGCGAACCAATGAACGATGCGAATCTCGCTAATGTGAAATCTGCGGTCGTCGTTGTTGCTACTAAAGGCGTTAGTGCTTCCGTGCCCATTCCCCACCAGGATCGGGCTCCGAATAAAAGCAGCCCCGCTAGAAAAACAAAGACGATACGTTTTCTAAATCCGCGAATTGTGGAAGTTTGAAGATCATCGGCTAAGCGATGTGGATTAGTTAAGTACTGCCGAAAAGTGAAATTAAAGAACATAACTACAATCCCTTCCTAAGAATCTATCATTATTCCTAATACTACCAAATACTCCGTCAGTTGTAACTTTTAATGATAAAAAGTTACTTTATTCCCCCTTCCAGGTTTAAGGCTGGTGATTTTTGTCTATTATATAGATAAGGAAATTAATACTAGACAAAATCTCTCCAATTTCCCGGGAAATCGACAAAGGGGTGTTGAAAAATGGAAAAAATGAATGAGTTCGATACAGAAACATTTACTTGGACAGACTTTCTGTTTGGCATTGCAGGGATTGCCATTGTCGTTTTTATTCTCCAAGCGTTTATTATCTAAAGAACTATTATATAGCGATTAAAATAAGAACACCTATCGTTTAGACTACGATGGGTGTTCTTTACTCTTTCTTATTCAAGTTTGCTGCATTCCTTCCGTTAGTTCATTGAATAGATCCAAATCATTCGTTTCCAAAGCGTAGTCGATCATTCGTCGACGGTTTTCCGTTTCGAGGCTTTCAATCAGCTCCTTGGATTCCACAAGCACTTCTTCCGTTAACTCTACTTGTATCTCCATGCCTACATCGAGGCTCCCTTCCATAATGGTTTTTAAGTGCGAATGAATATCTGAAATCAGAAGTAATTGATAGAGTGGTAAGCGAATAAATCGGTTCCCACGTTGGAATACAAACACTTCCCCGAGATTTTCCACTTGAAGGCTTTTCATATTAATGACGATTTCTTTCCCTTCAGTCGGTATAAAGTGAAATAATTCATCTCCTTTCACGATTGATAAGTACTGATAAGCAAAGACGAGACGTAATCGGAATTCTTCTTTCCTAGTGAAAAATGGCGTCATTCGTTGAACTGATAGCATTTTTGCTCCCTCCTCATCGAACATTCTGATTATTACTATCATTCTATCACATTCTAACAGGAAATGTGAATTGTTTACACGATTATTCCTATAACATTATTCCTACTCTTCCATTTACGGGAAACCGGGTAGTGCGTCTAGGAAAGATTCTTGATAAGAAATAAATTAATAAAAGAATTCGAATTTAATTATTTACGTATTGGCGCAAAAAGCGTTATACTAGAGGGAATGCATTTTTGAGGAGAGTGGTCCGATGCACATGACCGTTGAACGTGTATCCTACTTGCACGAAGCTGAGCTAAATAATTTTATGAATGAAATTAAACATTCATTCCGATCTGATATACCAGAAGAAGCATTAGAAATTCAAAAAGCGGTAACACTGGTTCGTAGTGGTTCTGTGGAATCCTATTCGTATGACTCTTCGACATTAACCGTGCTCGCAGAAGTTAATGGAACCGATTTTGAAGAAGAAGTGACTTTATCGTTTAGCGCATCAAGCACGACATGCACTTGCGGCGAGCCTGGATGGTGTTCGCACCGGGCAGCAGTTATCTTCCATTTATATCTACAATTTAATTCCTTAACTGAATGGATGCACGAATGGAGGAGGATGGAAACGGAACAAATGGCTTTTAAAATTACAGATCGCACTCCGGAAGCTTGGAGTGACGTCTTATCACGTTTGATGAACCCTATTCGAATCATAAGTTTGAATGAAAATCCAGCGGTCTTCATCCATAAATTCGAGTTGATAGACCAGAAATCACGGTCTCTATCACCTTTTGAGTATGAATGGAAACCGTTATTTGACATTTATTACCGGTTGCATGCGCTTGAGGCTGCGTGGCCGTATATTTATTTCCATCTAGGCGGTAGCGGCTCCAATTTTACTTACGGAAAATGGTACGTCAAGAACTGGTTGACCGATCAACTTGGAAAACTGGCTGATGGCGTTAAATCCATTTCATCAAAACCAAGACTTTTTGAAACAGACCCATTTCATGATCAGTTGAAAGTGTTTGTGAGAACTTTCGCATTGGAGTATGAGGGACTGTTCGACGAACGTTTCCGGGTTTATCAACTGTTTTGGCAACAGTTATTTGCTGATAAATTTGTTAGACAACGCGAGTTAGAACTGCTTGAGAATAATGATTCTCCGGATGCTTCAACTTTGGTTGCCTTTTTCTATGTCATACAAGGACGGAATGATAAGTTAGCAGATCTTTCTAAAGATATTACGATCAAGGATTTTTCGAAATGGTTGCCGTTGGCGAATCTTGCTGAACGAGACGATAATATGGATTCCCTTGCTGTTATCATGTCGGCACTTCTTCCGTTCATTGGCGATTATTTAGTGCAAAGGGTATCTGTTTCACAACGACCCGCTTTTGTGCGGAAAATTGACGGCTTGTTAGAAGCAGCGGATTTCCCGGAGGATGAGCGTGAAAAAATGTTCGCTTATTACGGCGAAACCGGCGTAGATGTTTATGCCGATTTCCTTGTCGAACGTGGTCGTTTCCGTGAATGGGCTGCTTTGATGCACCGATATCGTGTTGTTTACGAAGTTGCTGAAGCGGGTGGATTGAAAATTGCGTTGGCCGAAGATCCTGCGGCCGTCCTTCCTCTTCTTCATGTGTATGCTACAAAATTTGTGAAGGAACGCAATCGACAAAGTTATCGTCGCGCGGTGAATTTATTCAGAAAGATGAAGAATGGTTGTAAAAAGAGCGGTAAACATGAATTTTGGAACCGTTATATAGATACAGTGCGCGAGAAAAATCGCCGCCTTCGTGCACTTATGGAAGAAATGGAGAAAGGGAATTTGTACTTATGAGTGAAACTTTTACATTGGAACACCTTCTCCGTATTGGTATAAAACCGATCGACGGAAACACATACGCCGTTTCCGCAGAAGATAGCAACGGCTATCCCGTCGATCCAGACGAGTTAGTTTCCTATTTGTTTTTTAATGACGAACGGACATTTTTTGGTCTTCTTGCGGAAATAACCGATGATCAACTGAATCTCAGAGCCGACCAATTGCTGTTGTCATTTCCCGAATCGCATCCTTACGTGAAGTTTGAAGGCCAAACGGAGGAAGATAGCCAAATTCTTCAATCGATTCGAGAAGCTGCAGATGCTTGGCGCAATCCGAAAATCTGGAACTATGTCGAGACGAATGAAACAGGAATCCATTTTAATACGGATGAAATTGCCCTAACAGATGCAGCCGTGCAAATTATTCAATCTGCGGTGTACGGAAGACTGATCGATTCTTCGCTAAGTCCGGAACAATTGCCGACACTTCTTCCGCATTTACGGAAATATGGTTGGCCGGGCGAGTCAGTATCGACGATGCCTGTGCGCGTAGCTTTCCGGCTGACGGAACCCGAGGAAGATTCGGACTCTGCTGAGTGGATGCTTGAAACGGTTGTTGTCGGCGAACGTGAACGTCACTGGACGCCGGCTGTTCGTAAAAGAAATCTTCCTGTCGCGGAAGCACTTCCTGAGCGATGGGCTGAATACGCGGACGAAATTGCTGAAAAACAATCTGAAATGATCTCTTTTCTTCGCTCTGTCGAAATCGAGTCTGATGGAAGCTTTTTGTCAGTTCCGATTCATGATTCAGAGGTTCGGTTGTTCATTCAAGAAGATTTGCCGTTGCTTCAGTCCTTTAATTACACGATCATATTGCCTGCTTGGTTAAAATCAATTACAGAATCTAAAATGAGGGTTCGTACGAGTGCGAGCGTGCAGTCTTATAACTCGGCGACGAATCTCGACGAAGTTCTTAACTTCGACTGGAATTTCGCGCTTGGCGGACAAGAAATTGGTCGCGATGCTTTCCAAAAGCTTGTTGAGGAAAATCGCGAATATATTCGATCGGGTGATGAGTGGTTCCATATTGACCCGCTTTGGTTGAAAAAGATTAAAGATATTATGGACCGTGCCGATTCTGGTGAGTGGACGGTGAAAGATCTTTTATTCCAAGACATCCCCGAGGAAATTGTTCCGATTGAAAGCGATGAGGATGATGAGGATCCGCTATTTGAATTTTCAATGCAAAAATCATTGAAAGGCTATATGGAAGTGCTGGCGGATAAAAAAGGGTTGCCGTCTGCTGGTATTTCTGAGCAGTTACATGCAGAGCTTCGTCCTTATCAAGTTGAAGGATATGATTGGCTCATTTTCATGCGCGATAATCAGTTCGGGGCTGTTCTTGCCGATGATATGGGGCTTGGAAAAACGGTGCAGCTTATCGCTTATTTGTTGAATGTCCATGCGCGTCCTGACACTGAAAAACCATCGCTCATCATTTGTCCGACGAGTGTTCTTGGTAACTGGCAAAAGGAAATTGAACGTTTTGCGCCGTCGCTTTCTGTCCATACGCATTATGGACCTTCACGTGAGAAAGACGCAGCGTTTACTACGTTGATAGCCGATTTGCGTCCTGATGTTATTTTAACGACGTACGGCACGGCTTCTCAAGACGGTGAGATGCTTGCTGAGACTGAGTTTACGAGCATTACGCTTGATGAAGCTCAAAATATTAAAAACATGCAAACTAGACAATCGCGTATGATTCGTAAATTGCACGGTCAACATCATATTGCGTTAACGGGTACGCCGATTGAAAACCGTTTGTCTGAGCTGTGGGCGATTTTCGATTTTGTTCATAAAGGATATTTCGGGAACTTCCGGACGTTTACGGATAACTTCATCGTTCCGATTGAGCGAGATGATTCAGAACGCGATAAACAAAAGCTTCGAGCGAAAATTCGACCGTTCTTATTGCGTCGAACGAAAAATGATCCAGATTTATTGTTGAATCTGCCGAAGAAGTTGGAGCAGAACGAGTATGTTCCGCTGACGACTGAACAAGCCGCTTTGTATGAAAGTTTCCTTGATGAGACCAAGTTTAAATTGCAGACTTTGACTGGTTTTGAGAAAAAAGGACTTATTTTGACGATGCTTAGTCGGTTGAAACAATTATGCAATCACCCCGCGCTGTTTTTGAAAGAGCCGCATGGTCCGGCCGAGCAATTAGTTGCACGTTCCGACAAATTGAGCGGTATCGTGTCGATGGCTGGTAATATTGCGGAAAACGGTGAACAATGCATTATTTTCACGCAGTATATCGGGATGGGAAAACTCATCCAGCATTGCTTATCTGAACTTCATGGTATTGACGTCCCGTTCTTGACGGGTAGCATGCCGAAGGGCCAACGCGATAATCTGGTCGATGCTTTTCAAAACGGTGAATTTCCGGTCTTCGTATTATCGCTGCGTGCAGGCGGAACCGGGTTGAACTTAACGGCTGCCAATCACGTATTGCATGCGGATCGATGGTGGAATCCGGCCGTAGAAAATCAAGCAACTGACCGCGCGTATCGAATCGGGCAAACAAAGTTCGTGCATGTCCATAAATTCGTGACGATTGGAACGATTGAGGAAAAGATTGATAAGATGCTTGCCGAAAAAGCGGCTCTATCTGCCGATCTAATTCAATCTAGCCAGTGGTTGACTGAGCTATCTGACCGAGAACTCGATGATTTACTGTCATTCGGATAACTATATTTTTGTCCCAGAGTTGAAATTCTTCTTCTCTGGGATTTTTCACGTTATTTTTTGCACAATCGGCACTTGCCTGACAAATTCCTTGCCTGTACTTTTGTCCTCTACCCTTTTTAAGCGTTCGTTTAAATTCGCCACGACTCGGATTAATTCGCTAATTTGAAGCTCCATTCGCACAATTTCTTTTTCGAGTTTCGTCAAACACAACATCTCCTTTTATTAGTTCCGCGGTAATGGCACCTGAAAGGCAGTCTTCTCTCAGGCACCGTCGCGCGGTTTTTTAATTAGCAATTAAGTTTTTCCCTATGATATTTTTCCGTATAACCGAAAGGCCGATCCCCCAAAAGGCCTTTTCAACATTAAGTAGATTCCTTCACAGCTATTCATATAATTGTAGTATTCAGCTCCGGTTTGTTATCCGGACAATTTCCCCCTTTTGTTACATAATTGGTAGTTCTTTGCTTTCTTGTGCAGGTAATTCAAAGTGATCTGTTTCTGATTCCGCAATTTCTTGGTGATTCGACACTGTAGAATTCGCGTATAAATCGTCATTTAATCTAGATTTTGTTGAAAGAAATCGAACTTCGTCTCCAATCACTTCCGTGACGAAAACACGACTTTGATCTTCTCTTTCGTAAGTTCTGGACTGGATGCGACCACTCAGTCCGATTAGCGAACCTTTTCCACAATGCTTTGCTGTGTTTTCCGCAAGTCGACCGAATAAAGAACATAATATGAAATCCGCTTCTATTTCTCCTTTCGTATTCTTATAGTTGCGATTTATTGCGATGATAATACTTGTTTGGACCCGATCTCGAGATAATTTCCGCAAGATGGGATCTTTTGTTATGCGCCCTACAAGTGCGACTTGATTCAACCAATACCCTCCTTTCTTTTTGAATTAATTTGATAATACGACACCGAGTCGATTTTTAGCAAAAGGCGTTTTTTCAGTTTTGAAGCATTTTTCGCGTTGATTTTCATTATTTCAAGATATCTAGTTTGATTGTCTATTCTAAGAAACGACAGCGTTATGCATTTTTTGCAGGATGTCGAATTTTAGATAAATTAACTTTGGCAGGTTTGTTGTTTATTTATTCCAGCCTCGAAAATATGGTATAATCAAAGCAAATTTGAAGGTGGTGCGCATGATGAAAACATTTAAGATGTTGTCAGTTGGAATCTTGCACGATGAACAAGTTATAGATTTCCCGCTTATCGATGGAATTATTATAAATCAAGAGAATAGCCACCGGATGTGGATTCTTGAGATGTTTATCGAGGAAAAGCATAAGGCGTTTTTCGAATCATTTCAAGGTGAAGACGATTTGCTCGAGGCAAAAGTCGTCATTTCGTATCCAGAAAACGAACCCGCCGGTTTTCGCGTAGCTGTTAGTGCGGTGAAACAAATCGGAAATAATATTTCGGTTTTGTTGAAAGGCAGATTAAAACGGGCTCGTACGCAATATGCCGAGCACCTGTTGGAGGAATTGATCGGGGAAGGTTTGGAAGGCGCGACATTGCTTGAGCGTTTTGAGACGGACATGCGTTCACGTCCGCGGTTGAAGCGGGATATTGAGGAAGATGAGTGAGTTTGGTGTGGTGCTGCCCTGTTGATGGGTGGCACTTTTTTTGTTTTATTACCGGATGCTTTGCTCGTTTGGCGTTGATGTGAAGTTTGTACAAGTCGATAAGTGTTGCGCTTGTAATTTGTTCCGGCTTCAACAAATAAAGCACTTTGGTTTTTTTCTTGATAAATCGTTGACGTTCCCTTTATCCAAGAATTGCCACTATACACCCTTTGTATAATGAAAGTAGTTGACTGGAGTGTAGGGTGGCGACTCCAGAGGAATCAGCGAGACAGGCGAGACCCTGCAGGAGCGGAGCGACGAAGCGGCTCGGCGCTCGCCCGCAGGAAAGCGTCCGCCCGGAACGCAGATCAACGAATCGAATAAAATCGAGTACTTGAATAAGGATTCTCCACCTCAAAATTTTTTTTGATTTTAGTCGCTTCGCCGGCTATTTTAATCGTTTGAATACGCTTTGAAATTTGTACAAGTCGATAAGTGTTGCGCTCGTAATTTGTTCCGGCTTCAACAAATAAAGCACTTTGGTTTTCTTTTTTAGAGACTTTGGTCGTTTGGAGACGTGCTATGGTCGTTTCGACGGCAACTTTAGTCGTTTGAGAGAACTCATTAGTCGTTTCGACGGCAACTTTAGTCGTTTGAGAGAACTCATTAGTCGTTTCGAGACCCACATTAGTCGTTTGAAGGCGTTCTTTGGTCGTTTCGGGCTTTTTTACGGCAAAACACCGCCTCGGTTTATTTCGAGGCGGTGTTTAAGGCTTGCGGTTAGCGGTTGGTTCCATTTTCGTCAAGCTCATCATCGATAATTGTGTCGTTCGGTGCTCCGTTTCCATTATTGACGCCATTATCGCCGTTGTCGCCATTGATGAACCCGTTGTTTCCACCATTACCGTTTTGACCATTGTCATTCCCATCTAGATCCGTTCCGCCTTCATTATTATCGTTGGCATTAGGAGTCCAGTTTTTATCACGATCCTGCACATCATCCTGCATCGGTGTTTCGTTATTATTAGGCACTATATCATCGTCATTACCGTTCATACAGCCGCCTAGTACGAGCGCCGAAATTAGAAAAAATGGTATCGTTTTTTTCAACATGAAAAGATTCCCTCCTTTCCACAAGCCGTTTACCACACAAATCTGCATGGTCTTTGTAGGTTGTACGAAATAGAGGGAACTATCCATTATTTTTTATATTGATTTTTATTCAATCATTAAGACATACTACTTATTCGACCACTGGGCCGAGAGCAAATAAAATTTCGGTTTCACAAGCGATTTCATCGCCGACTTTTGCGATTGCTTTTCCTTTGCCCATTTGACCGCGGAGTCGCGTAATTTCAACTTCGAGTGTCAATGTGTCGCCAGGTCCGACTTGGCGTTTGAAACGGCAATTGTCGATGCCCGCAAAAAATGCAAGGCGGCCTTTATTTTCTTCTTTCTTCAATAAAGCAACTGCTCCCACTTGCGCAAGCGCTTCTACAATAAGAACGCCTGGCATGACTGGGTAGCCTGGAAAATGTCCGTTGAAAAAATCTTCGTTTATCGTGACGTTTTTTATTCCAACGGCGCGTTTGCCTTCTTCTACTTCTAGAATCTTATCGACCATTAAAAATGGGTAACGATGTGGTAAAATGGCTTGAATTTGTTGTACTGTAAGCATGTGAGCCTCCTGCAAAATTATTCTTTTCCTTTGATGATATCAATGATATGTGTCCATGTTTCTTTTTTGAGTACATCCTCAGGATTTCCGTCGCCAATATAGCTATACCCGAACCGTAATCCAATTACGGCAACGATAGCTATTAGTAAAATGATCAAAATAAGACGAAGCCAAATCGGGATCATCCGGATCTGAACCCAAAGCGTTTTTTTAGGTTCGGTGGCTTCACCGCGTTTAGCCTTTCTTAGTTCTTTTCTTGAACTGGTTTCAACGCTTGGCTTTTCATCTGTTTTTGAATCCACTTCTCTTTGTGAGCGTCGAAACTTTAACTTATCCATCATATTCAGTACCCCTATACAAACAAATTGAATGAAACTCAATTCGAATTTTATGTAGAATTAAAATTTACGTGAACTTTTTTGAATGTTTTCTAGTAGAATGCCTGTCCCTCTCGCAACGCAGTCGAGCGGATTATCTGCAACAAACACGGGCACTTTTAATTCTTCCGCTAATAATTGGTCGATCCCGTGAATTAGCGCGCCCCCGCCGGTTAAGAACACACCGCGGTCAATAATGTCGGCAGAAAGCTCAGGTGGCGTTTTCTCCAGAACATTACGTGCAGCCTGGACAATGATAGACATAGATTCTCTCAATGCAAGTCTAATTTCTTCTGAATCAATTGTAACGGTGCGTGGAAGTCCAGAAACCATATCGCGGCCACGGATGTCCATCGTCTCATTCCGAGATCCTTGGAAAACCGTACCGACGTTAAATTTAATGTCTTCAGCGGTGCGCAGTCCAATGAGCAATTTATATTGGTTTTTGATGTATTGGATTATGTCGTTGTCTAATGTGTCTCCAGCGATGTTAATAGATTCGGATGTTACGATATCACCCATCGATAAAACAGCAACGTCGGATGTTCCGCCGCCGATATCAATCACCATATTACCACTTGGTTGAAAAATATCCATTCCGGCGCCGATCGCGGAAACTTTTGGTTCTTCTTCTAAAAATATTTTCTTGCCGCCGGACTTTTCGGCTGCTTCGCGAATCGCTTTTTGTTCAACGCTTGTAATATTCGTCGGGCAACAGACAAGTATTCTAGGTTTTGTGAAAAAGCCTTTCACGTTAAGTCTATCGAGGAAATGACTAAGCATTGCTTCTGTCACGTCGAAATCTGCGATTACGCCGTCTTTTAAAGGACGAGTAACCGTGATATTTGCTGGTGTTCTTCCGACCATTTTCCATGCTTCTTCACCGACAGCCAGCACTTTATTATTTCTTTTATCTAATGCGACAACTGACGGTTCGTTTAAGACAATCCCTTTTCCCTTGAGGTGAATTAAGACGTTCGCCGTACCAAGGTCAATCCCAATATCTTTTGCAAACATTATTCCCGCTTCCCCTTCCAACTGTTTCGTGGCATTTTGCACGCTCTTAATTCGTAATTTTACCATAGTAAGGGGAAAATGAACATACTTAAGGACCAATTTCCAATTATATTGAAATCTCTTTTTTAATTTAAAAAAGCGGCGCCTCAGTCCGGATCTGGCTCCGCTCTTTCACTTATTCTTCTTCAATCTTTTTCGCTTCATTCATCCACTTAAGCCTGGTTGCCTCACCGCCTCTTAAATGTCTGACGGATTTATGATAAGCAAGTATTTTTGCAACTTCTTCTGCCAAGCCTACATCGATATTTGGCAATCGCTCTGTCAAATCCTTGTGAACAGTGCTTTTCGAATACCCCGTCACTTTCGCTAGTCCTCGCACGGTAACCTCAGTCTCCAGCAATAACTCCCCGAGGCGCACGCATCGCCTCCGTATTTGCTCGTGCACGCCCTCTTCCTTTCCTATCGACTCCGAATCTTGTCTTACTGTATGCGACAGATTAAGGCGTTATGCTCGCGTTTAGTGCGAGAAGGCTTGGTTTATGGCTGTTTTTAAGCACTTTTCCGAAAATAAATTTTGAAAATTAAAAAACCACCCCGAAGAGTGGCTTTTTCTGAACAAACATCTACTATTCAAATGCTAGATGCTTTCCGGGATTAACCGGTTCACCGTCGACATGCACTTCAAAAAGCAGGTGCACGCCAGCTGCTGGATTCCATTCGTTTTGCGTTGTCGTTGCGAGTGGATCTCCTTGAGCTACTTCATCGCCTTGTTTCACTAGAATCCCTGTAAGTGAACTATACACGGTCTTCATGCCATCCGCGTGTTTGATCACAACCTCATCCCCGCTGAAGACATCTGTAGTAACTTCTTCGACGACACCACTCATTGACGCGAGCACTTCGAACGGTTTTCCGTCTATCGAAATAGAAACGCCGGAATTCGTTACGTATGACTGATTAAAGACAAGTAGTGCATTTTCGCGCATGGATTCGTCGGCTTCCATGTCATAGTAATCTTGTAGAATGGCTACATCATTAAGGAGTTCTTCAGAAAAAGGATATTTGAAAGATTCCTTTGATGCGTTGACATCCACGACTACTTCACTATCGGGACTCTTTGCTGTCTTATCCGGGGCATCTTTTATTAGTGCAGTGTAACCCCAGATCATTCCTACAAATACGATTGCGATACCCGAATAGATTGCTGGCCAAAACCAACTCTTTGTTTGCTTGCGTTTATTCTTTTGAGAAGGAGATTTCGTTTTTTCTTCTCGCATAATCATCACCTCACTGCTATTGTTTGCAAGTTAAGGTGCTTTTAAACATACATTCTCAAGGTTAATCAAATTTTTTATTACTGTACCAGTATAATAGTGTTGGACGATTTTATCTGCCGTCCATCCATCCTGCGCAAATGCCTCTGCACCGTACTGGCTCATGCCGACGCCGTGCCCAAACCCTAGCGTTTTTATGATGACAATCTCGTTCGTCACGTCGAATGCAATATCGAAATCCGTTGACCTGAGTCCGAGTATTTCTCGTATTTCGCGTCCATTCGATTCGAATCCGGCTGTGGCTACTTTTTGAACGCGCCCTGTTGGATTTCGAGTGAGTTGAAGAGATTTGAACATATCGGCATTCCATTCAATCCCGAATGCCTCGTTCCATTTAGTTAACGGTAATTCCGTTTTCACTTCATATGTCGGCGCAACTTTCTCATCGCCCGGACTGTCGACACTTTGCAAATAAGGAATTTCACTACCGCTATAGTTTTCGGCAGTTTCTGTCTGCCCATTCGATGTCGAGAAAAACATCGCCGAAATCAACTCGTCGTTATAAAGTAATACATCGCCAGTCGTCGCTTCGACTGCTGACGAAAGTTTCTTTTCATTTTCTTTAAATTTCTTCCCCCACTGTTTTTTCCGCTCTTCTTTCGATTTGTATACTTGAGCGGAGACATCACGGGCAATTGGATTTTCACCGAAATTAGTCGTTCTGAGTGCGTACGTCCTTGCTGCGATCGATTGCGCTTTCAATGCTTCTGCATGAAAATCGATCGGCATCTCCCCTGCGACGACTCCTTTTACGTATTCCTCAAGCGCTAATGGCTCGTCCACACCGACAACCTTAATGTCGATCGGACAAGATTGTTCTATTTTTTTCTCCTCCTTCTCTGGCCCAGCGCTCGGTCCTCTTAGAAAAATTACTGGAATAAAAAACATTACAATGAGTAATAATAATGAACTAGCCCATATTTTTGTCATAGTCGATTATATGAAATTCACCCCTTAATATGCATGTCCCAGAAGCGGTTTGACTGGAATAAATGGTGAAACGACTATAGCGCGTGTGGAAACGACCAATGTTGACTGGCAAGCGGCTATCCAAACGACCATAGTCGATTCCCAAACGACTAAAGCACTCTGCCAAACGACCAAAAGTCTCCAAAAAAGCAAACCGAAGTGCTTTTATTTGTTGAAGCCGGAACGCATTACGGCAGCAACACTTATCGATATGTACAAATTTCACAGCGCATTCAAACGACCAAAGTAGCCGGCGAAACGACCATAGTCAATCCGCATACGACTAAACCAGCCAATCAAACGACCAATCCCACATATAAAACACAAAATGGGCCACCGATAGTAGTAACATCGATGACCCTTCTTATTTCAAATATCACAATTAGTTATACGAGTTCTTGCTTCGTTCTGCTTTCGACTTCTTCTTCAGATGAGACACGCTCAATATCTGCGCCTAATGCTTCGAGCTTCTTATGGAAGTCTACATAGCCGCGGTCAAGGTGAATCAACTCTGTGACGCGTGTAACGCCCTCTGCTGCTAATCCAGCAAGAATGAGTGCTGCAGCTGCTCTTAGGTCGGTTGCGGCTACCTCAGCACCCTGTAGCTTTGACGGGCCTTCTAAGATAACTGATTTGCCTTCGATTTTTACAGTTGCGTTCATGCGACGGAATTCTTCGACGTGCATAAAGCGGTTTTCAAAAACAGTTTCCGTAATGACACCAGTTCCTGTTGCAGTAAGCATTAACGCCATCATTTGCGATTGCATATCTGTCGGGAAACCTGGGTGCGGCATTGTTTTTAAGTTGACTGATTTAAGCGGGTACTTCGCGTGGACGCGAACGCCTTCATCCAATTCGATGATATTGACGCCCATCTCGCCCATTTTCGAAATAAGTGCTGCGTTGTGTTCTGGAACGGCATTTTCAATGATAACGTCGCCGCCTGTAATCGCAGCTGCTACCATGAAAGTACCTGTTTCGATACGATCCGGGATAATATGATGTGTGATGCCGTATAATTTCGTTACGCCTTCGATACGAATCATATCAGTTCCTGCACCGACAACTTTACCGCCCATTTCGTTAATAAAGTTCGCCAAGTTTACAATTTCTGGTTCTTTCGCTGCGTTTTCAATAACTGTCGTGCCTTTTGCAAGAGCAGCGGCAGTCATGATGTTTTCTGTTGCGCCTACGCTTGGGAAGTCGAGATAAATTTTCGCACCTTTAAGGCCATTTTCAGCTTTCGCTTCAACATAGCCATGACCAAATGAAATTTCTGCACCCATTGCTTCGAAGCCTTTTAAATGTTGGTCAATTGGACGTGATCCAATTGCACAACCGCCTGGCAATGCGACACGAGCAAAACCGTTTCGTGCAAGAATTGGGCCCATGACAAGGATTGAAGCTCTCATTTTACGTACATATTCAAATTGGGCCTCGCTTGACAACGTCCCCGATGAATCAATGATGACTTCGTTTCTTTCTGGCACCGCTTCTACTTCTGCGTTCAAGCTTTTTAAAACTGCACTGATTGTGCCGACATCCGACAGATTTGGTACATCCCGAATGACGTTAACGCCTTCTGATGCGAGAAGTGCAGCTGCCAATACAGGCAAAACAGCATTTTTCGCGCCTTCAACGCGGACAGTTCCTTTTAGAACGCGTCCCCCGTTTATAATAATCTTATCCATAATTAGTCCCTCCGACTTTAAATTGTGCTTATTTAAAAATTAACTTACGCTTATATTTTACTTAAAATGTTGTATAGTAATAACAAAAACTCACATTAGTTTACAGTGTTCGACATTTATTTACAAGTAACGAAATGACTATCTTGGTGTAATCTATCGTATGTACTTATTTGAATTTTTGTGTCATTGCTATTTTATACCTTCCGCGCAGGTTACTGTTCGTTAAATTCCCCACGATATTCTTTTTAAACATTGACGGCTTTACATGCCATCGCCCCATGTACAGTGTTTAAAACCAACATACACGCGGCGATAACAGGTACCGACTTAGAATAGTATGCCAAATTCATTTGCGAAATAGTCGAATGTTATCGAAACATTGTAGGAATTCTTCCTGACCAATAGGATATCTCAAGAAAGAAATTTGATACGGAAGATCCAATCATTATACTTAAAAAAATAAATAAAATTTGCGCTTGAAACACTTTGTTTTTTCGAATGATTTTTTCCGGCATGATTGATTGAAGTGCATAAAAAGAAACACCGATAAAAAATATATGGGAAACGATTGCAAGTAATGGTTGGAAACCGAACATGCCATCCATAATCTTGACTCCTTCCATTATCAAAGAAAAGGACAGAAGAAACAACCTCCTCTGCCCAATTTTTATCATCTTGACGCTAATTAATACCTGTTTTCTGAAGCGTTAATTCTATTAATTGCACGTTTTAGTTCGAGTTCCGCATTCAAAAAGCTTGCTTCATCTTCTTTAGCTTGAAGCGCAATTTCAGCCCGCTTTGCAGCATTCTTAGCGCGCGCAAGATCGATGTTTTCAGCTGTTTCAGCGCTTTGAGCAAGAACTGTAACGATTTCAGGACGAATTTCAATGAATCCGCCGTGAACGGCAACAACTTTTGTTTCATTACCTTTTTTAATACGAAGCCCGCCGATTTGAAGCGGTGCGACCGTTGCGATGTGGCCTGGAAGTATTCCCAATTCGCCCGTTTCCGTCATCGCGATAATCATGTCCGCTTCAGTATCTACAACAGGGCCGTCGGGAGTAACGATATGAATTTTTACTGTTTTCATTTTTTCCCTCCTGGTCCCTTCTTAGACTTCGACACCCATAGCTTTCGCTTTTTCGATAACTTCTTCAATACGGCCAACAAGACGGAATGCATCTTCTGGAATATGATCGAATTTACCTTCAAGGATTTCTTTGAATCCTTTAATCGTTTCAGCTACTGGAACGTATGAACCTGGTTGCCCAGTGAACTGTTCAGCTACGTGGAAGTTTTGTGATAGGAAGAATTGAATACGACGCGCGCGACCAACAACAAGTTTGTCGTCTTCGCCTAATTCATCCATACCTAGGATTGCGATAATATCTTGTAATTCAGCATAACGTTGCAGTGTAGATTGAACTTCACGCGCTACGCTATAGTGTTCTGCTCCTACAATTTCAGCGCTTAATGCACGTGAAGTTGATGCGAGCGGGTCAACCGCTGGGTAAATACCCATTTCAGAAAGTTTACGCTCAAGGTTCGTCGTCGCGTCAAGGTGAGCGAACGTCGTTGCTGGAGCTGGATCCGTATAGTCATCCGCTGGTACATAAATCGCTTGGATTGACGTTACTGAACCTTTATTTGTTGAAGTAATTCGTTCTTGTAAAAGACCCATTTCCGTTGCAAGTGTTGGCTGATATCCAACTGCTGAAGGCATACGGCCAAGAAGTGCCGATACTTCAGATCCTGCTTGCGTGTAACGGTAAATATTGTCGATGAATAGAAGTACGTCCGCGCCTTGTTCGTCACGGAAATATTCTGCCATTGTCAATCCTGTTAGTGCAACACGCATACGCGCGCCAGGTGGTTCGTTCATTTGACCGAATACCATTGCTGTATTTTTAATAACACCAGAGTCCGTCATTTCGAAGAAAAGGTCATTTCCTTCACGTGTACGTTCTCCAACACCTGCGAATACGGAAATTCCACCGTGTTCGAGTGCGATGTTGTTAATTAATTCTTGGATTAGAACTGTTTTACCTACACCAGCTCCACCGAAGAGACCAATTTTACCACCCTTAATATACGGAGCTAGTAAGTCAACGACTTTAATGCCCGTTTCAAGGATTTCAACTTCTGTAGATAGTTCTTCAAAAGTTGGTGCTTTACGGTGAATCGGGTCGCGACGTTCACTTGCTGGAATTTCTTCCGCAAGGTCAATCGTTTCACCTAGTACGTTAAATACGCGGCCAAGTGTAACGTCACCGACTGGAACGGAAATCGCAGATCCTTGGTCGAGTACTTCGGCTCCACGCTTAAGTCCATCCGTAGAAGACATCGCAATTGTACGAACTGCATCATCGCCAAGGTGAAGTGCAACTTCAAGTGTTAAAACTTCAGGCTCTGAGTTCGGACGCTCAATTGTAACAGTCAATGCGTTATAGATTTCAGGCAATTGTGCGTTATCAAATTTGACGTCGACAACTGGACCCATTACTTGAAGAACATGTCCTTTGTTCATTTTGTTTCCTCCTGTCTTACTATATGCCGTGCAAATGAAGGGTGAAGCGCTGGTAGAAAGTTGAACAATGATTTCCTTAATGTTCCATTGCTCTTAACGAAAATGTCCAAGTTCCGACATTTTCAGAGCGGGAAAATCAGAGTTCGATTTTCCTTCCTACTCCAGCGCCGCCACTCCCCCAATTATCTCAGTAATTTCTTGTGTTATTGCTGCTTGACGAGCGCGGTTATATTGAAGCGTCAATGAATCAATTAATTCGCCTGCGTTATCGGTTGCGCTTTGCATCGCTGTCATACTTGAAGCATGTTCACTTGCTTTACTTTCGAGTAATGCACCAAAGATCAAGCTTTCCGCGTATTGAGGAAGCAGCACTTTTAGAATTGCTTCGCCGGATGGCTCGAATTCGTAAGAAGCTGATGTTGCATCTTGGGCAATATCGGTAAGTGGGAGCACTTTCCCTTCTGTTACTTTGTTGGAAATGACGTTAATGTAGTGGGTGTAGTACATATAAATTTCATCATACGTACCATCCGCGAACATACCAACAGCTTTATTAGCGATTTCTTTAATTTCGGCGAATGACGGGTGGTCGGATAATCCGATTACACTGTCGATTACGTTATATCCACGATTCAAGAAAAACTCAGAGCCGATTCGTCCGATTGCAAAAATAATTGCATCGTCTTTTGACGCATGGCGCTTTTCGATTGCTTGGGAAACTGCTCGTATAATATTACTGTTGTACGCTCCGCAAAGTCCACGGTCTGCTGTGATGACAACATATGCGGTTTTCTTTACTGGACGTTGTACGAGCATTGGATGTTCTGCATCCGTTCCAGCAGCGATTGCACCTGCAACTTCTTGGATTTTCTCCATGTAAGGGACGAATGCTCTTGCTTTAAGTTCTGCACGGTTTAGTTTCGAAGCAGATACCATTTGCATTGCGCGTGTTATCTGACTCGTTTTCTTCGTAGATTTTATGCGGTTTTCAATATCGCGTAATGATCCCATTGGTCATTCACCACCTTTTTGTTTTATAGTTTATCGTCTTACTCAGAAATTGCGAATTTCGTTTTGAATTCGTTGATAGCTGCTGCCATCTCTTCATCTGATGGAAGATCTTTCGTTTGACGAATATGCTCTAAAACGTTTGTGTGGTTTGATTCGAGCCAAGCTGCGATTTCAGACTCAAAACGTAGAATATCTTTAACAGGAACATCGTCTAGGAATCCGCGCGTTAGTGCATATAGTGCAACAACTTGGATTTCAACTGGAACCGGTTTGTTCAAATCTTGTTTCAAGATTTCAACTGTACGAACTCCGCGGTCAAGTCTTGCTTGCGTTGATGCATCAAGAGATGAACCAAACTGGGAGAACGCTTCAAGTTCACGGAATGCAGCTAGGTCTAGACGTAGTGTACCCGCAACTTTTTTCATAGCTTTAATTTGTGCTGATCCACCAACACGAGATACGGAAAGACCTGCGTTAATAGCAGGGCGTACACCCGCGAAGAAAAGGTCAGATTGTAAGAAAATTTGTCCATCCGTAATTGAAATTACGTTTGTTGGAATATAAGCAGAAATATCTCCTGCTTGTGTTTCAACGAATGGAAGTGCAGTGATCGAACCTCCGCCGAGTGAATCGTTCAGCTTAGCTGCGCGTTCAAGAAGACGTGAGTGTAAGTAGAATACGTCACCTGGGTATGCTTCACGACCTGGAGGACGACGAAGTAGCAAGGAAAGTTCACGGTATGCAGCTGCTTGTTTAGATAAGTCATCATAAACGATTAGTACATGCTTTCCGTCAAACATGAATTCCTCTGCCATAGTGATTCCCGTATATGGTGCAAGGTATAGTAATGGAGCTGGCTCTGATGCCGATGCTGTTACTACGATTGTGTAATCAAGTGCACCGTTTTTACGTAGTGTTTCAACAACACCACGAACAGTTGATTCTTTTTGTCCAATTGCAACATAGATACAAATCATATCTTGGTCAGCTTGGTTAAGAATCGTATCGATCGCAACAGTTGTTTTACCTGTTTGGCGGTCTCCGATAATTAACTCACGCTGTCCACGGCCGATTGGCACGAGTGCGTCAATTGCTTTAATACCAGTTTGTAGTGGCTCATGAACGGATTTACGCGCCATGACACCTTGTGCTGGGCTTTCGATTGGACGAGTTTTAGTTGTTGCGATCGGACCAAGTCCATCCACAGGTTGACCTAGTGGATTTACAACACGGCCAATTAGTGCTTCGCCAACAGGTACTTCCATAATACGGCCCGTACGACGTACATCATCGCCTTCTTTAATGTCTGTGTATGGTCCAAGGATAACGATACCTACGTTATTCGCTTCCAAGTTTTGTGCCATACCCATAACACCGTTAGAGAACTCTAATAGTTCTCCAGCCATGACGTCATCGAGGCCATGAGCACGTGCGATACCGTCACCGATTGCGATAACTGTACCAACGTCACTTACTTCCATCTCAGATTGATAATTTTCAATCTGCTGTTTTATGAGAACGCTGATTTCTTCAGCTTTGATGCTCATGTATGTCACCCCTCAAATTTCAAATTTACGATCCAATCATATCTCGTTTCAAACGATCTAGTTTGTTCACTAGGCTGTTGTCAAAGATACGGTTTCCAATTTGGACACGAATGCCCCCGATTAGCGTTGGATCAATGATGTTATTAATCCGCAGTGATGTTCTTCCGACTTTTCTTGCAAAAGTGGATGAAATCGCTGCGCTTTCGCTTTCGGACAGCGGACGTGTTGAATATACTGTTGCATCCGCAATTCCTGCTGCGTCGTTCACAAAGTCAACGAATTCGTCGACGAAGTTATTAATTTCATTTAAACGTTTCTTTTCGAGCAATACGAACAATGTGTCATGGATAAGTGTATGTGTATCCTTGAACAATGTCTCGAGTAGCTCTTTCTTTTTCGCTAATGGGAATCTTGGATTTTCAAATAATTCACCAAGGCCTGGATTAGCGAGGAACGCTTTCTGGATTTCAAGAAGTTCTTCTTGAATGACTGAAGTTTGTCCCTTTTCTACTGCTAGTTCATAAAGTGCTTCGGCATAGCGATTAGCTACAATGGATTTACTCATTGTGCATCGCCTGCCTTCGCAATCGTCTCTTCAATTAATGCGCGGTTATCTTCTTCGGAAAGTTCTTTCCCAAGTACTTTAGACGCTGCAAGAACTGAGAGTGATACGAATTCTTCACGAACTGCTGCAACAGCTTTTTCTTTCTCAGAAGCAATTTCTTGTGATGCTTCTTCTTTCAAGCGTGCGACTTCGTTTCGCGCTGCGATAACGATGTCTTCACGTTGCGATTCACCTTGTTCACGGGCATTTTCAACAATCGCCTGAGCGTCATTGCGTGCCTCTTTCAACAAGTTGCGTTGCTCTTCAAGAAGACTTTGTGATTCAAGACGACTTTTTTCAGCCGATTCGATTTCAGTAGCGATCATTTCGGCACGTTGATCCATGATGCCCATAAGCGGACCCCATGCAAATTTCTTTAATAGAAGCATGAGAAGAAGGAACATTATTAGCGTTACAATAATATCACCAAGGTTTAAACCGTTGGGGTCGTTTAATTTCTGCAAAAATCCTGCTTCAGCTGTAGTGTCAGCTAAGAGGACGAAGGTATCAAAAAACACGATTGTTTCACTCCCTTCAAGAGCACTTGTCTCTTTGAATATGGATTACTATCCAATTTTATCATTTGATTATTTATTGACATAAAGCAATGGCGAAGGAAATGATGTCCGCTCTTCGCCATTGTAATTGTACCTATAATTACTGGTTCATAACGATAAACGCGATTACTGCTGCGAAAATCGGAACAACTTCAACAAGTGCTACCCCGATAAACATGTTTGTTTGAAGAACGCCACGTGCTTCTGGTTGACGCGCGATTCCTTCTTGTGTTTTTGAAACAACTAGACCTGCACCTAAACCTGCTCCAAGTGCTCCTAAACCAATTGCGATTGCTGCTGCTAATAGACCAACTGAACCTACCATAGTATATTTCCTCCTAAAGTTTCTTGTTTTTTTGGTGTTTCGAGCCAGAGTCACTTAACTCTAACCGTATAAGCTATATATGTTTACTAGTCCGTTCTAACTTTGTTAGACATATAGACCATTGTTAACATAACGAAGATAAACGACTGGATTCCGCCAACAAATATGGAGAAGCCCATCCATGCGACTGAAGGAATAATTGCTCCTACAAATCCAAAGATACTTGATGTTGCAAGTCCTGCAAGTAATCCGATAAGGATTTCACCTGCGTAAATGTTACCGTATAAACGAAGACCGAGTGTCATCGTACTGGCAACTTCACCGACAAGGTTCAGTGGCATTAAAAACGGAAGCGGTTGTAAATAATCTTTACCGTAGCCCTTTGCACCTTTTGTTTTCAGACCGTAATATTGCGTTAAGGTAATAACCATAACTGCAAGTGTCATCGTAACCATTGGATCGGCAGTTGGTGATTTCCACCATAGGTCACCTTTCCAAACGATAGCAAAAGGTAAGCCAAGTACGTTCGACACGAATAGGAATAGAATAAGCGTAATTCCTAGTACGTGGAAACGTCCACCTGTTTTCCAGTCCATATTGTTCCTTATAATCCCTTTGACGAAATCCATGATCCATTCAAAGAAATTTTGCATTCCCGTCGGTTTAACTTCTAATTTGCGTGTTGCGAGAATTGCGATTAAGAATACAATTGCACATGTTATGAAGACCATCAAAACGTTCGATAGGTTAAATCTTAATGTGATACCGAAAAGCTCTGCTGTCGCTAACGGATTTCCATGGTCCATGTTTCGTTCACCTCCCTTGTCCATTCGGAATTAAGCTTTTACCGAAAAGCTTTATTGATGTCGTACGTGGTAAATGATCCTTTCTCCTAATAGAAGGAGGTACGGTATTCCGAATCCAATAACCGCACTGATCAGGTCGAACTGTTCGGGCATCGCAGTTGCAATTGCCGCTACCGCAATACCAGATGCGAAACGCATCGCAGTCCCAAGTGATATGCGCTTTTTCCCTTCCGTAATGGCTTGTTCAAATTTCTCATACCTACGGACGAGTATCCAAAAATTGTACAGACCAAACAAAGAACCTAGTATAAGTCCGGCGAAAACAGTTTTCCATTCAGTGAATGCCCATCCAAGTACGAAAAAAGCCAGTAAGAAATAGAGAGCTCTTCTCTGCCTTTTATGGATTTCCTGCAATGTTTGCATAACTGTTTAATCTCCTGTTTTGTTTGATTGTTTTTGGAATTAGCTCTTAGAATTGCGGGGTGGTTCCCGTTTCGCGGTCCTGCCTTTAACCGGCGTAGACTCCGAAAAAGTTGGAACCTATTAAAGTTGCGAGTGAACTGCCATGTCCCCACATTTACTAATGAATGGGTTTGCAGAATCAAAATTCGGTGAAAAGATGATAGAATTTGTTTTCGATAAATCCTGTAAATACAGTTTCATATGTATGAAACAACTATCATTCTTACCCTTAGTAATCATACAGTAGCTAAAAATTGATGTCAATTGATTCCCGCGTTTTTTTCGGTTTGTAAAACGCTTTGTCAAACAAACGACAAATTTGTAAAACTAATATGTATAGCGTAACCGTAAACTTACATTTTCATACATTTTGGGTGAGGTTTCGACTTTATACTGGGAGATTAATTGTTTTTTCTAGTTGGATTAATGATAGAGTTGGAGGAATTGTAGATTGGGTCGTGTGTTAAATTGAAAAGTCGTCGGATCGAGACCGTTGATTTCCGTTGCGGGCTGCGCTTTCATGCGGGCGAGCGCCGAGCCGCTTCCTTCGCTACGCTCTGTCCAGGGTCTCGGCTGTCTCGCTTTTTCCGCGGGAGTCTTCGCCCTCCACTCCAATCAACTAATTTCATTTTATTGGGAGTGGTATTTTGTGATAACACGCATTGACGTTATCAAATCGGGGTGTGGTGCTGAATTTGGGTGGTCGGATAGTCCTGTTTTGCGGATATGTGTGTGGAATGTGCGGATATCGGGCGGGTATTGTCGGATATAAGGTTAAATATGAGGGATATCCGAAGCTATGTGTCGGATATGTGCACTAACTACGCGGATATATTAATTTAAATAGAAAAAGAAGGCAGTTCCTATACAGGATAGTTGCCTTCTTTTATTTCATTCTAATGAAGTTAAGTATTTTTTCAACGCGTCGACGATTCGTTCGGAGGCGTGTCCGTCGCCGTATGGGTTTGAGGCCCTGGCCATTTTGTTGTATTCTTCAGGGTTTGTTAGAAGTTCATCTGTTAGTGAGAAGATGGTTTCTTCGTCTGTTCCTGCGAGTTTCAATGTGCCCGCTTCGATGCCTTCTGGGCGTTCTGTTGTGTCGCGAAGCACGATGACTGGTTTACCGAGTGATGGTGCTTCTTCTTGGATTCCACCTGAGTCGGTCAGAATAATATGCGATGCTGCTGCGAAGTTATGGAAATCGATGACTTCGAGCGGTTCGATTAATTGAATACGCGGGTTATCCCCTAGTATTTCATCTGCGACTTCACGAACGGCCGGATTTAAGTGAACTGGGTATATCACTTGGATGTCGTCGTGTTTGTCGAGCAAACGATTGATTGCACGGAACATATTGCGCATTGGTTCTCCGAGATTTTCTCGTCGATGGGCTGTTAATAAAATTAACTTGTCGTCGCCGAGACTTTCTAGGATCGGATGCGCGTAGTTTTCGCGGACTGTCGTTTGGAGTGCGTCGATGGCTGTGTTTCCGGTGATGTAAATTCGATTTTTCGGTTTGCCTTCAGCTATCAGATTTTCAGCCGATTTTTCTGTAGGCGAGAAATGCAAATCAGCCAATACGCCAGTCAATTGACGGTTCATTTCTTCTGGGTACGGCGAGTGCTTATTCCATGTGCGAAGTCCGGCTTCGACATGACCGACTGCGATTTGATTGTAAAAAGCAGCGAGACTTCCGATAAAGGTTGTCGATGTATCGCCGTGAACTAAGACGATGTCCGGTTCGGCTTCTTTCATGATTGCATCGAGTCCTTCGAGTCCTCTTGTCGCAACGTCTATCAGCGTCTGGCGGTTTTTCATGATATTTAAATCGTAGTCCGGTGTTATCTTGAATGTTTCGAGTACTTGGTCGAGCATTTCGCGATGTTGAGCTGTAACTGTGACAATGGATTCGATGTCTTCTTGATGTTTTTCAAGTTCCAATACGAGTGGCGCCATTTTGATCGCTTCTGGCCGTGTGCCAAAAATGGTCATGACTTTCCATTTCTTTTTCACATTGCTTCCCCCAATCACATCACTTCGTTCCAAATAGTCTGTCGCCTGCATCGCCGAGACCTGGGACGATATAGCCTTTTTCATCCAATTTTTCATCAAGTGCCGCGATATAAATGTCAACGTCAGGATGCGCGTCAGTCATTGCTTTTACGCCTTCAGGAGCTGCGATCAAACACATGAAACGAATTTTTTTTGCGCCGCGTTTTTTCAAGGAGTTGACTGCTTCGATTGCAGATCCGCCTGTTGCCAACATCGGGTCGACTAAAATCAGGTCGCGTTCTGAAATGTCGGAAGGAAGTTTTACGTAATATTCCACTGGAAGAAGTGTTTCTGGATCACGGTAAAGTCCGATATGTCCCACTTTCGCCGCTGGAATTAAGTTCAAAATTCCTTCGACCATGCCAAGACCTGCACGTAAAATAGGGACGATTCCAAGTTTTTTCCCGGCTAATACGTTAGACATGCCTTTTCGGACAGGTGTTTCAATTTCTGTTTCCATCAATGGAAGATCACGTGTGATTTCATAAGCCATGAGCGTCGCAACTTCATCAACTAGCTCACGGAACTCTTTTGTTCCCGTATTTATATCTCGTATGTACGTTAATTTGTGTTGAATTAATGGGTGGTCTAAAACATGTACTTTTGGCATTTGAATCGCTCCTTTTGAAATATCCAATTTAGTATAACAGAATTGGTTATATCCTAACACATAAGTATCGAAACTTTGATTTATTTCTTTGTGTGAATCAAACCAGTTTATTTACCCGCGTAGATCCAAGGGTTTTATTCGCAATTAAACAAATCTTTCAGAGGACAGAAAATAGGCCACCTTCAAGGAAAGTGGCCTATTGTTATTTATGCATATAGAGGGAATTTGTCCGTCAATGCTGTAACGCGTGCTTGTGCTTCTTTTTTCACGTTTTCGTCTTCGTGATTTTTTAGAAGGCTTGCCATGATTGATGCGATTTCTTTCATTTCTTCTTCTTCAAATCCACGCGTCGTTACCGCAGGTGTACCGATACGGATACCTGATGTCACGAATGGACCTTCAGTGTCGAATGGAATCGTGTTTTTGTTCACTGTAATTCCGACTTCATCAAGTACAGCTTCTGCAAGTTTTCCAGTAATTCCAAGTGAACGAAGATTCAATAGAAGCAAGTGGTTATCTGTCCCACCTGAAACAATATCGATTCCTTCTGCCATTAAAGCTTCACCAAGTGCAACGGCGTTTTTCTTCACTTGCTGCGCATAAGCTTTAAATTCAGGTTTTTGCACTTCGCCGAATGCGACTGCTTTTGCAGCAATTACGTGCATCAACGGGCCGCCTTGAACGCCTGGGAACACGGATGAGTTCAATTTTCTGCCAAACTCTTCAGTACTCAGGATGAAACCGCCGCGTGGTCCGCGTAATGTTTTATGCGTTGTTGATGTTACAAAATGCGCATGTGGAACCGGGTTTGGATGTTCGCCTGCTGCAACAAGACCAGCGATATGCGCCATGTCGACGAATAAGTATGCGCCGACTTCATCAGCGATTTCACGGAATTTCGCGAAGTCGATTGTTCTTGGATATGCGCTCGCGCCCGCTACGATCATTTTCGGTTTATGTTCAAGCGCTTTTTGACGGACATCTTCATAATCGATATATTCGTCTTCTTTGCTGACGCCGTATTCAACGAAATTGTAAAGTTTTCCGGAGAAGTTCACCGGGCTACCATGCGTTAAGTGACCGCCGTGCGAAAGATTCATGCCGAGAATTGTGTCGCCTGGTTCTAATGCCGCAAAATAAACAGCCATATTCGCTTGTGCACCGGAGTGCGGTTGAACGTTTGCATATTCAGCGCCGAAAATTTCTTTCAGGCGATCTCGTGCAACATCTTCAACGATATCAACATGTTCACAACCACCATAATAACGACGGCCAGGATAACCTTCTGCGTATTTATTCGTCAGAACTGATCCTTGCGCTTCCATAACTGCTTCAGTGACGAAGTTTTCTGATGCGATTAGTTCGATATTCGCTTGTTGGCGCTGTCTTTCTGCCATGATTGCGTTGTAAATTACTTCGTCTTCTTTTACGTGATTTAGTTCAGCTGTAAGTGTTTGCGTTTTTACGTGTCCCATTAGTTAGTCCCCTTTTTAGGTTGTAATATTTTCGTCTTCTTCAGGCTCTGTTTTCGAATAAATCGCCCGTTCTCCGCCGATTAGTTTTGGACGGGTAGTCGCAATTGTGATGACAGCGTTGCCGACTTTTTCGATAGATGTTCTAATCGGAATGGCGACGCGTTTTAAATGCATGCCGATTAATGTTTGTCCGATATCAATACCAGCTTGTGCTTCGATTTCTTCAACGACGACGGGATCGGACAATTGCTCGTAGGCGTATGCTGACATTGAACCACCCGCATGCGGCGCTGGAATGACGGTTACAGGTTCCAGATTAAATATCTTTGCCGATTCGCGTTCGATAGTCAGTGCGCGGTTAATATGTTCGCACCCTTGAAACGCGAGATGCAGATGGTATTTATCGGCGAAGTTTTTTATGGGTTCATATAAAACTTCGGCGATTTCCATGGCACCTGCTGTTCCAATGCGTTTTCCGGCTACTTCGGAAGTGGAGCAACCGACAACAAAAAATCCGCCTGGTTCGAGATATATTTGCTCGGAGATTTCGGATAACAGTTCTTCCAACTGCAGTTTCCATAAATTAAGCGCGTCCACTTACTTCCCCTCCCTCGTTTTAGTCTTCTAGCATCATTAGTTTTTCGACTCGTACCGCGTGGCGGCCGCCTTCGAAGGATGTATCGAGCCATGCTGAAACAATTTCTCTGGCATGTCCCGCTCCCACGACGCGTTCGCCCATAGCTAGAACGTTCGTGTCGTTATGTCCGCGTGTTGCTTTTGCGCTAAAAACGTCGTGGACGAGTGCGCAGCGAATGCCTTTTGTTTTGTTGGCGGCGATTGACATGCCAATGCCTGTTCCACAAATCAGGATGCCGCGATTGAATCGTCCTTCCACGACGCCTTCACAAACGGGCGTTGCGTAGTCCGGATAGTCGACTGAGTCATCGTTTTTTGGTCCAAAGTCTTCAAATTCCACACCGCGTTCGGTCAATAAATCGATAATTTCTTTGCGCAGGCGATTGCCTCCGTGGTCAGAAGATATTGCGATTTTCATGGCGCCCCTCTTTTCTTCATATATTCATTATTTATTCTATCATTTTTCGACAGGAAATGTTATTGATGTAATACTGTTTTTTGAAATTGTTGTGAAATTGTGTTGTTAATTGCTTAAAAAGTATGTAATTGGGATTGCTCATTAATTTTCGCTGCGGCGCTGGTGGATGCCTCCCGCAATAAGCCAGGTAGAAGACCACTACCTGTCTTATCGCTCCGGCTACCACTCGGGAGGCGCCTTCGCTCGATAGTTGTTGGTAGATTGTTGATGTTTCTATTGTTGGGGCGTGTATATTGTAGCGATCTAAATGACTTTTGTCGGTACAAAGTGAATGCCGTCTGGAATAGGCGGTTTTTTTGTTTAAAAAGTAGTTGTTTCTAATTTGCTTGCACTCACATCAGGTTTGCTTGCACTTCAACGGGTTTTCCTTGCACTTGGAAGTGATTTGCTTGCACTTCAACGGGTTTTCCTTGCACTTGGAAGTGATTTGCTTGCACTAAAAGGGTATTTGCTTGCACTCAAAAAGATTTGCTTGCAAGTCGGGACCTTTTGCCCGTATGAAAGCCGATACTCAAGATACACAACAGATAAAATAATACTAACTAACTCTCTTTTTATAATGAAATTAGTTGATTGTAGTGGAGGGCGGCGACTCCCGCGGAATCAGCGAGACAGCCGAGACCCCACAGGAGCGTAGTGCGCTGCCCCCCTAATATTGGACACGCCATCTAATATTAGGAGGCCCAAAAAGAATGTCCAAGTATACAAAAGAATTTAAACTTCTAGTAGCCAAACGTTATGAACATGAAAATATTAGTTACCGAGACCTGGCAGAAAAGGTCGGAGTCGACAACTCTGTAATTCGTTACTGGGTGCTACTGTTTCGACATCATGGTGATAATGCATTCGATTTTCCCTATACAAACTATCCAGGAGCCTTTAAACTAAGGGTAATTCAATTTATCAATGAAACGGATTACTCTATTCGAGAGGCATCGGCTATTTTCCATATCCCGGATCCTAGTATGGTTCGTAGGTGGAAGAAAAGGTGGGAGACAGCTGGTGAAGGTGCCCTTGAAACAAAAGAAAAGGGGCCTTCTACAATGAAATCTCGCAATCAAAAGAAAAGCACTTCCAAAGATCTTGTCGACCAATCAAGAGAAGCCATGGAAAAAGAACTCGAATATCTTCGTATGGAGAATGCCTATCTAAAAAAGCTGGAAGCCTTAGTTCAGGAAGAAAGATCACCAAAAAGATTAAAACGAAAGTAATATTTCTACTAAGGCATGAATTCCCAGTGAACAAGATGGTAAAGATAGCCGGTATTGCAAGAAGCACCTACTACAACATCGTAAATAGTTTCAAGCAGCCAGACCCCGACCGGAAGTGGAAGAGAAGAATCAACTTCATCTACCACCGACACAAAGGGCGTCTTGGGTATCGACGCATCACCGACGTCCTGAACGAAAAAGGACACACGATAAACAAGAAGAAAGTTCTTCGGATTATGCGAGACCTGGGGCTTCAATGTATTGTCCGAATGAAGAAGTACAAATCCTATAAAGGTGCATTCGGGAAAGCAGCCCCAAATATCTTGAACCGCAATTTCAAAGCGGAAAAACCCAACGAAAAATGGGTTACAGACGTTACAGAATTTAAATTATTTGGACAGAAATTATATCTCTCTCCTATTTTAGACCTGTTCAACGGCGAAATCATTACCTATACGCTTCAATCGAGGCCTACGTTTGATTTAGTGGAAACAATGTTAAAGCAGTCACTTGAATACGTAAAAGAAGACGATGAGCTCTTGATCCACTCAGATCAAGGCTGGCATTATCGAATGCCACAATATTGTCAGATACTAAAGGAATACAACATCACACAGAGCATGTCGCGAAAAGGAAACTGTTACGACAATGCCGTCATCGAGAACTTTTTCGGAATCCTTAAATATGAATTCCTGTTCCTGCAGGAGTTCGATGATCTTGAACACTTTAAAGAGGAACTAGAACAGTATATCTATTATTATAATCATTTAAGAATCAAGTCCAGATTAGAGCGGAAAAGCCCAATGGGCTATCGGAAAAAATACGAACTCGCTGCTTAGAAAAATAGTGTCCAATTTTAAGGGTCCAGTGCATAGACGAGGAGGCTCGGCGCTCGCCCGCAGGAAAGCGCCGCCCGGAACGGAAATCAACGGTCCATATAAAAAACAAGTACTCGAATAATGGATTGTTCAAGTACTTGCTCTTCAGTTACTTTCTCGCTAGCTTCTCCTCAAGTTCATTCATAAGTTGCGTCAACTCATTAAAAGTTTCGCGGTAGGTCTCAAGATTCCCCCCGTATGGATCGTGAACGTCTTCGTTTTTAGTTGGGGATATGAATCCTTTTAATGTGTATATTTTTTCTTGATTTTCCGGGAATAGTCGAAGTAATACGCTTTTATGTGATTCGGTCATTGTCAATATGTAATCTGCCCATTCGACGTCTTCGCGTGAGAGCGTTCTGGATTTATCGGTGTAGGGCATGTCCGCCTCTTCAATGAGCGTTTTTGCATTGTCTGCGATAGGATGTCCGTCTTGTGCATGAATGCCGGCGGATCGAACTGACACATTCTCTATATTTTTCGAACGCAGAATCGCTTCTGCCATTGGACTTCTACATGTATTACCCGTGCATAATAAATAAATATTCATAGATGGGATGCCCTCCTTCTTAATATAAGAATAGCCCATTTTTAAAAAACGGGCGAATTTAATGCATGGCTGAGATGATTCCCATAATAATTAACACAACCCCCGCAAATTGCCGGATTCGTTTCCCGCTTTTTATCCCAAGGCGCTTTTTAAACGTGAGCGCAATATAGGAAAATATAATCGCAAAAGTTCCAGACGCTAAAATAAATATTGTTTTATTTAAATGAATCATACCGAATGAAACACTTACTGAGAATGCATCGATACTGACTGCAAAAGCAATGAGTGCAGGGGATAGTTTTCTAGAGGTTTTCACCTCGTTATCTTCTAGTAACATGTGAAGACCTATTAACCCGAGAAGAACTCCGGACAGCAAATGACTAAAACTCGAAAAAAAGGTTGCTGAAAATTCCCCAGTTATGAATCCGAGGAGCGGCAATAACATATTGAGGAAGGCAGTCCAGATTGCCAAGGCAAACTTCCCTTCCTTCACCTCTAGCAACGCATACACAACTACAATGTCTAGTGTCGTAATACTAGCAGCAAGTAATTCATTCAACGCAAAACCTCCCGCATACCGCATATATTAATCGTATGCGAGAGAATTTTACATATTCTAGTTATTGGGTAAATCGTCTCCCGTCGGAAGCTTTTACGAGCCGATTCATAAACGCGGCGCCCACTCCGACTAAGTCCGTTTCTACCGCGAGAATAATGTCCGCGTCGATCAAATCGCATTGACGAAGCGCTTTATATAAATTGACGGCCATTTCTTCGGTGCTGTCGCTTGAACCGATTGCGAAATACCAATCTGCGTTTGGAACTCGCAAGCTATCCGGTCCGATGACAGCCGTTTTTTTATGTTCTTTTTGAAGTTTTGTAATGGCTTTCTCGATTGTTTCTTTATCTGATTCGATGATGAATAAAGGAGCATCAGGCGCGTAATGACGGTATTTCATGCCGGGAGCGCGGGGTGTATTTTCCGGCGCTGTTTCATCAGCGACCGCGACAGGGCCGATAACTTCTTCAATCATTTCTCGTGTCGCCCCGCCAGGTCTTAAAATAACCGGCGGTTGGACAGTCATGTCAATTACTGTGGATTCAAGCCCGACGCCGGTAGGACCTCCATCTAAAATGAGTGGTATGAGTCCGTCAAGATCTTCTTCAACATGCCCCGCTTCAGTGGGACTTGGTTTACCGCTGCGATTTGCGCTGGGTGCGGCGAGTGGCGCTTTTAATTCGCGAAGTAGATCGAGCGCGACCGGATGATCGGGCATTCGAATTCCGACTGTTTTTACGCCCGGCGTTACATTCGGCGCGATGATATTCGGAATTGCATTGAAGATGAGCGTCAGCGGGCCCGGCCAGAATGCATTCATGAGTTCGTTTGCTTGTTTTGGTATTTCTGCTGCGTATTTCGCTACCTCTTTTTTGTCACCAATATGTACGATAAGTGGATTATCGGAAGGTCGTCCCTTCGCTTCGAAGATTTTATCAACCGCTTTTTCATCTGTAGCGACCCCGCCGAGTCCGTAAACCGTTTCGGTCGGAAAGGCGACGACTCCCCCACTTTTTAAAATGTCCACAGCTTGTTTATAGTTTTTTTTGTTATCCATATTTCTATCCACAGTTATTATTGTCGTCTTCATCTTTTAAACCTCATTTATGCACAGTTTATTTGCTTTATCCACAATTATTGTGAGTAACCTTAAGAAAACAGTCCGGTTATCCACTCCCAAAGGAAAAAAGTGACTTTTTCCTCTTCTTTCTTTTCCGGTTCATCCACGAAACATATTTTCGGGAATAAAGCGCACCACCAGTTATCCCCACGTCCGCTTCCGATTGTTAATAGATAGGCATCGTATTCGGATTGTGGATGAAAGACGAGTCCGGATCTTTTTGCTGGGAATAAAGCCTCTTTGCGCTCCAGTGTAACGGCTTGTTCCCCCGCAATTGATGTTGCGATTTGAAGTATTGTTGGTTCTAAAGCGGCCAAATTCTCGCCGAGCTCTTGTTTAGAAGTTGATTGAGTGACAGCATTTTCAACAAGCGGTTGAATTTGCAGTTGAATTTCTTCTTTTATCGCTTGATCTGCCGCGCTGTTTGAGTGAGCGAGCATTCTAAAACGAATCGTGTCTTCCGACGATTCCGTACCTGTGAATAACCCAAGTACGCACTGAATCATAATTAGGATTAATATAAATTCCGCAAACGGTATCACTCGTTCAATTTTCGTTGGTTTTTGTTTAATCTCGTAATCTGGTAACATATCGATTCCCCCTTAAACGCATTGTTGCCGGGGAAGTTCTGTTTTATTCATTAATCTCGCAAAATAGTAGTCGATTTTTTCCGTTGATATCTTTTACGGTTTCGACTTTAGCGTTTGGAAAGGCATCTGTAAATAACTTATGCACAGCCGGCCCTTGCTGGTGCCCGATTTCTAAACCGATTAATGCCGGTTTGTTCATAAGTGTTGGTAAGTTTTCTGCGAGTTTTCGATAAAAGAAAAGCCCGTCTTCATCTGCGAATAAAGCGCCATGCGGTTCGAAAGCCAATACGGTTTCTGACATCGACTCGGCTTCAACGCATGCGATATATGGCGGGTTCGATAATATGACGTCCCATGTTGTATTTTTTATCGGATCGGTCATGTTTCCTTCTTTGAATGTAATTTCGGCACCGAGTTGTTCTGCATTTCGTTTGGCGACAGCAAGCGCTTCTTTACTGATATCTGTCGCCGTAACAATTGCTTCTGCCCATTCTTTTTTGAATGTGATGGCGATTGCCCCACTACCTGTACCGATGTCAGCCATTGTTAGGGTTTTATTCGCGAATAAAGTTCTGCTGCGTTCAAGTGCGCCGTAGATTAGTTCCTCGGTTTCGGGACGCGGGATGAGCACATTTTCATTCACTATGAATTGTCTTCCGTAAAAGCTTTCGGTTCCCAAAACATATTGAACCGGCTTTCCGTCTAAGAGTTCGTCGATTTTATTCCAAAATGTTGATTGTTGTTCTTCGGTCAGTTGTTCCCTTTGGTCTGAAAGTAAGGCGGCGTGGCTTTTTTGCGTTACGTGTTCCAGGACAAAGCGCACTGCTCCTGAATCCAGTCCTTTTTCCTTCAATAAAGATATTGCTTTATTTTGAGCTTCGAATATTCGATCAGTCATTGGAATTTAAACTTTCTAGATGATGCGCTTGGTCTTCCATTGTCAAAGCTTCGATGATTTCATCTAGATTTCCTTCGATAATTTGGTCGAGTTTTTGGATGGTCAAACCGATTCGGTGATCCGTTACGCGGTTTTGCGGAAAATTATACGTCCGAATTCTTTCTGAACGGTCGCCAGTCCCGACAGCTGATTTACGGGTCGCAGCATATTCGGCTTGCGCTTCTCGTTCTGCTGCATCATAGACACGCGCTTTTAAAACCTTCATCGCACTTTCACGGTTTTTAATTTGTGACTTTTCATCTTGCATGGATACGACGATTCCCGTCGGCAGATGCGTAATACGAACAGCAGAGTCTGTCGTGTTAACATGCTGACCACCCGCACCACTTGAACGGTACGTATCGATTTTCAAATCTTCTCGGAGAATTTCAATATCGACATCTTCGGCTTCCGGTAAGACTGCGACTGTCGCAGTCGATGTATGGGTTCTTCCGCCTGACTCAGTTTCAGGTACTCGCTGTACACGGTGGGCCCCATTTTCAAATTTCAATTTCGAAAAGGCACCATTTCCGTTTATCATGAAAATGATTTCTTTAAACCCGCCGAGTTCTGTTGGCGATGAATCGATGACTTCCGTTTTCCAGTTGTTCATTTCCGCATAGCGGCTGTACATTCGGAACAAATTCCCCGCGAATAAAGCCGCTTCGTCTCCACCCGCTGCGCCGCGGATTTCCATGATGACGTTTTTATCGTCATTCGGATCTTTGGGAATTAACAGCACTTTTAACTGGGCTTCGAGTTGTTCGACCTGATCTTCGAGTTCCGAAAGTTCGAGTTTCACGAGCTCCTTCATTTCGTCATCAAGGGGTTCGTTCAGCATATCTTTCGCGTCTTTATATTCTTCCATGACGCGCTTATATTCGCGATACGCGTCCACCGTTTCTTGGATACCGGATTGTTCTTTGGAGTAATCGCGAAGTTTTGATATATCACTGACAATTTCAGGGTCGCTGAGTAATTCGTTTAATTGGTCATAGCGATCTTCTACTGCTTGAAGTCGTTCAAACATTGGGCACACCTCATTTTATGTCTATTTTGTATGTTCATTGTACGGGAATTCTGTAGTTTAATACAGTTTTTTCTCTAGTGCCGACGCGATTAAAAAATGTGAAACGCATCATGGCGTCTCACATTTTCAAGGTCTCAATTAAATTTGGGCAACTGCTTCGGAAATGCCATGCGGAACTTCATGATGTTTACGGCATCTTGCTTCATAGCCTTCTTTTGCGCCGACGAGAATTATGGGATCATCATAGCCCGCAGGCACGCCGTTGATAAGTCTTTGCGTACGACTCGCCGGGGAACCGCATTTGGTGCAAACCGCTTGAAGTTTCGTGACGTGTTCCGCGACAGCCATCAAGCGCGGCATCGGGCCGAATGGTTCTCCGCGAAAGTCTTGATCGAGCCCGGCGATGATAACCCGGTAACCATCATCCGCCAGATTCATGACCGTTTCAACGATTCCTTCATCGAAAAATTGCGCTTCATCGATGGCGATAATGTCATATGGGGATTTGTCGAATTCATCGATATGGGATGAATTTGCGACAGGGTTCGCGATGACCGTGGTGCCGTTATGGCTGACGACCGCTTCATCGCTGTACCGGTCATCGATTTCCGGTTTGAAAACAGCAATTTTTTGTTTCGCGAATTGCGCTCGTTTGACGCGGCGAATCAATTCCTCGGATTTTCCTGAAAACATGCTTCCGCAGATGACTTCAATCCATCCGCCTTGTACTGCTTGGTACATATTAAATCACCTTTCTCATAAAACGTTTTATGTATCGTGCATTTATTTATAAGTGAATCCCTATCATACCCGAAAACCGACTAAATTTGACGTCTTTATTTTATTCGGGAAATATGTTATGGGGTTTTAGGGGGAAACGACTAAAGCGCACCTCGAAGCGACTAAAGTTGACGGTAATGCGACCAATAACGGTGCGCAAACGACCATAGCGCATCGTGAAACGACTAAAGTCGATATTCAAACGACCAATAAGGCACAAATGAAAAATACCCGCCCGGCGCTGTTGCACCATGACGGGTATTTAAAGAAAGCCTTATTCTTCTTCTTCGCGGCCTTCTTCTTTGAGGCCATATTTTTTGTTGAAGCGGTCGACACGTCCGTCTGCTTGTGCAAACTTCTGACGACCCGTGTAGAATGGGTGACATTCTGAACATACTTCAACGCGAATGTCCTCTTTTACTGAGCCTGTTTCAAATGTGTTTCCACATGAACAAGTGACATTTGCAAGTTTGTATTCTGGGTGAATTCCTGCTTTCATCGGTCTATCTCCTCTCGCTCTGAACCATCCGGAACAGAATATATTAGACTGATGCCTTACACGGCCCGATAGTCAGCCGTATATGCAGCAGATCGTTTTATTGATACTTAGTGATTATAACAAATTTTGTTTGGGCTTGCAACTTTATTATTTGGGGTGATTTTGTTTAACCAAAAGCAAAATCTTACTGAGAATTTTCTTTGAATAACGCTTCGGCGCTGGTGGATGCCTACGCTGGATTGTTGTTCGTAGTTTGTTAACGTTTCTATTGTTAGAGTGTGTATATTGTTGCGGTCTAAATAGTTTTCTCTATTTACTTATCGGGATGAAGTGAAAACCGTCTAGATAAGGTGGATTTTTTGTTTATAAAGGGTTGTTTCTAATTTGCTTGCACTTACACGAGGTTTACTTGCACTCCAGCGGGTTTTGCTTGCACTTGCGAGTGATTTGCTTGCACTCAAAAGGATTTGCTTGCAAGTCGGGACCTTATGCTTACACAAAAGCCATTGCTCAAGCTACACAACTGATAAAATCACACTAAATAACTTTCCATATACAGTGAAAATAGTCGATTGGAGTGCAGGGCGGCGACTCCAGCGGAATCAGCGGAACAGGTGAGACACCCCGCAGGTAGCGCAGTGCACAACGAACGAGGAGGCTCACCGGCCGCCCGCAGGAAAGCGCCGCCCGGAACGCAAATCGACGGTCCATATAAAAACAAGCACTTAATTCAACCAATAAAAAAAGTCCCAGCTTTTAAGCTGGAACCATTTTTATTACAACAACCCTTTCCCATTTCGGTGGGCTTTCATTTCTGCGTTTAGTTTGTCGAAGAACTCTTCGTTTGTTTTTGTTTGGCGAAGCTTTCTTAGGAAGCGTTCGACAAAGTCTGGTGCGTCGGAGAATGTTTTTCGGATGGCCCAGAACTTTTCGAGTTGGTCTTTCGGTAAGAGTAGCTCTTCTTTTCGTGTTCCTGAACGACGAATATCGAGTGCCGGGAAAATACGGCGTTCTGCGAGATTGCGGTCAAGGTGAAGCTCTAGGTTACCCGTTCCTTTGAACTCTTCGTAAATGACATCGTCCATTCTCGAGCCCGTGTCAATAAGCGCAGTTGCCAGGATTGTTAGACTGCCGCCTTCTTCTAAGTTTCGCGCGGCACCGAAAAATCGTTTTGGTCGGTGGAATGCCGCTGGGTCGATTCCTCCGGATAATGTTCGGCCGCTTGGCGGAATTACAAGGTTATAAGCACGTGCTAGTCTCGTAATCGAGTCCATTAGAATGACAACATCTTTTTTATGTTCGACAAGTCGCATTGCGCGTTCAAGAACGAGTTCTGCAACTTTAATATGGTTTTCCGGAAGCTCATCGAATGTCGAGCTAACAACGTCCGCTTTCACAGAGCGTTCGATGTCCGTTACTTCTTCCGGTCTTTCATCTATCAATAGGACAATAAGTTCTGTGTCAGGATGATTGGTTGCAATGGAGTTTGCAATCTCTTTTAAGAGTAGTGTTTTCCCGGCTTTTGGCGGCGCGACAATCAGTCCGCGTTGTCCAAAACCTACGGGCGCGACTAAATCCATAATTCTCGTTGATAGTTTTGTTGGATCTGTTTCTAGTTTAATATGGCGATCTGGGTAAAGTGGGGTAAGTGCCGGGAAGTGAACTCGATTTCGTGAATCTTCCGGATCTTCTCCGTTAACTGCCTCAACTTGTAGTAAACCGTAATAGCGTTCGGACTCTTTTGGCGGTCTGACTTTGCCTGCAACTTTATCACCATTTCGAAGGTCGAAGCGGCGTATTTGTGAAGCGGAAATATAAATATCTTCGGAACTGGATGAGTAATTTATCGGACGTAAGAATCCGTACCCTTCCGATTGAATAATTTCAAGGACACCTTCCATGAAGAAGAAGCCTTCTTTTTCTGCTCTTAATTTCAAAATCGCAAAAATCAATTCCTTTTTGGACATTTTTGCATAATAAGCAACTTTAAATTCGCGGGCATGTTCATATAACTCTTTTAAAGTCATATTTTCAAGCGCCGACATCGTTAATATTTTCATGTTTTGGCACCACTCTTTTAGTTTTTGAGTTTAATTTCTTAGAGGTTTTATTAAAGGAAAGCAATGTTGAATCATTTAAGGAACTTCTGCCTAGGCGAGACACCTGGCAGAAGCTAGATTCAGATTCATTAATCTTGCATAACGAGGTGAGGTTTCTTCTTCATACTATGACGACCTTCTACGAAGCGCACAGTTCCTGATTTGGAACGCATTACGACTGAGTGTGTTTCACTGTAAGAACCTTTGAACCGAACACCGCGAAGTAACTCCCCATCTGTTACACCTGTTGCGGCGAAAATTGCATCGTCGCCTTTCACCAGGTCATTCATGTAAAGCACTTTTTTCAAATCGATACCCATTCTGTTGCATCTATCAATTTCTGCTTGATTGGAAGGGACGAGGCGACCTTGAATTTCTCCGCCGAGACATTTGAGCGCGACTGCTGAAATGACACCTTCTGGCGCACCCCCGTGGCCGAATAAAATATCGACACCCGTTCCGTCAAACGCAGTATTAATCGCACCGGCAACGTCGCCGTCTGTGATTAGTTTAATGCGTGCGCCTGCAGCTCGTATTTCTTCAATAATGTCTAAATGACGATCTCTGCTTAACACCGTGGCGACAACGTCTTCGATATCTTTGTTTTTAGCTTTTGCGACTGCTAATAAGTTATCCGTGACAGAAGCGTCAATGTCAATTTTGCCGACCGCTTCAGGACCGACCGCAATTTTGTTCATATACATGTCCGGGGCGTGTAGAAGATTGCCTTTATCCGCAATTGCTAAAACCGCAAGTGCGTTCCAGCCGCCTGATGCAACAATGTTCGTTCCTTCGAGTGGATCAACTGCGACGTCGACAAGCGGGCCATTCCCCATTCCAAGTTCTTCGCCGATATAAAGCATGGGCGCTTCATCCATTTCGCCTTCGCCGATCACGACGACGCCTTGCATTGGGATTGTATCAAAGACCATTCGCATTGCGGTTGTTGCCGCATCGTCTGCTTCGTTTTTCAATCCGCGACCCATCCAGCGTGCTGCTGCTACGCCGGCTGCTTCAGTAACCCTTACTAGTTCCATCGATAAACTGCGTTCCATGTATGGTTTCCCCCCGATTTTCGATTCCACCTGTAAAACAAACAACATTTTACTTGTAAAATAAATAACATTTTACACTATTGAACGGTTTAATTATACCATAACTACTCTTGTAATTTAGTCGCGAATTGAGGCACTTTCGGAAATTTTAACTTTGCTGATTTCCGCGCCGAGTCCTTGTAATTTTTCAATAAGAGAACTGTATCCGCGTTCAATGTGGTGAATATCCCGAATTTCAGTTTCGCCGTCAGCCAATAAACCCGCAAGTACGAGGGCCGCGCCTGCTCGAAGATCTGATGCGCGAACGGTTGCCGCTTCTAACGGTGTTGGGCCAGACAGAATTGCCGATCTGCCTTCGACACGCGCAGTCGCGCTCATCCGTCCAATTTCATCAATATGCTTAAACCTTGCGGAATATACGGTATCGGTAATCATTGACGAACCAACCGCTTGAGTCAGAAGCACTGAAAAAGGTTGTTGCAAATCCGTCGGAAATCCGGGATAGACAAGCGTTTTCACATCGACCGCTTGCAGTTTCTTTGTTTTTGGAATAAAAATCTGTTCGTCTTTCTCAACGATATCCACACCCATTTCACGAAGCTTCGAAGTTAACGCTTCTACGTGAAAAGGAATGACGTTGTCGATGGTAACGCCGTCTCCAGCCGCAGCTGCCATAATCATGAATGTGCCGGCTTCAATGCGGTCCGGAATAATTGTGTGGCGCGTCCCATGCAATTTTTCAACGCCGTCAATCCGAATGATATTCGTGCCGGCTCCTTTGATTTTCGCGCCCATATTGGATAATAATGTCGCGACATCAATGATTTCCGGTTCTTTTGCAGCGTTCTCAATCGTTGTCCGCCCTTTTGCAAGAACGGCTGCTAGCATTATATTAATCGTCGCGCCGACGCTGACAACGTCCAAATAAATTTTGGCGCCGCGTAATTCTTTCGCGCGTAAATAAATTGCACCGTGTTCATTTGTGACTGTCGCGCCGAGCGCTTCGAATCCTTTAATATGTTGGTCAATTGGACGTGGACCGAGGTGACATCCACCTGGCAATCCAATTGCGGCATGCTTAAAACGCCCGAGCATCGCACCCATTAAATAGTACGAAGCACGGAGCTTTTTCACATTTCCGTTTGGCAGCGGCATTGAAATGATTTCGCTAGGATCAATGACCATTGTTTTACCGTCTAATTCTACTTTCCCGCCAATATCTTCGAGAAGCGCTTGTAAAGTCAGAACGTCGGAGATTTCCGGTAGTCCTTCGAGTGTGACGGGTGAATCTGCCAAGATTGATGCTGGAATGAGAGCGACCGCGCTATTCTTCGCTCCACTTACTGAAATTGTACCTTGAAGCGGTTTACCGCCTTGAATTTTATAAACGTCCATGTCGCTCCACCCCTATGGCATTACTTATTTATTCTTTCTGCTTTCCCAATCCGCTAAAAATGCTTCGATTCCTTTATCAGTCAACGGGTGGTTGAACAATTGTTTTAGTACATTAAATGGTGTTGTTGCAATATGCGCACCTGCTAGTGCCGCATCTGTAATATGTTGAGGACTGCGGATGGACGCTGCAATAATTTCTGATTTAATGTCGTGAATCACAAAGATATTTGCGATTGTTTCGATTAGGTCCATGCCGTCTTGTCCGATATCATCGAGTCTGCCTAGGAACGGAGACACGTATGTAGCGCCTGCACGAGCAGCCAGTAGTGCTTGATTGGCACTGAAAATCAGTGTTACGTTTGTTTTAATACCCTCTGCGGCGAATACTGAACATGCTTTTAGTCCTTCAGGTGTCATTGGAAGTTTCACTGTGATATTCGGAGCGATTTTTGCAAGCTCGCGTCCTTCTTTCAACATGCCTTCAGCATCGAGTGAAATAACTTCTGCACTTACTGAACTGTCAACGAGTTCTGTGATTTGGCGCAGTCTTTCATGGAATGGAACGTCTTCTTTTGCTACGAGTGATGGGTTTGTTGTAACTCCAGAAATAATTCCCCAGCTATGTGCTTCTTTAATTTCTTCAAAGTTTGCCGTATCAATAAAAAACTTCATTATATATTCCTCCAAGTCAATGTTAAAGAAGGAGAACGCATTCACCGTGTGCGGAAATGCTTCTCCTCTTTACTTATATTATGCTTTTTGTGAACTTCCGAATTCGCGCATTTTCCCGATAACTGTTGCTTTAATCGCGTCACGCATTGGTGCTAGATATTTTCTTGGATCATAAGCTTCTGTATCTGATGCAAGGAAATCGCGAACCGCTTTTGTTCCCTGGATTTGGCTTTCTGTATTCACGTTGATTTTCGCAGTACCTAATGAAATCGCACGTTGAATATCTTTAAGCGGGATACCTGTTCCGCCGTGTAAGACAAGTGGTAAGTCAGACTGCTTTGAAATGATTTCCATTTCTTCGAATCCTAAGTTCGGCTCGCCTTTATAAGGACCGTGAACGGATCCAAGTGCTGGCGCTAGGCAGTCAATATTCGTTTTTTCAACAAGCTCTTTACATTCAGCTGGATCTGCATAAATAACGCCGTCTGCGATGATGTCGTCTTCTTCTCCTCCAACAACGCCGAGTTCAGCTTCGACAGATACACCGTGTTCATGTGCATATTCAACAACTGTATTTGTAATTTCAATGTTTTCTTCAAGCGGCTTGGATGAAGCGTCAATCATGACAGAAGTAAATCCTGCGTCGATAGCTGCTTTACAGCTTTCAAAGCTAGTACCGTGATCCAAATGGATTGCAACAGGCACCGTTGTTTTGTATTCGTGCATAAGTCCTTTAACCATGTTCACAACTGTCGTGTAACCGCCCATGTAACGAGCTGCGCCTTCTGAAACCCCGAGAATAACAGGGGATTTTTCTTCTTCTGCCGCCTGCAAAATTGCTTGCGTATATTCTAAGTTGTTCAGGTTGAACTGACCAATTGCATAGCCTTCTTTTTTACCTTTAATCATCATTTCTTTCATCGAAACAAGTGCCATGATTATTCCTCCTTCAGAATAATAAACAATTTGATTAATTTGTTTATTGATTATGTAAATGTAATCCTACATACGTTTATTATCATATCAAAATCAGGCAGTGTTTGCCACTGCCCGGTCTGTCAACCACCAATTATCGCATTGACGCTGTCTCGAACCTCATAAATGTCAAACGGTTTCGTAAAATATTTTTCCGCTCCAAGGGCTAGCACTTCTTCTATTGTTTCCAATTCACCGTACGCGGTCATCATGACAACCGGAACTGCAGGCCACTCCTTTTTTATTCTTTTTAATACTTCCGTTCCGTCGATACCCGCCATTTTCATATCCAGGAGTACGCAATCGGGTTGTTCCGCTTCAATTTTCTTGAAAGCATCCACCCCATTTTTTGCTAGCCTTACTGAGTAGTTTTCTCTTCGAAACAATTCTTCAAGTAATAATCGAATTCCTGGTTGGTCATCGACAATCAGTATACTTCTCATATATTGGCCTCCTCTCTATACATACATAATTTTTATAAGTTTAGATTCTAGTAGTATTTGACACCTAGTATCAAATACCCTCTATTTATCTCATAATTATACACAGAAAATTTAAAATTGGTTAATATGTTCGCGTTTGGAAGAACTTACATAATTATTATGCTTCATTTTACAATTGCTCGGTTTTGTACCTATAATGGACGTGGAGGTGCTTGCTATGAAGATGTTAACGACACAAATTAGCGGTTTATTGCAACGAATTATAGGAAATAATGAAGATTCCATTGAAGAAACAGCCCGCCTTCTTGCGCAAGCGACAATTGGCGAAGGACGCGTTATTCTAGCTTGTTTCGGTGAAATGAAAGCTGTTGGGTTAGTTGCTGTGGAAGGTGTCGACAAATTGGTTGGTGCCGTTCCTTATGAGCAGGGGATGAATATCGGGTCCCAAGATCGCGTTTGGATTTTAACTCGAACGGCCCGGGACGAGGCAGCGTTATCGCTTGCAAGAATACTTGATGATGAATTTATTCCGTTTGCGGCTGTTTCCTCTGGTAGCGCGGATGATAATGAACTGGCGGAATTGGCTACTACATATATTTCTACTGGATTAACACGTGGGTTATTACCGGGTGAGGATGGGAATCGAATTGTTGAGCCGCAGGCGTTGGCTGGGTTGTTTATTTATGAAGCTGTGAAGATTTCTTATGATGAGATGGTTTTGGAGGATTAGGGTTGGGTGGGCTGTTTGAGAGATGGTGGGATTTAGTCGCTTCGTGGGCGACTTTGGTCGTTTGAGGGCGGGCTTTAGTCGCTTCGTGGGCGACTTTGGTCGTTTGAAACCCACTTTAGTCGTTTCATCGCCGACATTGGTCGTTTGGACGCCCACTTTGGTCGTTTCACGCCAAAATTAATTCGCAAATAAAAAAAGCTACACTGAAAATGGAATCTTCCCCATTTTCGTGTAGCTTATTTTTTATTTACCCGATTGATGCGATAACGTTGCTTCAACAAACGCGCTGATTAGTGGTTGCGGGCGTGTTGGGCGTGATGCGAATTCTGGGTGGAATTGGCATGCGACGAAGAATGGGTGATCTCCTAGCTCAATGGTTTCGACAAATTGGCCATTCGGGCTGTTTCCGGAGAAAATCAAGCCTGCTTCTTCAAGCTGTTCGCGGTATTCGTTGTTGAATTCGTAGCGGTTGCGGTGACGTTCGTAAATCAACTCTTCTTCGTATGCCGCGTTAGCTTTTGTGCCTTTTTCTATTTTAATTGGGTAGACGCCGAGACGCATTGTGCCATTTTGGTCAGTGTCTTTTCGTACAATTGCGTTGCTTGTTTCCGGATTAAACTCTGTTGAATGTGCATCTTTTAAGCCGACCACATTTCGCGCATATTCAACGGCTGCCAGTTGCATGCCGAGTGCGATTCCGAAAAATGGCACGTTGTTTTCTCTAGCGTACGTGATGGCTTCGATTTTCCCATCAATTCCACGATCGCCAAATCCGCCAGGGACTATGATTCCGTCCACTTCGCCTAATAGTTCGGCAACGTTTTCCGAAGTCACTTGTTCCGAATCAACCCACTTCACTTCGACTTCTGTACCGAATTGGTACCCTGCATGTGAAAGTGCTTCGACCGCTGAAATATAAGCGTCTGGAAGCTCGACATATTTTCCGACAAGGGCGACTTGCACTTTTTTCGAAACTGAACTTACTAAGTCAACGAGTGCGTGCAGGTCTGACATGTCCGCCTCTCCAGCTTTTAGTTGGAGATGATCGATGACGATGTCGTCCATTTTTTGTTCTTTCAGCATGAGCGGCATTCTATAAAGGATGTCCGCGTCGACTGCTTCAATGACTTCTTCTGGACGTACGCTACAGAAAAGCGCAATTTTATCTTTCATTTCTTGTGGCACTGTTTGTTCAGAACGAACGACGATGACGTCTGGTTGAATTCCGAGACTGCGCAGTTCTTTTACGCTATGTTGCGTCGGTTTCGTTTTCATTTCGCCTGCCGCTTTCATGTATGGAATCAGCGTGCAGTGAATGTACATGATGTCATTTTTGTTGAAGTCCGTTTTCATTTGACGGATGGCTTCTAGAATCGGAAGGGACTCGATATCCCCGACACTTCCGCCAACTTCTGTAATGACGACGTCTGCATTCGTGTTTTTACCTGATGCGAGAATACGGTCTTTTATTTCATTTGTAATATGGGGAATTACTTGAACTGTTGCACCGTTGTAATCGCCGCGGCGTTCTTTTTTCAGTACGGAAGAATACACTTTCCCCATTGTGACGTTGGAGTATTTGTTTAAATTGATATCGATAAAGCGTTCGTAATGGCCAAGGTCAAGGTCTGTTTCTGCGCCGTCTTCCGTGACAAAAACTTCTCCGTGTTGGTACGGGCTCATTGTTCCCGGGTCGACGTTAATATATGGATCGAATTTTTGAATTGTTACTTGCAGTCCGTGATTTTTCAGCAAGCGACCGAGTGATGCTGCCGTGATTCCTTTTCCAAGAGAAGAAACAACTCCGCCTGTTACAAAAATGTATTTTGTCATGTTCAATTCCTCCGAATTTAGTCTAGTAAAATAAAAAAGCGCCCTGCTGCAACGTTTCGCAGTAGGAGCGCATATACTCTGAGTCATGTGTCCTTTTTCAGGAGCCCAGTAGAATCTTATCTTGATTTTGCGCTGAAGTCAAGCGGAATTATTCCTCTTCTTCTTCCTCTTCTTCTTCATCATCGATTATTAGATCCTCTGGGAGAATTTCGTCTTCATCGTCTTCAAGCAAGTCTACATCTACATCGATTTCAACTTCTTCTTCATCGGCTTCGAGAAGGTCATCCTCGTCTTCGACATCGTCGTCATCGTCTTCTTCATCGACATCGATCAGATCGAATCCGTCCTCGTCCACTATTTCTTCATCGTCTTCGATATCATCTTCGTCATCATCAACAACAGCTTTTCTTTTTCTACGCGTACGTACGACTGGCGCAGTTTCCACTTCTAATTGATCGACCGGATACCATTCGCGCAGTCCCCAACGAATGTCGTCTATTGATAGAAAGCGTCCGTCAATATTAATATCTGTATTTATTCTAGGTAGTTTTTCAGCCATGGCTCTTACTGTAACGCCATTTAGTTTGCGAACCTCATCCATTAACTGTCTTAATGTTAGATTCTCGCCTTTTTCAGCCAATACCGCATACGCAATATCGATACTCGATTCTTCCGCTAACTGTTCTTTCGTCATTTCACGGATATTCATGCAATGCACACCCTTTCTACACACGTTAAATATCATTATATACAATTATTTAGCTTGTAATCCAGTTTAAGCTTTAAAAAAAGGACCAGATTACCAGTCCCTTGAAGTAAACATTATCTAAATGATTATACCACACGCTTTTTTTTCCGTAAAGAAAACGCCAAACGTCTTACGCTTTCTTATCGTTTTTGGAACGTTTAATTTCACGAATAAAAAGCAAGGTCAAATAAAAAGTAGCTAGTAAGAATGCAATGGCGCCAAAACCATCTTTATAAAAGAATATGGTAAACATGAAGAGTGCAACAATGATTATTATGTGTTGATACACTTTCATTTCAGCACCTCTTCCTTCCCGTTTACTCACGACATATACTCATTTAGGTTACTATCTATTGTCCCACAGTAATTGGAAAAAATCCACAGAGATATACCCTCTCTATGGATTTATTTTTCCAAACTATATTACATATTTCGGCGGTATTGCCCGCCGACTTCATAAAGCGCATTGGTAATTTGACCGAGACTTGCAACTTTGACTGTTTCCATTAATTCAGCGAAAATATTACCGCCTGAAACGGCTACTTGTTGCAATTGTTGTAATGCTTTTTCTGCAACGCCCGCGTGTTTTTGTTGGAAAGCGCGTAGATTAATAATTTGTGTTTCCTTTTCATCTTTCGTTGCTCTTGCGATTTCCATATTGTCGATATCTTCTTCAGATGGCGGATTTGGATTTAAATAGGTGTTTACGCCGATAATCGGAAGTTCGCCTGTATGTTTTTTCATTTCATAGAACATAGATTCTTCTTGAATTTTACCGCGTTGGTACTGCGTTTCCATTGAACCGAGCACGCCGCCGCGGTCATTGAGACGATCGAATTCTGTGAGAACCGCTTCTTCGACTAGGTCTGTTAATTCGTCAATAATGAACGCCCCTTGCAACGGGTTTTCATTTTTCGATAGGCCGTGTTCTTTTGTGATGATCATTTGAATGGCCATCGCTCGGCGAACCGATTCTTCGGTCGGCGTCGTGATCGCTTCGTCGTAGGCATTCGTATGAAGCGAGTTACAGTTGTCTTGCAACGCCATTAGCGCCTGCAGCGTCGTACGAATATCGTTGAAATCAATTTCCTGCGCGTGCAGGCTGCGACCTGATGTTTGCACATGATATTTCAACTTTTGACTGCGGTCATTCGCGCCGTATTTTTCGCGCATGGCGACTGCCCAAATTCTGCGCGCAACGCGGCCAATAACCGTATACTCCGGATCCAGTCCATTCGAGAAGAAGAATGATAGATTCGGTGCGAAATCATCGATGTTCATGCCGCGGCTCAAGTAATACTCAACATATGTGAAGCCGTTCGCCAGTGTGAATGCGAGTTGTGAAATTGGATTCGCGCCAGCTTCGGCGATATGGTAGCCCGAAATCGACACTGAATAATAATTCCGTACTTTCTTATCGATGAAATACTGTTGAATATCACCCATCAAACGAAGTGCGAATTCCGTCGAAAAGATGCATGTGTTTTGCCCTTGATCTTCTTTTAAAATATCCGCTTGAACAGTTCCGCGAACGACTTGCATCGTGCCTTCTTTTACTTCCGTAAACTCTTCAATCGACAGTGGACGACCTAATTCTTCTTCCTTAATTCGAACCTGCTGATCGATTGCTGTATTCATGAACATTGCAAGTATAATCGGTGCCGGTCCGTTTATTGTCATCGAAACAGATGTCGAAGGTGCGCATAAATCGAAGCCGTCGTATAACTTTTTCATGTCTTCTAGCGTACAAATGCTGACGCCCGATTCGCCAACTTTCCCGTAAATATCCGGGCGCTCATCCGGGTCTTCTCCGTAAAGCGTCACGGAATCGAATGCCGTCGAAAGTCGTTTCGCGTCATCACCTTTCGACAAATAATGGAAGCGACGGTTTGTGCGTTCAGGCGTCCCTTCACCTGCGAACTGACGTTTCGGATCTTCGCCTTCACGTTTAAACGGAAATACGCCAGCCGTATATGGGAAAGAACCCGGTACGTTTTCGCGGTAAACCCAGCGTAAAATTTCGCCGTAATCCTTATATTTTGGTAGTGCGATTTTCGGAATTTTAAGCCCTGCAAGACTCGTTGTGCGCAGTAATGTGCGAATTTCACGATCGCGCACTTTCGAAACGAATTCTTCGCCCGCATAGGATTCTTTTAAAGTTTCCCAGTTTGCTAGAATCTTTTTCGATTCAGGCGTTAACGCTTCCCGAACGCTGTCAGCTAATGATTGAAGCGAATCAACCAAAACATCATCGGGCGATTTTTCTTTTACAAGATTAATAGAGCCTTCTAATTGAAATAGTTTTCGAGTCAGTTCTTCTTGCACGCCAGATTTTCGGTGGTAACTGCGAACCGCATCCGAAATTTCCCGCAGATAGTGCATGCGGTCTACTGGAATAATGACATTTTCTTTTTGCGCTTTCGCAAGATCGTCATAAGACGTTGTCCAATCGAGATTGTAGGTTTCATTCAAAACTCGGACAATCGCTGCGAATAAAGAGTTCGTTCCTTTATCATTGAACTGACTGGCAATCGTTCCGTAAACCGGCATTTTGTCCAGCTCTTTATCGAAAAGCATCCGGCTGCGTTGATATTGTTTTTGGACTTGACGCATTGCGTCTTCAGAACCTTTGCGTTCGAACTTATTGATGGCGATTAAATCTGCATAGTCAATCATGTCGATTTTCTCGAGTTGTGTCGGTGCCCCGAATTCGCTGGTCATGACATACATCGATGCATCCGAAATATCGGCAATATCGGCGTCTCCTTGGCCAATACCGCTTGTTTCGATAATGATCAAGTCGTACCCCGCGACTTTGACGATATCGAGAACATCTTGCATCGCACCTGAAAGTTCGGAACGTGATCCTCTCGTTGCCAAACTGCGCATGAATACGCGTTTATTAAAAATGGAATTCATGCGAATCCTATCTCCGAGCAGTGCGCCGCCCGTTTTTTGTTTCGTCGGGTCAATCGATAGAATGGCCACTTTTTTATCTGGCAGTTCATTCAAAAATCTACGGATCAATTCGTCTGTCAATGAACTTTTTCCGGCTCCGCCCGTACCCGTAATTCCGAAAACAGGCGTGTTCTTCGATAGTTCTTTCGCTTTTTTCATGAATGCTTTTGCAGTTTCATCGTCTTTATCGTACGTTTCTTCTGCATACGTAATGAGCTTTGCGAGCACTTCTGGATTTTCTGTGTTGACGCTTTCCAAGTCCTCGATTTTGCAATCATTCGCTGTTTCGAAATCGCATTCTTCCATCATCCGGTTAATCATCCCTTGAAGACCCATTTTCCGGCCGTCTTCAGGCGAGAAAATCCATGCGATTCCGTATTCATGCAGTTCCTTGATTTCTTTCGGAATGATAACGCCGCCCCCGCCCGCGTAAATGCGGATATGCGGTGCGCCTTTTTCCTCTAACAAATCATGCATATATTTGAAGTATTCAACGTGTCCGCCTTGGTAAGAGGACATCGCGATTGCTTGAACGTTTTCTTGAATGGCGGCATTGACGACTTCTTCCACTGAGCGATTATGCCCAAGATGAATGACTTCCGCGCCGCTCGCTTGTATAATTCTGCGCATGATATTGATCGATGCATCGTGCCCGTCAAATAGGCTCGATGCTGTTACCATTCTTACATGGTGTTTCGGTTTATACACTTCGATTGTAGCCATATAGTTAAACACCCTTTCCTTCTTCGTGAATTTCCCCTGTTCCCACAATTCCCTTGAAGATTTGTTCTGTTTGAATTTCGATAAATTTCTCGATTGTATAGCTTTTTTGTAATGCCCATCTGCGAAATGCCCACATTTGTCCTTGAACGACGATGTGGTGCGCCGCCATTTGAATGTCGTCTTGGTTAATGCGAAGTTCCCCTAACTCCACGCAAGACTGTAAAATATTTTCAAATAAAGCGACCATTTCCATTTCTTTTTTCAAAACATATTGAAGTGCGTCTTTAGGTAATGATTTGGATTCTTGGTACATGACGACGAACTCGTCTGACATATCGTCGATTAATTCGAAGTATTGTTGAATGGCTGAGCGGAGCCCTTTGAGAGTTCCCTCTTCTTTTGCCAGTACGTATAGTCGGTCGTTTACTTCGTTGTAGATGCTGTCACAGACGAGGAATAGTACGTCTTCTTTTGTCCGGATGTATTCATAGAGCGTGCCGATGCTGAAACCCGCTTCTTTTGCGATTTCACGTGTTGTTGTACGGTGGAACCCTTTTTCTTTAAAGAGTTTGACCGCGCCCTGTATCATTTGTTCGCGTCTCATTTCGATAAGGCTTTCGTCTTTGACGGATGATTTTATTTGACGTTTTGTTTCCATAATGAACCCCCGATTGTTTGAAGGCAGCTGAAAAGGTTTCGTTAATATAATTAATATCTATAAATGATTTAGTGCTCCGTCATTCGCTTTCCTGCGGGCGAGCGCCGAGCCAAGCGAACAACGAAGAGTTCGGTTTGTATAATTTTGCGGTCTTTGCAAAATTATACAGCCTGTAAATCTATGCTCCCAAACGCTTCGCTTTTCGGTCGCAAAAGCCGTTCTTCGTCACGGCTTTCGCTGCGCTCAGTCCAGGGTCTCGGCTGTCTCGCTGATTCCGCGGGAGTCTCACGACTGCGCACTAAATCAGAAAGTAGCGGTAAAAGAAAATCTTCACTTTCACTTTTAAGTGAACAGGCTTTGCACTACTTTTATCAATAATAATTAAAGAACGTTTTTCAGTACCGTCTTATTTAGTTAGCATGCGGGAGATTACTAGGCGTTGGATTTCTTGTGTGCCTTCGTATATTTGCGTGATTTTTGCGTCGCGCATGAAGCGTTCGACTGGATAGTCTTTTGTGTAGCCGTATCCGCCGAATACTTGGACTGCTTCTGTTGTTACTTTCATCGCCGTATCTCCAGCCATTAGTTTAGCCATTGCTGATTCTTTTCCATACGGCAAGTTGTTCGATTCTAGCCAAGCCGCTTGATATGTTAGTAATCTGGACGCTTCGATTGATGTTGCCATGTCTGCTAGTTTGAAGCCGATGCCTTGGTTGTCGGCGATTGGTTTGCCGAATTGTTTTCGTTCTTTTGCATAGTCGACTGAAGCATCGAGCGCCCCTTGTGCAATGCCGACAGCTTGTGCAGCGATGCCGTTTCTTCCGCCGTCTAGTGTTTTCATGGCGATGACAAATCCTTCGCCGAGTTCGCCGAGCAAGTTTTCTTTCGGCACGCGGCAGTTGTCGAACATGATTTCAGTTGTCGGTGATGAACGAATGCCTAGTTTTTTCTCTTTTTTACCTACAGAGAATCCAGGGAAGTCTTTTTCTACGATGAAAGCACTTGTTTCCGGACGCTTTCCTTCTTCTTGATTGGTAATGGCAAATACGATGTAAATATCTGCGATGCCGCCGTTTGTGATGAAGATTTTCGAACCGTTAATTACGTAATCGTCTCCATCAAGTTTTGCAGTCGTCCCCATTGCGCCTGCGTCGGACCCGGATCTTGGTTCAGTTAGCCCGTATGCGCCAATTTTTGTTCCTTCCGCCATTGGACGAAGGTATTTTTGCTTTTGCTCTTCATTTCCGTATTTAAAGACCGGCCATCCTGCAAGTGAAGTATGCGCTGAAAGTGTAACGCCGACGGATGCGCAGACGCGTGATAGTTCTTCAACAGCGATGACATAAGCAAGGTAATCGCTGCCGATTCCGCCGTATTCTTCTGGCCAAGGAATTCCCGTCAGGCCGAGTTCTGCCATTTTTTCGAATAAAACCATATCGAACCGTTCTTCTTCATCGCGTTCTGCAGCAGTTGGCGCGACCTCTTTTTCAGCAAAATCGCGGACCATTTTTCGGATCATTTCATGTTCTTCGGATAGTTTAAAATTCATTTTTATTTTCCCACCTTGTTTTTGGTTAATTTGATTGGCGTTGCTCATATATTTGGATAGCGTTTCGGTCGATCGGGATTTGCTTGCAGTTCGGTAGAGTTTGCTTGCACTCATTTGGTGTTTGCTTGCAGTTTCGGACACTTTGCTTGCAGTCCGACTCAGTTTGCTTGCAGTCCGACTCAGTTTGCTTGCACTTACCGACACTTTGCTTGCAAGTCGTGACCTTCTCCCTACTTCGTCAAGTGCTTCGAAATAACAATTCGCTGTATTTCACTCGTGCCTTCGTAAATTTCGGTCACTTTCGCGTCGCGGAAATAACGTTCGACTGGATAATCTTCTGTATATCCGTAACCGCCGAATATTTGAACCGCTTCGATTGACCCGTCAACAGCCGCTTTAGAAGCAAATAGTTTGGCCATGGACGCTTCTTTTCCGCAAGGCAAGCCTTCTGAACGAAGTTGAGCGGCACGGTAGACGAGTAATCTTGCACCTTCTACTGCGGTTGCCATATCGGCTAGTTTAAAACCGATTCCTTGTTGGCTCGCAATCGGCTTTCCGAATTGGACGCGTTCTTTTGCATAATCAGTGGCGGCATCGAGTGAAGCAGTTGCGATTCCGAGTGCTTGAGCCGCGATCCCGATTCGACCGACATCTAGATTGGCCATGGCGATTTTAAATCCTTCGCCTTCTTTACCAAGTTTGTTTTCTACTGGAACTTTCATATTGTCGAAAACTAATTCAACGGTGCGAGAACCATGAAGTCCCATTTTCTTTTCTTCTTTTCCGATAATGAGCCCAGGTGTATCTTTATCGACGATGAATGCCGTGATTCCGTATGTTTTATCGGCTGGACTTGTTGAGGCGAAGACGATGTAGACATCCGCTTCTCCGCCGTTTGTAATGAACATTTTCGAACCATTTAACACATATTGGTCGCCGTCTTTTACTGCACGGGTTTTCAGAGCGCCTGCATCTGACCCGGAAGATGATTCCGTTAAGCAAAATGCGCCGAGATATTCCCCGCTTGCCATTTTCGGCAAGTATCTGTTCTTCTGCTCTTCATTCCCAAAGTACATAATCGGATTTGTGCCAACTGATGTATGGACCGAAAGGATAACCCCTACTACCGCACTGACTTTCGACAGTTCTTCGATTGCTAGAATATATGATACAAAATCCATCTCGGAACCACCGTATTGTTCAGGAACCGTAATTCCCATTAGGCCAAGCGCACCCATTTTCGTTAAAATTTCACGTGGAAATTCGCCTTCTTCCATTTTGGGAATGAAAGGCTCAATCTCAGTTTTCGCGAAATTTCGTACCATTTCACGCATCATTTTCTGCTCATCAGTAAGTGTTAAATCCATCGCTTATTGCCCCTTTAAATTAGAATCTTTTTAGTACTGGTAAAATCCTCTGCCTGTTTTCTTGCCGAGCCAACCAGCTTTTACATATTTTCTTAGCAATGGACATGGACGATATTTCGAATCGCCGAATCCTTCGTGTAATGTTTCCATAATGTATAGGCATGTATCGAGACCGATGAAATCCGCTAATTGAAGCGGCCCCATTGGATGGTTCATGCCGAGTTTCATCACGTCGTCGATGGCTTCTTTTGTCGCGACGCCTTCGTACAGCGTGTAAATTGCTTCATTGATCATTGGCATGAGTACACGGTTTGCGACGAATCCAGGGAAATCATTCACTTCGACTGGAACTTTCGACAATTTTTTCGTCATCGTTTCGACAGCCTCGTAAACTTCATCGTCTGTCGCTAGTCCTCGAATAATTTCAACAAGTTTCATCACGGGAACCGGGTTCATGAAGTGCATGCCGATTACTTTTTCAGGCCGATTGGTCGCTGCTGCAATTTCTGTAATTGGAAGTGATGAAGTATTTGATGCAAGAATCGCATGATCAGGTGCAATTTCGTCAAGCTTCGCGAAAATCGAGCGTTTGACTTCCATGTTTTCTACGGCTGCTTCGATAACGATATCTGCGTTTTTGGCGTCTTGTAGATCAAGCGATTTCGTGATGCGGCCGAGAACTGCCGTTTTTTCTTCTTCTGACATGCGTCCTTTTTCGACATTGCGCGAAAGGTTTTTCGAGATGACTGCAAGCCCTTTTGTGTAGGATTCTTCTTTAATGTCATTTAATAAAATGTCGTATCCCGCTTGGGCGCAAACTTGTGCGATTCCTCCGCCCATTTGCCCAGCGCCGATAACCATTACTTTTTGGATTGTCATGTATAATTCCCCCGTATTATTCCGACTTCGGAACTTCAATCATAATCGCGTCGCCTTGACCGCCGCCTGAACAAATCGATGCAATGCCGATTCCTCCGCCGCGACGTTTCAACTCGTAAGCAAGCGTTAAAATTATGCGTGCCCCACTAGCTCCAATCGGGTGACCAAGTGCCACCGCTCCTCCGTTGACATTCACTTTTTCCGGATCGAGTTTAGCGATTTTTGAACTTGCGAGCGCAACGGCTGCAAAGGCTTCATTTATTTCAAAAAGATCGATTTCTTCTAGTTTTTTCCCTGTTTTTTCTAATAGTTTATTGATGACGAGACCCGGTGTTTGCGGGAAGTCTGCCGGCTCGATTGCCACTTCTGCATGACCGATAATTGTCGCGAGCACAGATTTTCCTTCTTGTTCGGCACGTTCCTCGTTCATCAAAACGAGTGCGCAGGCACCGTCATTTATACCAGGTGCATTTCCTGCAGTAATTGTTCCGTCTTTACCGAAAGCCGGTCTCAGTTTCGCGAGTGTTTCAAGTGATGTATCGCGTCGAGGCGCTTCGTCTGTGTCGACTTTTATCGGATCGCCGCGGCGTTGCGTGATTTCGACAGGAACGATTTCTTCTGCGAATAAACCATTTTCGATTGCGTTTAGCGCACGGTCGTGACTGCGAAGCGCCCATCGGTCTTGTGTTTCACGCGTTAGCGAGAACTCATCTGCGGTTTTATTGCCATAGGTGCCCATATGAACGTTGTCAGGTGAAAACGAACAGGATAGCCCGTCGAAAACCATACCGTCGATTAACGGTGCGTCGCCCATTTTCAAACCGAATCGCGCTTTTGGTAAATAATACGGCGCGTTCGACATGGATTCCATACCGCCTGCAACGATTACTTCTTCATCACCGAGACGGATAAGTTGGTCGCCGAGCGTTACGCTGCGCATTCCAGAAGCGCATACTTTGTTAATGGTTTCTGTTTTCGTGCTCCATGGAAGTCCCGCTTTTGTGGCTGCTTGCCTGGAAGGAATTTGTCCTTGGCCCGCTTGCAATACCGTTCCTACAATGACTTCGTCGACTTCATCTTCCTTCACGCCGGAACGTGTTAACGCTTCTTTTATGGCAACTCCCCCGAGATCGCTTGCCGAAAGAGTGGATAGGGCCCCTCCAAATCGTCCGAATGCCGTTCTTGCTCCATCAAGTATGACTGTTCTTTTCACGATGAACGCCTCCAAAAAGTTTTTGATAACGCTTTCATTCCTTGTAAAATTAGAGCGACTGAACGCTCGCTCGACAACATTTCAAGAAAAAAGGGAGTGAGTTTCACTCCCATTTAATTACTCTCAGTATATCGTATGTTTTTAATTGTAGCAATAGATTAATAGTTTGTCATTGTAAAATCGACTCGACTTCTTCAGTTGCGACTACGAAATCTTCCCCAAAGATTGAACGTTCGAGTAGCTCTGCAATATCGTATGTGCCGATTGTATCTTCGACTTCTTTCGCTTTCGTGCCGTCTGACAACATCGTTAAGCAATATGGGCAACCCGATGAAATAATTCCTGGGTTCACTTCGATTGCTTGTTCAGTTCGCGCGACGTTCACGCGATGGCCCGTATCTTCTTCCATCCACATCAGTCCGCCGCCCGCTCCACAGCACATGCCGTCTTGACGGTTTCGTTTCATCTCGACTAATTCTACGCCCGGAATTGCTTTTAGAATTTCACGTGGCGGGTCATAGACGTCGTTGTAACGGCCTAAGTAACATGAATCATGGAACGTGATTGTTTCATTGATCGGATGAACGGGTTTCAGTGTTCCGTTTTGGACTAGATCGAAAAGCAATTCAGTATGGTGAATGACTTCTGCTTTGAATCCGAAATCCGGGTATTCTTTTTTAAAAATATTATATGCATGCGGGTCTGTTGTAAGGATTTTTGTAACGCCCGCTTTTTCGAATTCCTTAATATTTGATTCGGCTAATTCTTGGAATAAAAACTCGTTACCAAGACGTCTTGGTGTATCTCCAGAGTTCTTTTCTTTATTGCCAAGAATTGCGAACTTGATGCCGGCTTTGTTTAATAGATGTGCGAATGACAAAGCGATCTTTTGTGACCGGTTGTCGAATGCGCCCATTGAACCGACCCAGAATAGATACTCGAATTCTTCGTCCGCTTTCTTCATCTCTTTAACAGTTGGAATATGGAGATCTGGTCTTGCGTCTCTCCAGTTTTCCTTTTCTTTACGGTTAAGTCCCCATGGATTTCCTTGGCGCTCGATGTTTGTCATCGCGCGTTGTGCATCCGGATCCATTTTACCTTCGACCATGACGAGATGACGACGCAGGTCGATAATTTTGTCGACATGCTCGTTCATCACTGGACATTGGTCTTCACAGTTACGGCAAGTTGTGCACGCCCAGATTTCTTCTTCGGTAATGACGTCGCCGATTAGTGACGGGCTGTAAATTTCGTCCATGGTTGCGCCTTCAAGTCCGGCAGCCATTGCGATTTGGTTCCCTTGTGTGTCCGCAAACATTGGTGCAGGAACCCAAGGCTTTTGTTTCGTCACAAACGCGCCGTGATTGGTTAAGTTATCTCGAAGCTTTGTGATTAAGTCCATAGGCGATAACATTTTTCCAGTTCCTGTCGCTGGACACATATTCGTACAGCGTCCGCATTCGACACAAGCGTAAAAGTCGATCATTTGCAGCTGGGTGAAGTCTGTAATCTTTCCTACCCCGAGTGCTGGCATGTCCTCTTCGTTTTCAGTTTCTTCTTCCAGCGCAGAGAAATCGATTGGAATCAGTCTTCCAACGTTATCAAGGCGGTGAAAGTAAACGTTTGCAGGACCGGCAATCAAGTGAGCGTGTTTTGATTGTGGTACGTAGATCAAGAATGTTAATAGAATTAATAAGTGAATCCACCAAGCGAAAAAGAAAACGCTTGCAGCGGCGACAGTCGGGATCCCGCCGAAGATGAATGCGATGGAAGATGCCATTGGCTCTGTCCACGTTAATTCATGTCCTTGCCAAATCATGTTCATGCCGTTCGCTAATAGTGTCGAAAGCATTAGCCCACCAATGAAAATTAGAACTAGTCCTGATTTCCAACCGCGTTTCAGACGGACAAGTTTTTCGACGTAACGGCGGTGGAATGCCCAAACTACGGCGATTAAAATCGTAAAGACGACGATTTCTTGGAAAAACGTGAAGAATCCGTAGACCGGTCCGAATGGTAAGTGTGAACCTGGTTTCAGGCCTTTCCAAATGAGGTCGATCGCCCCGAATTGTACCATCAGGAATCCGTAGAAGAACAGGACGTGTATGATTCCGCTCTTTTTGTCTTTTAATAGTTTCTTTTGTCCGAAAACGTAGATCCAGATGTTTTGTAGACGTTCTCTAACGTTTTCATCAAACTCTGTTTTTCGTCCTAATTTGATAAATTGTATTCTTGTTTTAATTAAATGCGTGAATAGAGCTAACGCATAGGCGACGACAGCGAGAAATAAAATCCAGTTCGCGATGAGCAATGGGCCCATTTGTTTTCTCCCCTTTCCAAATAGTGAAACTTTTTACGTTATGAATAGTGTAGTAGAAAATAATACTAATGTCGATAATCTATTTTTAGTATAGTAATGAATGAGCATTCAGTCAATGGTAATATTTAAATAGTTATGAAAATGTTGATGAGTTATTATTGTTTTATACTGGCAGTTTTCTTGTAGACCGTTGATTTCCGTTCCGGGGGGACGCTTTCCTGCGGGCATCACCTCAATCTCCTCGTCGCTGCGCTCCTGCGGGGCTTTCGGTTGATGCTATTCCCGCGGGAGTCGTCCCCCCTCCACTGCAATCAACTATAAATCTCAATTTATATAGTATGTTATTTAGTTGCTCTTTCTAACGTGCAGATCTTTCTGCAAATACAGTGAGTTTAGGGCAAAACAAAAAGAGGATAGCGATTGTTATGCTCTTTAATCGCGCGAGCATCCTTCACTAGATTCCCGCTAATCATTTCTTAATTATCGTGTTTTCACGTTTTTTATAGCGATGTCACATATAATCGCTATAATACATCCAACTACGATTGGCAAAAAGGCAATCTCGGTTTGTGTGGGTGAAATTTTAAATATAAGAAAATCTATATTAGTGATGTAGCCGATTAAATAAAGTAGTACCATGGCTCCAAATGAAAAAATTAAGGAAATCTTTTTCAAAGTTCCACCCCTCTTTTTTTAAAAAGAACGTACTTGTGCAACAAACAATTATGATTGTTTAAACTTTCACGATAGTTTCTTGCACAGGTACCACTTACTCATTGCAGTTTTCTTTCTGAAATTCAGTTCGCATCAGTTTTATTAATGTTATGATGACTACAATCAAAGATAACAAATTTAAAGAAAAGAATATTAAATAATATGTACTTGTAGATCCTTCTAAAAGATAGGACCCATATCGCAAAGTGTTAATTCCCAAGACTACTAATAACAATATAAACGTTTTATTATTCATTCTTCTTCCCCCCCAAAAACAAACATTAAATCCTCGACAATCTGGCCAGTTTGTTTGAAATGGACATAGTCGCTTATTAAGCAATCGCGCCCGTTTATGGAAATGAGTTCCTCAGACTTGCTTCTCAGGTATGTACATCCGCATATAAAGATAACCGTTCTCCATATCGTCTGTTGTTTCAAAGCCTATGTTGCGCCAAAATTTTTGTGCGGTTATATTTCCCAAATTAACCGGTAAGGAAATCCGACTTGCATTGTATTCTTTACACAAATATTCAACACAAAGCCAAGCCGCTGCTATTCCATAGCCTCTTTTTTGAAAACGGCTATCTATCATGAAATTTATGATTTGGGGGTTATTATCGCCAATATACATCGAAACAAAGCCCACCATCACATGATCGGCATAAATCGCAAAGGGGCGTGAATTATCATAAAGCACCCATGCTTCGGCTAAAGACCACGCTACAGGGTCTACAAAGTCCAAATTGATATCAGTTATACGCAAGTTTAAACATTCTTCATAATTGTCCTCATTAATTTCTCTTAACTCCACCAAAGAAATATCTCCTTCCAAACATAGCTAAGGATTAATACAACCTAGAAATCCTAGAGCTTAATGCTCCAATTGATTTTGAATCAGTTCTTCTTGAGAATAGTCATTCATTTACTCGCATTGCATCACATTATTATTAGAGCTCCATGCCACATAATGGCCCGATTGTGTGATATGGACACAATCGGGCCATTAAGCAATCGCACTTGTTTACGGAAATATATTTTAAGAATTATTACCAAAAGAAACTGCAAAAACTAATGCAAATATTGATAGAACAATTATGACCATACAAATTAAACTTATTATTACAGTTAAACTTCTCGGCACATCGGAACGATTTTTCCAAATAGCTAAAAATAAAAACAAGCTCAATAACATAATAATAAAAAGTACAGAAAGAAGCATATGACGCTCTTTAATAATAAACCATAAATCCATATAATCAGCTCTCTCCTGATGTTTTTCAACTTAGCAATATGGCTTTTTTGTACAATATCAGTACTAATTATCATTCCAGAATTGCGCCCTTTTGCGGAACTATATGACCTTTCTTTGCGGTTTTACGAACTTTCTTAGGCTTAAAATAAGGAAAATCATTAACAACACAAAAGAACCTGCCGCAAGTGACTTGATAACTATTGATGTTTTTGTGAAAATAAATAAACATCAAAAACGATAAGTAGGATTAATAAGATTTTACCGATACCTATAAGGGTTCCCCTGTTACTATTATTAGAATGCTTTTGTCCCATAACTTAATCCCCTTTTACTACAAAAACTTCATAATCTGATCCGTTTGCTGAACATGATTTAAGAAAATCTCTGTTCAATCTCAAACTATTAAATTAAGTTTTTTGATCATCAATAAACGCGGTACTCATCTTAATACGAATAAAGTTATTCCATATATAATTCATTCAACAATCCACCGAAATGTGAATACGCATTATTGATTTTAGAAGTGGGGATTCCTACGATAACGACGGTTGCGGGGCCAGCAGACTTTACTACATCGACAACCGATTCAACCGAAAGTTTATCGTTTCGCGTCATTTCCCGTGCTTCAGCTAAAATTCCACGAGAGCCGACTGGCCAGAGTCGTTTAACAATTCCGATGTCCATTGCTTCACGAATTTTTCGTAGGTTGGCTATTTTGTTGGCGTGTTCGGTTACTTCATTACCAACGAGGGGTGTTCCGTAGGTGAACCATTGTACGTCTTCATGAAGTAGTGCGGGATTTTTCTTGCCGATCATTGTCACCGCAACGGCTGATTGGGTGAGGTCCATATTCGTTTCCGAACTGCCGGTAATTGTTGGAATTTCTAAGCCTGCTTCTTGGAATAAATCCTCTACACCTTGAACGTACTTTTCCCAACTTTCACTTCCGCTAAAATTATGTATTAATATAGTGACGGGCTCTGCATTTGCTGCCCATTGTTCAAGCAAGGTGACTCGGGCAGCAAAAAACGCAGTCATATGGTCTGAAACAGAAATGACATCTCCTGGCTTCTCCCCGATGCCGCCTGAATTGTCAGTTGTGATGATAAAATCATTGCCAATATCGATTGCATTTCTCATTGAAATCCACCTAATCCTTTACCTTTAACATGTTTTAATGCTGGGTATATGATTGCTGCGATCATGGCGTTTATGACTGTCGCGATGAAAATGGCTGGGACTGCAGCTATAAAGAAAGCCGGTGAAATGAGAAAGTAAAATGGCAGTGGTGCCAGTAAGCCGTTTGCGACAATGAAAACAATCCATTTCAACACGTTCTTTTTTGCTTTGTGAAGACGTGCGAAAATCAAGACGATGACGAACATTTCAAGCGCTATCAGGAGATGAAAAGGACCTAATGGAAACCCTGAATACATAGCCGATGCGATATGGCCTAAAAGGGCAGCGGTTCCTGAAAAAACGGGCGGTAAAAATGCTGCCGATAGGAGTGCCGGTGCAGAATCGAGTGCAGTTGAACCGATACCCATTGGGATTTTCACTAAACCGCCTACTGCACATAAGGCAGTAAACATGGCGGTTAGCGTTAAATGTTTTAGTTTCATTTGTTATCTTTTTTCTTATCGGTATTTTCTGTTCGAAACACTTTCGCGCTCCGTACATATTCGTTATCTGGGATGTTGATTCGTGAATTCGCGATGCGGGCTGCGACGAAAAAGTAATCGGATAGTCGATTTAAATAACGTCCGACAACTGGCGATACATCTTCTTCCGCTTTCATCAATGTCACCGTTTGACGTTCAGCGCGTCTTGTGACCGTGCGCGCAATATGGAGCGTGGCCGATGCTGGAGATCCGCCTGGTAAAATGAACTTTTCAAGCGGCGGCGCTTCATCCATTAATTCGTCAATTCGCTTTTCCAACACTGCGATCGGTTCTTCGGTTAATTTATAATGGCGTTCTTTCATGACGTTGGAAAGATCTCCGCCCCCGTCGAATAGCTCATTTTGAATCGCTTCGAGGTCTTGGAGTAAATCTGCAAATTTAGTTGGATCGAGTTCCGTCATCGCTTTTCCTACGAATGAATTTAGTTCGTCCATTGTGCCATATGCTTCAACGCGAAGATCGTCTTTGTCGACGCGTCCTCCGATTAAACTTGTTTTGCCTTTGTCCCCAGTTTTTGTATAGATTTTCATTTTAATCTCCCCTTTTCTTTATGTGTTGTGGAATGCCGTACCAAACTTTTGTTACTTCACTCGCTTCTGCGAATAGTCGTTGATACAATCTACCGCATGTATCGCGCAGCTTGCGAAGATTTGCATCCATCGGTACGATTCCTCGGCTAATATCGGTCAAAATGATAATGGCTCGTCGATTTTCTACTGCTTTTAAAATAAAATCAGTTGCATTTTCTTCACTTAATTCGCATTGAGCCAACCAATTTTCCAGTCCTGCTATGACAACGGTATCATTTCCAGGTTCAGGAATTTCTCCTACATGCCAAGTGATGTCTTCTTCAGTTAGTAACTTTCGAACAAATTCTCGTTTCCCGTTATGGGCACCGCCGATAATGACGTGCATCTTTTCCCCTCCACAAAGTCGTTTCGATTCCTCCACTTTAATGACCAAACCGATCCGTGTGGAATTTGCCAGAACCAAAAATCCTGTTTTTCCGGTGAAAATTGTGTCAACATCATCCGAATCGGACCGCCATGCGTGACGATGAAATATTCCGCTTTGCCATCGGGCATTTCTGCCAGTGCGTTTAGCACTCGATTCTTCACGTCTAGTAAACTTTCACCATTCGGTGGTGTATTTTTATATGGTTCATCAATCCAAGAACGATACGTCTTATTATCTTTCAACATTTCATACGTTTTTCCTTCCCACGCACCGAAATGACTTTCACGAAATCGCTCGTCAGATTCATATATCGATTCAGGAAAATACAGTGCCGCGCTTTCTCGACAACGCATCAAGTCGCTTCCGTAAACGATTTCGGGCTTCCAGGACAGCACCGCTGATGTAGGTTCGCCGATGGGTAAAATCGACTCATCTGTCCAACCGATATACTGGCGTTTTTGATTGCCAATTGTGGGAAGATGACGGATTAAATGAACAGTAATACTGCAAACCATAAAATAACCTCCATCCCTTCAATGAATGCGCCTGATAAATCGCCCGTTACGCCTCCGAAATGTTTTAATGACCAGTGACGGAAGAGCAAAATACCGATTGCCAGCAGGATGAATAAAAGAAGTGGAACGATAACGCTTTCAACTAAGAGCCAGACTACGATTGATATGGCAAGTCCACTTAGTAGCGAAACAAAGACTACGATTCTTGGATGAAGTTTTTCTTGAAAAAAATGCGCAAGCCCCGATTTTTTAGCGGTAGGTATGGTAGAAAAATAAATATTCATTCCAATCCTTGCGAGGAAAGGGATTGCAGCAAACAGCATAAAATGCGCTAAATCCTGTTCCATAACCTCATGAAATATAGCGATTTTTATTAGGATAAGAAAAACTAACGCCATTGTACCGAACGCGCCAATCCGTGGATCTTCCATAATTTCAAGCCGTTTTTCCCGGTCTTGATAGGAAAAGAACGCATCCGCGGTGTCGGTCCAACCGTCGAGATGCAAACCACCTGTCAGGAGTATTCCTGTCAACACGATGAATACAGCCGCGAGGAATGTGCCAGTCGAAAAACCGCTGAGCAGTAATTCCGAAACACCGTACATAATGAGTCCGATTGCCGCCCCTACGAACGGAAGTGCTATATACATCGCGGTCACTTCTTTTCGACCGAGCGGCAATTCTTTTCGTATTGGAAGCACTGTGAAAAATTGCAATGCAAGCAAGATGCCGTTCATCATTTTCCCCCTTGCGATAGAATTTCCTTCATCAATGGCCAGTCCATATGCGCTTTCACATGATCCGCCCATGCATCGTATCTATCAATACCCACGGGAGCCTTCGCCACTGGACGATCTGCATCTTCCTCTTCAATGCCGTGATTCGCTTTGTACGGAATAACGCCAATAACAGGAATGCCAGTGTATGATTCGATGAATTCGATCCCTTCTTTAAATAAAGAGATGTCCCCATGAAATTTATTAATAAGAATCGCTTTTACACGAGCGCGATGCTTCGGTACAAGAAGCTCAAGTGTTCCAACAACGGATGCAATGGCACCGCCCCGGTCAATGTCGGCGACTAACACCGCGGGGACATCTGCGATTTCCGCCACACGCATATTGACAACTTCTCGGTCATTCAGATTGACTTCTGCAGGACTTCCCGCGCCTTCAATGATGACCGTCTCATACGTTTCCGACAATTTTGCTAGCGATAAACGAATCGCCTCAATCGCACGGTGAAAAAATTGTTCTCGGTACGTCATCCCAACGATAGAACCGAATTTCTCACCCAAAATGAACACTTCTGATTTCAAATTCGCTAACGGTTTTAGCATAATTGGATTCATATAAGTTGATGGAGTCGTTCTGGCAGCTGTCGCTTGTATGAACTGCGCACGGCTTATCACTTCGCCGTTTTCAGCCCGCGCTGTAAAAGGAGACATGTTTTGTGATTTGAACGGCGTCACACGCACTCCCTCATCGGCTAATATGCGGCATAGTGCTGTGCAGATCATCGATTTTCCGGAATCTGAGGCGGTTCCTAAGACGATTAATCCGTTCATCAAGCGTCCCCCTTTTTCCAAAACGTCGGCATGCCAAATTCCATTTCAATCGCAGTATCGGCCCGTGCAACGAGCTTTTGGTGAATCACACCGAGCCACCTTCGATACGTTTTTGTTTCCGCATCTTGTGGCGGCAAATCATCTAGCACTTCATTTGATACGATAACGAGCTGCGGGGCTTTTGCCAAAATCGCCTCAATTGTTTTATAAAGTTGAGCTTCTTTTCGCGCCATGCAATTAGGTCGTGCGATACAAGCAGTTCCCGTTTCCCAACCAGCATATAATTCATTCGCCAGCCAAGTCGTTAAACAATCCCATAGGACAAAATCATTTTTTCGAATGAAAGGCACGACTTCTTCCAACTTCACAGGTTTTTCAATCGTCATCCAGTTGTAGTCAGCGCGGTCTTGTCGATGGGTTTCGATGCGTTTTTTCATTTCAGCGTCCGTCGCAGTTCCTGATGCAATATAGACGAGTCGTCCACCGCAATTTCCGGCTTTTTCGACGAGTAATTTTTCAGCAAAAGCACTTTTCCCGCTTCGAACGCCGCCGCTTATGAACGTCAGTTTTCCGCGAACCATATAGCCAACTCCTCTTTTAAGACAGCCATTTCTTCAGCATTCTTCATGCCGATTCGCAACCATTCGCCGTCCATGCCGTAGAAGTTCTCGGAATGCCTTAGGACAATCCCGCGTTGCAATAAGTCTGCATGGAGTTGACGAGAAGTTCGGTCCCCGCCTGGTTTGAATGAAAGATAATTCACGACAGAATCGGTCACTGTACAGTCATTTGTCTCGAGAAACGCTTTCAAATTTCTTCGTTGTTCATCGCTGTGTTGAATCGACTTTTCTCGGTATTCAGCTTCTTCCAAACATAATGCGCCGACTTGGGCCGCAATGCCGTTCACGTTCCAATGCGGGGCATGTGCTTTAATCTCTGAAATAATGGTTGGATTCGCGACGACATAACCGAGGCGAATTCCTGGAATGGCATACATTTTCGTCATCGAACGGACGATGATTACGTGTGGAAATTCTTTTATCTTTGATATGAATGATAGTGACTCATCTATAAAGTCGATAAATGCTTCGTCTAGGACAATTTCACAGTTCACTTTCGCACCGTGATGAACCAGTTCAATCAGTTCTTTACGCTCAGGTAAGATGCCGGTCGGATTGTTTGGCGTACATAAATATAGTACGGATGCATTTTCCATTGCTTTCTGAATTTCATTCATCGGTAATTTGAATCCACTTTCTTCTGTGGATAAAACACGTATGATATCAACGTTTTTCGCTTTCAAAGTTGTTTCATATTCCGAAAATGTCGGGTGCACAATAACTGCTTTTTTCCCTCTGTATCTTTCAGCCATCAGTGATAACAGTTCTGCTGCCCCGTTACCAACGAACAAGGATTTCCTGTCGATCTGATGGAAGTTTTCGGCGGCTGTTATAAACGGCTCGCCTTCAGGATCTGGATACTGATTTATTTTATTGAATAAATCCGCCCAGATTTTTTGAACGCTACTCGGGGGACCTGCTGGATTAACATTTTCGCTAAAATCTAAAATACGATCCGGCGGAATTACGCCAAGTTTTTTGTATAGTTTAAATGGATTTGCGCCATGTTCAGGTAATTGCATTTATCAACACTCCTAGGACAGTACCTATAAACCAAAAAAAGAACGAAATGACATCCAGTTCAAAAATCGTGGCTTTTATATGCGTCGCATCCAACGGAACTAGACCGGGTCCGAGTTTTGGTCGCTCTGATTTCCGACCTCGATAAGTTGCTTTTCCGCCCAGCGAAACGCCAAGTTGCCAGGCGGTTGCCGCTTCCAAGTAACCGCTATTTGGACTTGGATGTCGACGGGCATCTTTCAACCATCCCGAAAATCGTTTGAGAAATGGGAGATGACTTTTATTTGGCGCATAAAGAATCATAAGTAATCCGGTGATTCGTGCTGGAATTAAGTTCAATAAATCATCAGCGCGTGCGGAGAATTTACCGAATTTCTCGTATCGTTCATCTCGATAGCCAATCATTGAATCCAACGTATTGACTGCTTTATACAACCATAATCCAGGTGCTCCGAGTAAAAATGCCCAAAATAGCGGCGAAGTCACACCGTCCGCAATGTTTTCCGATACCGTTTCTATCGTTGCTCGTGAAATCTCACTTTCATCAAGCTTATCGGTATCTCGACCGACAATCCATGATAGTTTCGTACGTGCTTCAGTAATTTCACCCGCGACAAGCGGATTGTAAACGTCCAATGCTGCATCTCTTAAACTTTTTTGTGCGAGACCGATGGCGATAAGAACACTCTCTATCGCGATGCCAGTCAGTATATGTAGAGAATATGCAAACTCGACAATGACAAATACGATAGCAAAAACAATCAACACGGTTAAAAAAAGAACAATTGCGCCTTTGAGTGTGCGGTATTTTCCTTTATTCAGACGAGAAGTCATTTTTGAAATAAATGTACCGATCCACCGGACAGGATGCGGCCAGTTGGGTGGATCGCCTATGATTCGATCCAGTAAAAAACCAATCGAAATGGCTATGAAGTGCGCCGGGATCAAGTCGGCCACCCTTTCGCTTTCTTATAGGACTGAATCGCTTTTACTGTACAATCGAAGACTCCGTGCGCGATTAGTTTGCCTAGTTCCGTGATTGGACCGGCGTATGGAAGCATTTTTCCTTGCTGGGTAGCTGCGACGAGAATACTATCTGTCGACGTACCGGTTGCGATTGTATTGGTCAACGGATCTTGTACATTTTCCACTTGAAGCGCTTTTGACTTTGCTTCGGTTGCTGTAATCATTGCTTGAATAAATGCTTCATCCGGTAATTCTCCGTTGATAATGACCCAAGTATTGATCGTGCCTACTTTCGGTGGTTCATCGCGCGTAATTGCTTGAGATACGTCGACTGCATTGCCGATTCCTGCAGTCACTGCGATTAAAACCTTTCCGAAATCGCCCGCGTATTCGCCAATCTCGACATGTTCTGTGGTAACTGCCGTCATCATTGCAACGGTTTCAGTTAATGGGAATCCTTTTTTCTCCAGATAGGTTGCCATTTCGCTATTTACATCATCGTGGTTATAGCTGCTATCCACATGGCGGTTTACAAATGTCCGATACCAACCCATTCCCGCATTATGAACTGCTGATGATATTGTTTTTAGTGGTTGGCTGGCACGGAAAACGACGAATTCTTTTGAGCTGAAAAAATTCGCTCTGGTCACTTTCGTTGCAATTTTTTCACCATTCACATCCGGAAGCAGTGTTATTTGCGGTTTCGGCAATTCCGGATGCGGCTGTGTTTTTATGCGCGCATGATAAACGGTTTCTATCGCTTGTTCTTTGACAACTTCCTGCGGCGGGCCGATTTTTGAAATCTTGCCGTTGTCCATTAGAAGCAGTCGGTCACAATATAAAGAAGCTAAGTTAATGTCGTGAAAAACCGAAATAACGGTGAGTCCTTTTTCAACGGCTTCTTTTCGGATTGTGTCCAGTAGTTGTTGTTGATGGGCGATGTCCAAGTGATTTGTTGGTTCATCTAATAATAAAATCGGCGCGACTTGTGCGAGTGCTTGGGCAACGAAAACTCGCTGTTGTTCGCCGCCTGATAATAATTCAATGGATTGGTTTTCATAACGCGTGACTGCTGTGCTTTTCATCGCTTCCGTGACGGCGTGCTCGTCTTCATCCGACCAGGAAGAAAAGATTCCTGTTTGGTGCGGGTATCTGCCGAGTTCAACTGTTTCCCTTACTGAATGGGAAAATGCATGGGCATGCAATTGGGGCAATACCGCTACTTTTCGGGCGAATTCTTTTTGCGTGTAATTGGATGCTTTCTTCCCGTCAATCGTTACCGAACCGCTTTGTGCAGATAAAATACCTGAGATTATTTTTAATAATGTGGACTTCCCGCTGCCGTTCGGCCCCAATATGCCGAGTACTTCGCCTTTTTTCACGTCGAAGGAGACGGATTTGACGACTAATTCATCGCCGTAACCACCTGATAGGTTTTCAACTTGTAACATATTACATCGTTCCTCTCCTTCTTTGACGGTAAAAGATGAATGCAAAAACTGGTGCACCGATAAATGCCGTAATGACGCCGACTGGTAGTTCCGTTGGCGAGATGATCGTTCGCGCGACGAGGTCGCAAATGATGAGTAGAGATGCGCCGTTCATAAAAGATAATGTTAATAAATGACGATGATCAGTTCCCCACATAAGCCGCGTCATATGCGGGACGACGAGACCGACAAAGCCGATTGTTCCAGATACGGCAACGGCCGAACCGGTTAAAATCGACCCGCCGATTAAGATCATGAATTTCCGGCGTTTTACGTTCACGCCGAGGTGATGCGCACGTTCTTCGCCGAATAGCATGGCATTTAATTCGCGTCGGTTGAACCATAGGATGGCCGATCCAATCAATACGAAAGGAAGAATCATCATGATGTAATTCCAGCCTCGCATCGAAACGCTGCCGAGAAGCCAACCGATAATTTGCCGTAATTCTTCGCCAGTGAGCGCAATCATCAGGGATAAAACCGATCCTAGAAATGAACCGAAAATGATTCCTGTTAAAATGATTGTTTCCATTTTCATGGCTCTGTCGACGAGTCGTGCAAAGCCTAGTACAAGAAACATCGTCAATGCGGCCCCAATCATACTGAAAACAGGAAGCGTGTATGCGCCGAGAACCGGAATTGACAGACCGAAAAAAAGTGTCATCACAGCACCAACCGAGGCGCCGGATGACACTCCGAGTGTGTAAGGATCTGCCAGCGGATTTTTCAAAAGCCCTTGGAAAGCTGCGCCGGCAATAGCCAGTGATGCACCGACAAGTCCTGCCAATAAAACCCTTGGCATGCGGATTTTCCATAGGATGTTTGTCGCGATTTCGTCCGCTCCTCTATTCCAGAAAGTGCTTAGCGGAATATCCACCGTACCGATCGATACACCGAGCCAAATCGCCACAACGAGTGTGGCGATGGATACGATGTAGGCGACGCTTGATTTATTCACCGAAGGCCTCTGGATAAATTGCTTTTGCAAATGCTTCGAGTCCTTCAGCAAGTCGCGGACCTTGGCGACTAGTGATATTTTCATCTACTTGAACGACCGCTTTTTCTTTGATCGCTGTAATTGTGTCGAAGCCATCGCGCGCGTAAACATCTTCAACTGCCGTGTCTATGTAATCGTACATGACGACAATGACATCCGGGTTTCTCTTAATGATTTCTTCTGGATCCATTTGAACCCAACCTTCTTGGTCTGCTGCAACATTTTCTGCACCGACTAAGCCGAGCAATTCTTGTGTAAATGTATTAGCACCTGGTGTGTAAATTTCAGGAGCCGGTGACGTTTCGACAAATACGGTCTTTTTCGCTTTAACATCTTTTACTTTTGCGATGACTTCATCGACTTTTGCTTGCATCTCATTGATGATTTCAGATGCTTCTTTTGTTTTGCCTGTTGCTTTACCGATTGTTTCAATCGTTTCGTAGGTTTCTTCAAAGTTCAACGCATTTTTTACGACAAATACAGAAATTCCTGCATCGCGAATTTGCTGGTACCCTTCTTCAGACATTCCGTATGCTGATTCGTGTCCGAAAACGATATCTGGGTCTAATGCGATAATCGCTTCAACATTAAATTCCATTGCACCGATTTTTTCTTTTTCAGCAGCTTCGGCTGGATAATCATCATAATCACTAACACCGACAACTTCATTTGCTAAATCAAGTCCGAATAAAATCTCTGTGTTGCTTGGAATCATTGAGACAACTTTTGTTGGGGCCTCTTCAATCGTTACTTCATTGCCGACAGCGTCTGTCAGCGTTACTGGGAATTCTGTTTCTTCATTAGCTGCATTTTCTGTATTTGTTTCGTTTTCTTTCGGTTTATCGTCTGCCGCATTTCCTCCGCATGCAGCTAGCAAAAGTACTGCCAATACCGACGTAAGCATTAACTTCAATAGATTCTTCATTCTTTTTCCTCCATTTTTTCCAAATAAAAATCCCCCGTATCGCTACGGAGGAATAAAGTCAGTAAAAATCTAACACCAAAAAGGCAGATTTTCACCAATCCTATTCCTCGTAGGTTTTGGTAGATTTATAAAGGCAGGTCTCCTGGCTCGTGTTCACAGCGTTTCGCGTCTTCCCGGAATTTTCCAGTGACGTTCCTGCGAATTGCTCACACTTACAGTGGCGGGACCGCGTCGGAATTGAACCGACTTCCCTTTTAACCTCGTTCGTTACAGCGAGGCACCTTTATGTTTGGGTATGTTTTTGTATGGTCGATTCTTAGTATACTACAAATTTTAATTGTGTCGAGGACATTGGAACTCATTTCGCGTAGATGATGTACCGATCCGGTGCGCTTCCGATATAGGAAAATGGATAGCAGGTGGATAATGTTAGAATTTCATCTGGTGCTGTTGAACGGATGACTGTTCGGTCGTCGGCGTCGACGATTTCTGTATCGTAAATCGTGTAGACGAATGTGCCGTTTTTCATTTTGACGTGAATTTCATCGCCGTGCTCGAGCTCCCCGTATTGGCGAAATACGGTGTCGCGGTGCCCTGATAATAGGATTTGGTCGTTTTGGCCGGGTAAGGCGGTGCTGCTGAAATGGCCTACGCCTTTGGCTAATTCGTCTTCGTGGGTTCCTTCTATGATTGGGATTTCACGGTCTAGCCGCGGAATGTACAAAATACCGATTGAATCGCCTTCTTTTAAGTCGTCATAAACGGCAGGTTTAGTGTCCTTAGCTGTTAATTCATCGCGCGAGATAACTTCATCGGAGACAAATGCTTTTGCTTCTTTCAACATTTTGTCTTGTTGAAAGTAGGCAACGCTGAATTGAAAGGCTGCGTATAGGCAAATTCCTGCGCCCACGGTTATTAGGATGATTGATATTAGTTTACGCACAGACATTCCCCCCTTGTATTAAGACTGTTGATAGAGTTTCAAACTTTACCGTGTTATAGAAAAATCCATTATTCAAGTATACGTATTGTAAATAGACCGTTGATTTCCGTTGCGGGCGGACGCGTTCCACGGGGCGGGCGGTGAGCCTCCTCGGTCGCTATTGCTCCACTGCGGGGTCTCACCAAAGGAGAAATGAACTTCTTTCTCCATACGTCCCGCTACATCCCGCTGGAGTCGCCGCCCTCCACTCCAATCAACTGCCTTCATCATAAATATGGTGGGGAGATTGAGGAATAACTTACTTTTACATTAGGTAGGAGGAGTTAAAGAAAGAAACTTTAAATTTCAGCTTTCAACAATTGCCCATTTTTATCAAGTAAGACATGAATTCGGTGTCCTCCAAATAGATCTCCATCATCGTACTCCAGATAAATGTTATCAACCTTTATCTCGATTCCCAAAAGAGTAATGGCTTCAGTAAATCGTTCTCTGGTTGTATCATATTCTCCAGCATCCACTTTGTCCCAATCTAAGTTTTCATCGTCTTCATCGTACACAGGCCAGAAATCATTTTTATAATCGAGCAGCTCTTCTGCAATAGACACTTTTACCTTTGTATTAAATTCGTGCCTATTCTTAAATAGGACTTCTGCTCTTTTCATCAATTGATCGGCTTTTTCCATCTGGTCATTCATTTTTAACGACCACGGAACCTTATCTATTTCTAATTCATAGGAGATCAGTTCTTCATTATAAACAAATATTCCAAGCTCTGTACTTTTTAAAATCTTTTCCACATATCCCACTCTTTTTCATTAAGTATAAAGTGCTGTTTTATCATTTTCATAATTAAGTGAGTGATTCACGTGACAATTCAAATTACTCTTGTCAACAAGGAAATCACTACAAGAACGATCCTTAAAAAGACCATTCTAACGACAAACAAAAGACGAATCTCTACAGAAGTGGCACCACAGCATGCCATACTAACTTTTAAATTAAAGGTATCACAATCTTCCCGCACAATCTTCACTTATTGAACTATTTAATTTCAAAAAACCACCACACCAGGGAAACTGTCGTCAACAATTTCTCGGGTGTGGTGGTATTAGTGAGTAATTACATTCTTTCTGGTGCTGATACGCCGATTAGGTTTAGGGCGTTTGCGATGGTTGTGCGTGTTGCTGTGATTAGTGCTAGACGCGCTTCGGATAGTTCGCGGTTTTCAGGGTCCAAGACTTTTTCAGCGTTGTAGAATGAATGGAATGTTGCTGCTAGTTCTTGGATATAAGTTGCAACGCGGTGTGGTGCGCGCATTCTTGCTGCGTCCGCTACTACTTGCGGGAAATCTCCTATTTTCTTCAATAGATCAATTTCACGTTCTGCCGTTAATAATGCAGCGCCGTCTGCTGATGGATTGAGATCCAGTTCTTTTGATTGGCGAAGAATTGAAGAGATTCGCGCGTGTGCGTATTGTGCATAGTACACCGGATTTTCATTGGACTCGGAAACTGCAAGGTCTAGGTCGAAGTCCATTTGTGTGTCTCCAGAACGCATCACGAAGAAATAACGAACGGCATCGAGGCCAACATCTTCGACAAGTTCACGTAGTGTAACGGCTTTACCAGTACGTTTACTCATCATCATGCGCTCGCCGTCTTTATATAGATGCACCATTTGCGCGACGATTACTTCTAATTTATCTTTTCCGTAGCCTAGCGCTTCGATTGCCGCCATCATTCTCGGAATATAGCCGTGGTGGTCTGCTCCCCAAATGTTAATGAGCGTGTCGAATCCGCGTTGGATTTTGTCTTCATGGTAAGCGATATCCGGCGTGATGTACGTGAAGGATCCGTCATTTTTAATTAACACGCGGTCTTTGTCATCGCCGAATGTCGTTGAACGGAACCAAGTCGCGCCGTCTTCTTCAAAGATATGACCGTTCTCTTTCAGTTTGTTCATCGCGCTTTCTATTTTTCCGCTTCCGTATAATGTGGATTCTGAGAACCAGTTATCGAAAGGCACTCGGAAGTTTTCCAAGTCTGTTTTCAACTTTTCAAGTTCATATTTCAAACCGTATTCGCGGAAAAAGTCATAACGTTCTTTTTCAAGCATGTTTTTATATTTGTCGCCGAAGTCTCCAACAAGCTTATTGGCAATATCGATAATATCTTGTCCCTGATAGCCGTCTTCTGGAAGTTCTTTTTCCTCTCCAAGCGCTTGGAAGTAACGTGCTTCAACGGATAGTGCTAGATTGTCGATTTGACTGCCTGCATCGTTGATATAATATTCTCTTTCAACGTTATAGCCCGCAAAGTCTAGTACGTTACAAAGGGAATCTCCGACTGATGCTCCGCGCGCATGACCTAAATGAAGATCGCCTGTCGGATTCGCGGATACGAACTCGACTTGAATTTTCTCCCCGTTGCCTGAATTACTGCGACCGTATGCCGCGCCTTGGTCAAGAACCGTTTTCACGACTTCTTGTAAATAATCTTTTTTCAATGTGATGTTAATAAAACCAGGACCTGCAACATCGATAGACTCGATGGATCCATTTTCTTTGTCGATATGTTCGACGATGGCATCCGCGATTGCACGTGGCGGCTTTTTCGCAATTTTTGTGAGTTGCATCGCGATATTTGTTGCGTAGTCGCCGTTTTCTTTATTTCTAGGCGTTTCCAGCATGACGGATGGTATATTTTCTTCTTCTGTTAGTTTTGCCTGAACGATTGCTTCATGTATGGCTGATTTCACTTTTTGTTGGATTTGCTCGACTGCGTTCATTTTGTTCCCTCCGTATAGGTGATGTTTAATTTGTAAGTTCCTAGAAGTGATCCTTCTGTATGTAATTCATATTGAACTTTGAATTGACCGCCTTTTGATTCCTCAGTAAATTCAAGATGATTTGTTTTCACTTGTAACGGAAATGTTGCGGGTCCGTTGCCGTATTCGCCGACCCTGTTTTGTTCTGTATCAAACGGGAGTCGCATTTTAACCGCGCCGCTTCGCATAATAAGTGCGTCCTGTTCACTTATTTTCAATGTGGTTTGTATGTTTTCACCATTATGATCTTCATCGTATTTCAAATAGAACGTGTTCGCTTTTTCTATTAATCGACCTGTTGCTTGTAATTCATGTGTCTCGATTTCCTGTCCTGGATGCCGGATTGATGAATGAAGCCGAATCCTTACAGGTTGACCTATCTTTTTCGATTCCACCTCGTTCACCTTCTTCGTAAAAATATCCTCTTATTATAGCGTTTTTCTGCGTAATATTCCAATTAAGGCTGTCAATTGTGATAAATAATGCAATTTTTTCCGTTTAATCTATTGATTTGCGTTGCATACTACAAAGAACAACATGGACGGAACGGGGGATATTATGCGACGTACAGTTTATGTGAAAAAGCAAAAAAGACGTATTTTTTGGCGCAGGATTTCTTTGCTCACTTTGACCATGCTTACAGCGATGCTCACATTATATGGTTCACTTCGGCTATATGCGCAAATAGCTGGCGCGCCGTCACTTAGTGTTCCGAAAGCTTCGGTTTTTCTCGATAATAATGATCATCAAATTGGCGATAAGTTTACGGCGGAAAGGCGATATTGGGTTGGTTTGGATGAAATTTCACCATTTTTGCTAGACGCTGTCATTGCAACTGAAGATCGAAATTTTTATGAGCATCACGGATTTGATTACAAACGGATTGCTGGTGCGGTTTTGAAAGATGTAAAAACGAGAAGTATGGCTGAAGGTGCAAGTTCGATTACTCAACAGTATGCCCGAAATCTCTATTTGACACATACAAAAACATGGACGAGAAAGATTAATGAAGCGCTTTATGCTTATCGATTGGAGTTATTTTATGATAAAGATACGATTTTAGAAGGTTATTTGAACACTGTGTATTTCGGCCACGGGATGTACGGCGTGGAAGCGGCAAGTAAGTATTATTTTGGAAAGTCCGCGATAGATTTGACTTTGGAAGAATCAGCAGTCATCACAGCGATTGCGAAAGGGCCTTCGGTTTATTCGCCAGTTGACCATCCTAATAATTCAGAGAAACGGAAAGAACTTATTTTGGCTTTGATGAAAAATCAGGGTTTCATCACGGAAGCCCAGGCGAAACGAGCGATGGAAGTTCCAATTGCGTTGAAGGCAGAAGAATGGATCGACGCCAAGCGGGTTGCTCCTTACTTTTTGGATGAAGTGTGGCGAGAAGCTGAAAGAATCCTGTCAGAGAAAGGTCGCTCCCCCGCTGAAGGCGGATGGACAATTCGAACGACACTCGATCAGCACCACCAGAAAACGGCGGAAGAGGTTATTGCAAAATGGATGCCCGAGAGCGGACTTCAAGTCGGCTTTATCTCCATTGAACCTGAAAGTGGCGCGATTACTTCAATCGTGGGCGGAGTAGATTATAATGAAAGTCCTTTTAATCGGGCAACGCAAGCGAAACGCCAACCTGGCTCCGCGATGAAGCCGATATTATACGCAGCCGCATTGGAAAACGGATTTAATCCGCTGACGTTTATGTTTCCTGAAAAAACGATCTTCACGTACGACGATAAGACCTATGAACCGAAAAACGTGAATGGGAAATTTGCTTCTCATCCAATTTCGCTTGCGCAGGCATTGGCCATTTCTGATAATGTGTACGCGGTTAAGACTTGGAAAGAAGTCGGCGATAAAAACTTTCAAGGCATGGCTAATCGGCTCGGGTTAGATATTGACTTACCTGACGCGCCCGCGACTGCTCTCGGGACGACAGAAGTATCTTTATTGAAGATAACGAATGCTTTCAGTCGGATCGCGGCAAGTGGATTGGATATTGAAGCGACTACGATTAATTCGATTACAGATGCAGAAGGAAAAGTTGTCTATGAAAAACCGACAAAAAAAGTGAAGCGCGTTCTTTCTGAACAAGACGCATTCGTTCTAACGCATATGATGACCGGGATGTTCGATCCTGTTTTCAATGATTATTCTTCGTCGACTGGATTGTCGATGCGCCCCAAAATGACAAGACCGTATGCAGCGAAGTCGGGCACGACACTTTGGGATCAACACCTAGTCGGCTATTCTCCTTCATTGGCTGCCGGGATTTGGACGGGTTATGATGTTGACTTAAGATTGGAAAGTGCGGAAGATAAAGCCGCGTCGAAGAAAATATGGATTGAATTTATGGAAGCGGCGCATAGTGGAAAAACTGCTGAAGCATTTATTCCGCCTGATGGCGTGAACGGCGTTATTATCGATGTTGAAACGGGCGGCCTTGCCGTGACAGAGTGCGAAAAGCAACGGCTGGTCTATGTGAAGGAAAGAGATATGCCGCAAAAGTTATGTACGGATAAATCGTTGCAAGAAAATCGAAATAGTGATGAAGACGGCGGCTTTAATTTATTTCCTTTTTCGTTTTTTGATTGATGTGGGATGGGTGCTGGGGCGCTTTGGTCGTTTAGTTTGCTGTATTGGTCGTTTAGGGGGATGGTTTAGTCGCTTTAAAGTAACTATAGTCGTTTGGAGTGTCGGTTTGGTCGTTTCAAGGTCGACTTTGGTCGTTTCTCAATGATTATTGGTCGGATTGCAAATTAAAAAAGCTTCCTCTCCTTGATATCAAGGGATAGGAAGCTTTTTTTACCGATTAGAACCGCTTACACAAATAGAAAATCAGGCTTGGGTTGGTTTGACGTTCTACATGCATTCGCGGGAACTAAATCGGTAGTCCTAGCTTACATTCGCAAGCTATTAATAAGTGTACTGACTTTTATCCGGACATTCAACTATCCTGACGAAAGTTACTTTAAAAACGTCATATTTCGTTCATAACTTTGTCGATTATACGCGCAACCCATCATGTAATTCAGCGTTGCTGCGATTCCATATTTCTTCGTTATGTTCTTTTAAAAATTCTGCTAGTACGCGTTTGGATGTGTCGTCCATGTCATCGACCATGATTTTCCCTTTCATGGAGCGGTCCATGCGATTCATATGATCCACAAAATTTTTATAACCTCGGCGGATGGAACGATCAATCACCATTTCACATGCCGTCACGCCGGAATAATAAGGGCCTTCTTCTTTATAATCAATGGTCACCCAAATTAGCCAGTACGCTTTTCCGTTTGCGGACTCTTCACGTGTTGGTAAAAATCGAATGCCTCGTTCGAGAGGGCTTCTCGCATGCATTGCGCCAATTTCAATCGTTGCTACTTCTTCTTCAACGTCGATAATGACCGGCGATACATTTTCCAATGACAATGATCCAATTCCGAATCCTTTGTGACCGTCAGTCGGATCATCTTTTATGATTGTAAAACCCATTTTCGGTTTTGGTTTTTGTTCATTTCCCATTTGTTTACCCCTCCAACTCTGATAATATCATTAGTATACTGGATACTTTGAAGGAGGGAAAAGAAAATGCCATATGTAACTGTGAAAATGTTTGAAGGTCGTACTGATGAACAAAAACGTGCGCTATGTGAAAAAGTAACTGAAGCTGTTTCAGAAACGACAGGTGCGCCTGCTGAGAATGTTGTTGTTTTCATTGAAGAAATGTCAAAGAATGATTACGCCGTAGCTGGGAAACGCCCTGTTGATGAGTGATTTATTCATAATATAAAAAAGCTGGCTCCACGACGTTATGTCAATGGTAGCCAGCTTTTTTTAATTCGAAATTAATTCTAGGTCATTTAAAAATACAAATGCGTCTTCAATTTCCGCTTCGGAAAACTTCAATTTGTTTTTGACGACTTGAACTTTTTCAATTTGTTCTTTTTTCTCGAAGTGGTCGAAATATAAAAGGGTTGAGACCAGCTCTAGAAATCTTGAACTTTTCGCTTGCATTTTTTGAATGAAATTCGAAAGGCTGTCGGGAACTTTTTCAGCTGTTTCTAGAAACCGTTGTCCCTCGCCGGATACATCGTATTGGTATTGCACATAGGATCCTTTGTCGATGCGTTGTTCGTTCAGAAAACCCATTTCGCATAATTCTTCCACGCGTAAGGTTAATTCTTCTGAATAGGGTCCATACATATGTAGTTCGAATTTCTCTGAGAAAGGGAAATCCATCTTTTTTGCGATGTAAATCATTTTCTGGAGCTTTTTTCGTCCGGTGACTTCTTCCGCCAATGAAATAAATTGCACGATTTTTGCGTGTTCTTGCAACAAGTTGTCCACCCTTTCTAGTTTTTCAACATCTGTAAAATTTTATGATACAACGGATTGTCTGCTTTCCCCGCTTCTAATAAATCCTCTGGAAAATAAAGTTTGTGATCGGTTCTGCGTTTTCCTGAAATTGCGTCGACGATGTCCGATGAACGAGATATTTCGCTTAATTCGCCGTTTGGCATTTTCAAAAATATTGGAAGTCGTTCATTCTCTTCCCCCGGTCGATAAAAATCATACGGTAAATCTGATGATGAGTCTACCACGAGATAATATTCTGGATCGATTCCCGCTTCTATAAAAAGTTCTTTGATTTCATGCATTTTTTCATATTCAACGGCCGGATTAAATTCAACGTATTGAAAGAGGCGCCGGTTGAGGAAACGATTACTTAAATCGGCGAGTACCTCGTCCGATTCTTTCGTCCACATTTGAAAATAAGTCGTCATCACGCCTTCATCTAGTGCGATATAGTCTTCCAATCGTAATGTTTTATCGAAAAACGTTTGAAAGTGGACAGGCTGTTGCTTGAATTCATAACCAGTTTCATATAAATATTTAGCCCGGTGGAGTATTTTTGTTAAAATAACTTCCGCGCTTCTTGAAACAGGATGAAAATAGACTTGCCAATACATTTGGTAGCGGCTCATGATATAGTCTTCCACCGCATGCATTCCGCTGGATTTCACGACGGCTTGGTCTTCTGACGGACGCATCACGCGCAAAATTCTTTCCATGTCGAAATGACCGTAGGATACGCCTGTAAAATAAGCGTCTCGTTGTAAATAATCCATTCGATCGGCATCGATTTGACTCGAGATTAAACTAACGACTAATTTGTCGGGATATGTTTTTCCGATGACATCGGCAATTTTTTGCGGAAATTCTGGTGATACTTTTCTGAGTACCGCATTCACTTCAGTTTCGCCGAGGATAATTGCTTGCGTGAATTTTTCATGATCGAGATCGAAGACATTTTCAAAGGCGTGTGAATATGGACCATGTCCCAAATCATGTAATAGTGCCGCGCAAAGCGTGACGAGACGTTCTTCATCGTCCCATTCCGGTCGGCCGCTAAAACCGTCGTCTACAATGCGACGAACGATTTCATAGACGCCGAGCGAATGATGAAAACGACTATGTTCGGCCCCGTGGAACACAAGATAGGTTGTCCCTAGTTGTTTGATTCGTCTGAGGCGCTGGAATTCACGTGTTCCGATTACATCCCAGATGACTTTGTCGTTGACATGAATATAGCGATGAACTGGATCTTTAAACACTTTTTCTTCGATTAACTTTTCATTTTTATAGTCCATTTTGCACCTCCGTAACTCCCTAAGTCTATTGTACTCAAAAAATGACGGCTCTGAAAGCGTGAAACGAAATAAGAAACTTTTAAATGCGGATACAATGAATGAATAAAATAGTGATTGGATGTGCACACTATCGATAGAAAGAGATTATGAACATGGCAGGAGGCACTACTATGGTGAAAGTTAGGCAGGATGCTTGGATGGAAGAAAATGATGTTTTATTGGCAGAGACGGTTCTTCGACACGTTCGAGAAGGCAGTACTCAATTAAGCGCCTTTGAAGAAGTCGGCGATGCTTTAAATCGTACGGCAGCTGCTTGCGGATTTAGATGGAACGCAGTGGTTCGACGCGATTATGAAGTAGAGCTCGAGGATGCCAAAAAGGAAAGAAAACAAGCGATTCGTATGCTTGGTAAAGATTTTAAGAGACGCGGTCAACAATTATACACACCTACACAAGGTAGCAACGAGGATAATAGGGTGGCGGTTCCACTATCTGCGTTAACGCTAGATACAGTCATCGCTTACCTTGTCCGCCTTCATCATTCGGGTGCGGGAGATAGCGAATCGTTCCGTTGGAGGCAAACAGCAAAAGCAGCAAATGACACGATTAAACAGCTTGAAAAGGAAATCAACAAGCTTAAAAACGAGAATGAAACGCTTCGCTCTGATTATGAAGCATTTGTTCAAATCATGAACCGCGCTCGCAGACTTGTCACGCTTGACGGCGAAGATGAACGTACCGCGCCTGTTTTCCAAATGGAACAGAACGGAAATCTCGTATCAAAAGAACCACCAATCAGCTTTTGATTGGTGGCTTTTTATTTGCAATTATTTTATAAGCATTTTTTTATTGCGTTCGACGACCCGGTTTAAATAAAATGCGTACATGTCCATTTCATCGTCATGAAAACCGCCTGTCGCAACATTTTCAGCGAGTGAGCGCAATAACATTTGAACACGCATATTTACATCGCTCACTGTCAGTTCGAGATTAAGCAGTTCAGAAAGGGATGCCATTACTTCCGGCTTTATGGTTGGATAGACAAACTTCGTTGCTTGGCCGTTTATCCCCACGTCGTATAGTTCGCGAATTAACTCCGCGCGTTCCCCGCCACTTCCTTCAATACATAAGTACACTTGAACGGCGATTCCTTGGCGAAGTCTCCGTTGTGAAATCCCCGCAAATTTTAATCCATCGATACTAAGATCATAGGAACCCGGACAATAAGATCCGACAATTTCATAGGCTTTAATTCGACCCTCCGCTTCTGGGAATAGCAGTTTTACGAATTCAAGCATAATTTCATAACCTGTCGGAATATCAATCGATGTGTTCTGCTCTGAAAGAATCATCGAGATATTTAAAACCCCATCGTCCAAGACGACTGCTAGACCGCCAGAATTTCGGACGATTGATTGATAACCTGCGTTTTCTAATACTGTAGTGGCTTCCGAAATGTTCGGAAGCCGATGATCCTGAATGCCGAGGACGATTGTTTTATCGTGAACCCACGTTCGAACCGCTGGAATGCTCATCTGTTGTCCGACGAGATGGCAAAGCGTATCATCCGCGGCAAATGATTCGAGCGCGGAACGTTTCTGGGCGCTAATCGATTCGTCCATAAATCGCCATTCGGGGATGCGTAAAAAAGATTCATATGATGACATTATTCATTTCTCCTGATTAAAGACTTTGGGCTGCGGTCAGCAGGCTTAGCTTGTACACGTCATCTGCGGAACAACCGCGTGATAAATCGTTGACAGGTGCGTTCAAGCCTTGTAAAACTGGACCGATTGCTTCGTATCCTCCAAGTCTTTCTGTTAGTTTGTATCCGATGTTCCCTGCTTCAAGTGATGGGAAAACAAATACGTTTGCATCGCCTTGAATCATTGAATCGGGTGCTTTTGTTTTGGCGACTTCTGGTACGTATGCCGCGTCGAACTGAAACTCGCCGTCTATTGTTAGCTCTGGATCGATATCCTTTGCTATTGCCACTGCATCGGCTACTTTTGTTGTTTCGTCTGTCACAGCTGAACCTTTTGTTGAAAATGACAGCATGGCAACACGAGGATTTATTCCAAATGAACGTGCGGTTTTCGCGCTTGCAACTGCGATTTCTGCTAGTTCTTGCGAATTCGGAGCGACTGTGATTGCGCAATCTGCAAAGACGAGTCTTTCTTCGCCTTTCATCATGATGAAGGCGCCGCTTGTTCTTGAGATTCCTGGTTTTGTTCGTATGATTTGTAGCGCTGGTCGAACTGTGTCTGCCGTGGAATGCACTGCACCGCTAACAAGTCCGTCGGCACGTCCTGTATAGACGAGCATTGTACCGAAATAATTCACTGTTTGAAGTAGTTCTCTTGCTTGTTCGACTGTGTTTTTTCCTTGGCGGCGTTCGACGAATTGTTCAACGAGTTCGTCAAAATAGGGTGCTGTAGCGGGGTCAATAATTGAGATGTTTTCTATATTGATGGCTGCTGTAGAAGCGGCATTTTTCACTTCATCTTCATTCCCAAGTAAAATCGGCTTCACAAGTCCTTCGCTTTGTAAGCGTGCTGCCGCTTTTAGTACACGTTCGTCGGTTCCCTCTGGCAATACAATTGTCTTTTGGGTCCCTTTTAAACTTTCTTGAATTTCACTGAATAAATCAGTCATTAATAGTCCACCTTTCAACCTAATCTTATACCTCTAGCATACACGAAATGGCTGCAGGTATACAGCGACACACTCATGACGAATTCATGACAAAACCGTCTGGAGAGTAGTTTTTAATACAAATGTGCTAAACTGATTTGAGTAGCAAAATTCTTTATGAAGGAGTCTGATTTCTTTGAATGAAGCAGCAGTTACGCTCGATGGATGGTACGCATTACACGATCTCCGCACGATGGATTGGTCGTCTTGGAAAACACTTTCCGAGGAAGAACGCCAAACTGTAATTGATGAGTTTCATCAATATCTGGACAAGCTCCAAAAAGCACATGATGAAAAAACAGGCAGTCATGCTTTCTATACAGTTGTTGGGCAAAAAGCAGATTTCATGCTGATGATTTTACGTCCGACAATGGATGAATTACAAGAGCTAGAGGCGGAGTTTAATAAGCTCGCGATTGCGGACTTTACAATTCCGGCGTATTCATACGTTTCGGTTGTTGAATTGTCCAATTATCTTGCAGGCGAGTCGGATGAAGATCCGTATCAAAACCCGTATGTTCGCGGACGTTTGTATCCGGAATTGCCACGCAGTCAGTATATCTGTTTCTACCCGATGGATAAAAAGCGCGATGGCGATGACAACTGGTTCATGCTTGATATGGAGACACGCAGAAAGTTGATGTATGACCACGGTATGATTGGTCGTAGTTATGCTGGGAAGATTAAACAAATCATTTCAGGGTCTGTCGGTTTCGACGATTATGAGTGGGGCGTTACGTTGTTCTCGGATGATGTTCTTCAGTTTAAGAAGATCATTTATGAGATGCGTTTTGATGAGGCGAGCGCGCGTTATGCTGAGTTCGGATCGTTTTTCGTTGGTACGATTTTAGATGGCGATAAGACTACTGAGTTTTTTAAGATTTAATTAAGTAGTTAAAAGACAAAACACAATATAATTTTGCGAGTACTTGAATGATCTTTTATTCAGGTACTCGTTTTTTTATATGGACCGTTGATTTCCGTTGCGGGGGCCGCTTTCCTGCGGGCGAGCGCCGAGCCAATCGAACAACGAAGAGTTCGATTTGTATAATTTTGCGGCCTTTGCAAAATTATACAGCCTGTAAATCTATGTGCTCCCAAACGCTTCGCTTTTCGGTCGCAAAAGCCGTTCTTCGTCACGGCTTTCGCTACGCTCAGTCCAGGGTCTCGGCTGTCTCGCTAATTCCGCGGGAGTCGTCCCCCTCCACTCCAATCGACTAATTTCATTATAAAGGAGTAGTTATGTAGTGTTTTCTTCTAAAAAGTTGTTTGAACATCGGTTTTCTTACGGGTACAAGGTCCCGACTTGCAAGCAAATTCTTTTGAGTGCAAGGAAATGATGGATAAGTGCAAGCAAAACACTGTCAACTGTAAGGAAAGAACGTCGAAGTGCAAGCAAACCTCTTATGAGTGCAAGCAAATTTCCCTTGATGGGCTTCTCAAGTTATTTAGTGTCCAACCACGCTAAAATATCTTTCTTCACGTCATTCTCAACCCAAAACGTCAGCGCTTCTTCCTCCCCTACCCGGTCGACGAGCTGCTCTACATAATCCGTTCCCAACAAATAGCCAAGCCGATTATGACCGAAATAGTTGCCGCCTGATAGACGGAACCACTCTTTTTCTTTGGCCATGTTCCAACCATTGGAAACATCCTCTAAAAAACGTCTTTTCACTTCGGTTTTATTCACTTCATAACACTTTACCCACGAATCACCTTCGTCATCGTATGTAAAATACACGGATTCGTTCAGATCAGGAACGATCTTCTCAGACAGATATGTTGCGGCGCCTTCTGTGTAGAGCGTGGTGAGTCCGTGCATCCAATCGACTGTTGTCCAGTCCATATCTTGATTAGTTGCGAATGAAAAATGGGCGACGTGGCCGATTTCGTGCGCGACGATTACTTTTAGGTGTTCGATGTCGGCAGATAGTTTCTCGACTGCAAAGTAGATTTCACGTTTATTGTCTCGTGTGACGAATGCGTTCGAACCGAATGTGCCGACAATCAGTTTGTAGTGAAGGGCCATGTCTAATTTGAAGGTTTTATTGAACAAAGCTTCAACATCTTTAATAATCGTTGGAAGCTGTTCTGAAATCATACGGATGTCGTCGATTTTGGTTGGATATTTATTTATTGCCATCTGAAGTCGTTCTTCTGTTTTTGGACAATGATTCGGGAAGTATTGCTTGAATATGTCGGGATGTTTGTTTATATACTTCTCTAAATCAGTCATTCTAAAATCTTGGTTTGATTCATATACTACTAAAAAGTCTGGAATGATGTTTTCTATGCGCATTCGAAATCCCCCTTTTCCACAGTTTACCATAGGGGCTCATGCTTTTCTGTCATCTTTATAGCAACCTTTGCATATCTTTTACGTGAGGAGGTTTTTCTTTGGCAGTGATTGCTCACAATGAGGCAGAGGTTGAACTACTTGCCCGGCTAATGCGTGCCGAAGCGGAAGGAGATGGCAAGCTGGGCATGCTCATGGTCGGAAACGTTGGCGTGAACCGCGTCCTTGGTGATTGCCTAGACTTTAACAATATTCGCAGTTTGCAAGATATGGTATTTCAATCGCCCGGAGGTTTTGAAGCAACACAAAAGGGCTACTTCTACCAACGTGCGCGTCCGGAAGATATCGCACTTGCCAGGCGAGTTCTCGCGGGTGAACGTTTTCACCCCGCTACCCGTTCGTTATGGTTTTTCATGCCCACAGGCGCTTGTCCGGCTCAATGGTATGGTCAGTGGAATACGGGCCGATACAAATCACATTGCTTTTTCTCTCCGCTTGTAGGTGTATGTCCAACAGTTTAAGTGACTACGTTTGAAGGCTTTTACGTGTTTTATTCATATAATGAAAGGATGAATGAATGGTCCAATATTATTGGAACCCAAATTTTCAACAACCGAAAATGCAAAACCCGAATATGCAGCAGATGCAACCGATGCAACCGATGCAACCGATGCAACAGCCAATGGTTCCGCCACCGGTATCAATGCCGAGCGGTACAATACCAGCTGGACTTCCCATGGGGGAACAATCGTACATTGAAAACATTTTAAGATTAAATATCGGTGAACCAGGAACTTTTCACTTTTCATTTGCACATACAGTTGGAGAGGCCTTGAACGTGAGGAATATCACTGGTTATGTAGAAGCGGCAGGCCGTGATCACGTCATTATCCATGAAGCATCTACGGATCATCAATTTCTTTTCCCGATGATTTACTTTGATTATGCGGAGTTTGAAGGCCAAGTGAAATATTTCCCTCAAACTGTGCAACCTCGTCAAGTATGAAAAAACTTCCGCTTGCCTTTTGTGGCTAGCGGAAGTTTTTTAGTTTGAAATTTTTAGTGCTGCGATGATGAGCATAATCCATCCGATAATGAATGCGACGCCGCCGATTGGCGTGATTGCACCAAGGATGCCGATACCTGACAGGCTCAAAACGTATAAACTACCCGAGAAAATAATGATTCCGGCAAGTAGTAGCCAACCCGCCCAAGTTAGTTGAGTGATCGGACCGATTAATGATGAACTCATCAAGATCCCGATGGCTATCAAACCGAGCGCGTGGAACATTTGATATTGAACGGCAGTTTCCCAAATGGCTAAGTAATGTTCGGAAAGTTTCTCTTTTAATGCATGCGCACCGAATGCGCCGAGCATGACGGCGATTGCTGCGTTCACCGCGCCAGCAATAATGAAAAATGGCATATCTATTCCTACCTTCTTTCTAATCTTTAAAAATCAAATATCGAGCCGCCGTTTGCCCCTTCTTCTTCCATCGGCTTCGCTTCGAGCGATTGGATTGGTTGAACTGGCTGTGATGTGAGCATTTTAGGAATTACCTTTTCGTCATTCCTAGACTGTCCTCCGAGCGCTACTTCGCAAAGCGACCTGATCGCAGCGAGCGCTTCCCTCATTTCACGTTCATCTTCAGTTTTCTTGGCGGCAGTTAGTTGTCGCTCCATTTCAAGAAATACTTGATTGTAGGAAATCATTTTATTATCATCCCTTTGTCTTTCGAAAGTATGTTGTGCTTTTACCTTATCACGCGTTCAGTGCGAATTAAAGCATGTCGCTTGTTTGGCACCAGCTAATCGGCTCTTCATTCCAAGCCTTCAAAACTGTGTTTACTTTTGAATAGGGCTTGCTTCCAAAAAATCCGCGGCTTGCGCTCAATGGGCTTGGGTGAAAGGATTCGATAATGGCATGCTCGGAAACATCGATCAGTTTTCTCTTTTCCTGCGCGGGTCTTCCCCAGAGGATGAACACGACTGGTTTTTCCCTGTTTGATAATTTCCGAATGACTTCATCGGTGAACACTTCCCACCCTTTGTTTCTATGGGAATGTGCCGCCCCTTCCCTCACCGTCAGGACGGTATTCAGCATGAGAACACCCTGCTTAGCCCAGCCGGTAAGCGTTCCATTTTTCGGAATGGGACAGCCTATATCTTCCGCGAGTTCTTTATACATATTTCTTAAACTAGGCGGTATTTTCACGTCCGGTTTTACGGAAAAGCTTAAGCCGTGCGCTTGTCCAGCGCCGTGGTAGGGATCTTGCCCTAGAATGACGACTTTTACATTATTGAACGGTGTTAATTTAAATGCTGTCCATAAATCATTTTGCTGCGGATAAATCGTCTCGTCAGCGTATTCTTTGATCAAAAACTGGCGAAGCTTTGCATAATACGGTTTTGTAAATTCTTCATGCAAAACTTCATCCCAATCATTTTCGAAAATTTTACTACTCAACTTTGTCACTCCTTGAACTCAATCGTTACATCATAGCCCGCGAATGAAAACATTTCTCGCAATGTCTTTTCAGCGTTTTTTTCCGCCCTTTGCAAAACACCTTGTTCAGTCGCATCTTTTAGAATTAACTCTTTGGCTTCCTCGGCTATTTCAAACCCTTCTTCGATATTGGCTTTTCCACGAAATAAGCCTTCCAGGGAATAGATATCTGCTTTATCCAAGAATACTACGGGATCGCTTAAAAATGTTGCGTGCGGCAAGGTCAATTTAGCTGTTTTCTTACTTTCATTGAAAATAAAATCGTCATTTGATATGCCTGATAAATCCACGCCGGCTTTCACAGACCCTGGTACAACGACCAATAGTTGTCGTTTCGTGCCTGCCAGGTTCATTCCGATGTCTTTCCCGAGTATTTTATTATCTTCTCGTTTAATAATAGCTTTCGAATAAGCTTCTGCTGTTGCAAGCTCATTAATATCTATTATTCGCTCCAAAAACACGCCTTTTTCCTCTGTGAATGTGCTTCCTGTTTTTAGGAAGTAAAACGTCGCAAAAGGCAGCGCAATCATTAACGTAAGGATTAGAAGGGCTATGATCAAAATCGATTTCTTCCAAACTGAAAAGAATAGTTTTCCAACACCCCAAAACCCGGATTGACTGTTCCTTGTTTCTTCTACTGTGACAGCCGTCTCCTCTTCACTGGCTTTCAGTTCTTTTAAAAGACGTTCGATTTCATCCGTTTTTTTATTATTCGACATAAATAGCCCTCCTTTTCATCTGATTCTATACTACTCACAATATAGCAAAATCGACGTTTCAACAACTAGAAATTCGTGTTAAACTATCTTTGGAGGGATTCCACATGTCCGATATGAATATGCGAAATAAATTGACTAAAATTACCGAAGCGGCGAAAAATGGAGAACATGTTACTGAACGCACGAAAAACATCGGATTCAAGGTTTTTCTGACTTTCATTGTACTCGGAATAGTTGCTCTCGTCGGCCTTTCCACGGCTTTACTGATTTATGGACATTGGATTAGCGCAATTATTTTCTTTCTCACATCCGCTGTATTTAGTTACGCCTTATTTAAATTAATCATTGCGGATGATATCCGAAATTTGTAGTTTAATATTAATTTGGTAAAATGAAGGTTGATTCCATTCCAATAAAAGGGGACTTCAAAAATGACTTTGAAAAAGATTTTGACTATAGCAGGATCAGATACTTCAGGCGGCGCGGGTATTCAAGCCGACTTAAAAACTTTTCAAGAACACGGTACATACGGCATGACGGCATTGACTGTTGTTGTCACGATGGATCCGACTAATTGGAGCCACAGTGTCTATTCACTTCCTGTAGACGTGCTAAAAACGCAAATTGCGACTGCTCTTTCGACAGGAATCGATGCCATTAAGACAGGCATGCTTAGTACTGAAGAAGTGATTGAAACCGCGGGCGACGCGATTAAAGAAGCCGGACTTTCTAAAGTGGTGATTGACCCGGTAATGGTTTGTAAAGGTGAAGATGAAGTGCTGAACCCTGGAACGGTCGATGCGATGATTGAACATTTACTTCCAAATGCACTTGTTGTCACGCCGAATCTCTTTGAAGCTGGCCAACTGGCAGGGATTAAAACACCGAAAACGATTGAAGATATGAAAGAAGCTGCGAAGAAAATTCATGCGCATGGAGCGAAAAATGTCTTTATCAAAGGCGGTAAAGCCATCAAGCATGATGCTGCGGCGGATTTACTTTTTGACGGTGAAACTTTCACATTGCTTGAGGCGGAAAAAAGCGAGAATCATTATAACCACGGAGCGGGATGTACGCTCGCTGCTTCTATCACGGCAAATCTTGCAAACGGACTTGATGTTAGAGAAGCTGTCATTGAAGGAAAGAAATTCGTTTCAGCTGCGATTGCAAATGGTTGGCAACTAAATGAATACGTTGGACCTGTCTATCACGGCGCGAAAAATAAATTCGGCGGACCGGAGATTACTACGGCAGAGGTTTAAGAACAAATGCGCAAGGCGCCCGTTTAGCCCCGACAGGCATAAGCAAGCGAGCGACGTGGTGCTCTTTTGCCGAGGAAGAATGCAGTTCAATTCTTCTTTATAGCTCGATTGCTTATGACCCGAGGGGCTGGCGCATGGAGCTAGAAGTGAAATCTCCAAGTTTGAAGACTTCCACTATTAGTAACTTTACAGCATCCAACAAGCGACGACCCGGAGATTCCGAGGTCGTTTTCTTTATCATATAGCGCATTTATCTATATACTAGGGAGAGTTGTGATTTTCGTTTAGGAGGATATATTATGGAAATTGTGGACCAAGAACACGTACAGGAGTTACTCACATCCTTCGCAAATAAAGATGTTTACATCCATTTGGAAACGACAAATGGGTCGTATGCAAGCCATTTTAAAGAAGGTTTTTTAAACGCCGGGGCGTTTATTCGCAACGTCGTTATTAAATTCGAGCTCGGAAAGATCGTTGGAGATTCTCCGCACCGGGTCGGCTTGAAACTTCCTTCTGGTTGGATTTATGCACAAGGAATTACACATTATACAGTCGACGAACATGATCGACTGTTGCTCGCGGGGCTTGATCATGAAGGGAAACTTTCGGTTGCCTTGCATATAAGCGAATCGCCGTTCACATATTAAGGAGGAACACATTCATGATTATAAAAGAACGCCACGTACTTATTGTCCTTCCCCATCCGGACGATGAAGCGTTCGGAATTTCCGGTACAATTGCAGCGTACCGTAAAATGGGGGTTCCCGTTACATACGCCTGTCTTACGTTAGGTGAAATGGGTCGTAATTTAGGGAATCCACAGTTTGCGACACGGGAAACATTGCCGCAAATTCGTAAGGCTGAACTTAAAAAAGCATGCGACGCAATGGGTCTTGATGATTTACGACTAATGGGTTTTCGAGATAAAACGTTGGAATTTGAAAACGATGAAAAAATGGTCAAACTCGTCGAAGATTTAATCGAGGAAACGAATCCATCACTCGTCATTTCATTTTATCCAGGATATTCCGTTCACCCCGACCATGAAGCAAGCGCACGCGCAGTCGTTCGAGCCATTCGCCGGATGGATGAAGCAACACGTCCAAAGCTTTATGCCGTTGCTTTCGCGAATAATACGGAAGCAGAATTAGGCACGCCCGATATTATTCATGACATTCAAGATACGATTGAGCAAAAACTTGCCGCATTACGCGCGCATGAATCTCAAACTGTTTGGATGATGAAAGAATTGGATGCGAAGCTTGCCGCAAAAGATCCAGAACGGATGAAATGGGTTCGTTATGAGCGTTTTTTCTCTTATAAATGGGATGAGGATTTTGAATAAATAGCTACGTGAGAAAACCGTAAGAGCGTTGTGACACGCTTTTACGGTTTTTTATTTACATGATGAGTCCGCCGTCGATTGTGAGAATCGTTCCGTTAATGAAATTTGCGTCTTCTGAAGCTAAATACAAGTACCCCGCCGCGATGTCTTCTGGTTTTCCTAGTTTTTTCAAAGGCGTTTGGGCTTTCATTAATTCAATGACTTTCGGCGGAACTTTTGCGGTCATTTCTGTGGCTATGAAACCCGGTGCAATGGCATTCACTCGAATTCCTTTGGGACCGAATTCTTTTGCCCAACTTTTCGTCATCCCGATAACGCCCGCTTTCGTTGCCGCGTAATTGGTTTGGCCGATGTTTCCGTTAATCCCTACAACCGATGACGCGTTGAGGATTACGCCAGATTGTTGTGCCATCATGACGGGAACGACCGCTTTTGTGCAGTTGAATACGCCTGATAAGTTTACCGCAATTACCTTCTCCCATGATTCTTCGTTCATGCTCGTTAAAAAACCATCAATTGTAATTCCGGCATTATTAATGAGAATATCAATTGTTCGATGATTGCTTACGATTTCTTGGACCATCGATTCGACTTCATCGGATTTTGATACATCCGCTTGAATAAATGTAATATCACCGTAATGCTTAAGCTCGTTTACTGCTTCAATTCCGGCTTGTTCATTTACGTCACTGATGACGACGGTTGCTCCTTCTTCGAGGAATCTTTTAGCAGTTATTTTTCCAATACCATTCGCTCCGCCGGTAATCAGCCCAATTTTTTCACTTAACTTCATGACTTAACCCCCATTTATTTCCTGTATTTATAATTTCACAATACGTCAAGTTGTAAGACTAGTCAATCTTCCGAAAATGTTACACATTCAGCGAGACTTTCTGTTAGAATTAATCTTGTAACCGCTTACATCTTTTTACTCTTTACTTATGCATATAAAGCAGTTATATTGTATTAATATACAAACGAGAAATTACAACTAGGGGCGATTTTTGAAATGAAGAAATATAATTTATCGACATGGTTATTATTCCTTATTCCATCTATTCTTGGAATCTTGTTATTTATGGTACCGGTAAAACTTACTGGGGATTGGAAAGTGCCGATTGCGACTTTGGCCGATATTCTTTCCGGTTTTATTGCACCGATTATGCCTTGGACTGCTACGGTTATTCTTATTATTGCGGCACTGGGTTCTATTCTTTATTTATTGAAAGGTAAAGATGAAGAAGATACATCTTTCACTACGAATTTGTTCAGTGTGTCGATATTCTGGGTCATTACACGAATTATCGGCGCGGCGCTTGCTTTACTTGTCGTTTTACAAATTGGGCCCGATTGGATTTGGAATGAAAACACGGGCGGACTTCTTCTAAGTGAAGATGGTCTTGTTACATTTCTTTTCACCATTTTCTTATTTGCTGGGATGCTATTGCCACTTCTTCTGAATTTCGGATTGCTTGAGTTTTTCGGGACGATGATGGTGAAAGTGATGCGTCCTTTATTCAAACTGCCGGGTCGTTCTTCTATTGATGCACTGACTTCGTGGATCGGCGATGGAACGATTGGTGTTTTATTGACAGCGAAGCAATATGAAGAAGGTTATTATACGAAAAAAGAAGCAGCGATTATTGGTACGACATTTTCGGTTGTTTCGATTACGTTTTCGATTGTTATTATTGATCACGTTGGGTTAAGTTCTTACTTCTTGCAGTTTTACGGGACTGTTATTTTAACTGGCCTAATCCTGGCATTTATCATGCCGCGTATTTACCCGCTTGGTGGTAAGGCTGACGAGTATATCGATGGTCGCCCGTTTACGGGTGATGAGGAAAAATTGCCTGAGGGGTATAATTCTTTTTCTCATGGTCTTGAAAATGCGTTGGCGAAGGCGGAGACGAATCGCTCATTTGGCAAGACGTTTGCGGATGGATTTAAAAACGTGCTTGATATGTGGATTGGCGTTATTCCTGTTGTTATGGCTTTCGGTACGGTGGCGCTTATTTTGGCGGAGTACACTCCGGTATTTACTATTCTTGGAAAACCATTTGAGCCAATTTTATCGGTTCTCGGTATTCCTGAAGCTGCGGATGCCGCGCAACTTATGGTTGTCGGATTTACGGATATGTTCTTGCCTGCGATTTTAGCAGAAGGCATGATTACTTCTGAATTAACATTGTTTGTAGTTGCAACGATTTCCGTTACACAACTTATTTTCATGGCCGAAGTTGGCGGATTGCTATTAGGATCTAAGATACCTGTGAATTTCTTGGATTTAGTCATGATTTTCTTATTGCGTACGCTTATTGCGTTGCCGATTGTTGCCGGTGTTGCGCATTTGTTGTTTTGAGTTAATGGACCATTGTAATAACCAATATTAACCGAGTGCTTGAACGATTTATTGTTCGAGTACTCGGTTTTTCTTGTATAGACCGTTGATTTCCGTTCCGGGCGGACGCGTTCCACGGGGCGGGCGGTGAGCCTCCTCGGTCGCTAACTGCGCTCCACTGCGGGGTCTCACCTGTCCCGCTTAATCCCGCTGGAGTCGCCGCCCTCCACTACAATCAACTATAGATTCAATTGTATAAAGAAAATTAGTTAGTGTTTTCTATTCAAATTCAATATCAACTTACATAGTCCTATTTTCCTGTAAAGAAATCTTATTGTGTGTACAATAAGATAATTTAGTGTATACTATATGTATAGTCTTCCTCATGAACCATTAAGAGGAAACAATATATGTAAAGGGGATATATATTTATTGTATTTACATGAAAACTTGGAAACAAGGAATGAGCGGATCAATTTTAGTCAACTGATGTTTCTTTTGTTAAGAGGCGTTGGGCATCTCACTACAATGATTGGTGTCGTGTACATGACCGCGAGCCTGATTTATTTGGCTGTTGGGATGAGTAGTTGGGTTCATTTCGTTGTAGGATTTCTGATCATCGCGTTAGGGCATCAACTGCAACAACTTGGTGATAAATTGGACGTACGGCTGACCATTAATGCGCGTCATTTAACGATTGAAATCAAACAACATTTTGCGCGAGTACTTGCGATTGCTATGGTTGTAACAACTTTCCTAGCGATTTAATAACTAATTTGACGGTTCATTTCAGGGAGCCTTGATATATTACATGATGACCTTGCATGATGACTGCGAGGTCTTTTTTTATTTTAAAGACGGTATTTCAGCATTTCGTTATTTTCCATGCTACGATGAGTAACAACGCTTTTGATAGATTGTGAAATTTCAAATGAATGATAGGTGAATTGTTGATGAGGCCAGTGCTATATTTATTATTTCTTAGTGTGTTATGGGGATCTTCTTTTTTATGGACGAAAGAGCTTCTCGACTATTTTGAACCGATGACGATTGTTTTTCTACGTTGTTTATTTGGAGTCGCGGCGTTACTTCCTTTTTTATTGCGACCGAAAAATCGGATTGACTTAAAGATAGTGACGCCCAAGTTTTTACTCGTAGTCGCTTTGGCAGGGGCGATTCCATGGAATTTCATGGGGTTCGCGCTTCAAGGTATCGATTCGGGTTTGAGCGGAATATTGAATGCGACGACTCCGTTATTAGCTGTCGTGTTTTCCGTTTTCTTGCTGAAAGTTAAGCCGCTTCGAAACCAAGTGTTTAGTTTGATTATCGGATTTATTGCGGTTGTTACGTTGCTTGCTTTTTCTGGACAGGCAATCGGCGCTGAATTTTCATTGTTTCATGCATTATTGATGTTTGGGACTACTTCGTGTTATGCACTTAATTCTCTGTATGTAAATAAGTTTTATTCTCATGTTCCGGCGCTTCAGTTATGCTTTTGGACGCTTATGATTGCTGTTGTTATTAATGGACCGATTAGTTTGTTCATCGAACCGGCAGCTATTTTACAACTTGGATCGCCGGCTGTTTTCTTACCACTTTTGGTGCTAGGAAGTTTAAGTTCAGGACTCGGCTATGTGATTTTTTATGTGATTGTCTCGATAAGTGGACCGATTCTTGCTGTCATGGTGACGTTCATCGTTCCATTCGTCTCGATTGCGCTAGGCGTTTTATTTTTAGATGAGCCGCTTCATATCGGGATTGCTATTGGTTTGCCGTTGATGATTGTTAGTTTGGTGTTGATGAATCTGCATTCGATTAAGTTTAGGAAGGTTCGTGAGGCGCCGGTTGATTGATTAAGAGTGATGTGGGGATGCTTTAGTCGTTTGGCAACCAGCTATAGTCGTTTCGATAGCCTCTTTAGTCGTTTGCACACTGCTTTAGTCGTTTCGGAAGTCTCTTTAGTCGTTTGAGCGGCTACTTTGGTCGTTTCGGCGATTTTCCCTCAAAAATAAAAAACCGTGAGTGGTTTGCTCACGGTTTTTCACTATTATTTGTTTAGTTTTATTTTTAATTTCTCTAACATGTCGATTGTCATTTTATCCAGGTTATATGCTGCTTTGAAGCCCCATTCTTTGATTGCGGTGGATGGGTCGATGGCGTCTGGCCAGCTGTCTGCGATTGCTTGGCGGATTGGATCGACTTCATACGCTATTTCGAAATCTGGTATTTGTTTTTTGATGGATGCTGCGATTTCAGATGGTTCAAAACTCATCGCTGTGACATTAAATGCGTTGCGGTGAACGAGTTTCGCTGGGTCTGCTTCCAGTAAATCAACGATTGCTTGAAGCGCGTCGGGCATGTACATCATGTCCATATACGTTCCTTCTGCGATGTATGATGTATATTTTCCTTCTTCTAGCGCTTTATAATAAATATCGACCGCATAGTCTGTCGTTCCCCCGCCCGGTTTGGCTACGTTGGAAATTAGTCCTGGGAATCTGACACCTCGAGTATCAAGTCCGTATTTATTGAAATAATAATCACATAGCAACTCGCCCGCTACTTTATTGACTCCGTACATTGTTGTTGGGCGTTGTAAGGTGTCTTGAGGGGTTCCTTTTTTCGGAGTTGATGGACCGAATGCGCCGATTGAGCTTGGTGTGAAAAACTGCAAATTTAATTCGCGGGAGACTTCGAGCGCATTCATGAGTCCGCCCATATTTAAATTCCATGCGAGCATCGGATTTTCTTCTGCTTTGGCAGATAAAAGAGCCGCCATATGCATCATGGTGTCTGCTCCGAAATCATTTGCGAGCGTGTGCATTTTTTTTGCATCTGTGACATCTAAGATTTCAAATGGGCCTCGGGCGGCTGCACCAGTATTTGGATGACGAATATCGGTAGCTAATACATTATCCACACCGTATTCTGATCGAAGCTTAGTGATTAGCTCGGAACCTATTTGTCCAAGCGCTCCAGTGACAATTATTTTCTTCAAATTAATTACCCCTTTCATTCGCGGTCATTTGTATTTATGGAAAGGACATTAAAAATGTTTATTTACTTAAACATGTGCATGACAACTTTCCTTTATTATAAAATGTTCACGCGGAAAAGACAACATTATTTACTTCCTAGTTCTGGTATACTAAAAGAAAACTCGAGGTGTGAAGATTTGCCAAAAAAACCATCTATTTTTCCGAAAGTTTTTCGATTTATCATTATCATTACCGTAGTGGCCCTACTTTCATTCGTCTTAATTTCCTACGGCGTTCCGAAGCCGCTTATTTTCGTTCTGATTATTGTTTCATATATTGGATTTTCAGCTTTTTGGCCGGCGCATATTATTTACAAATCCAAATCAATCAAAGCAATTGGTCGTTACATAAACAATAACCATAAACGGCCTATTTTCGGTTATTCTTATGCACTGGCAAATGGCACAGATCAAGATGTTGAAGTCGCTTTAAAGCGAATCATGAATACATATCGCGAAGAAGATATGCATGATATTTACGGAGCACATCTTGCCATTCTTAAGAATGATTCACAGGCGGTGTTACGTCATGCCGATAATATCAAAAGCGATGACCACCGCGACTATTTCAAAGCTTATGCTTATATTTTAAAAGGAAAATTCATGGATTCTATCGAGTTCTCGGAGAAAGTGGAAACGCCGTGGATGATTCATTCATTAAAGGCGGCTGATGCGAAGAAGCGCGGGGATATGAGCGCGTTTAAAATTGAAGCGAATAGATCGATTGAGAGCGCGCTCGGGATACAGCGATTTGTGTTGTTCCATACGATGAGACGCATGGGAAACGATACGCCGCAGTAAACATAGAAAAACCCTAGACAATTATCGCTGTCTAGGGTTTATTTTATTCCATTAAATTATGTTTAGTTCTTTACCGACTTTTTCATAAATGGCCAATGCCTCGTCTAGCATTTCTTTCGTATGCGCTGCTGTTGGCATGTTTCGGACACGACCTTTTCCTCTTGCTACTGTCGGGAAGACGATGGATTTAGCGTAAACGCCTTCTTCCATTAAACGTCTCGAAAATTCTTGTGAAAGCTTTTCTTCTCCGATAATACATGGCGTGATCGGCGTTTCAGATGCACCGATATCAAAGCCTAGTTTTTTAAGACCTGCTTTTAAGTAGGCCCCGTTTTCCCATAGTTTATCGTGAAGTTCTGTCGAATCAATAATTTGTTGCAATGCGCCGATTGTCGCTGCAACGTCAGCTGGTGTTACAGCTGTTGAGAATAGGAATGGACGTGAGCGAACTTTTAACCAATCGATCAAGTTTTGTTTGCCCGCGACATATCCGCCGACAACGCCGACTGCTTTCGATAGCGTGCCCATTTGCATGTCGATTTCTTTTTCGAGACCGAAATGTTTTACTGTTCCTTTTCCTTTACCCGTTACGCCTGATCCGTGCGCATCGTCAACGTACGTGATGAGATCGAACTCTTTCGCGATTTCCACGATTGATGGAAGGTCAGCGATATTACCGTCCATGGAGAATACGCCGTCTGTAATGTACATGACTTTTTCATATAAACCCGATTCAGTCGCTTCCTTCGCTTTCGCACGTAAATCGTCCATGTCTTGGTGATTCACGCGAATAATTTTCGCACCGGACAGACGACATCCGTCAATGATTGATGCGTGGTTTAATTCGTCGGATAAAATGGCGTCGTTTTTATTCATAACTGCTGAAATTGCCGCCATATTACAGTTAAATCCTGATTGATAAGAAATTGCTGCTTCTGTTCCTTTAAATTCAGCCAGTTTCTTTTCGAGTTCGATATGGATATCGAGGGTTCCGTTGATTGAACGAACAGCTCCTGCGCCCACACCGTATTTATCGACTGCGTCTTTCGCAAGTTTTTTCAAATCTTCGTCTGTTGCAAGTCCAAGATAGTTATTTGAGGATAGGTTGATTAACTCTTTTCCATCAATTTTGATTGTTGCGCCATTTGGTCCTTCAACAGGATCGATTTCATTGTATAATCCTGCGTCGCGAAGTTCTTCTAAGTTTTCTGTTAAAAATGCATCTAAAATTTTAGACAAGGCACTCTTCCTTTCAGACTGTATATGCCTTCATAGTACCATACAGTCCATCTGCCTGTCAGTGCGGGGCTATGAGCTTTTCAGATTTCTCCTGAAAGATGATGTCTTTTATTGCCGAATCCATCGTTATTTTCACGCCTTTTTCAGCTTGCGCATAGGCCTGCATATAGCCGGTTGCATCTAGAATTTTTTCCCGGTAGATGTTGCTGATTGGAATGATTTGTTCTTCGATTTCTTCATTTTCTTCGCACATCGATACCAAATCGACGACTTCATCGCCTTTTAATTCGGGGTCATATTCATGCGGTTGTGTCGCGTCTAGAAAACAAATGGACAGCTCCGGGAATAATACGAGGTCGATACCTGCAGGATCCAAACCGCACCAACCATAAATAACGTCAAACCCTCTTGACTCCGCCTCTTTTCCGAGTGCTCTCATCATGGTCGATTTTCCCGTTCCTGGAAGCCCTTTAATCAGCATCCGTCGTTTTACATGACTGGTAATCGAGGGGACAAAATCGCAAGCGCCAGCGGATGTTAAGGATCCGATGAGTCGATGTGAAATTGTCGATTGTTTGTTTAAACGGATTGTCCCAAATAGTTCTTCTCTCAATGATTTGATCAGATTTTCGTGTTCATGCCATTTCATGCGTTTAATATTTAGCGATTCCCATTCGTCGTGGATCGTTTTCGCTTCGGCCAATGCACTTAACGATTTCTCTAAGGCCGTTTCTGCTTCCGAGAGGCTTTTGGCAATGAATCCATTATGTTCGCGCAATTTTTGCTCGTCGTACATGTCGTAAAAACTGACGACTCGGTGGCGTCCCCCGATGTCTGAAGGTTCAAGTGCTACTGGATGCGATGCTTGAATGAATAATAGATTGGGTTCCTTGATGAAAACTGCGTCGGTAATATCTGGTTGTGCCGGATTCATAAATTTGTCGATGTCAAAACCACGTTTTACAAAGTGCATGCCTGTGTTGTTCAAGATTGTTGATAATGCGGTTGTTGGCGGGCATTTCAAAAATACCGTTTCGTCTGCCGATGCTATGAGTTCGTCGTATTTATGTGAGATTCCTAGACCTGTATAAGCTGTCCCCATATACTTTGTTATTGAACCATACATGTCGCGCACTCCCCTTTCCGATTTCATACAATCAGCTTATGCTGGGACAACCTAAAAAAGCACGGCTTGTTTTGTTCTGAATGAAAAATGTCTGGGATACCGTTGATTTCCGTTGCGGGGGTCGCTTTCCTGCGGGCATCACCTCAATCTCCTCGTCACTGCGTTCCTGCGGGGCTTTCGGTTGATGCTATTCCCGCGGGAGTCGACCCCCTCCACTCCAATCAACTACTGACTTCAATATACTGTGGGGTTAATAAATCTAGTCGTAAAAATCGAGTGAAAAAAAAGCACAGGAGATGAATTATGAATAATTCATCCTGTACTTTATTTTTACAATAAAACTTTCACATCTGTTTCACCAATAATTTTCAACAAGAGTGCTCGACTTTGCGGTAGTGAATACTGGACGATTTGGCCAATAACGATGGCAACAATGACAGTTCCGATTCCGACTGGACCGCCGAGGATCCAGCCTGCTAAAGCGGCGAGTATTTCGATGATGGTTCGTGCTTTTTTGAGGCTTGTTCCGAATTTATCGACGATGACAAGCATGAGGCTATCTCGCGGACCTGCTCCGATATTGGGCGACACGTAAATGCCGGCGCCGTAGCTCATTACGACAACGCCGAACAGAAAGATGACCGTTTGCGCGGCGAGTGTTTCAATTTCTGGGATCATCCAATTGAACATGTCGATAAATAACCCGATTAAAAGCATATTGAGCCAGGTGCCGATTTGGGGAAACTCTTTTCGAATAATCGCTGTTGTTGTCACGATCGTAAGCCCCAAAAGTATGCTCCATGTACCAATTGTTAGTCCAAACTTATTAAATAAACCGACATGCAGTACGTCCCATGGTCCGATTCCGAGACGATGCCCTTTTATCGTCATGGTGATGCCGAGCGCCATGACTAGCATGCCGAATAGATAGAATGCCCATCTCCAAAATAATATCTTTCTCATTCAAGTCCTTCTTTCCCCTGTTCAAACTGCTACTGAGTTTTCACAATATCAATAAATATAGCTTCCGATACTTCTCTGAGATCTTCCGGCGATAGTTTCATCTGCACGCCTGGCCGACCAGCGCTTACAATTATTTTGTCTAGTGCCAATGCATTCGCATCAATAAATGTCGGATATTTTCTTTTCATGCCGATTGCTGAACAGCCTCCGCGGATATATCCAGTTTCTTTCGTTAAATCTTTTAAAGGAAGCATTTCCAATTTCTTAACACCAGCCGCTTTTGCCGCTTTCTTTAAATCGAGTTCGAGTGCGACTGGCAATAGAAACACAAACAGTTCTTTTTCGCCTGCTTTGGTTACAAGTGTTTTATACACGGTTTCTACTGCTTGGTCTGTTTTTTGTGCGACGGAAACCCCGTCTACTTGGCCATCACTCACATCATATTCCATTAACTCGTAATCGATATTTTCACCATCTAAAATTCGGACAGCATTCGTTTTCGCTGCTTTATTTGGTTTCGCCATGAGTAGTCATCCTTTATATAAAAGGCCGCCAGTTCGCGGCAGCCGATTATTATTTATCGAATAGTTTTTTCAATGCTTCCGCCATTGCGGTGTTTTCTGGTTCTTCTTGCTTTTTCATATACTTTTGGACATCCCGTTTATTCGCGCGATTACCTGATTCTTTTCGGCGTTTTTCAAATGCTGATAGTTTTTCTCGGTGTCCGCATGAACAAACGAAAATTTGACCATCGCCTTCACCGCGTAGTTCCAATCGTTTTTTACAAACTGGGCATCTTGCATTGGTCTGCCTGGAGATGCTTCGACGATAACCACATTCACGGTCTTGACAAACATGCATTTTCCCGCGTTTTCCGTTCACTTCGAGAAGAAGTTTACCGCAATCCGGACATGTTCTTCCCGTGACATTATCGTGCCTGAACTTTTTATCGTCTGTTTTGATTTCAGTGACGGCTTGCTTTGAAAAGGCGATCATATCTTTCATGAAGTCCGCTTTCTTCATTTTCCCGTTGGCGATTTTCGTCAGGCCTTGCTCCCACTCTGCTGTGAGCGCCGGCGATTTCAAATCTTCAGGTACTAATTCAAGAAGCTGGCGTCCTTTTGACGTCGTGAAAATGTCATTTCCTTTTTTCTCGATCACGAATGACTTGAACAATCTTTCAATCACATCAGCGCGCGTCGCAACTGTTCCTAGTCCGCCCGATTCACCGATCGTCTTGATTAAATCTTTCGATTCACCTTGCATAAACTGTGTCGGATTTTCCATTGCCGCAAGAAGTGTTCCTTCATTGAACCGAGCAGGAGGTGTTGTTTTACCCTCTGTCATGGTCACCGCTCGAACTTTTACTTCTTCGCCTTTTTTGAATGAAGGAAGCGTTTCAACAGCATCATCGTCTGACGCGTATACTTTTTTCCAGCCTTCATCCGTAACCGTGCGACCTCTAGCATTGAATGTTTCATTCCCAACGACAAGCTCAGCTGTTACTTGGTCATAGCGGAATGGACCAAAGAAAACAGCTAGAAACCGGTTGACGATTAATTCATAAAGTCGTTGTTCACGATCTGATAGCTTTTGATAAATTGGGGTTTCCTCTGTCGGTATAATCGCGTGGTGATCTGAAACACGTTTATCATCAATCACGCCTCTTTGCGGTTTAATCGTACCTGAACGAAGAAGTGTATTCGTCGTTTTTCGGAATGGACCAAAATCGACCGCTTTAATACGCTCTTTCAACGTATTCTCCATATCTGACGTTAAATGTTTTGAATCCGTACGTGGATATGTCACGGCTTTATGATGTTCATATAAATTCTGGAGTGTGGATAGCGTTTCTTTTGCCGACCAAGACCAACGTTTATGCGCTTCTTTTTGAAGCTCCGTCAAGTCAAATAAATGAGGTGCCGGCTGTGATTTCGGTGACGTCTTGACGTCTTTAATTTTCCCGAAATGAATCCCGTCTAATTTTTCGAGTCGTTTTTCAATGCTTTCTTTATCGAATGACCGCGTTTGACCGGCGTTGTCGCGCCAAGTAAATGTCGCTTTTTCGGTAATTGCTTGCATGCCGTAATAGGCTTTCGGTTTAAATTCGTTGATTTGTTTTTCACGTTCCGCAATCATTCCAAGTGTTGGTGTTTGAACGCGGCCCGTTGATAGTTGTGCATTATGTTTTACGGTTAGCGCTCGCGTCGCGTTAATGCCAACAACCCAATCCGCTTCCGCACGTGCAACCGCTGCTTCGTAAAGATTTTCATAAGCGCGACCTGGTTTCAAATTGTTGAACCCGTCTTTAATCGCTTTGTCTGTCACGGATGAAATCCATAAGCGTTTGACAGGTTTTCTGCATTTCGTTTGTTCTAAAATCCAACGTGCGACAAGTTCACCTTCACGCCCTGCATCCGTCGCGATAATGACATCTGACACGTCATTTCTACGTAACTGGCTTTTGACCGCATTGAACTGCCGCGTTGTTTGACGAATCGGAACGAGTTTGAACGGGTCTGGAATAATCGGCAGATGTTCAAGTTTCCATTCTTTAAATTCATTGCCATACCCTTCTGGATCGGCATGCGTCACCAAGTGGCCAAGCGCCCATGTGACGATATATTTTGTTCCTTCTAAAAATCCGTTTCCTTTTTTATTACAGCCTAGCACTCGCGCAATATCACGCGCAACAGAGGGCTTTTCGGCTAATACAAGTGATTTGGACATAGGTAAATCCCCTTTCTACATATCCCTATTATAGAGGAGATTGCAGTTTGGTGCATGTCGGGCGAATGAACGGGATTTGGGAGAATTGTTGCCAGAGAAAGGTGGTTCAGAAGTCCCGACTTGCAAGCAAAATCTTTTGAGTGCAAGGAAACTTGGGGTGAGTGCAAGCAAATGGCATGTTGGTGCAAGCAAACCCATATTTATTGCAACCAAAAATGGTGTAAGTGCAAGCAAATTAGAACTAACAACAAATAAATAAAAAACTTTTAACTGATACAATCGATTTAAGGGATTTGAATATTAATTTATTCCGTTACGGATTTTAATAGATTGCGTCTAAGTAAGTAGAGTGAGGTGAAAGAGATGTCGAGTGAGAAGTGGTTTGATGACTATTTTGGTTCCGTTTACAGTTACATCCTGTTACAAGTCAAAGATCCACATACTGCCGAGGATTTAACACAAGAGACATTTTTGAAGGTTGTTCGGAATGAGCACCAATTCAAAGGACAGTCTTCTATAAAGACATGGATTTTTAGGATTGCGTATACGACAACGATGAGTTATTTCAGAAAGAAAAATCCTTTATCGTATTTTATCGATTTAAATTTGCTCAGAGACGATACATCTCCAGAGAAAATTGCGCTTCTTAATTCGCAGCAAAAACAATTTTATGAGGCGCTTCGTGAATTAAAGTCTAGCTACCAGCAAGTGATTATATTGCGAAGGATAGAGGGCTTTTCCACAAAAGAAACATCATCCATTTTGAATTGGTCGGAAGGGAAAGTAAAAATGAGTCTGTCTCGGGCACTTGCCGCATTTAAAAAGGAATTGGAGAAAGGAGGATTTACAAATGAATCACTTATCTGATGATGACATGATAAAAGGGTTGGAAACGCTTGGTCAATCATTCCAGCCTTCTGCTACACAAAAAGAAAATTCACGCCGCCATATTTTCCAACCAAACCGACACAAAAAAGGATTTCACATCCAAAAATGGGTTCCAACTATCGTTTCACTTGTCGTTTTAATCTCTGTCAGCATTGGTATTTTTGTTTTAATCAACAATGAAAGTTATATAGGTGCAGGCGAATCCACTGGAAATGGAGCGCTTATTACGGACGTTACGGCTTCCTGGGATAGGACCTTATTGAGACAAACAAGTACAACTAGCCCTACCAAATTTGAAATTATTTTTGATAAAGATTTACTTTTCGTTTTTGATCGATTCCAAAGTTTTGAGTATAATCCGGATGAAAGTTTAGAAGAAGCGTTTGCGAAATATAAGATAAAAGAGTCGCCTTTAGTGGTAGGAGAGTTTACCGAATATAGAGTAGTTAAAAAAAGTAACGAAATGTATACGATTGAAGTGACTGGCAGGCAAGGATTCACCTACACATTGAAAAAAGTGGCACCTAGGAAGTTCGTAGGTGAAGAGGGCATTGAATATTCAACTGGAACTTATGTGGAATAAGACGTTTCATTCAAAAAAGCTGTCATCCCTTTTTCAAGTTTTGACAGCTTTTTATTCTTATTTAGTAAAAAATTCTTCAATTTTTTCAATCGGGATTTGTGACTCGCCGTTTTCCACATCGAGTCTTTCTTTTACTTTCTCGATTGTTTTTGCAGGTGATGTTAATGACATAACTGTGTCCCCCGCTTGTGCTTGCAATTCGTCATCTGGCGTGTAGAATTCGATTGCTCCATCTGCACGCAAGATGTAAAGCAGAATTGATTTATCATCGCGTTCGCGTAAATATTGGGTGTAACTGTATTGTTTTGTGATTAATGTTTTTCGGATGACATGGCCCGTGTTGATGCGATCTTCAAGCTCGTATATAGAAATAGCCGGCGTAAAGAGCGTCTCCCCGCCTGAAACTGCCGATGACATATTTTCATGATTGAAATGAAATGCCGTTTGGTACAAATGATCGGCGCCAAGTTCCGGTTCAAAATCTTCACAGACATGTGCGTTGTACGTATCGATTTTCGACATCGCCAACATGAATCGATACGGCGTCAAATCTAGTTCATAATCAAGTTTCCGCGAGAGAATATCGCCAACGAAGCTGTTCAACCCTAGTTTTCGGGCATGTGTTAACCCTGCCCATGTTCGATCGATGATGAGTACTTCATTGCCTGTTTCTTTCACCGATTTTGCAAATTCAGCTGCAAAACGACTTCCTCCGACAATAAGAATTCCTGATTCTTCGGTCGTTGTTAAATTCAACTTTTTCGCGAGTGGTCCAATTGTAAACCCGTGAAGAACCACTGTCGAAAAAACGAGTGCGAATGTTAACGCCGTCAGTCGCTCTGCATCGGGATACCCGTAATCAAATAATATCGTAGCAAAATAACCAGATACGGTCAGTGCTACAATGCCGCGTGGTGCAATCCATCCGACAAGCAGCTTTTCTTTCACAGTCAAGTCTGTGCCAATTGTCGAAATCCAAATGGACATTGGACGAACGATAAATAACATGGCAAGAACATAAAGAATAATATTCGAGTTAAAAATTTCGATGAGCACTTTTGGATTTAACGATGCTGTTAACATGACGAAAATTCCTGAAATCAAGAGCACGGAAATATTCTCTTTGAAATGACGGATTTCCCGGATTGACGTTAAATGCATATTCGCCATCGTCATACCCATTGCCGTTACTGCAAGCAGACCAGTTTGCGGCATAATTTCATCCGAAAATACGAAAGTGAAAATAACGACCGCGAATAACACAGGCGATTTTAAAAACTCCGGAACCCTTCCACGTTCAAAGGCGACCCCAAGAATATGAGCAACTCCCCATCCTAAGAGAACTGCAAAAATGGATGCTGCAAAGAACAATAGAAATGAGTTTAATGTCACTTCTCCGTCCACGAATCGAATAAATTCAAAAGCAAAAACGGCGAGAAGCGCACCGAACGGGTCGACAACGATCCCTTCCCACTTCAAAATCGCAGCAGGACGCGGTTTCAGTTTTGCTTGCCTTAAAAGCGGTAAAATAACCGTCGGGCCGGTAACGATGAATAGGCCCCCGATAATAAATGCAACTGATAAAGATAAGCCTGCTACATAATAGGCTGCTAATGAACCGGCAATCCAAGCGATAAATGCGCCGACTGTGATGATTCTTAGCACCGGTTTATTGAATCCTCTAATTTCCTTGAAATCGAGGTTTAAACTTCCTTCGAATAAAATGAGCGCTACCGCAAATGTAATAATCGGACTGAATAGATTCCCCATACTTTCCTGTGGATTAATCCAACCGAAAATCGGACCGACTAGAAGTCCCGCCACAGACATAACAACAATTGCAGGCATTCGAAATCTCCACGCTGCCCATTGCGACAATATCCCGATCAGAACGACGAGCATTAAGTCAAACAATAATGAATCAAACAACGGGTCCCCTCCTCATGTCCTAAATGAAATAACAAGTTTAACACAATATAACTTCTGTACAACCCTAAAAATACATAAATTAATTTTTCTAACCATACGATAAAGAGATAATAAAAACGTTTGGATTAGGAAGGATGATTCCAATAGACAAACTACCGCAAATGATGTTGGCATTTTACATTCAGGACACGGAAGGAAAAGGGACATACCCTATTCGACGGGCAAAAGTGATAGCCGAGTCATTACCAGATACAATCGAAATTATATTTATTCTTAAAAAAGGATCTCACCCTGCCCCTGAAGGATTTAAAACAATCACATTTAAAAATAGTTCAGAGTTGTTGGGCATTCTCGAGAAAACAAGACCGAATTTGCTTGTTCGAGATAGCGGATCCACCACACAAGAAGAAGTCGATAAGATTCGTAAAATCGTTCCTTCGATTATTCATTTTGACGACTTCGGAGGTGGCGGCGAGTTGGCCGACATGGTGATTCAAACGCTTTACACGGAAAGTAATGATAAGCCGCATGAGCATTACGTAGTCGGACCGGAAACTTTTATCGCAGATGAACAAGTGTCTTCATTTAAACATATCGGTTTGGGAAAAGCAGCCACTCGCCCACTTCCGCATTTAGTAATAACTTTTGGTGATGAAGATTTAGGAAACTTGACGTACCGTGCACTTCGTCATATGTTACAGCTACAAATTCCACTTAAAGTAACTTTACTTTTAGGTGAAAATTATAAGCACGATAAAACCGAGCTGCGAATCATGGCATTGGGAAGACGGAATACGTTTATCAAAGAACAGCCTGCCTCATTAGCTGAATTTTTATCTACTGCGGATGTTATTCTTTGTGCGTCGGGTTACATGCCTTATGAAATCGCAGTTATGGGCATTCCTTGTATCGTTTTGGCGCAAAATGAATTTGAAACTGCTTTAGATTTCCCGAAGGAAAAACATGGTTTTGTTCATCTTGGTCCTGGACGGAAAATAAAACAGTCGAGTTTATTAAATGCAATCATGGAACCGCTTCTACATGAGCCGCTTAGGCGTAAAGCGATTGAGCGTCAAGTTGCTCTTAATCTAGGAGAAGGTAAAGAGATGGTATGTGAGGCGATTCTCTATTATCTTGAGTATCCGAAGCGAGGAACTCTGAACGAGACGGGAAAAAGCACTTCCGATATGATATAGTGGGGAAAAAGATAGGAGTTTTTCCCATGGATAAAAAACAAATCGAACGAGAAATCGCAGAACTGAAAATGGAGTATGTCAATTTACAAGGTGACATCGAAAAGCTAGAATCTGTCGGTCAAAATAGATTCGTCGCCAAATCCGAAGTGCGCCTCGGCGCGATGGAAGAGAAACTTGCGGTGTTGAATAAACAGCTTGCTGAGTTTGAGTGAGATTAGATAGCTCATTACTCTGGTTATTTATTGGTAGGTAATGATATTTGTTCTTTATAAGAATATGAAGTAAAAGTCGCCTAGTGTAGGCGACTTTTTTGATTACAGTCGTTATTTCTAATTTGCTTGCACTTATATGTGGTTTGCTTGCACTCCGATGGGTTTTGCATGCACTTGAAAGTGTTTTGATTGCACTCACATGATGTTTGCTTGCACTCAAATGATTTTGCTTGCAAGTTGGGACTTTCTACCCGTAAAACAACATCCTTTTTATAGTGAAATTAGTTGATTGGAGTGGAGGACGGCGACTCCCGGAGCGACCGAGCCTAGGTTGCAACATATAGTGGGTGGAATTCCCACCGAGCAAGAATTAGCCATTCACTCGTAGCGAGTCTTGAAGGATGCAAGGTAACTTGTATCTTTAAGCGTAGACAGTTAGGTGACGGGCCGAAAGCCAAGCGGTTGAAGGAATTGAGCTCCGAAATGCCGAATCAAGGAGGCTGATGTGCTCGGGAGCACAGAAAGCAATATCTCTGCTATCGTAAAGGCAAGAAAGCAGGGACTCCTTCGGAGTCGTAGACCTTGGCACGTCATACATTGATATGTTGCAGCAACTCGGGAGATCCTGTCTGGTCTTTCCAATTGGAGAGTATGGTTATTTCAAGCGATAAAAAGCAAGGAAACCAAATGCCGGGTAGGAAGTCGGATGGTTGCGTAGTACCAATGAAGTCGGGTAATTCTGATGGAGGAAAGGCAACCGCCATATTATCGTCCTTAAAAGGGAAACATTTACTACACACGGAGGTAGACAACTAAATGGAAACAAAACTGATAAGGATAGCTGAGTTAGCTAAAGAGAGACCGGATATGAAGTTTACTTCAGTTGTGCATTTACTCAACGAAGAAAACCTTAAACAATGTCACCATGAACTTCCGGCAGGAAAAGCGACAGGAATCCAGAAAGTTACCAAAGAAGAATATGGTGAGAATCTGGATGAAAACATTGCAAAGCTTGTAGAAAGAATGAAAAAGAAAAGCTACAAGCCCGTTCCCGTTAGAAGAACGTATATTGCAAAGGCAGGTTCAGATAAGAAAAGGCCGTTAGGCATTCCCGAGTACGAAGATAAGATAGTTCAAAGAGGGATAGCCAAGATTTTAAATGCCATGTATGAACCAATCTTCCTAGATAGTTCTTTTGGGTTTCGACCGAAACGAAACTGTCATGATGCGCTCAAAATACTTAATGTATATCTTGAGGAGCGATATACGAACTTTATTGTTGACGTGGATATCAAGGGATTCTTTGACAACGTCAATCACGAATGGCTGATGAAATTCCTTAAGCATAGAATTGCCGACCCAGCCCTATTGGGAATTATTGCAAGATTTCTAAAGGGCGGATACATGGAAAACGGAAGTTTCTACAAAACAGATGTTGGAACTCCTCAAGGTGGCATCATATCACCGATTCTCGCAAACATCTATCTTCACTATGTTCTTGACTTATGGTTTGAGAAAGCCGTGCGTAAGTCCTGTAAAGGACAAGCATATATGGTGAGGTATGCGGACGATTTCGTATGCTGTTTTCAAAGCGAAACAGAAGCAAATAATTTTTATCGTGCCCTAACCTTGAGACTGAAGAAATTCAATCTTGAAATTGCGGAGGATAAAACAAAGATTATTCCCTTCGGGAAATACGCTGTAAGAAACAGCAAACGAAAAGGAAAGCCTGAAACATTTGAATTTCTAGGCTTCACGCATTTCTGTAGTCAAAGTAAACATGGTAAATTCCGAGTGAAACGGAAAACAAGTGGGAAGAAGATGCGAGCTAAATTGAAAGAATGCAAAGAGTGGCTTATGGCCAATCGCACAATGAATATACACGTTGTAGCCAAACGACTTCAACGGTCATTGAATGGTTACTTTAACTATTACTGCATAACTGACAATAGCCGAAGTGTTAGAAACTTTGTAGACAAGGTTAAGATTCTATTTTTCAAATGGATGAACAGAAGAAGTCAAAGGAAATCTTTTAACTTTGACAAGTTCAACTTGTTCCTACGAATGTTTCCTTTCCCAATACCGAAGGTAAAGGTTAATATCTTTAAACTTCGCGAAGAGATTAGCTATATTCTGTGAATGATAAAATGGAAGAGCCGTGTGCGTTAATAGCGCACGCACGGTTCTGTGAGGGGTGTGAAATACAATCTCCCGAAAGGGAGAAAGGTTTCCACCTACTCGACCGGAAATAGAGAGCAAAGATGGCAAGAGAAGATCACTCTTGCTTTTATCAACCGAAAGCCCCGCAGGAGCGCAGCGACGAGGAGATTGAGGTGATGCCCGCAGGAAAGCGCCGTCCGGAACGGAAATCAACGGGACTAATTAATAAATTTAAAAGTTTTTAGTATGTCGTTAACTTAAACAATTTCTGCAACCGAATAATACTTCGTTGATAAAAGGTAAAGTCGTTCTGATACTTTTCGAAGTCGACGGTGTATAGGGCGTCTTCGTTTTTCCAGAGTCTCTCAAAGTAAGTGTTGATGTCTTGTACGAGCTCGCTGTCATTTGGCGCGATAATGCGCAGGTTTGATTCCAAATTATAGTTATTTAAAGCGCGATCGGTTAAATTTGCGGCGCCGTTGGAAATGTAGGTTTCGTCGGCGGTTTGGACGACGACGAGCTTTGTGTGGTATTGACCGATTACAGTATTGTACCAGCGAATATCGATTTTCCCCTTCGAATCTCTTTTCATTCTTTGAGCAACTGGCCGATTGGGCAGGCCCGTTTTTTGACTGCCGAATGAGTTTTTGTTGGGATCTAAAATCATCTTCACATCTACCCCGCGACTAGCCGCATCTAGAAGTGCTTTGACCAAACTTTCCTCGGCTATGAAAAACATTCCGAGAAATATCTGATCGCCTTTTTGTGCTTTATTGATATCGACGAGCATTGTGTCGAGTATTTTCTTTTCTGTTATATATTGGACTTGGTATTCCCCGTCTTCTTTTTCTTCTATGTTAGCTCGCGGCAACGTGCCGCCGTTCGTATAATTCACTACCGCTTCTTCAGCTTCTAAAATATCGTTTATGACAGGCCCTGTTACTTTCATGGCAACATTCCCGTGAAAACCGCTCGCGTTATGGGGATTTCCGGATGTGACGATAGCCTCTTTCTCGGTGACGATCGCCTTCCGATGATTGGCTTTTATATTTAATAATGTCACATAGGAGGCCAGTGTCATTTTCGGTGCTTCGCAAGACATCGCATTTGGAATCCAGCCTTTACCTTTCACATCCATCCATCTGAAAATTGTTCGATAGAGGCCTGAGTAGATTGGCGTTGAATCACGAAGCGGATCTAAGTCTGTGTAGACGACTTTTATGCCGGCATCTTCCATTTGTTCGAACCATTTGTTTTCATAGGAACCGTATCCTATGTTGAGTGGGTCTGTGATGAAAGTGATTGGCATTTTCGGGTTTATTTCTTTTTTCTTCACTAGATTTTCTGTCATCGTCTCTACATTTTTCGGAAAAGCAATATTTTCGTCCGAATAATGGTCAAAGAGAAAAAAGTCGAGAACGATGAATTGTTCGGCATCCTCGATTAATTGATTCACTTCGTCAAAAATATGGATTTCGTGTCGCAAGTCGTCTCCGTCTTCATTTTGCGCGTATGTTAAATCGGTAATCATCTGAACATCGTCCGTATAATGCAGTTTTCCTTCGTATGAGAGACCTGTTGGGAGAGGTTTAAATGTATGCCATAATATTGTTGCTATATATATGAGAAGTAGTATTCCAACGCTTCCAATTATTATTTTCTTTTTCTTAGATTTCATTCGAACATCTCCGCTTCAAAACTACTAGATCATAGGATATATTCCCCGTGGTGAGAGTCGATAAACAATGACACGGGGTTTTATTCCAGATGAAAAATCGAAACGGTGCGATACGGCCTGAAGCTAGACGTGAAATCTCTATGTTAGAAATTATCACTACACATAATTTTATAGTTTCCTGTAAATAAAAAACACAGCCATCGATTTGGCTGTGTTTGTTAGGCAATTACATATTCGTGAGTTGCTCGATCTTCAATCATTAGTTCTTTCAAGTATTTTCTCGCACGAAATAGTCGTGATTTGACCGTTCCGATAGAAACTTTCATTTCTTCCGCAATTTCATTGAGTGAATATTGGTAGACGTAGAAGTACTCGATTGTCGTTTTATAGATTTCATCTAATTTGTCTATTTTTTGGCGAACGATTGATTGAATATCATTTTGTTCAACAATTTGACCAGGCGTTAATGTATCACTTGGAACCAAATCGAGGATCGGAACGTCAAGTGTAGGTGGTTGGTTCATCACGTGTTCGCTATGCCTTATATTTTTTCGGTAGCGATCGCGGAACGTGTTCATGCAGATGGTCGTAATCCATCCTTTTAAATGGTCGATCGTATCCAGTCGATCACTGTAACGAATCACTTTAACCCAGACGTCTTGCATAACGTCTTCGGCTTCTTCTTTATTTCGTGTTAGTTTTAAACATAGATGATAGATATACCGACCGTATTCTTCATACAAGTCATCTAGATTGTTCGTCATCTTTATTACTCCCCTGTCTTTTTGCTATTAACCTTATTATCAGCAATAAAGACAATTTGAACCATCGTATTCTCTTTCAGTAATCTTACAAACTTGTAAGGTTGGAAATTAATCATCTCTTTCCGCAGTGATTTTCATGCGAATAATTCGAGTGCGTTCCATTTCCTCTATTTCGAACCGTAAGTTTTCATACGAAAAGCGCTCGCCTGGTTCCGGTAAATGGCCAAGTTGTTGTAATACAAACCCGCCAATCGTTTCGTGATCCGTCGGCAGCTCGATCCCGATTAGTTCCATCGCGTCTATTATTTCTAAACGACCATGGCAAGTTAGGGAGTCATCCGTCTTTTCATAAATCAACACTTCATCTTCCATATCGGTTTCATCTTCAATGTCTTGTCCAATCATTTCTTCGATAATATCTTCTTGCGTGACAATACCAAGCGTTCCCCCGTATTCATCAAGCACAACGGCCATATGTTTCTTCTGCGAAAGCATCATTTTAAATACAGTTTCCACACTTGCTGTTTGAACGACATAGATCATATCGCGGTCAATGAATTCCCCGAGCTTTCTTTCAGGCTCTAAAGACCATTCGATGAACATTTTCGAATAAAACATCCCGACAATGGAATCCATACTTTCCTCATACACCGGGTAGCGCGTGTAAAAGAACTCTAAAATGGTGTCGCGGACTTCTTCATAAGTGGCTGTGAGCGGTATACCGACGACATCCGTACGATGCGTTTCAAGGACGTCCCAAACGTCTTTGTCCCTAAAATCAAGCACGCCTTTTAACCTGAGCGTTTCATCTTGTTCGAAAGTCCCTTCGATTGTTGCAAGATCCACCATCGATCTAAGGTCTTCTTTCGTCAATGTTGCTTCCCTAACTGTTCCTTTTGAAATAATACGAATGAAAATATTCGTAAACGTCGCAAGAAGCGCCGTGAGTGGTGTGAGAATTCTTACAAGTAGTGATATTGTAGGTGCAACAACATAGGCAACGCGATCAGCAAATGTTGCGGCAATCGTCTTTGGCAACACTTCACCGAATACGATAATCACGACTGTTAAAATTCCGGTTGCAATTCCGACTTTCCAACCTTTTTCAATACAAATCATGGTTACGATTGTCGGCATCATGATATTGGCAATATTATTTCCGATTAAAATCGCAGTTATCATTCGGTCCGGCTTCGAAATCAAGTTGAGTAGCTTTTGTGATTTTTTATCATCTTGCTCAGCCCGAAGCTGGACCTTCATCCTGTTGACTGCGGTAAGTGCTGTTTCGCTTCCCGAAAGGAAGAACGACATGATTAAAAAGAATCCGAGTGCGAAAAACAAAACTTCATTCCTCCTAGGGACGTTTTTCTATGTATAAATTTTATTTTAATTTATTTCCTCATATCATACCATAATTCCCATCAAACACATGACAATTTAACTTCATTTCACACAATTCTGCTATACTATTTTCAGAAGGCAAACTTATTGAAATGAGGGATTTGATTGACGCATTTAGAAAAATTAGACCAATATTTCACCGAACAACGCGAAACGCATCTCGAGGAATTAAATGAATTTTTACGTATTCCAAGTATTAGCGCTTTATCCGAACATAAACCAGATATGCAACAAGCTGCAGAGTGGTTGGTTGATTCATTGACGAAGGCTGGACTTGAAAACGTTGAAATCAATGAGACGGATGGCCATCCTGTCGTTTACGGTGATTGGTTGCATGCGGAAGGCAAACCAACGATTCTTGTATACGGTCATTACGATGTGCAACCGGTCGATCCGCTTGAATTATGGGATAGCGCTCCTTTTGAACCTGAAGTTCGCGATAATAAGTTGTATGCACGCGGCGCGAGTGATGATAAAGGACAAGTTTTCATGCATATTAAAGCGGTTGAGGCGTTAATGAAAGAATCAGGAAGCCTACCGGTTAACGTAAAGTTTTTAATCGAAGGCGAAGAAGAAATCGGCAGCCCGAATTTGGAGAGCTATATTGTTGATAATAAAGACAAGCTTTCCGCGGACGTCATTGTTATTTCCGATACGGGCATGCAAGGACCTGGCAGACCAGCCGTTTGTTACGGACTACGCGGACTTTGCGGCGTACAAGTCGATGTGAAAGGCGCGAAAGGCGACTTGCATTCTGGTTTATACGGCGGAGGGGTTCAAAACCCACTTCATGCGATTGTCGAGTTGCTCGCATCATTCCGCGATAAAGAAGGAACGATTGCCGTTGAAGGTTTTTACGACAATGTGCGTCCTTTAAGCGATGAGGAACGCGGAGCTTATGAAGCGCTTGGATTTGATGAAGAAGATTTGAAAAATGAAATCGATGTGCCTGAGTTATTTGGCGAAAAAGGATTTTCGTATCTAGAACAAACGTGGGCCCGTCCAACGCTTGAGCTTAACGGCATTTTTGGCGGTTTTTCAGGAGAAGGCATCAAGACTGTTTTACCTGCCGAAGCTGGCGTAAAGATTACTTGTCGACTTGTGCCGGACCAAGATCCAGATGAAATCGTTGAAAAACTAAAAGCGCATATTGAAAAACATAAACCTGCTGGCGTTACTGTGACAGTTACAGAATTCGATAAAGGCAAACCGTTTATAACGCCTTTCGATCATCCGGCGATCCAAGCAGCGGGTCGTTCGTACGAAAAAGTATACAATGTGCCGACTGCGTATACGCGCGGTGGAGGTTCCATTCCGATTGTCGCGGCATTCGATGAAGTATTGGAACTGCCGGTTGTGCTCATGGGCTTCGGATTATCAACTGAAAACTTCCACGCGCCAAACGAGCACTTCCATTTAGAAAACTTTGATCAAGGTCTTCGTGTGATTGGCGATTATTATTATGAGATTGAAAACTTTACTAAGGATGAATTGAAGAAGTAAGTTCTTATTTAAGATGGTTTTAGATGATTATACGGGTACCTGAATAATCCATTATTCAGGTACCTGTTTTTTATTCCCGTATCGGGTTGGGTTGCTCCCGTAACGCGCGACGTTATTACCGTTGCTCGCTAGTTTATTCCCGCAACGGGGTTGGCCGGGATTTTATTCCCGTATCGGGTTGGGTTGCTCCCGTAACGCGCGACGTTATTACTGTTGCTCGCTAGTTTATTCCCGCAACAGGGTTGGCCGGGATTTTATTCCCGTATCGGGTTGGGTTGCTCCCGTAACGCGCGACGTTATTCCCGTTGCTCGCTAATTTATTCCCGCAACGGGTTGGGCGGGTTTTTTATTCCCGTATCGGGTCGGGTTGCTCCCGTAACGCGCGACGTTATTCCCGTTGCTCGCTAGTTTATTCCCGCAACGGGGTTGGCCGGGATTTTATTCCCGTGTCGGGTTGGGTTGCTCCCGTTACGCGTGATGTTATTCCCGTTGCGGGACGATTTATTCCCGCACGGAGATTGTCATAAAACGACCCTATTATTAGAATAGTAAATAACATTCATACACACGCATAATGCTTTCCATGGTATAATGTTATTAGTAGAAAAAACGATAATAGAGGATGATTTTACTAGTGACTAAAAAACCATTAGCGTGGATTGTAGACAGTACTGCCTATGTTCCTGAAGAGCTACAACAACATCCGGATTTCTTTTCGGTGCCACTCAATATACATTTCGGAGAAAAGCAATATGTTGACGGTGTTGATCTAACTCCGGAGCAATTATACGGGAAAATTAAGAACGCGGAAGAGTTTCCTAAAACGTCACAACCTTCCGCTGGGGAGTTTTCTGAGCGATATAAAGAAATCGCCGAGAACTACGAAGAGGCTATCGCGATCCATGTTTCCGCAAAAATGAGCGGCACGTTGGCATCTTCTCAAGGTGGAGCTGAAATTGCCGGTTTCCCGATTACGTTCATCGATTCCCTCTCCCTTTCCTATGGGATTACAGGTTTAATTCAACGCGGGATGGACATGCATGAAAACGGTTCAACGGTTTCGGAAATTAAAGAAGCGTTGGAGAAGATGGTTGGTAAATGCACGAACTTTATCCTCATCGGTAAACTTGACCAATTGTACAAGGGCGGACGTATGAGTGCCGCTCAATTTTACTTAGGCAGTCTTCTAAAAGTGAAGCCAATTGTTCAAATTTCCACGGAAGGCGAACTTAAAGCCATCGATAAAGTACGTTCTGAAAAAAGAGCCTTGCAATATTTGGTTGACAAAGTAGCGGATGGCCATCGTGCTGGCGTTACTAAAATCTACTTGATGCAAGGAAATGTTCCTGAGCAAGCCGAGCATTTGAAAAAGCTCATCACCCAACAAGTACCTGAAGTTGATGTTGAAATCGGCGATATTAGTTCAGTACTCGCTGTCCATGCTGGTGAAGGCACACTGGCAGTATTATGGTATGAAGAATAAAAAGAAATGCAGCCCGTAGTCAGTAGACGGGCTGCATTTTTCATGTGAAGTTATCATTGATTTTGAAGAAAATATACTTGGCATTCGGCCTGTATGCATAGGAATCTTTATAGTCCCAAGTGCGATGCTTCACATTGTACGTATGCGCGTTGACGAGCGGCTCCGAGCCATTTTTTGCTGTCACGATTGTTGAATGGTCAAATCTTCCGTCGTTTTGAAAGTCATAGACAATCACATCACCAAGGTCCAATTGTTCCGCGGAACTAACTTGTGTTGCAGTCAGACCTCGTGTAGATCCTGCGAGATACCATCTGAGCGAATGGGATGTCGACCAACTAAAACTCCAAGTACCGCCGCCGATCCACCATCCTCTTTCCCGATTTGGATACCCCCACATCGGTGCCCCGCCCGCCCGAAGACATTGCGAAATATAATTCGTGCAATCAACATCGAACTTCGGATAAGCCGGGTTATAACTATTCCACCATTCATCCGCATACCGGACAGCAGCTAATCGGTCGTACAACACAGATCTCCTCCTAAGCCAATCTATGAGACTTTAAGTAGTATCATGAGTCGAAGGCTTGAAATTCTTGAAACGACCAATGCAAGTCCGCAAACGACTAAAGCGCCACCACAAACGACCAAACCACCTCAACCCATCAAAAAAATCAATCAAAAAAGCACCTAAACCTCAATATCCACAAGGTTCAGGTGCTACTATTTATGGAGCCTACGAGAATCGAACTCGTATTATTTGCATGCCATGCAAGCGTAATCCCATTATACTAAGGCCCCTTGAGTTAAGAACTGCCAGCGAAGCGCTCTCCTAGCTGGGCTAAGCCCCCTCAAATTTGATACAATAATAGTATAGCAGAATTTCAAATTGAAGACAATAGGCAGGGGGATGCGGCGATGCAACATTTGGAGAGAGAAATAACAGAACCTGTTCTTCTTTGTGATGATAAAGGATTGCTTAACCCAGAAGCAATCGGCTTTGCCCGGTATCCGTTAATCACAAGTAATTTAACGAAAAACTTTATGAGAAAGAAAAAGTGGAATTATTGGTGCGTTTACGGAGAAGAAATTATGTTTTCCGCGACCATTACCCATCTCGATTACGCGGCCGTTTGCTTCGTTTACATACTAAATTTCGAAACCCAAAGATTTTTCGAAAAACAAATTACCATTCCCGGTGGCCGAAAAGTAAAAATGTCTGAAGATGTACTCGACAGCATCAAATTCGTCGACGACACGATGTCTGTCCAAATGGTTCACCTTCAAAATGAAACGCATCTTTCCGTTTCCATACCAGATTTTGACAACGAGGTCCTTCATGCTGATCTTCACATCTTTCATCCGCCTGAAGATGAAACGTTGAACGTCGTCATTCCAAGAAATCGCAACATCTTTCAATTCACTGCGAAGCATCATACATTACCAACGAATGGATTCGTTAAAATTGGCGAACAGCGTTTTGACTTTAACGCCGACTATAGTTTTTCGGTGCTTGATTTCGGGCGCGGGATTTGGCCGCGACATGCGAGTTGGAATTGGGCAATGGCATCCCAACGTATTGGGGGACGTCGTATTGGGCTTAATTTCGGCGGTCAGTGGACGGATGGTACCGGAATGACCGAAAATGCAATTTTTGTTGATGGTCAGATGACAAAAGTGCATGAAGATGTGCTTTTCACCTATGATGATAAATTTTATATGAAACCGTGGAAAATTCGCACAAAATTTACGGATGATGTAAATTTAACGTTCACGCCATTTTTCGAACGAATTTCCAAAACAGATGCCAAATTAGTTCGTTCTGAAGTGCATCAACTCGTCGGGTATTTCAATGGATATGTACGGTTGCAAGACAACTCGATTCTACAAATCCGTCAAATGCTCGGTTGCTCTGAAGAACACATCGCCAAATGGTAAAAAGTTCCTCCCTTCATTCAATTCGTTTTTGTTTAGTTTCCTGAATTAGCGGTAAAATACTAATAAAGGGATTATTGCGAAAGGGAGTGAAACGATTGAGAAAATCCAAATTCCTTATGATAACCATTTTCGCTAGTGTTTTACTTATTGCGGGTTGTGGAAAGAATAATAATAAAAGTTCTGTTGAAAGCAGAGATGAGCCAACCATATCCTCTGAAGTTGAAGACCGAGACGGTTCACTTTATTTTGGTGATGGCTTTGGTTTGTTAGACTTTGATCTTGAAATCGACATCGATGGAAAAGATGCCATCGATATTGATTACGAAGTTAATAAACAGAACGATACATTCGAAGCCGAATACAAGAATAATATTGAGAATTTCCATTTAAAAGATGAAGACGCTATGAATGCCATTGATGAGTTTTTCTTGGATGTCAAAATTGCTAAAGATAAACCTAAAGAGGTAATCATGAGAGAAATACTTGAATCCTTGAACATTGAGGATTACTCGAAATTCGACCTTGAAATCACGTTCGACGACGATACTACGCTTACCATTGAAGAAAATAATTAGTTTCATACGAAAAGGCTACGGAAAATCCCGCAGCCTTTTTTCTTTTTATATTTTCGAATCCAACAAGTAAGAATTGAACTGTATTCTTCCTCTTCGGGGCTGTGCAGGCGCCCTTCGCTTTTGTTTATTATATTTTCGAGTCCAACAACATGTTGTAAAAAACCCCTTGACGTTCAATAAGTTCTGTTTGATCGCCGGATTCAATTAGCTTTCCTTGTTCCATGACATAAACCGTGTCCGCTTTACGAACGGTGTTCAGTCTATGCGCGATGACGAAGCTGGTTCGACCTTCCATCAGTCGATCGAGTGCTTCTTGAATTTCGAGTTCGGTCACTGTGTCGATACTGCTTGTCGCTTCATCAAGCAACAGGATAGCGGGATCTGCCACTAGTGCGCGGGCGATTGACAGCAGTTGTTTCTGTCCTTGCGATATCTCTCCCCCGTCGGCAGTGAGGACCGTGTCATAACCATCTTCCAAACGGCTGATAAAGCTATGCGCATTCGCTTTTTTGGCAGCTTCAATAATTTCCTCGTCGGTGGCATCCAGTTTTCCGTACCGAATATTTTCAAATACAGTCGCTTCGAATAAAAATGGATCTTGCAAAACGAATGCCGTTTGACTACGAAGCGTTTGTCTCGGCAATTCGCTTATCGGGATGCCGTCGATATAAATTTCACCTTTATCGACCTCATAAAACCGCGCGAGCAATTGCATAATCGTCGTCTTCCCTGCTCCGGTCGCTCCAACCATCGCGGCGGTTTCTCCAGCTTTCACATGAAATGAAACACCCTTAATCGTGTAGCCGTCTGTATCAACAGCATACCCGAATGAGACATTTCTAAATTCAACGTCACCTGTTAGAACCGCATCTTTATGTTCTGTCGCATGATCTTTCTCTATGGGTTCATTCATAATGTTGAAAACACGTTCCGCTCCAGCTAGCGCTGATAATACAGTATTAAATTGGTTGGCCAAATCATTCAGCGGCCGCGTGAATTGACGCGCTAACTCGGAAAAGATAACAATGGTACCAATCGTTACAAGCCCATCCCCTTTTAATGCTAGTATTCCGCCAACCCCCGCAACGACTGCAAAACTAGCGTTATTCAGCATGTTCATGACTTTGGGAATAAAACCTGAATACGTCAATGCCCAAAAACCCGTCCTTCGAAGTCGATCACTTTTTTCAGTGAACTCCTCCATGACGCGTTCTTCTTGCGAAAAGGCTTTGACGATACGTTGTCCGGAAATCGTTTCTTCGATCATTCCATTTAAAGACCCGACCGCTTGTTGCTGTTCTTTAAAAAGCTTTCCAGTTCGTCGCGTAATCCAACGTAATGCGATAAACATGATTGGTATGATAATCATCGTCAATAACGTCAAGAGCGGGCTCAAGTAGAGCATTAACGCAACAGTCCCTGTCAACGTAAGAATACTTGAGAACACTTGAATGAAAGATGTATTTAGCGTCTGACTGACGTTTTCAATGTCGTTTGTCATGCGGCTCATTAATTCGCCGTGTTGTCGTTTATCAAAGAAAGAGACCGGCAACTTTTGCAAGTGAGAAAATAAGTTTGTTCGCAATCGATAAACGGTTTGTTGGGCAATCCCGACCATCCAATAGTTTTGGAAGTACATGGAGGATGATAAACCTATATAGACCGCGATAAGAATTCCTATTTTCGCGCCGAGCCCATTAAACTGCGATGTGACAATATGGATATCGATGATTTTCCCGACCATGAAAGGACCTAACAGCGTTAAAGCCGAGCTGACGAAAACAAGCGCTAGAACCGTTAGTAAAAGCGCACGTTGTTCATCGACGAGCTTCCAGATTTGATGAAGAACAAATTTCCAGTTACTCGCTCGCTCTCCTTTTTTTCTTCCGGGACCTTTAATATCTTCTTTTGTTAAAATCGGTTCATAGCCGAAAGGTTTACGAATCGCGCGTAGCATTTGCCTCCACCTCCCCTTCAGTTTGCGACTTTTCAATTCGTTGATAAAGCTCGGATTGTCTCAATAAATCATTATGCGTGCCGTAACCGACGACTCGGCCTTCATCGAGTAGCAAGATTTTATCGGCTCCTTTTGCCGTTGAAATCTTTTGTGTCACGACGAGCATTGTCGCATCTTCTTTTTCAAGCGCGTCCCAAAGTTCCAATTCCGTTTTTACATCAAGCGCGCTGGTACTGTCATCGAGGATTAGGATAGACGGCTTTCGAACAAGCGCCCTTGCAATGGACAAACGTTGTTTTTGCCCGCCCGACAAGTTCACGCCTTTTTGTCCGACACGCGTTTCATACTTTTTCGGGAACAAATCGATTGAATCATGGATTTGCGCTTTTTTAGCTGCTTCGATTAGTTCGTCATCATAAGCCTCGGTATCGCCCCATGACAAGTTTTCTAATATTGATCCAGTAAAGAGGATTGATTGTTGCGGAACGAGTCCAATCGTGTCTCGTAAATCTTTTAACGGCCATTCTTTGACCTCTTTACCGCTGACGAAAACATTTCCTTCAGTCGCTTCGAATATTCGCGGGATCAAGTTCAACAATGTCGACTTACCAGACCCTGTCGCCCCCATAATGGCGAGTTTTTCACCTGGCAATACATGAAATGACACATTATCCAAAATTGGTTCAGGCTTGCCCGGATAATTGAAAGAAACATTTTCAAACCGTAAATCTCCTTCAAGCTTTCTAGTTTGTAACTTACCCGAGTTATGTATTTCCAGATCTTCATCGGCAAGAAGCACTTCTTCCATTCGTTCGGAAGAGGCTTTTGCACGCGAAAACGCAACAATGATAAAAGCAAACATTGAGAATGCCCCTGTCAATCGCATCGCATAGTTGACGACCGCAACAAGTTCCCCGACTTTCGCGCCCCCGTCACGAACTTCAATCGCGCCAAACCACAGAACCGCCATTAAGCTAATATTCATGATGAATAAAAGAATCGGCAAGATTAGTTCCATCAAGCGCATGGCTTTTACCGTGTCATTTCGAAGCATATCGGCAACTTTTGAAAATCGACTCGCTTCATAGATGCCGCGTAAATAAGCTTTGACAAGCCTCACAGCCTGCAGATTCTCTTGAATCACCCGGTTTACACCGTCAAGCCGCTTTTGTATACGTGAAAATAACTTAACCCCAGTGCGCCCCATGAAATAAAGGAATACTAGCAAAACTGGTGCTCCAATGACTAGATAAAGCGCTAACCTAGGACTAACCACAAACGCCATCACCAAACTGCCGATGACAGTTAGCGGTGCGCGCAACATGATGCGGAGCGACATGAATAGAACGTTTTGCACCATGGTTACGTCACTTGTCAGCCTAGTGATTAGACCTGCCGTCGGAAACCGTAGAAAAGTTGCCATCGAAAAGGTTTGTACTTGGCGAAAAAGTGCTTTTCTTAAATCGAATGCAAAACTTTGTGCCGCATGCGCCGCAAAATAGGAGTTAATGACGCCCGATGAAAAGGCGACGAATGCAAGAAGCATCATGACTCCCCCAAAAGTCCAAATGACGTCCACATCACCCGTGACGATTCCGTCATCAATAATTTTCGCAATGAGAAGCGGTTGAATTAGTTCAACGCTAAGTTCAATTAACATCAAGCATAACGCGATTGCGATCGGCCATTTGTATGGCAGCGCACGTGAAAAAACTGTCCTCATTTACCTAAACCCCCAAAACTCTTTCGTCTCTCGAATTAAACCCGATAGCCTTATTATGCCACAACATTGACTGTTCTGTATATACCACCATGTCAAATTGAATAAGTTTTCCGAACTGAAGGATAATTATTTACTAATTCACTTGTAATTTCTTATTTATTGGCATATAGTACATTACAACAGTAATGCACTAACTCGTGAATTAGGAGGTGACGCGATTGCTTGAGATAGATGGCAAAAAACCGATTTATATTCAAATTGCGGATTGGATTGAAACAGAAATAATAGAAGGCACCTTGGCTGCCGATGAAAAAGTGTATTCACAATACCAACTTGCGGAGCTTTTCAACATTAACCCAGCGACTGCCGGGAAGGGGCTGACTTTGTTGCTAGAAGCAGAAATTGTTTACCAAAGACGCGGTCTTGGCACCTTTGTATCTCCAGATGGTCGAGAAAAATTACTCATTAGACGGAAAAGTGAAACATTAAGAAAGTTAATCCTTGAATTGCTTGATGAAGCAGAGTTATTGGGCGTAAGTAATCACCATTTACTCTCAATGATCGAGGCAGAACGCGTGAGAAAAGAGGAGGGAACAAAATGACTGTTGTTGAATTTAGTAATGTAACGAAATCATATCGAACACATACCGTGCTTAAAGAAATGAACTTTACCATAAAACAAGGCGTACTTACTGGAATAATTGGCCGCAACGGCGTCGGAAAAACGACACTTATGAAACTAATTGCGGGTTTTATTGAAGAGACATCGGGGAAAGTCGAGGTTTTTTCAGAGAAGCCCTTCAATAGTTTAAAGGTCTCCGCGAATTCGATTTTAATTGATGATGGCATGAACTTTCCGTATCCGATGACAGTGACTGATATTTTAAAAGAATGCAGTCGTTTTTATGCTAATTGGGATACTAGATTGGCCAAACGTCTTGTCAGCTATTTTGGTTTTCACCCGAATGCGCGTCATGCCCAATTATCGAAAGGTAAAAAAAGTACTTTCAATGCAATTATCGGCATTGCCGCTCGCTGTGCACTAACAATTTTCGATGAACCGACAACTGGAATGGATTCGTCCGTTCGAAAAGATTTCTACCGTGCTCTGTTAAAGGATTATCTTGCTCATCCGAGAACTATTCTTTTGTCGAGCCATCACATTGAAGAAATTGAAGATCTTCTCGAAGATGTTTTGCTTGTCCATGAAGGAATCGCCCATTTCCACGGCCCGATTACCGAGTTGCAGGAAATGTTCATTACGTTAACGGGTAAAAAAGAAAAACTCGCTCTTCATACGAATGGAAAAACAGTGTTTAGCACAAACAATCTTGGCCCTTATTCGGAATGGACCATTCAAAATACATGTACTCAAGACGAACTGGAGCAAATAAAGTTGGACGGCATAGCGATTGCATCGGTTACCGCAAATGACGCCTACATTGCATTAACGGATCAACCGAAAGGAGGAATTGATGATGTATTTGAATGAACCAACGCTTAACGACATCGCGAAAAAACAATTTCGTTTTAAATTGAATGCCAATGCAGCTTCCTTTTCAACCTTTGTTCTTTTACAAGTAGGCGCAATTATTTTGGCGATCCTTGGAAATAGCCATGGTTTTCTCTATTCTTCGGATGACTCAACGGTTTCAATCGTTACGCTTGCCAATGATACAAACATGGTGATCGCAATGATTTGGGCATTTGTTCTTGGAATCATGCTAACAACTCGGATTAAACAAAGCGAATCATTTTCATTTGTGTCAACTCGACTTAGTAACCATCTCTCCAATTTTCTGTTTATGCTTTTTGCATCATTAATCGCGGGGGTCAGTGCGGCGCTATCCAGTTCTGCCATTAAACTATTCGGATATTTAGTTCATGGGGAGATGGTCGTTTACTCTTCTTCCATCGTAGAAAATCCAAATAATTTATTATTACAATTAATAACTGCCATTTCTTATATTTTACTACTTTTTCTAATTGGTTATTTAATTGGTTCACTTGTTCAAGCCAATAAATTATTTATTGCCTTCTTCGCAGTTGCATGGATCTTCTTTACATCTATGAATGACTACTGGAACGGTACGGAATATGCCTTGGCTATTATTCAATTTTTCGGATCCGAACGTTCTGCCCTCTTGTTCATCTTGAAAATTAGCGGAACTGTTCTTGGTTTATTTACGCTTTCGACACTTATCACAAACCGATTAGAGGTGAGAAATCAATGAGCAGTATTGGGCTAGTTCCGATCATATTAATTGTCGTTATTTTAATCCTTAGCTATCGGATGGTGAAACGTAAAAATCAAAAAAGTACCATCGTCATTGGAAGGAATACGCATTTTAATCTATTAGCTTTTTTCCTCGCTGTGTTATTCGTGGCGACTATTTTTACCGAGGTATTTTATTCGAAGATAAATTCTGCTACACCGCCTAAGGAAGTTGGAAACGATTATAATGAATATTATTCGATCGAGGACGAAATCTATAACCGCAGAGCAATCGATCCTGATTTAATACTTGAAAACAGAACGCATCCTGCCGGGAAAACGTTAACGATTCAATGGGGTCATGATCCCTATCATGGCTACAGCCCAGTCGTTTATATTGAGCGGAAACAATCGGGTGATCAAACGATTGAGGAGTTCATCTATAAACCACTTTTCATTGTAGATGAGTATGATTTCTCGAATTCCCTTGATATCGCAAAACCAGTTTGGACTGAAAATAAAATGACTTTCCCTAAAAAACCTGTAAGCGATACAACAATTGCCACTTTTTTCTATGATGCCGCTTTATTGCAACAACTAACGAAAAATCGACAGTTCCAGCCTGATGGCTATTCTTTTTCGGAAAACAGAGTACTTATCATTCACTTGAAGATACCTGCAGATTTAAAAATTGTTGACACGAATGAAGACTTTCTCTTTTTTGTCGATTAATGCGTAAAAAAACCGGTACCGCTATGATAGGTACCGGTTTTGCCAAGCATTCAATCACTGTAATAATCATCCTTTTCTCGCTCCAACCAAGCTTTTTCTTCTTCGCGCATATCACTTTCATTGCGTTTAAAATCTTCCTCGGAACCGAATTCAGTTTGCATCGAATGTCGAAAGCTATCAAATTCCTTATCCACCATTACGTCGTCGTCTAGTACTTCCCTTTCCAAATAACGATGGAACATAAACTCGCCTACTCCAATTATCGCGGCTGAGATAAATGACGCTGTTCCCAATCCGGCTAGCGGTTCGAATAAAAATGAGCCCAAGAACCAGAGCATGACAAACGCAAGTCCAACATCCGCAATCGTCGCTCCAACGTTTCCGAATCTCGGTAAAATAATTCTGTCACCAACTATATATGAAACACCGGTTAATAACACACTCGAAACTAAAATATCTCCAAATGTAAATCCGAAAAGCCCAAAAACTATCCATAACACCGCTGTAATCATGATGAATTTAATGATTAACGCTCTAATCGAATTCATTGGTACAATTCCTCCCTTCTAACAATATGTGAATATTGTTCTCTATACGAAGGAATCTATACTCAGGTAGGCTATTTCTATTTATTATTTTGCTTAATTCCATGGATAAAATAAATTTTTCGAGCACATAGTAAAGGATACGGAGGTGAATATCCATGACAAACAACGATAACAGAAATCCGAACAGAAACCGGAATCAAGATACACGAAACAACAATCAAGACGAGAACAAAAACCGCGTAGAATTCGGAACTGAAATTGACGTGAATCAAGTTAAGAATCGAAACAAGAACAATCGGACGCAGCGGACTAATAATAATAATTTAGATCCACGCGACAACCGCTTCTAATTTGATTCGTGAAATGGATAATCATCATCTTGCCGGCTGAGGATAAAATCTCAGCCGGTTTTCCTATTTATCTGGCGGCATGTCCGCTTCATTTGAGATTTTACTACCAGCAATCGAGATTTGCGTGACGCCTATCAACATGACAACTGCGCCGACTAATTGCCAGGCACCGAGCACTTGACCGAACCAGATCATCGATATAACTATAGCAGTCAACGGTTCGAAGCTTGATAAGATACTTGTTTCGATAGCCGTTATGTATTTCATACTGGCGAGAAACAAGATAAATGCGCTTGTCCCGACAATTATGATAAGAACTAGCATGAGGGCCGTACGCCAATCTGTGAGCAAATAGCTTTGTCTAACAACTGTCACAGGATTCATGATCAATAATGCAATTCCACCAATAAGCATTGCCCACCCCACTGAAACGAGAACGCCCCACTCTTGCATGAGCCGCGATGGATAAAGCGTGTAAAATGAAAATGTGAACCCGAGTACGAGTCCCCATAGAACGGTTCCTTTACTTATCGTAAGTCCAGATAAGGACCCATTTGTTAACAAGAAAAATAAACCGACTAATGTGACGAGCATCCCTGCTACTTGAGCGACTGGCGGTAATTTACGGTGCATCCACGATACAAATAAGATGATATAAATTGGTGCAAGGAATTGGAATAGCGTCGCAATGACAGCACTACTCACATTGATTGTCGCAACAAATGTGTACTGTACCCCTAGCATTCCAACAATCCCGAATATAAGCAATTGGCGCGCCCAAAACTTGAAGCGCCAAGGTAATGTAATTTGTTTGCCTTGCATTTTCAACATCGTTAATAAAAAAGCACCCGCAAAAAGGAGTCGAATGACAAGCATAAACGATACGGTCATCTCGGTATTGTCCAATAACCACTCGATCATCGGACCCGTTGCTCCCCACAACATGGCCCCAGCGATTATCATAGCAATTCCTTTTAATCTGCTCATTTTGCATTCCTCCTCTTACAAATTCAAGAATTAAATGATTTTTATGTGAATCTTCATTATAATGGTAATATAGAACGTCGGGAAAGGGGTACATGAACTTTGGATTACGAAAAACTCACACAAGATTTACCTAATATCTTAGAAAGTCTAGAACAATACTATATGACGACCTATTTGGATACAAGCGGCGCCATTACGTATACGAATAATTTATTCTTAGAAACAAGTAAATGGACACCCAAGCGAGTTTTAGGGAAGACAATTTGGCAGATGTTCCCTGAAACTACAGAAGGACAAGATCAAGCCCATCTTATCTGGGAGCAGCTTTCTTCCAAAAGTGCCTGGTCTGGCACGGTTGAAAAGGTAAACCGTTTAGGCGAACAGTATTTTGTCAATATGACAGCGATTCCCATTCATTATCAAGATGAAGGCCTTGTTTCAATCGTCCTTTTTGAAATGGATATTACTGAAGATGTTCAACTCCGCGATCGACTCGAAAAAATTGCTTATGTTGATCATGAAACAGGTTTAATGAGCCGTCATAGTTTGGAATCGACTGTAAATCGGTTAATCGCGAATAATGACCACTTTACTTTTGTGTATATCACAATTGACCATTTTTACACATTGAAAGACCTTCATTCTGATGATGAAGCGAAAGAAATTATAAAATCTTTTACAAATCGAATGAAACGGTTTTTCAAGGATGATTCAATCGCACGCATTGGTACAAATGAATTTGTCGTTCTTACACAGTTTGGTAGTTGGTATGTTGAAGGTTTTCTAGATTTCCTTAAAATGCATCCCATTTATATTAATAATACAGCATTAGAGTTGTCTGTGAGCGGTGGTATTGTCCGTTTTCCGGAAGATCAACCTACATATCCGCATTTGATGAAAACTGCTCTAACGGCTACTAGGGAAACCATTGACGAAGGGGGCGGAAGAATCAGAACGCTGTCAGCCGAATCCCATAAAAAGTTGAACAGAAAAGCATTAATCGATCGCAAGCTACAGACTGCGATCATTGAAAATGAGTTGCAAGTGGTTTATCAACCACAAGTAGAGGTTACCACTGGAAAAGTGATTTTATACGAGGCGCTCGTTCGGTGGAATAATAGTGAACTCGGCACAGTCTCCCCTGACGAACTCATTCCTATTGCCGAGGAAAACGGATTCATCCACAAGATTGGTGCATTCGTTCTTAAAGAAGCGGCCGGGCTCGCGGCGAAGTGGCATGCAGAGGGGCATGATTTAACTATTTCAGTGAACTCTTCTGTTCGTGAATTTAGTAATCCTGATTTTAAAAAAGAAATTATGCAAATTTTAACGAAAGCTTCTTGCCCGCCTTCTTTGATACAACTTGAAATTACTGAGAAGTTTGCTTTCAAGGCGGAAGAAGAAAGTTCTATTTTTCGGCAGATGAACGAGTTGCAAAGTGAAGGGATCGAGTTTGCCCTTGATGATTTTGGAACTGGCTATGCTTCCTTTCGTTATATGCAAGACTTGCCAATATCGAAGATTAAAATTGATAAATTTTTCGTTCAATCTATTACGACCAATGAGCAGACAAAAAAACTTGTTGAAGGCATGATTCAATTTGGCAAATCAATGGGATTATATGTCATAGCCGAAGGTGTCGAAACGAAAATGCAATACAGCATTTTGAAAGATCTTGGTGTCGATGCCGTGCAAGGTTATTATTTAGGGCTTCCGACATCCGTGCAAAATATTAATCTACATAATTAATAAGAGAACGAGATGATTCCGCATAATTTGTGGGATTATCTCGTTTTTTGTTGGCTTATTATTATAAATACACTAAATACTATCGATTATATAGTTTTCTTGTAGTAAACTATGGTTGGGAGAAAAACAGATAAATTAAAAGGGGGATTATCCATATGAAAGTTTTAACTAGATGGTCGAACGCGATCATGGAACGTTATTTGCCGGATCCATATGTCTTTGTCGCGATTTTGACTTTGCTCGTATTCGGTCTCGGTGTCGGACTTACCGATTCTAGTCCGCTAGATATGGTCGTGCATTGGGGAGATGGTTTTTGGGGGTTGCTCTCATTTACGATGCAAATGGTTATTGTCCTAGTGGCTGGTTATGTTCTGGCAATTAGTCCGGTTTTCAAAAAGCTGCTAAGTACGTTAGCGAATCTCGCGAAATCACCTGGTTCTGCAATCCTGCTCGTTTCATTCGTATCGTTGATTGCATGTTGGATTAACTGGGGGTTCGGACTCGTTATTGGTGCACTCTTTGCGAAAGAAATCGCAAAAAAGGTAACGACTGTAGATTACCGCCTATTAATTGCAAGCGCTTACTCCGGTTTCATTATTTGGCACGGCGGATTAGCTGGCTCGATACCACTTTCCATCGCGACAGCGGATCATCCATTTGCAGGGATGATGGGTGTCGTTCCGACATCTGAAACAATTTTTTCGACTTATAATATCATTATCGTTGTTGCACTCATTATTTCTGTACCGCTTTTGAATCGTTTAATGATGCCGAAACCGGCGGACACGTTTTCCATCGACCCGAAACTGTTGGAAGATGAAGTTGAAATTGAAGAAAAGAAAGATAGAATCACACCGGCAGATCGACTTGAAAACAGCGTCTTGCTTTCAATGCTGATTGGCGTGCTCGGTCTTGTTTATCTTGTGCAGCATTTCGCTACAAAAGGTTTTGATTTAAATTTAAATATTGTTAACTTGATTTTCTTTATTCTCGGGATTGTTTTTCACGGAACGCCGAAACGTTTTCTTGCCGCAATTGCGACTGCAGTCAAAACGGCTGGCGGAATTATTTTTCAGTTCCCTTTCTATGCGGGAATTATGGGCATGATGGTTGCGTCGGGACTTGCGGGCGTCATGTCCGAATGGTTTGTCAGCATTTCAACTGCAGCAACGTTTCCACTGTTCTCGTTTTACGCTGCAGGTCTCGTAAACTTTTTCGTTCCATCTGGTGGTGGTCAATGGGCAGTACAAGCACCGATTATGCTTGAAGCTGCAGAAAAACTTGGCGTTAGCTATTCAAAAACCGCGATGGCGATAGCATGGGGCGATGCTTGGACGAATATGATTCAACCATTCTGGGCGCTTCCGGCACTTGCAATCGCTGGACTTCGCGCGAAAGATATCATGGGTTACTGTGTGTTTGTTCTTTTACTCAGTGGTGTCGTGATAAGCGTTGGGTTGTTTTTCTTTTAACTCGTAATGCATCAAACGGTCGAGAGCGATAAACTCTTGACCGTTTTTTCTGTTTCCCTGGAACTTGTTTACGCCAACTATATCGGGGAATAATTCTTGTATGGAGGAGGATTACAGATGACAAATAATAAATATGAAGAAGTCGATAAACAAGTTCCGAAACAGACACAAAATCAGCAGCCCGGTGTCGAGGCAGAGATGGATCCAGCGCCTATTTATGATGATGAGAATTATAAAGGATCAGGAAAGTTAAAAGGAAAAAACGCCTTAATCACGGGAGGCGATAGCGGAATTGGACGCGCCGTTGCCGTCGCTTATGCGAAAGAAGGCGCAAACGTCGCGATCGGCTATTTGGATGAAAACGAAGACGTCGATGCGGATAAAACGATTAAACTAATTGAAGATCTCGGGGTTAAGGCAGTTAAAATTCGTCTTGATATTAGCGAAGAAGAGAATTGCGAACGGATCATTGATGATGTAGTTAGCGAGTTTGGCGGTATCAATATTCTTGTCAATAATGCCGGTAAGCAGTTTCCGAAAGATGACATCGCTGATATTTCTGAAGACCAGTTGCGCGAAACGTTTGAAACTAATTTCTTTGGGTTGTTTTATTTAACGAAGGCAGCTTTACAACATATGACCGACGGAGATGCGATTATCAACACTTCTTCTGTCACGGCCTATAACGGTTCTCCAGGTTTACTTGATTACTCGGCGACAAAAGGTGCGATTACTTCTTTCACGCGTTCACTCGCGCTTAATCTAGCGGACAAAGGGATACGCGTCAATGCGGTTGCACCCGGACCAATTTGGACACCGCTAATCCCTGCGACATTTGACGGTGAGAAAGTTCAACAACACGGAGCAGATACACCCGCGAAACGTCGCGGACAGCCTGCGGAAAACGCGCCTGCTTATGTGTTTTTGGCTTCTAATGATTCAAGCTATATGACTGGGCAAACGATTCATATTGACGGCGGGAATTATGTAGGTTCTTAAGTTGAATTTTAAGAAGCCCTATTATACGTCATTGACGTGTAATAGGGCTTTCTTTTATAGGAGCGGCCTCACACTATCGCATTCATTGATTTTAAGAACTTGGTTGCGGAGCCGCCAATCCTTCTTCAAATGGTTGAACAATGACGAATCCTTCACCGGAAAACTCCATTTGGAACGACTCTCCGCTTCCCCGACCCAATAATGTTCTAAAGCTGATGTCGGTACGGAATTCCGGTTGTAAATTACCGGACCATGCGACTGTTGCGTTCGGATCTGTAATAACCGGTTCACCTGGTTTAACGAGCAATGTTAATGGCTCGTAGTGCGAAGTAATCGCTATTTTCCCTCTTCCTCTTAAGTTCACATTGAATAATCCGCCGGACAAGACACCAGCCATTTTCCGCATCAAATTGATATCCCATTCAATGGTTGGTTCGAAAGCAAGCAGGTCATTACCGTTCACTGTAATCGATTCATTGTTCAAATCGAAAATCGTGATTTTCTTTCCTTGATCGGCTAAATATAATCGACCGTTTCCTGTCGCTTTCATTAAAGACGTGCCCTCTCCGGTAAATGCTTTTTTGAACATCTTCCCGAGGCCATGCTCTAACATTCTTTCACGTTCGAACTTGATTTGCCCGGCGTATGAAATCATCGAGCCCGTTTTTGCCCATACGAGGTCATTTAAATTCACCTCTAAAATTCTTTCTGTTTCGAGTTCAAAAAACTCATTTCCCCGCTCGTCTTGTTTCGTCTGGCGAATAAATTCATCAATCGTATATTTGCTCATCGACCCAATCCCCTTTCACATCCTACCTCTACATACGTATTCATTAACGGGTAAGTTTCATGCAAGAATAGTATATTTACTTCGCTTGCTCAGGATTGGCAATCGAACCCATGAATAGAATCGTATCGGTTTCATCATCCGTTATCGTAAAAAAGAATGGTCGATTCACTTCCATGATGAATGGTTCATTAATCGGCACTGATGTAATTCCCATTTCAATACCCGTTACTGCCGCCGCTTCAGTTCCCTCTTCACCTACATCGATGAATGTTTTTTGTTTTACATTTGAAATAAATACCTGCTCATTTTCATTTATCATCTTCGTGAAATTTGCGTTTTCATCAAAAGCTGACTTCATGCCTAAGTTTTTGAGCGTTTCATTCAAAGAAGCTTCGAATTCCAATTGAAACTTCGGCAACAGAATCGTTCCTTCTTCCACTTCAAATTCCTTTTGCCAAGCCGACCAATTTTCACTCGTCAGCATTTTTTAAATTCTTCCAGACTGGAGTTTTCCTTTGGAAGAAACACTTTCATGCTCATTTCACCGTCACCGTATGGCAATGTGATCGCTTGGAACTTTTCATTTTCCAAATAAGAGAATTCTTCTGTCATGGCCATGAGCGGAACGTTTTTGACAGAGCCGTCCAAGAGGTGAAATGGGCGGTCTTTTGTTTCATTCTTATCAAACTCATGCGTCCAGCTCCCTTTGAAATAAATTGCGTTAATAAGAACTGCGACCAAATTAGCATCCAACGGAGAATCGACAATTTCCTCGATTTTGTCGTTTGTCGCTTTTTTCACCCAATCATTAATCTGTTCGGGGGACTTACTATCACCAATATCTATTTCAGCGATTTCCGCATTGAAATAATTCTTATTGTCGCTAGCGAAATCTTTTTGGAATGTAAATTTGTCATTTAACCAGATAGAGTTTGCGATGTTCAATTGAATGTCTTCCGTTTCTTTATTCAGAACAGACATCATTGATGCGTTCGCTTTGTTTAATTCTTCTACGTCAATTCCTTCTGAGTGAAGTACCTTTGCAATTTCTTCTTTCGTGACGCCATCCGCGCCGTTATAAATCATGGATAATGCCATGAATAAACTCGTTGGCGAGATGAAAATATTGTTGTTTTCATCGGCTTCTACTTCCTTAAGAAGTTTGAATCCTAATTCATTAGCGGGCGATACAATTTTTTCATAGTCTTTTTCACCAAACGCTACGTCTTTTGAAATTTCAAGCCCTCCCGACTTATTTTCTGTTCCGCATCCCGTCATGACTACCAGCAAAATTGCGAGAAAAATCACTAGTATTTTTTTCAAGGTATTCACCTTCCCTTTATTCCGATTAGACTGTGAATGTTCAGGAAAAGTTACACAAGAATTGGAAAAGCTGACCCAAAGTACTTTTGGATCAGCTACATATTTATGCTTATGCGTATTCCTTCACGAACTCTTCGATGATCACGCCGCGTTTTTTCAATTCTTCTATATAAGGTTCACCTGGCACAATTTTTTCAGGCGGATAAACACCGCGTTTTGAAATCTTACCAGTTCCGATCATTTGCGCGACAATCGACATTGTATTCGCTGTAGCCCTTGCCATAGCCGTTACATTTTTCGTTGTATCCTTTTCTGTGACTAAATCGTATTCATACGTTACCGGCAAGCCGTCTTTTTCCCCGCTTACCATTACCCGCAGGAGTACCGCATCCGACTTATCGCCAAGTCGAAGTTGCGGTGATAATTGTTCTCTCATAACATCCCGCACCTTAACCTTTTTACCGTCAACAGTCACTTCATTATCCCGACCAAGCAGCCCCAAATCGACAAGAAGCTGAAACTTTTCCGCGTGGCCTTTATAGCGAATCGTTTTATATTCCAACGTATCTACGTGTGAAAATGATTCCGTCAACGTTGATGTTCCGCCGGATGTGTGGAACGCTTCGAGTTCTCCGTATTTGTCGAATTTGATCATTTCAATTTCAGATAGTGATGCAATTTCTTTCAATTGACCGTCGCGAATCACATGTGAAGAATCCGTGTAATGGTCGAAAACGCCTTCTAGTGAAAAAACGACATTATAGTTTAACGGCGGTTCGGGATTGACCGGTATTCCGCCAACGTATAATTTAATCGATTTAACCTGATCGAGTTTTTCAGCCCCGTAACCCGTAAGTATGTTGATCATCCCTGGTGCAACGCCCAAATCCGGGATAATCGTAACCCCTTTTTCAATCGCTTTTTCTTTTAACGCAAGCACAGCTTCCGTCGCCCCGCCGATATGCCCCCCTAGGTCAATCGAATGAACCCCTCTTTCAATGGCTGTTCTTGCAACTTTTTCATTAAATGTATAGAATAGCGCGTTCACAACGACATCCCCAAGTGCGATTACGTCGCTTAACTGATCATCATTTGTTGCGTCAAGAAGCAATATATCTAGTTTGTCGGACATGAGCTCTTCCGCAAAGTTTTCAGCCTGCCGAACATTCAAATCCGCCAAATACACTTTCGACACATCATCGCTTTTCACCAAATCGCGTGCTGTTTCTTTCCCCATTAAACCTGCACCTAGAACGACTACTTTCATTTCTCCATCCCCTTACGTCTGTTTAGTACCCCTATTCCTACCATATGATAAACGACACAAAATGGATTTATGAATTATCAATTTGTGCGCGTTGCAATTTACCGCTAAAGTCTACGTAAATACTTTTCCACTCTGTAAAGACGTCGAGTGCGGCAACCCCTGAATCGCGGTGTCCATTTCCAGTCCCTTTCGTCCCGCCGAAAGGCAGATGAATTTCAGCGCCTGTAGTTCCTGCGTTCACATAAACGATTCCCGTGTCTAGATCCCGTTGCGCTCTGAATATTTTATTGACATCGCGCGAGAAAATAGAACTCGAAAGTCCATATACTACGCTATTATTTACTTCGATCGCTTCTTCTAGACTACCGACTTCAATAAGCGAAACGACAGGACCGAATATTTCTTCTTGCGCAATGCGGCTATCCCATTTCACATCGGTGAATAAAGTCGGTTCAAAATAATGACCATTCGCTAAGTCGCCGTCTGTTAATACATTTCCGCCAACTAACAGCTTCGCGCCTTCATCTTTTCCGATTTCTACGTAGCTTGAAATTTTATCAAGCGCTTTTTCATTAATCACGGGACCAATTTTCACAGATTCATCTAACCCATTTCCGATTGTCAGATGTTTCATTTGCTCCAATAGTTTCTGTTCTAGTTCTTCTTTTACATCCTTGTGCACGATGACTCGGCTACACGCCGTACAACGTTGACCGGCCGTACCGAATGCGCTCCAAAGAATTCCTTCAACTGCGAGATCGATATCTGCGTCGTCCATGACGATAACAGCATTCTTCCCGCCCATTTCAAGCGACACTTTTTTCAAATGACGGCCGCCCGTTTCAGCTACATGTCGACCAGTTTCTGTCGAGCCTGTGAATGAAATAACACGAACATCCGGATGCTCGATCATTGCAGTCCCAACTTCTGATCCCGAACCGAAAACGATATTCGCGACGCCTGCTGGAAGACCGACTTCATCAAAGATAAGCCCCATTTCATAGGCCATCATTGGTGTTTCTGTTGCTGGTTTCCATAAGAATGTATTGCCTGCGACGATTGCAGGAAACGACTTCCACGTTGCAATCGCTACTGGAAAATTCCACGGCGTGATAAGTCCTACGACACCAATTGGCGCACGGACGCTCATCGCGAATTTATCTTGCAGTTCAGACGGAACCGTTTCCCCGAAAAGTCGTCTGCCCTCACCTGCCATATAAAAAGCCATATCAATGCCTTCTTGCACTTCACCACGGGCCTCTTCAATCACTTTCCCCATCTCAGTTGTGAGTACCTGGGCCAAATGTTCTTTTTTCTCGATCATGATCCGTCCAATTTCATATAGGAAATCAGCACGTTTGGGTGCAGGAACCAGCGCCCATTCCTTTTGCGCTTTCTTCGCCGCAGCAACCGCTTGATTAACATCTTCTTTAGTCGATAACCTGACCCTGGCTACTTCTTCCCCGTTTGCCGGGTTTTTCACAGCAGTATATTTCGCATCCCCTGATTCCTGCCAAGATCCCCCGATGTAGTTATTCAATTGCATGATAAACATTCCCCTTTCTTTTTCTATCCTACAAAATCCACGTGTAAACGCTTACAACTTTACTATTTCGACAACTTTACTAGAATTCCTTTTTTAATTTGGAAATTAATTAGCGGAAATTTGAGCAAACGACTAAAATGGACTCACAAACGACTATACACGCACTCGATGCGACTAGTAACGGCTCCCAAACGACCAATGTCGACCTCGAAACGACTAAATACCAATATTCACATACAAAAAGACCCCCTAGCAGTCTATAATTGCTAGGAGGTCTACCATATTCGCAAGTTTCGTAGATTAGTACTTGCACTTTTTACTTGTTCGGCTCACTAATTCCAATATTTTTACCCATTCCCACAATAAATTCTTGGATTCTCCCGGATTGATTGGTCACAGAACTAACGGATACATCAAATAGTTTGGCCAATTCACTTTGGGCCATCGAATAGTCGTCGAACATATTAAATTCGAGAAGCGCGTGTAAAAACGCTGCCGCAATCACTTCAGGCTTCTTGAAATTAGGTTGTTTTTCATATAAATACGTCACGATGATATTGCCCATTAACTCCGGGTGGTCTGCTTCGATTTTCAAAAACTTGAGTTTTTCATAGAAAATATCCACCGCTTCTTGTTGGATCTCCGTCAATTCGTCTTTCAATAAATCCAAGACGGAACCTTCAGATCTGGAAAGTATACGATGATAAATATCGATCATATGCGTTTTGTAAAAGCCATCACTCTTATCAAATCCGCTTGACTCCGCAAATTTTGTAATTTCATTTACAAAACTATGATTGCCGTCTTTAACGAAGAGTAGCGAGTTTAATATGAAAATTCCATTCTCGCCAATCCGATCATCGCGCAAGGCAACCCCGAACACGACACTGTCTTTCTCGACAGGCATATCTTGTTGTTTTTCGAGATAATAAGTCTCGTCCCCTAGTACTTCTTCAATGACTACCAATCCATTTTTTTCTCCAGTTATATTACCAAGAAGAATGACTGGTTCTTGCCACGTTTCTACAACCGAACGAACTGCGCTTCGAATCGGATCATTTAATACTTTTATTAAATAACGTTTCCACAAATCCCTGCGGGCAACGTAAAAGAAATACTCGCTCACCGCATATTCAATTTCTTTTGCGTCCCAAAAACTACTGAGTTTAGTCGTCCACTCTCTATGAAAAATTTCATATTCCGCATGGATTGCAGGCGTAATTGGCTGTTCATACATTCCAGCTAAAATGCGTTGTAACTCTTCCTCAACGAGTGTATCAATCGACACTTCGTTTTTACCTATACAACATCTTTTATATTTCTTTCCACTTCCACAAGGACATGGATCATTTCTTTGTATCATACATACCGCTCCTTTAACTCTTGTGCTTTTCCACTATAACAGAAAACAAAAAGCTCCGCATCGGTTTACTAAACCTGCACGGAGCTTCTATTCAAAAAATTATTTGGTTTGCGCTTCATTTTTAGGCGGTGCAACACGTTTAATGAAAAACGTTAATACTAAAGCCCCTGCCGCAACGATGGTTGAAATGAAAAACGCGAAGTTTATCCCATCGAGCATGGCTTGCGTTTCAAGTTGGTCTTTTAAAGCTTTAAGACCTTCTGCCGTAGATGGTACATTGCCGGACGCTTTTGCCTCTATAAAGAGTTTGGCACCAGCTGACTCCATGCGTTTTGTCATGATTGTCAACAAGACCGCGGAACCAATCGCTCCGGAAACTTGTTGCAATGTACTATTCATCGCTGTTCCATGCGGGTTTGAAATCATCGGCAATTGGTTCAACCCGTTAGTCATAACCGGCATCATTACCATAGAAATTCCAAGCATTCGGACCGTGTAAAGCATCATGATATAGTAATAGCCCGACTCCATTCCAAGTTCACTTAAGTAATAGGTTGTCACGATTGTGATGGTTAAACCAATTATCGCCATCGCGCGTGCACCGTATTTGTCAAACAGTCGACCTGTTATCGGCGACATGATTCCCATTAATACTGCACCTGGCAGCATTAGTATTCCAGCATCAAAAGGTGAAATTCCTCGTACGCTTTGAACATATAAAGGCGTGAGAATCATCGCTGAAAACATCGCAATCGAAAGGACAACTGAGATTGCTGATGACAAAGCAAACATCGGATGTTTATAAATTTTAAAATCGAGCATCGGTTCATCCATTCGGATTTGACGAACGATGAATACGATAAGCGCAATGGCTCCAATAGTGATTGTTCCATAAACGATAGTTGATGACCAACCTTTATCTCCAGCGGAACTAAATCCGTATAACAGGCCTCCAAATCCAACACTTGATAATACAAGTGAGAATAAGTCGATTTTCACATCACGATTTGGCGTGATATTCCGTAATTTAAAAATCGCATAAACCAGCGTAAACACTGCAAACGGAAGAACGATACCAAATAATGTTCTCCATGAATAATGCTCAATAATATAACCTGACAGTGTCGGCCCGATAGCAGGTGCCGTAAACATGACAAGACCGAAAAGTCCCATCGCAGATCCTCTTTTTTCAACCGGGAAAGCCACAAGCATAATATTCATCAGTAACGGCATCATCATTGCTGAACCGGATGCTTGAATCATTCTGGCTGCTACCAATAAACCGAATGACGGTGCGATAACAGCTATCAATGTACCTAATGAAAATAGGGACATCGCCGTAATGAATAAACGTCTATTTGTAAACTTCTGTATGAAAAAGGCACTCGCCGGAATCAAGATACCATTTACTAACATATATCCTGTCGTCAACCACTGGACGGCAGATGGCTTAATCTGAAACTCATCCATAATCGTAGGTAATGCTATATTCAATAACGTATTATTTAGAAATGCGATGAACGCGCCAACGAAAAGAATTGCAAGCATTCCGTATGGAGGTTTCTCATGCATTTTTTTAATATCCAAATCCATCTATTTTTTCCCCACTTCTTTTATAATCACTTCTCCTATGTTATACTTGCTGTACAATAAAATCAACTAATTTATTTACAAATTTACTAGATGTTGTTTCTATTGCACTTACAATCATAAATAAAACTATACTACGAGTCCAAAGGTGATAAATGTGAACGAGCGAAAACGTAATGTTATTGAAGCTGCAAAACAATTATTTATAGAAAAAGGATTTTCATCTGCATCTGTGCAGGACATTTTAGATGTCGCTAAAATTTCAAAAGGAACGTTCTATAATTATTTTTCATCAAAAAATGAATGTTTAATCGCCATTTTAGAAAATGGAAGAGAAGAAACGAATATGCGTCGCCGTGAATTACTAGTTGGAAAAGACCCAGCAGACAAAGATATCCTTGCTGAACAAATTTCCGTTAGGCAACAAGTCAATCTCGATTTAAACCTCATGCCCATTTTAGAGGCGATATTTTATTCGGGGGATGCCGAGTTGCGTGCGTTTGCAAAAAAACAACATCTTGCCGAGTTGTCTTGGCTGTCTAAACGATTGGTAGATGTCTATGGTCAGTCCACTGCTCCATACGCTGCAGATTGCGCTGTTATCATGTTAGGAATTATGCAACATATGATTCATATACAGACCGCCAATTTGAATAAATCGATCGACACCAATGCGATTGCTTTATTCACATTAAGGCGAATTGACTCGATTATTCCTCATATGATTGAAAACAATGACAATCTACTTTTCGGCAATAAATTTACGAATGCTGATGAATTAAGTGCAATTGACAGCGACCTGTTGATTAGTAATTTGAAGAAATTCAATCAGAAAATCCAACATGATGATCAAGACGCGAAACAGTATGTTGAATTTATTATCGACGAAATCGCAAGGGAGCAGCCACGTATCATCTTGTTGGAGACGATAACACGTTCTTTCCGACAAACGTTTAGTAAGACGCCACATGAACTTGAAACTAGGGAACTTGCGGCAAGTATTTGGGGGTATTTGGATACTTTGAAATAAAAAATTAAAAAGTGTAGGTGGAATTTCAATAATTCACTCCTACACTTTTTTCGATTGTTAATTTTCCATTAAACTGGTTTTTTGGTTAAAATGAAGACAAAGCCGTCTGAAATAGGCGGTTTTTTCACTTACCATTATCGTTAAAAGTTTTGCTTGCACTCATAGGTGGTTTGCTTGCACTTGGTAGCAGTTTGCTTGCACTCAAATGATTTTGCTTGCAAGTCGGGACCTTACTCCTACAAAAAAGCGAGAAGTGCGAAAGAGAAGGTCACTCTTTCCTGGCCCGGAACGTAAATCAGCGAATCAACTAAAAAACGATTACCTGAATAAAGAACTGTTCAGGTAATCGCTATAATTAAATTAGATCTTTAAGTCTCAGCGTGTACTGGTGGTACAATTTCTGCTATCCCTGACTCCCACCACTCAACAACAACCAAATATAACGCGCCTCTTCCTCGCTCCCAGGCACAATTTCTTGAAGTTTCGGATATGGAATCGGCTTTGTTTTAAATGTTTGCAAATGCATCACATGACTATTCGCCTTCAATGCGGCTTGAAGCATTTCTTCCGCATTTTCCGACTCGCCTTCCGACCCGTCATATTCCAACTTCCAATCCAAATATAAATAAGCCGCGTCATGCTGGGAACCTTTTTCATAACGAATCAATATTTCAGCAGCTTCTTCAAATCGTTTCGCATGAATTAAAGACGCGACCGCCTCATAACGCGCTCCTTGATTATCCACTCTATTCATCTTCAGCAAATCCAAGAACAACGACGCCGCTCCGTCGTAATCGCCATATGTAAACAAATAGACACCATAACTAAAAGCAGCCCGCATAAATGGACGATTCGGTATGTTTTGCCATGGATTTTCGCCAGGCTCGAAAGTGCGACTCGCATTTTTTATCGCCAATTCGTATAATTCAATTGCACGTTCATGATTCTGCTCGATTTCCGCTTGCAATAAAAGCGCGTCCGCATTATTGTTGTCCAACTCAAAAGCGCTCCCCGCAAGCTTTCGACGCTCTTCTTCTGTTTCCGCTTTATACGCTTCATACGCCAAAAGTTGGGCTCGACCGCCTGCCACTGCTGGTTTTCTTTCAGGTAGAACCACGCCGCCTGTTGTCATCGACGTTTCCCAAAGCGATTTTTCAGTCGGTCGCGGATCTGTTCCGATATCGTAAATGCGCGCAACAACCGGTTCATCGCCGCTATCCATCATATTCGCGTAAAGCGAAGCCAACTCGTTTGAATAAACAGCAACTCCCTCTTCAGATGCCGCGAATTTTTCTATGATTGACGCTTCATCCAAACCCGTTCCTTGCACGACCCCTATATCAACACCCGTCTTTACCGCCGCAGCGACAAAGTCCTCTTCAACAGTGACACCCGGGTTTTCATTCAAGAAATAGGCGACGCCGAGTTTGTGCATGATCTCTCTTGAATCTGCAGTTTGTTCTAAATTACGTAACGCAGTATCTAGCATGGTCAATGCACCCAATTGCTCCTCGGCAAGGACCTCCTCGACAAGTTCGTTCATCGACGCCATACTTCTTTTAATGAAGAGTTCGTAAATGTCGAGTGCATGATCAATAATAAATTCGTCCATCGTCTTCTTTGAAACCGATTCTCTTAACTCGATCAATGACTTTTTCGTTTGCTTGCTCCACTTCGCTAAAAATAACATAGACGAAACAGGCGCGATAGCATTTTCACCTTTTCTTGAATCGCGAAGGACAACACCGAATAGCAATGTCCCGATATCAGCAGGCATCCCTTCGTTACGCGTCATTTTAAAGGTCGAATCGTCGAATAATGTTTTCACATGAATAAAGTCTTTGTCCGCTTCCGTTATTTCAGCCAATAACATTAAAGGCTCGTCCCACTCGATCAACACATTCCGAACAACTTCTCTCTTTGTTTGAGCGAGTTGCTGCCCAATATAGGAATGCCAGCCTTTGTTATTTTTGATGAATAAATAAAATTCACTCGAAGCTTCTTCAACATGCTCTTTTTCCCAACTATCCGTCAAACGGTTTGACCATTCACGCATGAGAATGTTCATTTCTTCTTGCTCTAACGCAATCGGGTAGTTATCGAAAAAACCTGTCAAAACGCGGTCTAATTCTTCATTGACAATCATGCCAACCAAATCTGTTTGTGTTGACCCGCAACATTTTTTATATTTTTTCCCACTGCCGCAATGGCAAGGATCATTACGTCCAATCATTAAAAACTTCCCCCTTCACTATGAAGCTGGTTCTACTTCCGCCTAATCGACTGACCTGCGACATCCACGACTTGCTTGACGGATTCAGCGACCAAGCTTCCTATGAGTCGACTTGCTTCGCCCCAGAAACCAGGGCCTCTGCGGATCAGGTCATTGATAGCCCTTTCGCAAAGTTGCTTGTCATGATGCAATTTATCGATAGTCGTTAAGCTGTAGTCTTTTATTTCATCAAGCATTTGCATTCTCTCTTCATACAATTCCGGAAAGAAAGAAGAAAATTGCTCGTTCGACAGCAACCGTTCGGTGTTTTCCGCCTTCTTAATCGCTTGATTATAATAGGATATTTGTTCTTCGATTATATATTGCAAGTTCAAATATTCCTCGATTTCCACGATGTCTTTTCTTCGAACTTTTTGTGATTTGCAAAGTTTAATGGCGCGTTGAACATCATATTTCCTCGAATGCCTCGTCGGATGATAATCATGAACGACCTCTGCTTTATTCGTCAAGGCTTCAGGATACGCCTCGTAAAATAGGTTGTTGAAATTCGTCAGAATCGGTTTTATCTCACGCCTTGCAAGTCGGTCGTATGTATTTTTGGGATAATAAAGTTCTAGTTGAGCTGCTTGCCTTTTCATCCTGACCATGTAATTTCGAATGCCGAAAAAATAAATCATACGCCCCCTCCTTCAATTCGTTTTCATTTAAATATCATCGCGGCTTTGACCGCTTTTTGCCAACCGGCATATAGATCGTCACGTCGACTTTGTTCCATTTCCGGTTCAAATGACCGGTCCAATTGCCAATGATTCTTTATTTCAGAACGATCTTTCCAAAACCCTACAGCCAGTCCAGCTAAATATGCCGCACCGAGCGCTGTTGTTTCATTAATCACCGGTCGTTCAACCGGAACATTCAGCAAATCGCTTTGGAACTGCATGAGGAAGTCATTTTTCACCGCGCCGCCGTCGACCCTTAATGTTTTTAATGTAATTCCGGAATCGGCTTCCATCGCGTCCAATACATCTTTCGTTTGATAAGCTAACGCTTCTAATGTCGCGCGAATAAAATGCTCTTTCGATGTCGCGCGCGTCAGCCCAAATACCGCACCGCGAACATCACTATCCCAATACGGCGCGCCGAGGCCAACAAACGCGGGCACAACATATACGCCTTCCGTCGATTCAACACGAGCAACGTATTTTTCAGTATCGGCTGAATCCCTGAACATCCGAAGTCCATCTCGCAACCATTGAATTGCCGATCCAGCGACGAAAATGCTGCCTTCTAGCGCATATTCGACTTTCCCATCAATGCCCCAGGCAATCGTTGTCAATAAACCGTGCTCAGATTTAACTGCTTTTTCGCCCGTATTCATCAACATAAAACAACCTGTGCCGTATGTGTTCTTCACCATGCCGCTTTCAAAACATGCCTGACCGAATAAGGCCGCATGCTGATCACCAGCGATTCCCGCAATCGGTGCATTATGCCCGAATAAATGAATATTGTCAGTGTAGCCATAGATTTCAGAAGATGATTTAACCTCCGGCAACATTGAGGCCGGTACGTCTAATAGCTTGAGTAGCTCTTCATCCCATTTCAACTCATATATATTATACATCAAGGTTCGAGAAGCATTTGTGTAATCGGTCACATGCACCTTTCCGCCGGACAACTTCCAAACAAGCCATGTATCGATTGTTCCGAAAAGCAAATCGCCTCGGTCCGCCTTTTCTCTCGCCCCCTCGACATTATCCAGAATCCACTTTACCTTTGTCCCAGAAAAGTAAGCGTCAACAAGTAGTCCTGTTTTATCCCGAAATGTTTCATTATGCCCTTCCGCAATCAATTGATCACAGATTTCCGCCGTTTGTCTTGATTGCCAAACGATTGCATTGTAGACGGGGACGCCAGTATTTTTATCCCAAACAACGGTAGTTTCCCGTTGATTTGTAATGCCGATTCCTTCAATTTGTTCTGCTTCGATATTGTTTTCCATCAATACGCTTGCGATCACCGCTAAAATCGAACTCCAGATTTCGTTTGCGTTATGTTCGACCCAGCCGGATTTCGGAAAGTATTGTTTAAATTCTTTTTGAGAGGTATGGACAACTTCCCCTTTTTTATCGAATAAAATTGCCCGTGAGCTTGTCGTTCCTTGATCGAGTGCTAGAATGTACTTTTCCTTCATACTTTCTCCCCCATTTCGTTCGAATTAAAAGCCTTACTATTATTATCTTCTAATTCACCTTACAATACAAAAAAATAGTAGCGACTTGGTTACTAGATTCCAAGTCGCTACTTATATATGTCAAATAAGGGGGGACGTTACATCGGGACTTCGACTGGTTTTGCTTCCACAAGCGCAACCTCAGCCTCGGCTTCTTTCCCTTTTTCAAATAGCTTCCTAAATCGTGGGGAAACACCCAATAGCTTTTGTTGTAAATCCATCGCAGGTTCCAATCCATTTATACTGATTTGATATGAACGCACCATCGCAATCGTCACAATCGGGTCGACGAGGGCTCTTTTTATCGCTACCGTAAACACATAGGCCCCTACAAGCGCAATAAAACCAAGGAACGTTCCCAAACCCGGGGTGTTTGAGGAGATAAGTTTGGAAATACCCATAAGTGGAAGCGCGAAAACAAGAAAAGTAATGATGCTAAAGCCGTAAATGCAAACGACGGCGCCTGTTGCTGTTTTAAGTATGCTTTTCCAGCTCTGTGCATATAAAACAACGCCATCTGATGCGGACTTCCAAACCGTGTCTTCTCGCTTTTCATTTTTCCGTAAAATGATATAGCTGACGACGGCTTCATCAATGTAATTTAAACTTACCGACATGATCGCGTTTAGTATGCCGAAAATATTTTTTGCCCCGGGAACGAAACTAAAAGCCTCTCCCACGCGCAGTGTCCATCGTTGAATTTGTTTGACAGCTCCGTGAATCGCTTTATCGACAACAAAAGCCACGTTCGCGGACCCGAAGTTTTGTTTTACCTGCTCTTTTCCATATGCGATTTGTCCTTTGCCTTCTGGAATTGTTCCTGTCTTCAATAACTCGACAACGATGGATATATGGGCTACTTTTACCATGTATAACACGTAGCGCTCCAGAAATCTGAGACCACCGTAGATGACACTGAATGCCAATAACATCACGATGAGGAACGCTGCGGAACTTTCACCGAAGATTTTCAACAGCAAAAACCCGATCCCAATCATGATCGCTAAAAATATCAATGCTGCAATGACAAATATTCCATAAATCGCCACGCGGGCAACTAAAAATGGCAATGTCCGGTTCACCAACTTCATCACAGACACCCCAAAACCTCCTTCACTCTATTTCCATTCCACGATAATTCATATTCTTTATTGTTTCGGAGTCGAATGTTCTTCTGCAAATTTGCCGATGACCGGGAGATTTAAAACCTTTCCTTTGTAAGCCCAAATCGCCATGAAAATTAATAGTACGGTTGACGCCGGCATAATTAAGAAGTAATAAGGGCCACTAATTAGCAAGCCCAGCATTCCGAGTTTCATGAAAGATAACAGTCCCGTCAAAATTCCGACCGCTATACTAGCTACAATTAAAACGACGGATAACATAATCACTTGCAATGCATGAAAACGAACAACCTTATTTTCTTTTTCAATAAAGAAAAATATTAGTCCGATAAGCGGAAAATGGCAAAGTGCGGCCGCAATATTTTCCTCAAGTCCAACTGAAGTCGGCTTCTTTTCCGCCGCTTCCATTGTTGCAGCCGCTTCAGCTGATTCTTCTTTGATAACTGGCACTTGATCTTCCGAACCAATATGCTCGTTATTAGTCATTTTCGTTCCTCCTTCTATTCAATTATTCAAATTATATAATTTGAAGGTTAAGTTAAGGTTAAGGTTTCAACTATTTTTAAATTAATTCGATGAAGCGAATTTGTATCCGAAACCTCTAGCCGTCTGAATATATTTCGGAGTCGCCGGATCAATCTCCAACTTTCTCCGCAAATTGCTAATATGCACCTTTACCGTTTGCGGACTGCCCTCGGAATAATACCCCCAAATATGGTCATACAATTGTTCGGCCGGCCAAATCCGATTCGGTTCTTTCGCCATCAAGGAAAGCAGCTTGAATTCTTTATTGGAAAGGCGCACTTTCTTGCCGCGTACAGTAAGCTCGCATTTCAGCAAGTCGATTAAAATATCATCGAATTGAAGAACCGATCCCACCATACTTTCCGCGTCCATTTTTACCCATTTTTTCCTCCTGAAAACAGCTTCAATTCGGGCTTCCAACTCGTGAAAGTCAAATGGTTTTGTGATAAAGTCATCCGCCCCGATTTCAATTCCTTCAATACGGTCCGATAATTCCTTTTTGCAACTTACGAATAAAATCGGAACATTGGAAAACAGTCGGATTTCTTTGCAAGCTTCAAAACCATCCATACCAGGCATTTCAATATCGAGTAAAACTAAATCGATATCGCCTTTTCGAACAGCTTTGATTGCTTCCAAGCCATTCCCCGCACCTTGTACGCTATACTCTTTCTTCATTAAATAGAGTTGAATGAGTTCACGTATTCCAGCTTCATCATCCACGACTAAAATTCGTTCCCCCGCCATATCGAGCCCTCCATTCCTCCGTTCCTTGTTCGTAAAGGCAATTCAATTGTAAATGTTGTCCCCTCCCCCATTTCGCTAACGACTTCAATCGTCCCGTTATGAAGAATAATAATTTCCTTCGTAATCGCAAGTCCCAGTCCTGTGCCATTAGCCCCGGTTTTCATTGAATTATCCGCGCCTTGATAAAAACGTTCAAAAATGAAAGGCAAACTTTCTTTTGGAATTCCGAAACCATTATCTGAAATATGGATGCGTACTTTCCAATCCCAGTCGGTTTTCGTATCCTTGACAATTTCCGCAGTCAGATTAATTTCTCCTGTAGTTGGCAAGGTGTGTTTCACGGCATTCCAAATGACATTCGAAAATGCTTGACTCAATCGCTCAACATCGCCCGTTATGACCGCTCTGCTACCTGAAAGGTTAGCCGATATGAACTTTCTGCCGCTCCTTTGTAAATCGAATGACAAGCCGTCAGTGAGCTGTTCAAACCATTTATTAAATGAAATCTCTTTGAAATTAATGCTGATATGCGCCGACTTTAATTTCGAAAGCTCAAATAAGTCTTTTGTTAATCGATTGAGCATGTTTAATTTTTGTTGAACCATTTCTAAATAACGCGGATTATTCTCTTGAATTAATCCTTCTTGAACAGCTTGAATATAGTTTTGAATCAACGTGATCGGTGTCGCAAGCTCGTGCGAGATACTCGATAATAATAATGTTCTAGACTCTTCCATATTCTTCAATTCTTCATTCACACTCAGAAGATTTGTATTCGTCTCTTCTAGCGCCGAAGTTCTCTCTTTTACGATTTCTCCGAGCGAACGGTTTATCTCGGTTAGTTCTTTGTTTAATTTGCTTAAGTTAATAAGCGTTTCAACGCGCGCAATAAGCTCCTCTTTATCACAAGGTTTTGCCAAATAATCATTTGCCCCCATTTCAAATGCCATCACTCTGTCGTATAATTGGGTTTTTGCAGTTAACATTAAAATGGGCAGTTCGGTTAAGCTGTGACGCGTTCTTAACTCTTTTGTCACTTCAAAACCCGAAAGCTTAGGCATCATTACGTCTAATATAAGGAGATCAAAATCTTCATTTTCAACAATAGATAGCACTTCTTCACCGTTCGATGCAGCGACGACTTTATAGCCTTCTAACGAGAGATTATTGATGAGGACTTGCAAATTCACCGGTTCATCGTCCGCGATTAGAATTTTTGCTGATGTTCCCTTATTTGAATGGGTTGGCAATTTTTCTATGGGTGCGCTGGGCACAAACGTATCAATAAATCCATCCGCAGCTACACTACTTGCAACTTCATCTTCCATGACGCTTTCTTCATATATCGGAAGCGTGAAACTGAATGTCGATCCGACGCCGAATGTTGAAATCACTTCAATTTTCCCATCTAAAAGTTCAACAAGTTTTTTAGTAATGCTCAGTCCAATTCCCGTTCCTCCGACTTCCCTCAAGTCCGTGTCATCAACTTGGTGAAATGAATTAAAGATTGATTCCAAATCGCTTTCTGGAATTCCTTTACCGGTATCTGCAATCGAAATTTTCAATTGGTTTTCAAGCCGTTCCGCCGAAACCGATATATCCCCATGGTCCGTATATTTAATGGCATTCCCGATTAAGTTGTACAAAATTTGAATTAGACGATCTTGATCGGCTCGCACGGATGGTATTGATTTTTGAATCTTATTTGTAATGTTTATTGGTTTTCCTGCGACAAGCGGATTGCAAATTGCAAGCACGATATTTATGATTTCGTACAGCTTAACTTGCTGCATGTTGACTTCGATGGCGTTATGTTTCAACTTCGAAAAATCGAGAATATCGTTTACTAGATTCGTCAACCGCTTCCCGCTGCTACTAATCATGGACAGTTGCCGATCCATCGAATTTGTAATCTCCCCTTCTACTCCGTCACGTAGAGATTCCGCGATGCCAATTATTCCATAGAGCGGTGTTCGTAATTCATGCGATGTAATGGCAAGAAATTCATCTTTTATTGCATCGGCTCGTTTTAGACTTTCAACGGCTTCAGCTTGGCTCTTTCTCGCCTGAAGTTCAGCGGATTCTTTTTCAAGTCGCAATATATTTATACGATCAGCAAGCGCTAGCGATAAGAGAATCACTTCCAGTGTTGCTGATATTTGAACAGCGTATTTCGACCAGAAATTAAGGGGAATATAGGCGCCATCTGCTAATGCCGAAATCGCAATGCCTAAAATAAAAATAATCCAGGCGATTAGAAAAAAACGCGCCTGTCGCGCCCCTTTTTGCAAACAGATGAAGCCTACCGTAATAATCGTGAAAATGGATATAAGCATGAGGGGAATGATGATATTTAGTGCAACTTTATAGGATATGAAAAAAACGATGAAAAGGTTCAATGCATTTAAGGCCATAATCAGTTGACCAATTTTTTTGAATCGAGGAAAATACCGATTTGTATCGAGAAAACTTTCGGTGAATAAAATACATGCAATGATTCCGAAATGAATAAAGACAATTGCAGAGCGATGATTGAACCAAGGTAGATCCGGCCAAATGTATTGAAAACCAAGTCCGTTCATTGCTGCGTTTGAAAAAATAGAACCAGAGATGACCAATACATAATATAAATAACTACGATGATGCAAACTGAAGTAAAGAAATAGGTTATAAAGCGTCATCGCAATAAGCGCGCCGTAGAAAATCCCTAAATAAATAAACTCCATTTGCGTTTTCTTAATGAATTCTTCTTTTTCCCATAAAATGATTGGGAGCTGCATGGAACCCCCTGTTTCAACACGAAGGAATATTCGTTTTGAATCGCCCGGTTGGATTTTCAAATCGAATACATGATTTCGATGGGAAACTTTGCGGTGTTGAAAGGGATAAGTTTGACCGAGTTTGATTTCTTCAAAGTCGCCAATGGTTGTCTCGCTAAAACTGGTAACTCTTTCAAGAGGAGGATAACTGATTTCTAGATACCAATCTTCAATATCAGATGTATTTTCTAGTGTAAAAACCGTCCAATAGACAGAATCTATATATCCGAAATTCGGAATCCCCTTTTTTGTTTGCGTGAATCGACGTAAATTTTCTTCCTTAGTGACATCATCAATTGTTAGTGTTTTTTCTTTATCCTGCAAAATCATCATTTTCTCGTAAACTTTTATCTCTTTACTTGCAGAAGTAATCGTAATTAAGCCGGCGTCTTCATTGGATGAATGGGCGTGGTGACTAAATGTAAAGAAGATTAATATAAGAAAAAGGATTACACTGTTCTTAATTCCTTTTATTATCATTTAGTCACCCCCCACATATCCTGATTTGAATATTCGAAAAGTTATATTAATTATACATCATATATACTATTATGAAAGGTGTTACCGGAGATATTACCCAGACATGATTTTACTCATACTTAAAACCCTTTCTAGTATCAGAAAGGGCTGTTTATTCTTCTATACTAAAACTTTTTTGATACGTTTATATGAATGTCTGTTTTCGTTTTATCAATTTTCTCCACAGCAATGTATACGATTGTATCTCCGTCCATATAACTCAATTCACCTTGAGTAGCAAGGCCTTCATCTTGAGTAATTGTAAAATTATTAGCTTCTGCATACGCTACAAATGCATTGTAATGATCCGCCCAGATTCCATCGACTTTATAAAATGCAGCACTATTACTTGCAGCATCGAAATTTTCCATTACTATGAATGTTGTTTTAGCACATTCGGCTAACGGGAAATCTTCCGGCAACAAACTTAAGGATGTATAATATTCATCTGAACATTTACCATGACCATTTTCAGTCAAATTAATAAAGGAGTCAATCACTTTATACTGAATAATAGGTGTTTCACGATATTGTATACCCGTCAAAAGTGAATCAGAACCTAGATCCTCTTTGGTTAGGGTAATCTGTATGCCATTTTTCTTAACAGAGAGGACGCCCACTTCATCATTTGTGATTGCATAGCCTAAATCGGAAAAAAAGTTTTTAGCGTCATCATGCGCTTCTTGAGTGGAACCAAAATTGTGATATTGAGCGGTCATCATGCGTACATGATCTTCTTGATCTTCTACGATTTCAAAGACTGTAATATAAGTACATTCCGGTATCGGAAATCCATCTGGAAGCCTGTTTTTCAGTAGATAGAATTCATGCGCGCAACCGCCCAGGCCGTCTTGACCGGCAAGGTCTGTACTTTCATTCTCTTCGTCATCGGTAATGGTGACGGGATTTTCACTTTCATTTTCTTCATTGACGGACTCATCCTCATCTATTTCAGTAGTTGATCCTTTCACTTTTCCAACACTTTCTTCTTCAATGTCGACATCGCCACCATCATCTTCAGTTGGAATGATCGTAAGTCCATCAGCCGAAATTTCGATGCTCCCCCCGTCCGTCAGCGGAATTGATACACAACCTGATATCAACAGAATTGTTAGAAATGTCGACATTATCGTCATCATTCTTTTCATTTACTTCGTCTCCGTTCCATCTTTATTCATCCCGCGGATTGTCGTAATGATAAAGAACCAACCTTACCCGCACTACCTCTTGGTCGTCATCATTTCTTGCAAGTTGAGTGACATATATTGTCGCGTCATAATCCGGCGTTTTCCCTTCCAGCCATGCTGACATATCTTTTGCGTTCTCATTCTTTTTAAGGGGACCAAATCCAGACTCCTCCAAATAATCTTTGTATAGGTCAAGTATGTCTGCCCAGTATCCTTCAACTATAAAATAGGATTCTAATGTTGCTGCTTTATAAGCTTCATAATAACCGTCTTTCGTGGACTCCATTTTCGTACAATTAGGCAATGGAAAATTCGGTGGCGCCAATTCCGCTAGTTGTTTTAAAGCTCTTTCATTCCCTCTTGTATCTTCTATTGGTTCAACGCAACTATTTGTGTCTGTTGCCACTTCTTCAGGCTCACTTTCATCAGTTCCCTCATCATCGGCTGTATCTTCTTTGTCTGTTTCTTCTTTGTTTGTTTCTTCTTCCGTACCTTCTACGCCCTCTTCTGCTTCTTCCACTTCACCGTTATCTGCTCCATCTTCTTCACCCGTGTCAATATTGACGCCGTCCTTCGATACCTCTAATTGCCCTCCGTCACCAAGCGGAATCGATATACAACCCGCTAATAATATACTTAAAAATAAAACAGACAATAATATACTGATTTTCTTCAATACGCGCACCCCCAAAATTCTATTCTTCACTACTCTATTCAATGAAGGTTAAGAACCGGTTAAGTTGGAAGTATTATAGTTAGTTTTATAGAAATAGAAGGACTAGCACTCACGGAAACTGTGCTTTAGTCGTTTGAGTGCATACTTTGGTCGTTTCAGCCAAATAAAAAATACACCCTACAATGTAAGGTGTATAAACGTTTATTCAGCCTGATTAAAAATCTCAATATTCTTTCTTGCCCGTTCAAAACGATTTTTTCCATAGGCGCCGAAGTCGTCACCTTTTTCTTCTTTGAAAAGCGTCCATAGGCTCCAAAGATAGTCTTGGAATATTTTATGTAAAAGCATCCTTTTCTCTTCCGCTACAGTCGCTTCTCTTCCAAAATACTGTCGGACAAAAAATGCTTCCTCTGTTTCCGTAAGTTTAGCTTCTAATGCGTGTGCGGCGATATCCCACATCGGGTCAAACATCCCACTATATTCCCAATCAATCAAATACACTTTATCCTCATCGCTAATGATGAAATTTGAACAAGCCGGATCTATATGGCAAGGAACTTCCTTTATTTTCAAATCATCAAAGTACTGCTGCAGCGTATTTATATCCTTCTTCACTTCGTCAAATCCATCAAAAAATTCCGCGCCCGCTTCGAGCGCAAGCTCTTCGAAATTCGCCATCATCTCGAACAGCTCAAACCGATTGCTCATTGAGCGATTTGAATTATGCACCGTTCTGAAAATCTCCGCTATTTTTACCATCGTTTTTTCCTCACTGGCAATAGTAGGCGTCAGCGTGGTAGCGTTTACAATTTTCTTCGTGACTTTCAAGCCAGTCTCCAAATTGAAGTAACGCAATTCTGGATTTATGCCAAGCGAAGATGCGAATTCCAGGTTTTCTTTTTCGATTCTTCTATCGATGAATTCCTCTGTCCCATTCCCAGGTATTCGGACGATGAAATCCGCTGAATCGATTGTGACCAAATAATTTAAATTTGTCATCCCGCCAGTTGTTTCTATGTTTTCTATTTTTGCATCCGGTAATTGAAGCGCTTCTCTGATGAGATCAATCAGTTTCTCCATATCGCATATGCCCCCCAGTAATTCTTGCCTCGTCTATGAATTAACCTATTGTGACTTGTTCGTTTATTGACTTGAGCGCTGATAAAATACTTAATGCCGTTAAATAACTTGTTTTCGCATTGCCTTCGGAAGGATTGTTTTGAACTGTTATATCAACTTCCCCGAAAACACCTTCTGCATGGATTTCATGAATATTTTTATTTACCCCTGGATCAGCAATAATCTTTACGGATGTTTTTTCAATTCCAATCCCCGCCAAAGAGAGCACAATGGCTACATTCGCATTTTGTGGATATTTTTGTATCGCGTCTTTAGCTGATCCTTCAAACAAAACTGTTTCTTCATTGTATTGTTCATTGGAGAAAGCGGTTAATGGCTTTCGCGATACCAATGAAACAGCATTCAAACCGCCCATAATATTCGCAGTTTTTATCACGTCTAATCCGCCGATTGCGCCTGAAGGCAGATAAAGTTTCGTGCCATTTAACTTAGACACGGATTGCAGTTCATTATATAAGGAGGAATTCGCCAAAGCGCCGATGCTGATAAGCAGTAAATCTTTTTGCTCAACAATTCGAACAGCGTAATCATTAACAGTTTGAATATTGGCGCATTCTACTACCAAGTCAACACCCGATTGCAGGAACTGATTTAAATCCTGAAAAATGGTAATTTCGTATGTTTCCGAAAGATCCTGTAATTTCTTCCTACGACTATCCCGTCCATCAAAAACTGAACAAATTTGATAATTCGGCAGCAGTTTTTCCTTGTTTAGTTTTTCCAATAAAAACTTCCCGATTGATCCACAACCGATTAACCCGATTTTCAATTTACTCACCTCTGAATCCCACTAATTAACAATATTCTGTATCTATTATATCACATTATTTAAGCGTAAAGTTTTCAAGTAAATATATAAAAAACTACCCAACCATATTCCAGGTCAGGTAGTTAGTTGTTAAAAGTTTTGAACATTATTTGCACTTTGTCCCATGCACGCGCTTAATTTACTTAGATCAAAATTGCCGCCGCTCACGATAACACCCGTTTTTTTAGATGAAACCGGTAATCTCTTATTCACGACAGCTGCAATCGCTGCCGCTGCAGCTCCTTCAACAAGCAACTTTTCTCTTTCGAGCATAAAGAGGATTGTTGATGAGATTTCCTGCTCCGTAACCGTAATAACATCATCTACGTAATTGCGGATAATATCTACGGGTAATTTACCAGGTTGCTTCACACAAATCCCTTCTGCAATCGTCGGTAAGAAAGGAATATTCTTGTTTCGAACGCCTTTAAACGCAGAAGCAATTGCCGGTGAATTCGATGCTTGAACACCAATCACTTTCACACTTGGACGAATGGTTTTGACTGCAAGCGCAGTTCCCGCTAGCAAGCCCCCGCCGCCCGCCGGAACGACGATCGTATCCATTTCAGGTTGCTGTTGCAACATCTCCATGGCAACAGTCGCTTGCCCTTCTATGATTGCAAGATCATCGAATGGGTGGATGAAACTCGCTCCTGAAACAAATTGTTCTTCGCGCGCCGCAATGTAGGCTTCGTCAAAGTTTTGACCGACCAATTTTACAGTTGCGCCGTATTTTCGGGTTGCGTTAATCTTCGTATCCGGCGTTGTTTTAGGCATGTAAATCGTTACCGGAATGCCTCTTTCACGACCCGCAAGCGCGACGCCTTGGGCATGGTTGCCGGCCGACGCCGCGATTAACCCGCGCGCACATTCTTCACCCGTAAGTTGTGAAACTTTATTGAAAGCGCCTCGAATTTTAAATGAACCGGTTCTTTGGAGATTTTCCAGTTTTAAATAAACGGTTGAATCCGTCCACTCATTAATTGTTTGAGACTCCTTGCAAGGCGTTCTATGCACGACATCTGTTAACCTTTCAAACGCTTCGAATAAACCTGCTGTGCTATATAAATCCCCAACGACACCATCTCCTCTATTAGTAGGGATATTGGTTACAAATTAAACCAATTGTTTCTGTTTATCTTCATAAGCTTTAATTTTATCTTCATATTGGAAAGTTAATTCAATTTCGTCCCAACCATTCAACAACATTTGTTTATAGTAGGGATCAACCTCGAACGAATAAGTTTCACCGTCTTCGGTAGTCACCTTTTGTTCCTCCAAATTCACTTGAACGGAATAAGGTGCCCGTTGGCCTTTTTCAAGGATTTGTTCAACTTCGGCTACCGCCAATCGAATCGGAAGCAATCCATTTTTCATGCAGTTATTATAAAAAATATCCGCAAAACTTGGTGCGATGACAACGTTAAATCCATAATCCAATAGGGACCACGGTGCATGTTCTCTTGAAGATCCGCAACCGAAGTTTTCATGGGCTACTAACACTTTTGAATCTTTAAACCGTTTATCGTTCAATACAAAATCTTTTCTTTCATTGCCTTCTGCATCGAAACGCCAGTGATAAAATAAATATTGTCCGAATCCTGTTCGCTCGATGCGTCTCAAGAATTCTTTAGAAATGATTTGGTCCGTATCGACGTTCGTTCGATCAAGCGGCGTAATGACACTTTCTACTTTATTGATTGGCTCCATTTGATTAACCTCCTTTACGCAAGAACTGCATTCATTTCACGCACATCTACGAAACGGCCTTTAACTGCAGCTGCCGCGGCCATTGGCGGACTCATCAAGTGCGTCCGTGAACCCGCGCCTTGTCGTCCTTCAAAGTTACGGTTGGATGTTGAAGCACATCGTTCACCGGCTGGAACAACATCATCGTTCATTGCCAAACACATGCTGCAACCCGATTCGCGCCATTCAAAGCCTGCCTCTAGGAATATTTTGTCTAGCCCTTCATCTTCAGCTTGTTTTTTCACCGTTCGCGAACCTGGTACGACAATCGCGGTCACTGATTCATGAACTTTTTGACCTTCAATCACTTTTGCCGCGGCGCGTAAATCACTTAACCGTGCATTCGTGCAAGACCCGATAAATACATTTTGAATTTCGATTGAAGTTAGCGGCATTCCTTCCTCTAACCCCATATACTCGAGTGCATTTTTCAATGACTCTTTATCGGATTCTGAACTAAAATCAGAAGCGTAAGGAACACTGCTTGAAATACCCGACCCCATTGACGGGTTTGTTCCCCATGTAACGAATGGCTCGATTTCATTTGCATCAATCTCAACGACTTTATCGTACTGCGCACCTTCATCTGTTGCGTATGAAAGCCACTGTGCCGCCGCCTTGTCAAACTCTTCACCGGTCGGAACGTATTTACGACCTTTTAAATAAGAAACCGTCTTCTCGTCAGGGCTGATTAAACCTGCTTTCGCACCCGCTTCGATGGACATATTGCAAACCGTCATCCGCTCTTCCATCGTTAAGTTACGAATGGCCTCGCCTGTGAATTCGATAATATGGCCATTCCCCATATCAATCCCGAATTTCGCAATAATCGCTAATATAATATCTTTAGCCGTTACGCCAAAACCAAGTTCCCCGGAAATTCGCACTTCCATTGTTTGAGGACGCGCTTGCCACAATGTCTGTGTTGATAACACATGTTCAACTTCACTGGTGCCAATTCCGAACGCAATCGCTCCAAAAGCACCGTGTGTCGATGTATGGCTATCCCCGCAAACAATCGTTTTTCCAGGTTGCGTAAGGCCGAGTTCCGGTCCGATAATATGAACGATCCCTTGATCTGGATGGTCCATATTCGCAAGCGGAACGCCGAACTCGTCGCAGTTTTCTTGAAGCGTGTTGACTTGCTTTCTAGCAATCGGGTCTTTAATCGTCGGCAAGTTTCTTGTGGGAATATTATGATCCATTGTCGCAAAACAAAGATCTGGACGACGCACTTTTCGATTTGCAATACGCAATCCTTCAAAAGCCTGGGGAGACGTAACTTCATGCAATAGATGAAGATCGATATAGAGCAAATCCGGCTTACCACTTTCTTCGTAAACGACGTGCTGATCCCAAACTTTTTCGATAATTGTTTTAGCCATCTTGCTCCCCCTCTATATTAATTGTACGTAAACATGATACTGTTACAAACGGATTGTAAGTCGAGTTCATCTACGACTTTATTCGCCCAATCCTCTGTCGATAAAACACGATCGCTCGGAGACGCTAAATCAGCTGTAAAGAATCCGTCTTCAAACACGGTATTCACCGCTTCTTCAACCGCCGCGGCTTCTGTTTCCATACCAAATGAATACTTCAACATCATGGCAACTGACAAGATTGTCGCTGCAGGATTTGCTTTTCCTTGTCCGGCAATGGACGGCGCGGTTCCGTGTACTGGTTCATAAAGACCGAAACCATCGCGGCCAAGACTCGCCGACGGAAGAACGCCCAATGAACCTGTGATGACAGAGGCCTCATCGCTTAAAATATCGCCAAACATATTCTCCGTGACGATTACATCGAATGCACTTGGATTTGTGACAAGTTGCATGGCCGCTGAATCGACTAACATATGCTCGACTTCGATATCGGGATAAAGCTTTTTCTTTTCCTCAACAACTTCACGCCAAAGTTTGCTCGATTCCAATACATTTTCTTTATCGACAGACGTTACTTTGCCGCGTCGCAGTCGAGCCAATTCAAATGACTTCTCGACAATGCGTTCAATTTCTTCCCGTGTATAAACGAGCGTGTCGAATGCAGATTTTTCGGTTCGCCTGCTCGGTTCGCCGAAATATAAGCCTCCAGTTAATTCGCGCACGATTAACATATCGACATCTTTAGCTACTTCTTCTTTAAGAGGAGAAGCATGAAGCAAAGACGGAACAGCCATTACAGGTCGTAGATTCGCGTATAAATCAAAGTGCTTACGAATCGCGAGCAAACCCTTTTCTGGTCTTAAATCTGTCGGGTGCTGATCCCATTTCGGACCGCCTACTGCACCAAGAAGAACCGCATCACTTGCCTGACAAAGTTCGATTGTCTCATTTGGAAATGGCGTGTTGTGCTCATCTACCGCAGCGCCGCCGATTAAGCCGTAACCAATTTCGAATGTATGATTGAATCGTCTTCCAATTACTTGCAATACCTTCACTGCTGCTTCTGTTACTTCCGGACCGATTCCATCACCTGGTAGAACTGCTACTCTCTTTTTCATATCAAGCTCTCCTCCTTATATTTTTCTGTTCATCATTAAGGCGCTGAAACCGCCACTTTTTTCTCCCGGACATCTGCGTTAATCAGTTGACGGTTAATCGCATTCAAGTATGCTTTTGCGGATGCTTCAAGAACATCTTGCGCGACATCGCGTCCTGTTGACACATGGCCATCCAAACTTAAATTTATAACTGCTTCCCCAAGTGCGTCGCGTCCTTTACCGATTGAAGTCACACGGTAATCAAGGATGTGCACTTCGCCTTGAACAAGCTCCTCCAACGTATTGAATATCGCTTCTACTGATCCTGAACCCGTAGCCGCTTTATTCACTTCTTCACCGCTCGGCGTGATTGCCGAAACCATTGCCGTCGGGACGTTCGCCGTGCCGTATTGCACTTGAACATTCGTTAATTGATAAACCGGCGTATCCGAACTTTGGATTTGTTGATCCGTGAAGAGTACAAATAGATCATCTTCCGTAATTTCTTTTTTACGGTCCGCAAGCTTTTTGAACTCGATAAACGCAACATTTAATTTGTCGTCGCTTAATTCGAAGCCCATTTTAATCGAACGATCTTTGAACGCATGTCGTCCGGAATGTTTTCCAAGCGCCAATGGAACATCGCTTTCACCGATCAAAGCTGGCGTGATAATTTCATAGGTCTCTGGATTTTTCAACATGCCGTCTTGGTGAATCCCCGATTCATGTGCGAAAGCATTTTTACCGACAACCGCTTTATTCGGTTGAATCACGACGCCCGTCAACTGGCTGACTAGCTGACTCGTTCGTTTAATTTCTTTTAAATTAATATCCGTTTCAAAACCATAAAAGTCTTTTCGAACATGAAGTGCGACTGCAATCTCTTCTAATGCAACGTTGCCGGCACGTTCGCCGATCCCATTAATCGTTCCTTCGACTTGATCGGCTCCGTTTTCAATCGCAGCGATCGTATTGGCGGTCGCCATTCCTAAATCATTGTGGCAATGCGCTGAAAGCTTCACTTTGTCGATACCCGTTACATTTTCTTTCAAGTATCTGAACAGTGCGCCGTATTCCATTGGCGACGCATAACCCACTGTGTCGGGAATATTTATGGTCGTTGCACCCGCCGCAATCACTTGGTTGACAATGCGAACGAGAAACTCCGGATCCGACCTAAAAGCATCTTCAGCTGACCATTGGACGAGCGGGAATTTTTTCTTTGCATATTTGACAGATTCAACCGCTAGTTCGACCACTTCATCCGGCGTTTTCATAAGTTTATATTGCATATGAATTGGCGATGTCGCTAAAAATGTATGAATATGGGGTTGTTCCGCACCCTTAAGTGCTTCCCACGTCGTATCTATATCGCTTTTAATTGTGCGTGCAAGCCCGGTAACAATGGAACCCTTCACTGTGTTCGCAATTTTCTGAACCGCTTGGAAGTCTCCAGGGGATGAAGCAGGAAATCCTGCTTCAATAATGGTTACCCCTAGTTTTTCCAGCTGACGCGCAATTTCAAGCTTTTCAGCTGTGTTTAAATTAATCCCCGCAGCTTGTTCACCGTCTCGTAGCGTTGTGTCGAAAATATCAATCTTTCGCACTCGTCACCACTTCCTTCTCTTTCTTACCTGCGTTCACAAATGGCATCATTTCACGAAGTTTTTGTCCAACAGCTTCGATACTATGTTTTTCTTCTTTTTCAGTGATCGCGTTAAAGTTTGGACGTCCTGTTTCGTTTTCTTCGATCCATCCTTTTGCGAACTCGCCTGATTGGATTTCCGAAAGAAGTTCTCTCATGCGATCTTTCGTTCCTGCATCGATAATGCGGTCTCCTGCAACATAATCTCCCCACTGCGCTGTGTCAGAAATCGAGTAGCGCATTCCTGATAGTCCGCCTTCGTACATAAGGTCAACGATTAGTTTCAGTTCATGGAGCGTTTCAAAGTAAGCTAGTTCTGGCTGATAACCCGCTTCGACAAGGATTTCATATCCAGCTTTGACAAGCGCAGTTGTACCGCCGCAAAGAACTGCTTGTTCTCCGAATAAATCTGTTTCAGTTTCTTCTTTAAATGTCGTTTCAAGAACGCCAGCTCTTGCTGAACCAATTCCTTTTGCATATGCAAGTGCAACTTCTTGCGCTTTTCCTGAAGCGTCTTGATAGACTGCGAACAATGCTGGAACACCAGCACCTGCTTCAAATGTTCTGCGTACAAGATGTCCTGGACCTTTTGGCGCTACAAGGAATACGTCAACGTCTGCTGGTGGTTTAATCTCATCAAAGTGAACGTTGAATCCATGGGCGAAGACAAGTGATTTTCCTGCTTTCAACGCTGGTTCAATTTCTTCTACGTATACTTGCTTCTGTCTTTCATCTGGCAGTAAAACCATGACTAGATCCGCTTGTTCTGCTGCTTCTTTTACTGACGCAACATCTAAGCCGTCTTCTTTAGCCGCATCAAATGATTTTCCCAGGCGAACACCAACGACTACGTCAAATCCTGAATCTTTCAAGTTTCTCGCATGTGCGTGACCTTGTGAACCGTATCCGATTACTGCAATTTTCTTTCCTTGTAAAACACTCTCATCGATATCGTTGTTATAATACATTTTAGCCATTTTTAATTTCCTCCTAGTAGGTTGTTTTTATTTTTATTTTAAAATTGATAACTGTGGTGAATGAACCTTTTGTGTTTCACGGACAAATGCGGTAGCACCCGTTCGCGTTAGTTCTTTAATGCCATATGGTTTGATCAAATCGATAAACGCTTCAATCTTTTCGGGATTTCCAGTCACTTGATAAGTCACTACGTTTTTCCCGATGTCGATGGCAGTCGCTCGAAACGGTTCGATGATGCTGTTCATTTCGCTTCGAATATGTGGCGGCGATATAACTTTGACGAGTGCGAGTTCTCGCATAACGATCGATTTGTCCGTTATATCATCCACTTTAATGACATCGATTTGTTTTTGAAGTTGTTTAACGAGCTGTTCGATTTTTCGTTCGTCTTCAACATGTACGATAAACGTCATTTTCGACATTCCCGCTTGTTCCGTATGACCGACTGTAATGCTTTCAATATTGAATTGTCGTTTCATGAGCAGTCCAGTCACCCGGTTCAATACGCCGCTTTGGTTGATGACCGTTACTGTAATGACTCTTTTCATTTACCGCTCACTCCAATCATTTCATTCAATCCCGTTCCTGGAACAACCATCGGGTATACATTTTCCAATTGCTTCACTCGACAATCGATGAGAACCGGTTCGTCGGATAATAGCGCCTCTTGGAAAACTGCCTCTGCTTCTTCTAATGTGTTGATGCGGTACCCCTTCAGATCGTATGCCTCCGCCAGTTTAACGAAATCCGGTTGCACCGGGATTAATGATTGGGAATACCGTTCTTCATAAAACGTTTCTTGCCATTGGCGCACCATGCCTAAACCTTCATTATTTAATATTACGACTTTAACGGGTATTCTGAGTTCTTGCAGCAAAGATAGTTCTTGTGCAGTCATTTGGAAACCCGCATCCCCGACAATCGCTACGACTCTCTCTTTCGGTTTTGCGAGTTGGGCGCCAATCGCTGCCGGAAATCCGAAGCCCATCGTTCCTAATCCGCCTGACGTTACCCAATGATCCGGGTTGTTGAGCGAATAATACTGCGCCGCCCACATTTGGTGTTGACCGACATCTGTCGTGACAATGGCATCGCCGCCTGTCACTCGGTGAATGATTTGAATCGCTTGCTGCGGCAGAAGATGTTCTTTGTCTTCTACATACCAAAGCGGATACTCTTTATGCGCTGCTTTTAAGTGAGATATCCAATCATTTGTTACCGGTGATGCAATTTCTTGTTTCAGCAATTCTTTTAACGCTTCTTTTGCATCTGCGACAATCGGAATGTCAGTCGGAACGTTTTTCCCGATTTCAGCTGGATCAATGTCGATATGGACGACTTTTGCATTTGGTGCAAATAAATTCAGGTTTCCGGTAAGCCGGTCATCAAATCGTGCACCAATGTTAACGAGTAAATCACACTCACTTATTGCCGTGTTCGCCGTGTACGTTCCGTGCATGCCTGCCATTCCAAGAAACAATTCATGTTCTCCGTGAATGCTTCCCAGACCGAGCAATGTATTCGTGACAGGTATGCGATATCTTTCAACAAGTTCTTTTAATTCGTCCATCGCCCCGGCGTGAAGGATTCCTGCTCCTGCAAGGATAAGTGGTTTCTTGGCACTCGAGATGGCTTGCGCCGCTTTTTGTATTTGTAAAAAGTTCGGTCTTGTCGTCGGTTGATAACCCGGCAAGTTCACTTCTTCATCTACATGCTTTTCTTCGTCGAATAATCCCACGGCGATGTTCTTCGGAATGTCGACGAGCACCGGTCCTCTTCGTCCAGTTGATGCGATATGAAAAGCCTCTTTTATGATTCTTGGTAATTCTTTTATGTCGTTTACTTGATAATTATGTTTTGTAATTGGTTGTGTGATTCCGATTATGTCCGCTTCTTGAAATGCATCAGTTCCGATAACTTCTTGCCCGACCTGCCCAGTGAAAACGACTAACGGCAACGAATCCATCATTGCATCTGTAATACCTGTCACTAAGTTGGTCGCTCCTGGTCCGGATGTTGCAATGACGACTCCTGTTTTACCTGATACGCGTGCATAGCCTTCCGCCGCGTGGATTGCGCCTTGTTCATGTCTTGCGAGAATATGCGAAATCGGATTTTTGTATAAGGCATCGTATATTGGTAAAACGGCTCCACCCGGATAACCAAAAATCACTTCGACACCTTGATCCTTCAAAGCTTGAATGAGTACTGCAGACCCATCATTCAATTGTTTTGGCTGTACTTCTGTTAATGCCGACATTTCAGTGAGCTCTTGTGTTGCTTGACCTCCAGTATTCATTTACCAAACTCCTCCTGACCTAAATTTATTAAATATAAAAAAGCTTTCTCATCCCGCGCAAAGAAACTATGTTCTTTACGAGGGATGAAAAAGCTTTTCATGGTACCACCCTGGTTCGTAGCGATAACGCTACCTCTCGAATAGCCGAAGCTATTCATTCATAACGAGCGCAAGTCTGGCGCCCGGAACGACCTAGTCAGTTTCCTTTTCAGCAGTTCTCTCCGAGGGGATGTCGCAAATAGATGTATTGCCGGCTTCCACCAGTACCGACTCTCTAGTAATACATTGGCCTATTTCCTTTTACCTCATCAACGATTTGGGTTCTCTATTCAATTATGTGACCGCCAATTTGTTTGTGAATTCAATCACGAACTCGATTGGATTGATGTCATCTTACCGCGTATTTTTCATTACGTCAACAGATTCTTTATAATTGCGTGTGAATTTAAAATAGTGGAACCATGTGTATCCGCTTACATTGTTGGTGCTACAACATTAAAAATTTTCAACTTTTTTATAACTTTTTCGTATTTTTGTCGGATATAGCCTTTGAAAATTGTCCATTATGAATTGTCAGGGTACTTTGTGAATTATTTGTGACCGAGGAATACCGCGTCGAGGGAAAGTAACACTTGAATAGTGAGTGAGTGACCCATTTTTGCAGATATCCGACAGATAACTTGATTTATCCGTCATATTAACATAGATATCAGACACTTTGCCTCGCATATCCGTCACATAATTACTTATATCCGTCACTCAAATGATTATATCCGCAAAACATGACTTTAGCCCCCCACAATTGAGGTCAAAGATTAAAAAAATTCACCTCCAACAATGGAAGTGACAATTTTCGCAGAAATCCATCAAACAGTACGAAATGCAAACAAGCATGTGTAAATAAAAAAACCGAGTACCAAGATAATTCTTAGGTACTCGGTTATTAAAATTCATTTTTCCAATCAAACAACTCTATTTTCAGGATCTCGTCCTTCTAATACATCCGTAATCGCTTGTAAGTTCATTTTCATCATTGCATGACGGGTGCGGATGCTTGCGCTTCCGATATGCGGTAAGACTGTGACATTTGGTAGCGTGAGTAATGGATTGTCCATCGGAACCGGCTCGACTTCGAACACATCGAGTCCCGCTCCCCAAATCGTTCCGTCTTTTAACGCATGATAAAGCGCTTCTTCATTCACGATGCCGCCGCGTGCGACATTGACGAGTATGGCTGTTTTCTTCATTTTCGTAAGTTCACTTTCACCGATCATATTTTCAGTTTCCGGCGTAAGCGGTGCAAAAATGAGTACGATATCTGATTCTTGCAGGAGCGTATCCAAGTCTGCATACTCAAAACCATGTTCTTCTTCCGCTTCTTCTTTACGCGTACGGTTTTGATAGAGCACGCGCATATTAAAACCTTTTGCACGGCGCGCAGCAGCTTCGCCGATTCTTCCCATGCCAATGATACCTAAAGTCGAACCTCCGACGTCCATGCCTGTGAAGTCCATGACCGACCATGACTTCCAATTGCCTTTTCGCAGTTCATTTTCCGCTTCGGTAATTCGACGTGCAGTCGCTAAAATCAGCGCAAACGCTAGATCCGCTGTCGTTTCCGTCAGCACATCCGGCGTATTCGTGACGATAATTCCTTTTTCCTTCGCAACGTCAATATCGATATTATTAAATCCGACAGCCAAGTTGGAAACGACTTTTAATTTGGTCGCCGCATCGAATACTTCTTTATCGATACTATCTGCTAACACAGACCAAAGCGCATCGGCCTCTGCAACTTCTTTCAATAAAACATCCCGTGGTACCGATTCGCTCGCCGATTCCCACATACGAACCGTATACTTCTCAAGTAACGGCGCAATTGCTTCTTCTGGTAATTTTCGCGTGATGTAAATAACTGGTTTCAAAAAAGTTCCCCCTAAAAAAATAGTGCTTATCCGCCTATATAGCTCATTCCGATTTTTTTGCGGATTTTTGCCGTTTGTTCGGTCCGTTCATCGGAATAACGGTCAACTCTACGTTCCCACACATTTGTAATCTTCTCAAGCAATTCATCATCTGACAGGCCGCTTCTTATTAATTCGCGAAGATCGAATCCTTCAGAAGCAAATAAACAAGTAAAGAACTTGCCGTCTGAAGAAAGACGTGCGCGCGTGCATGATGAACAAAAAGATTCCGAAACGGACGTGATAAAACCGACTTCTGCATCATTATCTTTATAACGGTACCGTTTGGCAACTTCGCCGAAGTAATGTTGGTCAGTAGGTTCGATTTCATAAACTTCTTTCAGCATTTCATAAATTTCCTTTTTGGTGACGACTTGTTCGAAACTCCATCCGTTGTCATTTCCAACATCCATAAATTCGATGTACCTGAGCATGATCCCGCGTTCTTTGAAATAAGCCGCCATTGGAAGAATTTCGCTTTCATTGACGCCTTTTTGCACGACCATATTCACTTTGATTTCGAACCCGATTTTTTGCGCGTGTTCAATATTCGCTAAAATGAAGTCCGGTTTAATGCCGCGGCCATTCATTTTACCGAAAATTTCAGGATCCAACGCGTCCAGGCTCATATTCAATCTACGGAGTCCCGCGTCGTAAAGCGGCTGTGCGTACTGACGGAGCAGTACCCCGTTTGTCGTCAAGCCAATATCTTCAATGCCGTCAATTTTCAATAGCTTTTCAACTAAAACCGGCAAATCCCTGCGCATTAAAGGCTCGCCGCCCGTTAAACGCAGTTTCTCCACGCCGAGTGACGCAAATAGTTTCGCGAATCGTTCAATCTCCTCGAAAGACAATAGTTCATCTTTCGGTAAAAAAACATAATCATCACCGAAGACTTCCTTCGGCATGCAATACGTGCATCTGAAATTGCAACGGTCTGTGACTGAAATTCGAAGATCTCGAATCGGTCGACCGAGCTTGTCAAGAATCGCTTCCATCTCCTCAGCTCCTTTCCAAGTCGTTAGGCATATTTATATTTGTAAATATACGTTTTTCATTTTGTGTAAGTGAATCTCCATTAATCCAAGTGACATCAAGTTCTTGCAACAAATTCATGACACTGAGCCGTTCGTTTAGGAGCGCATCCAGTATCGATTCCTTCGTTTCTTTATTCCAAACCGACACGAGCGGATGATGTTTTCCCGCCGCCATTACGGCAGTCACGCCTCCCTGATGAAACTTCCTAACTCTATTCATTATACTATAATCCACGTAGGGCATGTCACACGGAAGTACTGCGTAGGCATCTGCATCGATTGCTTCCATCGCTGAATAAATTCCGGCAAGCGGGCCTAATCCAGCTACTTCTGGCATGTCGGTTATCGTATTTATACTTTGCGGAAAATGTTCAATCAGTTCTTCCCTTGTCACGACAACGACTTCTTCACAAAAAGGTTCTAGGGCTTCGATTGATCGTTCATAAAAGTACTCGGAATCAAACCGGGCAAATGCTTTAGGGGAACCGAAACGTCTTGATAATCCGCCTGCTAGTACGATGCCCGCAGTTTTCATCCCCCGCTCACTGGCGGAATAAATGCGCAAACATCGCCGGATTGAATGACATCATCTTTTAAGGCATATTCTTCATTGACCGCAACGTGAATCATGTCTTTTCCAAAGCCAGGATACGTATCTTCCGCCCAATCAAGTAATTGTTGAACAGTCAACGTTTCTTTATCGATTGTTTCCTCAGATTTTCCTGTTAGTTCTCGAAGACGTGCAAAATAATGTACTTTAATCAATTTGATAGCTTCCCTTCCCCTGGATATCTTTTTTGAGCGCCAATCCACTCTTCGCCGTCTTCCCAAATCTCTTTCTTCCAAATCGGGACGACTTCTTTTATTCGCTCGATGGCGTATTCATTCGCCTCATAAGCCGCTTTTCGATGCGGGGATGAAACCGCGATTAGAACCGCGATATCCGAAATTTGTAGTTCTCCGATGCGGTGGACGATGGCTACTTTGACGCCCGGCCACTTTTCTTCCATCTCCGCGCCGATTTCCGCAAGCTTTTTCTCAGCCATTGGAATATATGCTTCATAGGATAAATACAAAGTCCGAACCCCGTGCGTCCATTCACGAACGTTTCCAGTGAAAATGGTCACTGCACCTGCGCCTGCGTGAAGGACGTAATCTGCATATTTTTGTGTATCTATTGGTGTTTCAACAATTTCAAATGATTTCATTTTGTACTCCCTCCTCCAACCAGTTCAAAAACCAGCTGTCGAGTTCTGCTTCATGTGATCGAGAAATACTTGGCCCGAAATCCGTACGATTATCACTTTGTTCGACAACTAGTTGGATATTGTGCAAGCTCTTCAGTTCTTCCCAATCAGCTTGATTTCTCAGTAAAACGACTTTATCTCCTCGTTCTTCTTTATACCCTTCTATCAGTAAAACGTCTGGATTTCCGATCGAGGCGATTTCTTTCATTCTTATAAAATCGAGTTCTTCATTCATAAGCAACTGAAATGAGCCGCCGCCCGATACAGCTGAAACGTCAGCGCCGCTGTTTAGGAATTGCACGGAATCAGTATTCGAGTCCGGCATGTCGAGTCGGCTCGCATGTCCGTGGTGTTTTAACACCGCAACCGAAAGCCCTTGCTTTTTCACTAATCGAATCCAGCGTGTAATCAACGTTGTTTTTCCGCTATTTTTGAATCCTACAATGTGTAATGTTTTCATAGCACCCAATCGCTAACGCCTTGTTCAGCACCTAATAATAAGACATCTACTTCCATGCCAGTTGAAAATCCGCGAGTTCCGCTGGGCAGGACAATGATGCAGTTTCCGCGTGCGATCGATGACACTGCGCTGGATTTATTAAACCCTGCCGGCACTGCAACCGGTCCTTCTTCAGTCATCTCCCAAACTGCACGCACAAAACGTGTAAACGGGTTCGGCTTTGTGAAATCTTCCCCGAGCACGGCTTTCATGCGTGGCATATATGGTTTTTCCGCACCCATCATTCGAAGGATTGCCGGTCGAGTGAATAATTCAAAGCCGGTGAAACATGCGGATGGGTTCCCAGAAAGTCCGAACAGAAGCTTATCCCCAAGGACGGCCACTGTCGTCACACTACCCGGACGCATCGCCACTTTGTTGAATAAAACCTTAGCGCCGAGCCGCTCATAAATCGCCGGTAAATAATCATAATCTCCGACAGAAACGCCGCCTGTCGTGATTAACACATCCGTTTCGGCAAGCGCTTTTTCTACCATTTCTGTGCAAGCGTCCAAGTTATCCTCGAGCATGCCGTATGATTTGTAATCGATTCCCATTCTTGTCAATTGGGCTGCGATCATCGGTCCGTTGGAATTTCGGATTTTACCGGGTGCAAGCTCTTCATCAACACGAAGGAGCTCGGTTCCAGTCGATAAAATACTCGCGACAGGTCGCTTGGCAACTTGTACTTCCGCATAACCAAAGGTCGCGAGAAGCGCAGTCGTTCCGGGATGGATAAATGCGCCGCTTTCAATAAGGGTTTCCCCATCTTTTGCGTCTTCGCCTTGAACTGAAATATTTTCGCCCGCAGTAAATGGTTTACGTAGCGTGAAACTATCTGGTTGTTCCACTGTTTGTTCTAGCATCACGACCGCATCCGCGTTTTGCGGAATCGGAGCGCCTGTCATGATTCGATACGCTTCGCCTTCCCCGATTTCCTTGGTTGCTACATGCCCTGCCCCGATTTCACCGATGACGTTGAAGGCAATTCGATTATCCCCAGAGGCTCCGTTTGTATCTTCGGATCTCAATGCAAAACCGTCGTATGGCGATCGATCAAAAGGCGGCACATCATGCTTCGCAATAATTGGTTCGGCCAAAATCCGGCCATATGTATGTTCAAGGGCAATTTTTTCTACCCCGATTGGTTGTGCGTGTTCCATGACGAGTTTGACTGCTTTCGCTACTGGAATTGGTTTTCTCATTATAAAGTCCTCCCCATTTATCATCTGGTATACTTAACTTAAGTTAATGCTGAAAGGAATGATCATTTTGTCTAAACTAACACATTTCAACGAACAAGGTCGCGCTAAAATGGTTGATGTTTCGGATAAGGCAATCACTGTTAGAACCGCAATTGCAAAGTCATCTATTATGTTAAATGAAACCATTCACAGTCAAATTACAGAAGGCACGAATAAAAAAGGCGATGTATTGGGTGTTGCGCAAATTGCTGCTGTTATGGCCGCAAAAAACACGCCCACCATCATTCCAATGTGCCATCCACTTCCACTTACCGGGATTGATGTTCAGTTTGAATGGATCATCGATGAGCTTGCTTCTCATTATGAGGTAATCATCTACGCGGAAGTGAAAACTAAAGGGGTTACCGGCGTCGAAATGGAAGCATTGACCGCCGCTTCAGCCGCTGCGCTTACAATTTACGATATGTGTAAAGCTGCTGGTAAAGAAATGGTTATCGGGCCGACGATGTTAATCGAAAAAACCGGTGGAAAAAACGGGGATTATAAGCGTTTGGATGATTGACTCCGAACTAAACTGCGTTAACGTGCAAACAGCTGATGTTTGCACGTTTTATTATTCTTCTAAGTGTTTCGTAATTTCATGGACAACATGATGCAATTCAGGAATGACTAATTTATCCATTGCGAGCTCTACCGCTTTCACTGAACCCGGAAGCATATAGACGACTTTATCTTTGATAATTCCGGCTTCTGCACGGCTCAATAACGCTTTCGTTCCAACATCTTCCGTGTAACTAATCATGCGAAAAAGTTCTCCGAATCCGTCAATTTTCTTCGTGAAATACGGTTCGATGGTTTCCGGCGTAACATCTCGAAACCCTAAACCGGTCCCGCCCGTCGTAATAATTCCATTGACATTCGGATTTCGCAACCACTCTTCAATAATCGATTCAATTTCCATTTTGTCATCTTGGCAAATCCATGTTTCAAAAATCTTATGGCCTGCATCTTCAAGTTTTTGTCGAATCGTCCAACCACCCCGGTCGTTCGAAACGTTTCTCGTGTCACTCGTCGTCAGCACGCAAAATACGAGCTGTTTCTCTTGATCATACTCATGTTCTTTTGACAAAATTACCGCTCCTCTTCAACCAAAAAATTGATGATACATTTTTCGCCCGGTCTGAATATCTTTCAATCCATGTATTAATAGCCTTCCATTTGCGAATAAAATGCATCTATATCCGTCAGAATTCATTTCAATGAAATAGGGTGTCTTCTTATAGGGATTACCCAGCTTTTCGGCTACTCTTTCGGCATCTCCCAATGACAACACACGGTCTTTCTCTGGTATAACTTGAACTGTATCACGTCCGCAAAGCACTGCGAAGTTCGTTCCGCTTTCTGGCGTTAATGACGGGAATGTCGAATTAGGTCCGCATGTTTCGCAGTTTTCATTTTTCATTCGCCCGAAACCCGCCTCGACGTTTGTATTGTTCCAAACGTCATATGTAAGCATTTTTTTACGCATCGCATCTTTATTGCCCGAAAGCCATTTCAATGCCTCTGCACTTTGATGCGCAGCCGTAATTTGAACAGCCGGTGCAATAATTCCAGTTGTATCGCAAGTTTCATTCACCGCTGGCATAACAGGTAAGAGACAACGGAAACATGCGGTTTCACTTGGAATAAAAGGATATATTGTACTTGAACTGCCTACACAAGCACCATACACCCAAGGGATATTCAATTTCCAAGCAATATCATTAATGACTAATCGTGTTTCAAAGTTGTCCGTCGCATCGAGAATGATATCGGCTTTTCCTGCAAGTTCTTCCAATAACGGTCCATCGATATGATTCAGGATCGTTTCAATTTCCACATCATCCCGTATCGTTTTTAACTGGCGCTTCGCCGCTACCACTTTCGGTGTTCCGTCAATCGCATCTTGTTCCGTAAACAGTTGTTGCCTTTGCAAATTTGAAGGCTCCACATAGTCCCGATCCGCGATAATGAGTTTTCCAATACCAGCACGAGTGAGCGTTTCCGCAATCGCCGTCCCAAGCGCCCCGCATCCGATCAGCAAAGCAGTCGATTGTTTAATTTTAGTTTGTCCCTCTTCACCAATCGGACTAAATAGCGTCTGTCTTGAATAACGGTTTTGCATCCTTTGCTCACCCCTTTCTAAGTAATCAAATGTTATTAAATAAGACGAATAAAATTGATGGGTACTTCCTTACTTGCTTTTTTATAGGCTATTTGAATAACTTCCTTAATTTAATGAGATTTCCAGTTGATTGGAGTGGAGGGCGAAGACTCCCGCGGAATCAGCGAGACAGCCGAGACCCTGGACTGAGCACAGCGAAGGAAGCGGCTCGGCGCTCGCCCGCAGGAAAGCATAAGTGCGAAAGAGAAGACCGCTCTTTCATTGCCCGCAACGGAAATCAACGGTCTACCACATTTATCAACCGATACTCACTCCGGCGTTACATCAGTAAACGTCCCTACATAACGTATGACGTCCCCAGAATCATCCTTCACTGCGCTAATCGACAACAGCTCCAAATATTCCTCGCCGCTTTTTCGTTTATTCCATAGCTTGCCTTGCCACAAACCTTCCCGTCCAATTTGCCCCCACATCGTCGTGTAAAATTCTGGGGACTGCCTGCCAGTACTTCGAAAGTTCGGATTTCTACCGATAACTTCTTCTTCTGTAAATCCAGTCAATCTTGTAAATGCTGGGTTAACCTTTTCAATCGTCCCAGTTGGATCCGTTACGACGATTCCTTGACCAGTCGAATCGAATACATCCGCTGCGACATGCAATCTATCCATATAATACAACCAGATAACCAGCACAAGGCTGACAAGCGCAACTTGTGAAAACGCCATAAAGCCGATCGAGTAAGATCCCGTCATTGAATAAACAATAGATAAGAGAAGCGGCGGGAAAAATCCACCCAAACCACCCATCATCGATACAATTCCGTTAACAATACCCGCTTGCTTATTAAAATACATCGGCACTAATTTAAAAATAAGCCCGTTTCCTGCACCCGCACAAACTGCGATAATCATGCTTCCCACTGTATACAAACCGATTGACGGTGAAAATGCGAGAACAACCGCAGCACCCGTCAAACCCGCGAAAGCGACCATGAGCAAGTTAAGCGGCGGGAACTTATCCCCGAGCCACCCGCCAATTGGACGGCAAAATGTTGCAACTGCTATGAAACCTGCCGTACGCATACCCGCATCTACTTTTTCGATTCCAAAGTAGGTTACTAGGAAGTTTGGCAAGAAAACCGTAAATGCAACGAACGCACCAAATGTGATGAAGTAAAACAATGAGAAAAACCAAAGCTTTTCATTTTTATAAACGCTTTTAATTTGCTCGCCAATTGGAGTTACTACTTTGACTTCTTGTTTATCGCCAAAGAAGAAGTTCAAAGCTGCGAAGATCAGTAGTAAAATCATGTAAAGTTTAACCGTCATCGACCAACCGACTTGTGTTGCAATCACCGGGGCCGCAAATGTTGATACAGCGGTTCCTAAGTTACCAATTCCGTAAATCCCGTTGACAAGCCCGTGTTTTTCTTTCGGAAAATATTTCGGCAACGAAGTAACGCCGACCGAAAACACCGCTCCCCCGATTCCGAGGAATGTTCCTCCAATAATAAGATCGAGCATTGAAGATGCTGCACTTATGTAAAAGACGGGGAATAATAAAAGAATGAAACTAATTAAAAATATTAATCTAGCACCGATAAGATTCGCATAATAACCAAACGGAATTCTGAGAACCGATCCAAGTATGATTGGAACCGCAGTCACCAATGCTAATTTTTCTGCCGGAATCGTTATGTCTTCCACAATAAACGGCATTAATGAAGAGATGAGAACCCAAACCATAAATCCAACCATGCAGTTCAATGTTTGTAATGGTACCTGTACTTTTTTTATCAACCAAACCACCTACTCTATCTGTCAGTATTGAGCGATCCGTATTGACTGATTGCCTATTATAAGTATAAAGGGGTAACCATGTTTTTATTAATAGGGGAAATCCCTAAACCTATAAGGGAAATGCCTTACTTTATATAATCGGCGTGTACAATTGTTCATATAATTTGTCTTGCTCTTCAATCCGCAAAATATTATCGACCATCGGAAATAAAATCGACTCTTCCTTTACAAAATGAACAGTAATCACTTCAAAAGCTTCCGCTGCATCATTCACTACTTTTTTCATTTCTTCCATTGTTAAATGACTGACATCTCCGAGTGTATGGTGGAGAAAATGTCCAATGTATGCGTCAATTTCTTCATGCTCTTCTTCTGTCGCAGTTACAGGTCCCTGCTCACTTCCGACGTATTTTTCTAGCATTGGAAATAGATACTCTTCTTCTTTATCTGTATGATTTTTCAACGGTTCAATAAAATCAATAATAAGTTTTCTTAGTGACTGTAATGCTTCATGACCTTCTTCAACAGTGTAGATATCCCGCTGGAATGCAAGCACAATCGTGTGCCAACCATCCATCACATACGATAAGTATTGATGTTCATTTTCCAACACACGCAGTGCGGGAAGGTCAAATTTAAATCTCTTTGTTTCAGCCATGAAAAACGCACCTCTCCTTTAAAAGTCCAACAGCTTTTTTCGTAGCGCATATTCAATAAGTTCAGGTCGACTTTTCAAATTAAGTTTTTCCATAATACGAGACTTATGCGCTTCTACCGTTTTAACGGAAATAAACAATTTTTCGGCAATATCTTTATTCCCATAACCTTTTGCCGCCAAAGGAAGAACTTCAAGTTCTCGTTTCGTCAATATTTTAAACGGGTCGTCTTCCGGACCAATCGTGTCATGTTTAATAAATTCACGAACGAGCGATGTTGCCATTGAAGGGTGAATATACGTATCCCCATTGTAAACCGTGCGCACTGCGGATAATAACTCTTCATCTGGTGCATTTTTTAAAATGTATCCCGCAGCGCCATTTTTCAGTACGTGAAATAAATACTCCTCATCGTCATGCATGGTCAGAATCAGAATTTTAGTATCAGGGAAATCCTCATGAATTTTCCCAGTCGCAATGAGCCCGCTTTCACCGGGTGGCATACTTAGATCCATCAACAAAACGTCTGGACGATGTTTTGCTACTTTTGCATAGGCTTCAAGCCCATCAGCGGCAGTCGCGACAACTTCCATATCATGCTGGAAATTTAAAATATGCATAAAACCGCTACGAACAACTGCATGGTCATCCGCGATAATTATTTTCACGCTTTCTCTCCTTCTTTCACCACTGTAGTTTCAAGTGGTATTTTCAAATATACAGCTGTTCCCTTTCCAATTTCTGCTTGAATGGATAACTGGCCTTCTACTAATTCGGCGCGTTCTCGCATGCCGTAAAGCCCAAGACCCGTTCCGATTGAGGTTCGTGAGTTTAAATCGAAGCCAATTCCATTATCCGTAACAGCCAAATTAAGATGATCCGACTCTTCAAATAGTCGCACTGTAATTACGTCCACACCGGCATATTTCACTGCGTTAAATACAGATTCTTGGCAGATGCGATAAACGACAGTTTCAATTTCACCTTCATACCTTTTCGCCTGCAATTCAGCTGTAAATTCAATGACAATCCCATAGTTTTTTTCAATCCATTTAAAATGTGTTCTAAAGGCGGCCTCAAGCCCAAGATCATCTAATGTAGCGGGTCGTAATTCGACAGACAAAAATCGAATATCTTCGAGTAATCGCATGAGTGAACCTTCTGTTTGTTGAACCTTCTTGAGCACATCTTGATTAATGTCCATATATTTGAGAACTCTCAAGTCGACCAGCGAACTTAGCATTTCCTGCGCTACGCTGTCATGCAGTTCCCGTGAAATACGCTTTCGCTCATCTTCTTGTGCTTTAATAACGCTTTTCGTCATCGTCTTTTCATTTAGTTCGGCTTGCGTCTTGAACTGCTTTGTCAAATCGCGAAGCATAAATACACGAATTCCATTTTCTTCATCAATTGTTTGAAAACTTGCCGTATACGGTGTAATTCCCTTGCCTCTTGTATCTAAATAAACTTGGAATGAACTAAAATCATCCTGCGGGCTTACTAAATAACAAGACTGGCAAGTTATTAAATCTTGCTCATTTGTATAACCTTTACAAGACATACAAAAAGCATTTTGTTCACCTTCTGCCATTCGACTTAATACATCCGAATCCAGGATCAGTTTTGCGGATTCATTCATCGCTATGACATGTCCTTTTGGATTAAAAAAGAAGATGGCTTCAGCAGAATTATCGTACATTTTCATCAACAAATCCGTTAATTGAAAACTCCCGAGTTTCACTTCACCATCTCCTTATTGTAGTAGGGACCGAATCTTGAGCCTATTGTTTCTTTGAATTTTTTAAAAACTTCTTCTGTCAGTACTTTATCATCACGAAAAGCCACCAAAAGCACACCTTTGACGCGGTTATATTTATAAAGTGGAATTGCCCCGAAACTTGTTAGCTTTTCGGCAACAATAATTGGATAATTAAACAATTCCCCTTCATCAATCAAACTTTTAACATCGCTCATAAGCAGCGGCTTGCCTGTTTTCAGCACAGCGCCCGCGACGCCTTTGCCCGTTTGTAAAGTGAGCCGTTTATAGCGATTGCTTTTATTACCTGTTACATATTCCCATTTGCTCGTAAAACGTCTTTCTGCTGGATGAACAAGTGCCAAAGCAACGAGGTCAAAATCGAATGCCTTTCTGATCTGTTCTATTTCCAGTTGAAAGTTGAATGTTTGTTGTTCGTTCATCGTGTCTTACTCCCTATAAGAAAAAGGCAGTTACGCCTTTTTTCCGTTGTAATTACTTCTTGGTGTCTCTTCTATATATAATATAGCTTCTTCCAACGTAATTCAAAGGTACGCTCCATACGTGAACGAGTCTTGTAAAGGGCCACATCGCGAAGATGAGAAAGCCTGATAAGATGTGCAACTGAAATGCCACCGGGACACCTGACATAAAGCTTGCTTCGGGCCGGAAGATGAGTAGCGACCTGAACCAAATCGAAATCGAATCACGATAATCGAAATCAGGTTGCGTGACACTTGTCCCGATTACACTGTACATGCCAATAAAAACAATAAAGAGAAGTAACGAGTTAACAATTAAATCGGATGCCGATGATAATTTGCGGACATTGCTAATCGCAAAGCGTCTCCATGTTAAAATAAGCATGCCGAGGAAAGTGACGACTCCGAAAAAACCGCCGCCCCAAATCGCGCCCATATGATACATATGATCACTTATCCCGAGAGCGCGCGTCCATTCTTTCGGGATCCCCAGACCAGCGACATGTCCGGCAATAACCGGGATTATCCCGATGTGGAATAATAAACTACCAATCATCAACTGCTTCTTTTCAATAAATTCACTTGATTTTGCTGTCCATCCAAACTGATCGTTTCGCCACCTAAATATATGGCCGACAATAAATACCGCCATGCAAATATAGGGGAAAATAACCCATAAAAATTGATCACTCATTGGCTTGTGCCTCCTGACGAATACAAGACTTGAAAGTTTCCCTCATTCCTCTTATTAAATAAAAGTAGGGACTATTATGTTTCTCAAGCGCTTTTAATAAATGATACGAACCATCTTCCATCACAGCTAGAAGCATTCCGAAACTTTGTGGTGCTCGGTCATCACCAATCCACTCCGCTGCATAGATAAATTCACACATAAGCGGCAAAAAGTCGGATAATTCTCCTGCGGGCATATTGAGTCCGAACATTTCATAAAGAACCTTCAACTTTGCAAGCATTTGTCCTCGGTCTTTTGCATCTTCATATTTTACATAGGTCATGAACAGTGTCGTTTCCTTCTGGAAATCAAATGTGTATGTATACATTTCCTGAATCTCATCGAAACTGAACTCATGCATTAAATCCCAATACTTCTTAATATCCGCATATGCCGGATGGGAAGAGTCAATTGACTCTTCCAAAACCGACGGATGATAAGTTGATTTATCGGGGTACGTAAGTTGATTTGCAAAGAAGCCGAATGCTTGTTTTTCTTCATACAGCCTCTCTAAATCAATCACGCCAAATCCCCCCGTAGAAGTTTTCTTCATAAATTTGTTTGCCTGTTTTTGCTGGTTCTACTGGCCCGCATCCATCACAACTGCCGTCTTCGATACTAATTGGCGCTGCATAACTGTATGGACTTTGCGTTTTACCCATACTGTAATCGCCCATTTCTTCATATCCTGTTGAACCTTGTGAACGGTAAGCGTTCATATGGCCTTCTTTATGGGATGTCGGGATGACAAAACGATCTTCGTATTTTGCAATTGCGAGCAGTCGATACATTTGTTTCGTCTGATGCGCTGATAAACCCACGCGTTCGAGACGTGCTTCATCAAAATCTTTTCCGGATGAAACTGCACGCATATAGGACCTCATCATCGCCATGCGTTGCAATGCTTTTTTCACCGTTTCTGTATCCCCGGCTGTCAGCATATTGGCCAAGTATTGAATCGGTATCCGCATTTCCTCAATTGCTGGAAAAATCATGTCCGGATTTTTTATTGAATCTCTTCCCTCAAAATAATTCATGATCGGGCTAAGCGGCGGAACATACCAAACCATCGGAAGCGTACGGTATTCCGGGTGTAACGGAAACGCAAGCTTATACTCGATTGCCAGTTTATAAACAGGCGAGTTTTGAGCCGCTTCAATCCATTCTTCCGATATCCCATCTTTTCTCGCTTGTTCAATTACTTCAGGATCACTTGGATCAAGGAATAAATCACATTGCGCTTTGTATAGATCTTTTGGATCTGGTGTTGAAGCCGCTTCAAGTACACGGTCTGCATCATATAAAAGGACGCCCAGATAACGAATTCGACCTGTACATGTTTCAGAACAAACTGTCGGTAAACCAGATTCAATACGCGGGAAACAGAATGTGCATTTCTCCGCTTTATTTGTTTTCCAGTTGAAGTAAACTTTTTTGTACGGGCAACCAGTCATGCAATAACGCCAGCCGCGACATGCCTCTTGGTCGACAAGAACAATCCCGTCTTCCTCGCGTTTGTACATCGCACCTGATGGGCATGATGCGACACAGCTCGGATTTAGGCAGTGTTCGCATAGTCTTGGTAAATACATCATAAATGCTTGTTCGAAGTTGAATTTAATTTCTTCTTCAATTTTTTCGATATTCGGGTCTTTCGGACCTGTGATATGTGCACCCGCTAATTGGTCTTCCCAGTTAGGGCCCCATTCTAAATCCATATATTCCCCCGTGACAACGGATTTCGCACGCGCTACAGGTGTATGTTCGCTATCGCCTGCCATCGTGAGTTTCTCATAATCGTATGTCCAAGGTTCATAGTAATCTTTCATTTCTGGCATATCAGGGTTGTAAAAAATCTTCCCTAGGGCAATCTTTGATAATTTGGAGCCCGATTTCAATTCGAGTTTCCCTTTTTTATTGACCTGCCAGCCGCCTTTGTAAAGTTCTTGGTCTTCCCATCTCTTTGGATAACCAATGCCCGGCTTTGTTTCGACGTTGTTGAACCACATATATTCCGCGCCTTCACGGTTTGTCCATGTCGTTTTACATGTGACGCTGCATGTGTGGCATCCGATACATTTGTCTAGATTCATAACCATTGCTACTTGCGCTTTAATTTTCAAGCCAGTTTACCTCCTTCATCTTGCGAACTGCGACGTAAACATCTCGCTGATTTCCAATTGGTCCATAATAGTTGAATCCATAACTGAGTTGCGCATATCCGCCGACCATTTGCGTCGGTTTCATGTGAATACGTGTTGGTGCGTTATGGCTTCCGCCTCGTTCGTCCGTAATTTCTGACCCTGGAACTTGGATATGTTTATCTTGAGCATGGTACATAAACATTGTTCCTTTCGGCATTCTGTGACTGACAACGGCACGTGCTGTGACAACACCATTTCGGTTGTATACTTCAAGCCATTGGTTGTCATCGATATCATGTTCAGCTGCGTCCACATCCGAAATCCAAACGGTTGGTCCCCCGCGGAATAGTGTGAGCATATGCTGGTTATCTTGATACGTTGAGTGGATATTCCACTTGCCGTGCGGTGTTAAATATCGTAATACGAGCGAATCTTGTCCTCCGATAATTTGTTTATCCCGCGGTCCGAATACCATTGGCGGTAGCGTCGGCTTGTAAACAGGTAACGCTTCTCCGAAATCTAGGAATAACTCGTGGTCGATATAGAAATGTTGTCGACCTGTCAGCGTTCTGAACGGGACAAGTCGTTCGATGTTCGTCGTAAATGGTGAATAACGACGCCCTAGTTTATTCGATCCAGAGAATACTGGCGTCGGAATTACTTCGCGCGGTTGCGCGGTGATGCTCGCGAATGTAAATCGTTCAGCAGCTCGGTCAGCTGAGATGTCTTTTAACTCCACGCCTGTATCTTCTTCAGCAGCAGCAAATGCTTTTTGGGAAACCCGGCCATTTGTTGCCGAAGATAGTGTCAGCATCGCTTCAGCCGCATGTTTTGCAGTGTGAAGTTTCGGCAAGCCGTTTTTAATCGTTTCGTCGAAATAAGTGCCGTTAATGCCTTTCATTTGTTCATATTCGTCCGCAACGGAGAAATTCACCCCATGCGCGCCGACTTTTCCGGTTGAAAGTAAAGGCCCGAGTGTGACGTATTTATCGTATACTTTCGTGTAATCACGTTCGACAATCGTCATTCCTGGCATCGTTTTCCCTGGAATTGCTTCAACTTCGCCTTTTTTCCAATCTTTCACTTCGCCGTACGGTTGTGCAATTTCCTGAACTGAATCATGCGCGAGCGGCGTTGTGACCAAGTCTTTGTAAACACCTGGTAGGTGAACCTTCGCCATCTCAGAGAAAGTTTCTGCCAACGATCTATAAATATCCCAGTCAGATCTTGATTCCCATAATGGGTCTACAGCCGGATTGAATGGATGGACGAATGGGTGCATATCCGTTGATGACAGGTCGTGTTTTTCATACCAAGTTGCTGCTGGCAGAACCACATCCGCATACATCGGTGTTGCTGTCATTCGGAAATCAAGCGCAACGAGTAAATCCAGTTTCCCTTCCACTTCGTCTCGCCATGCCATTTCCTCAGGTTTCAATTCATCATTCACCGTTGCAAGCAGGCCGTCAGAAGCTCCGAATAAGTGTTTCATGAAATATTCTTGACCTTTTGCGGAACTGGATACTAAGTTTGAACGCCAGACGAACAATGAGCGCGGGAAGTTTTCAGGTGCGCCTGGGTCTTCAGCTGCAAATTGAATTTCACCAGATTTTATTTGCTCCAATGTATGGGCGACAATTTCTTCAGTTGACGTTTTTCCTTCTTTTGCTGCTTCTTCTGCAAAGACAAGACTGTTTTTATTAAATTGAGGATAAGATGGCAACCATCCAAGTCGTGCAGCTAGAACATTATAATCTGCTGGATGCTCATAACGCGGCTTGCCTTCTGTCGGCGACATTAATAGGTCAGCGCCCATTTCTTCGTATTTCCATTGGTCAGTTGCGAAATAGAAATAAGAAGTCGCGTTTTGAAGTCGAGGCGGCGCTTGCCAATCTCGTGCGAATGCAATTGTGCTCCATCCTTCAATCGGACGACATTTTTCTTGGCCGACATAATGCGCCCATCCGCCGCCGTTCACGCCTTGCGAAGCTGTCAGAGTCACTAAGTTTAAAATAGCGCGGTAAATGGTATCACTATTAAACCAGTGGTTAATCCCTGCGCCCATGATAATCATGGAACGGCCGCCTGTATCCAGCGCATTTTGCGCGAATTCACGGGCGATTTGCGTGACAAGTTCAGGTTTCACATTCGTGATTTTCTCTTGCCAAGCAGGTGTATAAAATGATTCTGCATCATCGTAACCGGATGCTTCAAGTTCGCTACCGATTCGATTAATACCGTATTGACTTAGCATTAAATCGTGAACAGTCGTCACAAGACGTTCTGTACCATCAGCCATCAATACTTTTTTCGCTGGGATTGGACGTTTGAATGTTCCATTTGCAACATTATCAAAGTACGGGAATACAATTTCTTCCCAATCCGCCCCGTGTTCAGCAATCGATAGTGCTGGTTCTACGCGTGTTCCATCTTCATTATCGAGAATGAGATTCCATTTCGCGTCTTCTTCCCAACGCTGCCCCATCGTTCCGTTCGGCACAATGATTTCATTGGTCGCTTCGTCGTAAATGACCGGTTTCCATTCTGCGTGTTCCGAATCACTTCCGAGATCGCTTGCGCGAAGAAAACGACCGGCTTTATATGAATCTTCAAATCTATCTAATGTAATTAAGAATGGCATATCCGTATATTGCTTCGCGTAATTAAGGAACATCGGCTCTTGTCGTTTTTGATAAAACTCATCGAGAATAACATGCGTCATTGCTTGTGCCACTGCAGCATCTGAACCCGGATCCGCTGCAATCCAGTCATCTGCGTGGACAACACTTTCCGCATAATCCGGCGCGACCGAAACAACTTTCGTTCCTTTGTAGCGAACTTCAGTTAAGAAATGAGCGTCCGGCGTTCTTGTCAGCGGTACGTTTGAACCCCACATAATGATATAACCGGAGTTGTACCAGTCACTGGATTCCGGAACATCCGTCTGTTCGCCCCAAATCTGCGGGGAAGACGGTGGTAAATCCGCATACCAGTCATAGAAGCTGAGCATTTCTCCACCAATTAAAGATAGAAATCTAGCTCCAGACGCGTAACTGACCATCGACATCGCTGGAATCGGTGTGAAACCGGCAATTCGGTCAGGTCCATACTTTTGAATTGTGTGGATTAGTTGTGCGGAAATGAGCATTGTTGCATCACGCCAATTAACGCGAACGTGTCCGCCTTTTCCACGGGCTTTTTTATATTCAACTGCTTTTTCAGGATCATCGACGATGCTTGCCCATGCTTTTACAGGATCTTTAAATTCTGATAAAGCTTGGCCCCACATACGCCATAATTTCCCTCGTATGTATGGATACTTCACTCGTAGCGGACTGTATTCGTACCATGAAAATGATGCACCACGAGGACATCCGCGCGGTTCGAATTCCGGCATATCAGGTCCGCATGAAGGATAGTCGATTTGCTGATTTTCCCATGTGATAATGCCGTTTTTCACGAAAACTTTCCAACTGCATGATCCTGTACAGTTAACGCCGTGTGTTGTTCGTACTACCTTGTCATGAGACCAACGTTGACGGTACATGTTTTCCCAATCACGACTTTTTTCTTCTAAGATAGTCCAGTTTCCAGAGAAACGTTCGATCGGTTTAAAAAAATTCAATCCAAAATTTTTCTTTTTCTGTTTTTGCATCGAAACAAACAACTCCTTTTTGAATGACTACTCTAATGACAAGAAACAATAAGCTCATTCATCTACCTTTTATTATAAAGAGGTGAGGGGCTATCTTCCTATTAGGGTTTGTCCTATTTCTTATAGGGAATACCCTCAATTCGACAAAGTATGCAGTTTTCGATAAGATAACTGAAAATTGCCTACCCACTACTATAGTGGATAGGCAATTTTTATATGCTTAGATTTCAGCCCGGACTCGGTCGAACAGGATATTGTTTTCGAGGTGTACATGATTGAAAGTCTCTTTTTCTAATTTCTCCAAACGTGCATACACGAGCCGGTATGTTCCGCAAGCACCTTCCGGAGGTGTAAAGTCATTCGTGATTTCTCTCAGTTCGTGTAGTAACTTACCAGCATTTTCATGTTCCTCTTCAAGTTCGAAAACATAAGGTTTCAACTTTTCTTTTAACTCATCTGTCGGATTGTCGAGAAATTCCATAATTAGCGGGAACACATTTCTATCTTCATCTTCCGTATGTTCAAGAAGTTCAATTCTTAGCTCATTAAATAGATCCGCTAACCGAAGCAGATGCGGATGATTTCCTCCGTGCACGCCCATAACTCTTGTTACATACGGCTCCAATGAAGGCAATTCTTCACGTAAACTTTGATGATAATTTTCTTGGATGTAGGCGATCAGCGTTTTATTTCCAAAAGTAGATGGATGCGTGCCCCCACGATTATCATGTGTCTTTTGCATCGAAGTAATCTCTTCGTAGACGATATCTGGTTGAATTCCTTTTTCTTCAGCCGCTTCTAGTAACGATACTTTCCCACCACAGCAAAAGTCGATCCGGTGTTTCCTAAATATATCAGCTGACCATGGAACCGCAGTCACAATATCAGCCACATTCATATCCATCGAAATTGTTGCCATTAATAATTCCTCCTCTATTTTATTCAAGTCAATTGGTTAAACTTATTGTCGGGCGGTACCCCATCAGGGAATATACCTAATTTACAGAAGATATCGGTTATTGGGAAGTCACCCTTTAGGATTAACCCGTTGTCTATATAATAGAAGAGATTATAATGGTCGGCTATGATATAAATCACAGTTTGGTGGGTTTGTTGAATAAAAAACAGCGCATCGTCTAAGCGTAACCCGTTCAGTTGAGTGGTACAAAACATCAATTAAACACACTATTAGAGTCCAAATTCGCATATGAATTGGACTCTTTCCTTTTACCTATGTATCAACGTTTGTGAATGAAACACACCTATTTTAGACACCTTACTGACAAGCCTATTAGCAGGGTTACAATTTCTATTGTAGATCTGCTAATGTAAGTGTTAATACCACTGTTAATTTGTGTGTTAAAACACAATATTACATTTCGTTATCCCAATAAAAAAAGGACCATAAGGCCCTTTTTTACTTTTACTATTCCACAATCGCGCCCTTTTCTTGAATAAATCACTAGAACTGGGGCAAAACGCTTAAAACATCATTGATCCAGCAAAATAACCAATACCATATCCAACTAAAATTATCGTAAAGCCACTTATGACATAAATACTTGCTCTGATAAATTCACTCTGTTCATTAACTTTTCCAAGTATAGTTTTCATATCGTCGTTCCCCCTTTCCAACAATCTAGCCCAAATATGTATAGTAGGCACGGTGATTGCTCTATTATCGCGCCTTATTCTGGAGTTTTTTCACTTCCCGATTTATGCTTGCAAGTCTCATATAATCCAAATATACTTTCAGCAATAAAAACGATCCCTAATATTAAGTAAATCGGTACTTTGCCAGTATCATTCCACGCTGCAATACCTGCAATAATTAAACATATGGCAAAAACAAGTATAATTAAAGGAAATACTAGCTTAAACCATTTATACCTCTTATTTTCATCCACTGTATCTATACTCGTTTTAAAGTATTGTTCAATTAAATGGCCCGTTTGTTGAATATTGAATATATATACGTCCTACTGTTATCGTACCATATTTACCACAAAAAACCTTTTTAAAGATGAAAAAAAGCACCGCTAATTGATTGCGATGCTAATTGTTGTTCTAGTTCGATGTTATTTCGCTTGTTATTTCAACTTTTGTACCAGTGAACTGAACGGGTTAGTCTAAGCGATGTGCTGTTTTTTTATCTGTGTTGAAATTGTTGTATTGTCTGCGATCGAGTTCCGCGTAATCGGGTTCGAAGTCCTCTCTTGGCCCGGCGAAGTCCGCGCATTTGACAAAGTCAGCTCTTCACCGCTTGAAGTGCGCGCAATCACTTTCGAAGTCCTCCCCTTCTCCGGCGAAATCCGCGCAATTCACGAAATCAGTCCTTCACCGCTTGAACTCCGCGCAATCCCCTTCGAAATCCTCCTACACGAAAAAATAAAAACCTACAAATCATCAAACCCATTCAAATCACTAGTTTTCACATACTGCCTTGAGGCTTGTTCAAAGAAATCTGTTTTTGTGTCATCGAAACTATCCACGTAGGCTTTGATCCATCTCATGGGGTTGTCAGTAAACTCGGGATAGATTTCGTCGAGCCCGAGCATGCGCAGCATTTTATTGGCTCGGTATTTGATGTAACCTTCCATTTCTTCGAGGTCGATTCCGTCAATATCAGCTAACACATACCGACTCCACGCGACTTCTTGCTCGACGGAGTGTCGGAACTGATCATAAATCCATTCCGTGAACTCGTCCGTATTGTATTCTGGGTTTTCTGCTAAGGCTGCACGGAATATGTCGCTAATTGCTTTTCCATGCTCTAACTCATCGCGGTTAATATACGACACCATTGTCGATGTTCCGACCATTTTCTGATTGCGTGCTAAATTGTAAAAGAATGCGAAGCCGCTATAGAAAAATAATCCTTCAAGCAAAGTCGTGTATACCATCGCTTTTAAAGCCGATTCAATCGTTGGCCTTTCTGCGAATTCATTGTATACGTTGACGATGCGTTCATTTCTGCGCATCAAAACTTCATCAGTTCGCCCCATTTCAAATGAAGCGATTTGCTTATCTAATGTCGTTACAGATGAAAGCACATAGGCATAACTGTGATTATGTTCACTTTCCTGATCTGCAATTGTCGCCATTAATGATTTGACGGAGGGGTCGGTTGTGAAATGTGAAAGCTTCAATGCGATATCCGTTTGCGGTCCATCTAGCGTTGCTAATAAGCCAATGATTTTCAAGAAAGCATCTTGTTCAGGTCGGGTCAACGTTGGAAACTGCTTGACGTCTTGCGTCATATCGACTTCATTGGCCGTCCAAAATAATGAACGTATTTGTTGTCTTAATTTATAAAAGTGGGGATGAGCAAGGTCATTCCAATTTAGAATTCCACTTGCTTTCCCGCCGAAAATAGCTGTTGATTTGTTTGGGTTTGCTGGATTTAATACTTTTACTCGTGTTAGTGTGACCATTGTTTGATTACCCCTTCCGTCCAATTGATTACATCGGTTTCTTGCGTTCCTCTTGGACTTTGTTCGATTTTTAGCGGTGCATAGTTTGACTCGTAAAATCGTGCTAGCTTTACTGCAGCGCTGCAAAATAATGCATCTCCGCCGAATTGCGTATCGCCTGTTCCAAAAACGTAAACATTCGGTGGTTTATAGCCAACTTCCGCCACGAAATCTTTTACTTCATCGGGAGTCGCGCCCTTGTCCCATGTGAATGATCCAATTATGAGCGCATCATAATCATTTACGTTGGGAAGTGGGCCCGTCCCGATTCTGTATCGAGTTACGTCCATATTTGATTTCAATAAATTCTCTTCAATAAGTTCCGCAACTTCCTCTGTGTTTCCGCTCCAAGTTGCATAGGCGATTAAGAATGACACCATTCACACTCCGCAATATCAGTGGCGCTTGAACGCGTGTAATAAGTTGTCTTCATCCCTGATTTCCATGCTTGAATATGCAGGTCTAGTAAAACGGAAGCACGAATTGTATTCGGAACGTAAATATTGAAGGAAATCGCTTGGTCGATATGGCGCTGCCTTGCTGCGTTTTGTTTAACGGACCAACGCTGGTCGACAATATATGCAGAACGGCGATAAATGTCATACGTATTATGATCCAAATCCGGCGCCACTGTCGGCAACTTATAATCCTTTTTCTCCTCATGGAAAAACGGTTTAAAAATCGGATCGATCGATGCTGTCGAGCCCGCGAGTAATGATGTGGAAGAATTTGGTGCGACGGCCATCAAATAACCATTTCGCATGCCATTCATCGCAACTTCGAAACGCAGTTCACGCCATTTTTTTGAGTCATATCCTTTGTTAGTAAAGTAGTCCCCTGTCTGCCAGTCCGATCCTTCGAATAAAGGATAAGCCCCTTTTTCTTTTGATAATTCCATTGAAGCTGAAATGGTCAGGTAAGCAATCCTTTCATATAATTCATCAGCGTAATCTACAGCTTCATTTGATTCCCACTGAATATTTTTCAGCGCAAGTAAATGATGCCAACCGAATGTACCTAGTCCGATTCCACGGTATCTGGAATTTGTTCGTGCTGCTTGTACGACAGGGATTTTATTCAGATCAATGACGTTATCGAGCATGCGTACTTGAATTTTGATTAACCGTTCTATTACATTCGCTGGAACTGCACGCCCAAGGTTAATGGAAGACAGGTTACAAACGACAAAATCGCCTGGTTTTGAACGGGTGACGACGATATCATCTTCGAGTGTGACGGATTCGAATTCTGTCGCGCTCTGATTTTGGGCGATTTCTGAACATAAATTCGATGAATAAATCATACCTTCGTGTTTATTCGCATTCGCACGATTCACTTCATCACGGTAAAACATGAACGGCACGCCAGTTTCCAGTTGACTGCGTAAAATACGCTTCATTAAGTCAATCGCAGGTACCGTTTCCCGACTGAGTTCCGGATGATTTATGCATTCAGCATACTTTTCACGGAATGAACCTTCACCGCGTTTTTCATCGTACGAATCTTCCAGTGAATAGCCCATGACTTCTCGCACTTCATGCGGATCAAACAGATGCCAATCCCCGCGCGCTTCGACTTGTTCCATATATAAATCTGGCAAACAAACGCCTGTGAAAATATCATGCGCACGCATGCGCTCGTCCCCGTTGTTGAGTTTCAAATCGAGGAACGTGAAAATATCTTTGTGGAAAACGTCTAGGTAAACAGCAATCGCACCTTGTCTTTGACCCAGCTGATCGACACTCACCGCAGTGTTATTCAATTGTTTAATCCATGGCAGCACACCGCTTGATGCACCTTTAAATCCGCGAATCGAGGAGCCGCGACTTCTCACTTTCCCCATATAAACACCGATGCCTCCGCCGTATTTCGACAAATTGGCGATATCTGTATTGCTGTCGTAAATACCTTGCAAAGAATCGTCGACCGTGTCGATAAAGCAACTCGACAACTGACCATGCGGCTTTCCAGCATTCGACAATGTCGGCGTTGCAACGGTCATATATAAGTTACTCATCGCCCAGTAGGATTCCGATACTTTTTCATTACGGTTTTCGGTTTCATCCTGCATGAGCGTCATAGCGATGATAAGCCAGCGTTCTTGTGGAAGTTCCACCGGTTTTTTAGTGAAATCAACCGCAACGTAACGATCCATTAACGTTTTCAATCCGATATAGGTAAATAGCTTGTCTCGCTCAGGATCGATAACATGGCCAAGATGATTTAAGTCTTCTTCTGAATATTTTTCAGTTAAAACTGGCGTGTATAAACCTTTTTCTACTAAACTTTTCACATGGCCAGCAAAATCAACATAGACCGATTGACCACGCCGACCTTCTTCGTAAGCATAGACTTCTTGGAGGTAAATTCTTGCAGCGACAAACGTCCAATACGTTTCGTCTTCTGCAACAAAACTGATTGCTTCAAGCACCATCGCTTTTGACCAATCAGCATACCTTCCCTCTGGATGTCTTTCTTTCCAACGTTCACTCACTTTAAGTAATGGCGCTATTTTCTGTTCGCCAAACTCGTTTTGCAATTCATGTAGCAGTTGATCGATTTGTGGTGTTTTAATTTGTGTTGTCATGTTATTCCGTCTCCTCCCAGTTATATAAATATGTCTAGCTACAGTGGCCAGACGTTCGAGTCGCTTTCAGTCCTGCAGTTAAAGGCACAAAGCGCCTTTAACTTCAGGCCTTCCAGCGCTTGTCACGTCTAAGCAGGCCACTTCCGCTTTTCGACAAAAAAAGCGATAGGTCCGCCTCTTCGGCAGAGCTATCGCTCATGGATTTTTTAAGTTGGAAACAGAATGGGACCTTATGTATATTCTTCTAGAGTTAGAAGATAGACGGAAGGAAACCCGCTCGCTTCCACCTCTCAACCCCCGAAGAAAGTGTCGCTTGACGATGAAAGGCAGGTCTCCTGGCTTACGCATCATTCTTCCGCCAAAGCCTTCCCACGGATTTCTCCACAGTGGCTCTTTTCGGCGGTCGTCCGCGTTTACAGTTGCGGGGACAGCTCCGGATTATCCGGATTCCCTTTTAAACCGATTAAAGAAGAATTGAACTTTATTCTTCCTACTGAGAAGAATTGAACTTCATTCTTCCTACGGTACCATTCCATCGTTAAGTACTATATGTTGTGTTCTATTCACTACACATACCCTAACATATGGTGTTTTAATCGTAAAGAGGTAAAAAGTTTTTCGTGTGCAAATCAATCACTTATCAACATATCCACAGGTTGTTTATCCACAATCGGTTAATTGTCAACATACTCTTTGATGCCATAGAAATAATAGTTATTAACACATAAAAAATTGTTCATATTATTTTTTATGCAGAAAGTCCTTCTACATTTCGCCTTCCCGACAATAAAAATAGTCACTTTGACAATTATAGTTGTCAATTTGACTATTAAAGCATACAATTGGAAGTATAAGGAGGAAATACAATGGCAATATTGCTTAATCGCTTGAAAGAATTACGTGCTAGAGATGGATTAAGTCAAACCGAGTTAGCTACATTAACCGATTCCTCAAGACAAACAATCAGTTTAATCGAAAGAGGCGATTATTTACCGTCAATTTTAATTGCGATGAAAATCGCGAAAGTATTCCAACTACCTGTGGATGAAGTATTTTCAATAGAGGAGGAAGAGAAATGAGGAAAAGGAAAGGTTCACTAACCCTTTTTACGGCTATTGGGATTGCGTTTATTTTTGGCTTGATTGTTATATTATGGGATGCGCTTGGCCCAATTGTACCATTCGAAAAAGAGTTGATGGCTTTTATAATGCTCGCTATATTATTTGTCATGTCCATTCGTATTGGCTTGATCTGGAACAAAGCAGACGCAAAGGAAAGTCCAGGATTCAACATTGATGAACTCGATGCAAGAAAAGAAAAAATTGCTCATAAGTTTGTAGGCTCTACTTCTTTATTGTTAATCGTTGGAGCTACCTGTTCTTTTATCGCTGGACTAGCATGGAACTTAGGCGATAACCTACTTGCGAGTGTAATTGTCACTTCATTCTTATCTATCTTCATTTTTGCGACCTATGCCCAATTTAAAGCGGTTAGTTACCATAATAAATATAGCCCCGCAGCATTCGTGAACTTGAAACGACTAGACGGTTACAAAGAAATTTTCGAAAATCTGGATGAAGGAGAAAAGTTTGAGCACTATCGCGTTGCGTATAAATCCTTTTATGCCATGAATTTAATCTTTCCCGTTACACTTCTCATTCTATTTTTTGTCTCCATCGCTTCCAGTCCACAGTACGTAGCACTCTTGGTTGTCGGTATACTTTGGTTTATCATGTATATAATTTACTACCGTGAAGGTGCTAAATCGCATTCAAACTAAATTCTCATAGTATATTTTTTTGAACAAGTGAGTTTATAGAAAAGACTAATAACTATATTGACACCCATGCAAATGCTTGCTATAGTCAACTACAACATCTTGGATGAAGAGAGTAGCAAATTTTTCTTTTTAAGCGAGCTAGGGACGGTGAAAGCCTGGCAAAGGAAGTTTGTGAACCGCACTTCGGAGATGCTTTTCTGAATTCATTTAAGAAAAGTCGGTGTCTCGCCGTTATGAGAAAGTGGCCCATCACGGGCAAGTTGAGTGGTACCGCGGAAGTTATGCTTTCGCCTCATTTATTTGAGGCGGGGCTTTTTTTATTGACAAAAAGGAGGAATTTGAGATGAAAACAGAGGTTTTGCATGCGTTGCAACAATTTAGTCCGATTCCTTTGAATGAAAATATGTTAGAACGACCCGTGCATGCACATATGGGCGATTTAGCATTGCCCTGCTTCCCATTTGCAAAGAATTTAAGAAAATCACCTGTTAGTATTGCGGATGAAATTGCAAAGTCGATCAAGCATCCACTTATCCACAAAGCTGAAGCTGTGAACGGTTATGTGAATATCTTTCTGAACCGTTCACAAATCACTAGTTCCCTACTCCAAACAATCCAAGAGCAATCTAGATCCTACGGGTCATCCAACATTGGAAAAAACGGGGTCGTGACAATTGATATGTCTTCCCCAAACATTGCGAAACCGTTCTCTATGGGACATTTACGCTCCACGGTCATTGGGAATTCGATTTCTTTATTGCTTGAAAAGAATGGCTACAAAACCGTGAAAATAAATTACATCGGTGATTGGGGAACACAGTTTGGCAAGCTGCTAACAGCTTATCAACAATGTGGGAATGAACTAGAAGTACGACAAGCCCCGATTCAAACGCTGTTAAAGCTATACATTCAATTCCACGAAAAAGCAGAGCAAGATGATTCGTTGAATGACCAGGGAAGAGCGGCTTTTAAAGCATTGGAGGACGGCAATCCCGAAGCGCTTGCCTTATGGGATTGGTTCAAATCGGAATCATTGAAGGAGTTTCAACGCATTTATGATTTACTCGGCGTGAAATTCGATTCCTATAACGGCGAAGCTTATTATAACGATAAAATGGAACCGATTGTTGATATGTTGAATGAAAAGGGCTTGTTGAAAGAATCAGATGGCGCTTTGGTCGTGGAATTGGGAGATGATATGCCACCTTGTCTGATTAAAAAATCAGACGGGGCGACGCTGTATGCCACCCGCGATTTGACTGCAGCAATCGACAGAAAAAAGAATTACGATTTCGTAAAATCCATCTATGTCGTCGGAAATGAACAAAGTCTGCACTTTACACAATTCAAAAAGGTACTCGAAAAGATGGATTATGAATGGTCGAAAGATATTCAACATGTACCTTTCGGGCTCATTTTGAAAGACGGAAAAAAGATGTCGACACGTAAAGGGAAAATCGTCTTGTTGGAAGAAGTTTTAAAAGATGCAATCTCGCTGGCACAATCAACGATTGAAGCAAAAAATCCCAATTTGGAAAATAAAATGGAAATTGCTGAAACTATTGGTGTTGGCGCTATTATTTTCAGCGATTTGAAACAGCATCGAAAACATGATATCGAGTTTGACCTTGAGACAATGCTTCAAACTGAAGGCGAAACTGGGCCCTACGTGCAATATACTTTCGCCCGTGCTAATTCAGTGTTAAGAAAGTCCGGGGAAACAAGCTCTTATACCGTGAACAAAGTAAATGATTTCGAGTGGGAAATCGTTAAATCTCTAGAACAGTTCCCTCAAATCATCCAACATTCCGCTAAAGAATTAGATCCTTCAATCATTGCGAAGTACGCCGTCGATCTCGCACAGGCTTTCAACTCGTTTTATGGAAACATCCATGTGCTTACCGATTCGAAAAACAAACCTTATAGAATCGCACTTATCAGAAGCACGACAATTATCTTAAAGGAAGCGCTTCGACTTTTGGGAATGAAAGCACCGGAAGAGATGTAAATAAAATCTAAAAACCTGTATCGCAATTTTTTAAGTTGCGATACAGGCTTGATTTCAAATTATCTGTTGTTATTGTTGTTGTTATTATTTCGGTTATTGTTACGATTGTTTTTATCATTGTTGTTATTATTGTTATTGTTGTTGTTTGGGTTTAGATCAAGAAAATCATCACCAAACTCTAAGTTTTTGTCTTGATTGTTGTTCTGGTTGTTACGGTTATTTCGGTTATTGCGGTCGTTTTGGTCCTGGCGATTACGATTGTTGTTGTCCATGATTGGTTTCACCCCTTTAAAGTTTGTTAAGTGAATGCCCCACCTACAATTTATATCTTGTCCCCAAGTTGAAAAAAAATCCTCTTTTTTAGTTTCCAAGTTTAACCGTTTCTTTCTAAACATACTTTCCATGGTCAGGAACGGCAATTTTGTCAAATTCTTCAACAAGTTGGTGTAAACTATTCGTTAACAATTGGCCAGTCATCGTAATCCCATGACCTGTAATGGCGACGGCTGGTTGTAAAGCTTCCAATTTTTTTACTGATTCAAAAGCCGCCTCCCAGTCAGTCGTTAAATATCTAGGCGGCCCGCTAATTTCTTGTTCTTGTGTAAAGACTTTATAAAGGTATTCCTGTTTTACAGTTACAAACGCATCGCCAGCGATTAAGGCTTTATCTTCTTCTCTAAAAAATGAAACATGTCCAGGAGTGTGCCCAGGCGTATGAATCCAACGAAATTTCGGCAAATGCGGAACACTTCCGTCTGCAGGAAGTGGTAGAATCGTATTTCCCAAGTTGATGGGCTCAATTGGAAACATAGCAGACATTTTTGACACCATGCCGCCTTCGACCGTTGTATCCGGTTTTGGATAACTTGTTTTTCCCGTTAAGAAAGGCATCTCTAATTCATGCGCATAAACAGGAACATTCCAATGTTCGATCAACTCGATAATCGAGCCGACATGATCGAAATGCCCATGCGTTAAAATGATGGCTTGGGGTCGACTATTTTCACCAAAGCGTTTTTCAGCAACAGAAATAATCTCCTTAGCCGAATGTGGCATGCCTGCATCTATTAACACAAAATTAGTTGCATCGGCATTTCCCACCAAACATATATTTACAATTTGAATGGTATGGCAATATAAATCTGGCAATACCTCAGTTCCTACTCCGCTTTCAAGCGATGTCGCCGGAATGTATTTAAAATCCTCGCCGTACGATAATTGATTTTGCAAAAAAACACCTCCACTAGTTATTGATATGTTTTGCTTGAATGCAAAAAATATACTTTTCCAGTGAAGGTGTTTTATTCGAATAAATGTATTAAAAATTGTTTTTCGCTAAAGGTAATTATAGTTTTGAAATTCTGTCTTTCACTTTGGCATCTTCCCAGCATTCGGCATTTTTCAAACCTGGAATCGAGCTTGCTTTAAATACCGGATTCAAGCCTTTACGTCGTTGGGCAGAGAAGTCGTCCAACACTTTAAACGCAACTTTTCCTAGTACCGCAATTACAATCAAGTTCAAGACCGCCATGACCCCCATGAATAAATCCGCCATGTTCCAAACGAGGCTCACTTTCGCCATCGCGCCGAACATGACCATAGCAAGGACAAAGACACGGTAAACAGTCATCCATGATTTACTTGCTTTTATGAATTCAATATTCGTTTCGCCGTAATAATAATTTCCGATGATCGAACTGAAAGCAAAAAACATGATCGCAATGGCAACAAAATAAGGAGCCCATGAACCAACATGAACGGCCATGGAAGCCTGCGTTAATATAATGCCACTTTGCTCGCCTGTCGTATAAAGGCCAGCCAAAATGATGATGAATGCAGTCGCTGAACAAATCATGATCGTATCAAAAAATACGCCTAAACTTTGGACAAGTCCTTGTTTCGCCGGGTGGGAAACATTCGCCGTAGCTGCCGCGTTCGGCACACTACCCATTCCAGCTTCGTTTGAAAATAGGCCTCGACGTATTCCTTGCATCATAGCTACGCCGATTCCGCCTCCGACGACTTCCTTAATGCCAAAAGCATGTTCAATAATCAACATAAAGACAGCGGGAATTTCTGTAATGTTAACAATGACAACATAGGAGGCAATCAGCAAATAAAAAATTGCCATTATCGGGACAATTAACTCCGTCACTTTAACAATTCGTTTCACGCCGCCGAAAATAATGACCGCCGTCAATAACACCAAGGCCAGACCGACTACCCAGTCTGGCAGACCGAAAACATCCATAAATGATTGGCTAATTGTATTCGATTGGACCGCATTAAATATAAATCCAAAACAAAGCGTTAATAAAATAGCAAAGACAATTCCTAGTTTGCGGTATCCGAGCGCTTTCTGCATGTAATAGGCAGGCCCTCCACGGAACGTATCGCCATCCTTCACTTTATACACTTGCGCCAGCGTACTTTCAATAAAAGCCGTAGCCATTCCGATGATTGCGATCATCCACATCCAAAAGACCGCTCCCGGACCACCGATTCCAATTGCAAGCGCTACGCCCGTCACATTCCCCGTGCCTACTCGTGAAGCAGCGCTAATGGTAAACGCTTGAAATGGAGAAACCCCATCGTTACTTTCTTTTTTCTCAAAGATCAGTCGGAACATTTCTTTGAACAACCGAATTTGCACGAATTTGGTGCGAATCGTGAAATAAACACCGATTATTAATAGAAAACCAATCAGTACATACGTCCATAAAAAATCATTTGCCGGACCGACCAACCAGTTAAGCGCGTCCATTACCATATGCAACAAATCCTCTCACCAAAATTTCCACTTAAACATCTTAATACACTCATTCCCTCAAAAGATAGAAAAAACACTTCATTTCACATGTTTTTTATTAGTTGAAAAAATCGTACTGATTGGATAATTTCATTCCAGATCGGTACGATTTCAGCTTTTTAAAGCGCTGCTTTTACTGTTTTCCGGTAGTAACCTACAGTCAAGAACGCAAATACAATGTAAATTAATGCATATACTCCCATCACAATGGTCGTTGGCACTGTGATATCAGACATGAATAGGAATGACGCCGCTTTTATCGCAAACACGGAATGCAATAAACCGATCGCAAGCGGCAATCCGAAAACAAACATTTGCTTGCGAATAATCCCTTTCATAATGTCCTTCACCGTAAATCCGAGCTGACGAAGCGTCGCGTAACTTTGTTTTTCCTGTTCGGCTTCTGTCATTTGTTTGAAGTATAGGATGCTGCCTGTTGAAATTAAGAATACCAAGCCTAAGAATCCAGCAATAAAGATCAATAGCCCATTGGTTTGGATTCCATTCTCATACATCGAATAGTAATCTGTATGATAGGCGTAATTCTCTCCTTCGGCATTATCTTTATACTTTGACTGTGAAAATATTGTAGACGCAGCCTTGAGCTGATTTCTATCTAGTAAATTAATTGCATATACATCTAGAACTCTATTCCCTTCATTTTCAAAGAGCAATTGTTCTTTTAATTCTTCAAAATACGCATCATTGACGATTAGTTGAAAACCTACAGAAACGAAATTCACAACGTTTCCACTTCCCAACTCGGTTATACGAAATTGCCTGTCGCTTTCACCACTAGTTATGTTGACGTCAAACGGCAATTTCATATTTTTCATTGACATCGAATAATTCATATCATGCATAATGGCTGTTCCTTTCGCAGGAGCCTCAACTTGCAAACCGGCATTTTTAAGCTGTTGATCACTCACAATCGAAAATCCGTACGTACCATCCATCGGTCCATCCCATTCTGGGAAAATATCCTTCTCAAATGAACCCCATACACCTAGCAACTCAATTTTTTCGCTTGTAAAATCAATGCCGTTTTCTCTAAGTTCCTCGCCAAATTGTTCCGCCAATCCCTCATCACTTTCAAACATAAAATCATGCGGCATCATATATCGCGACTCTTTTTCAGTCGAATAATAAAGCGAGTAGGAACCTGCCAGCATCGCAAGTGTCATTGCAGACAATACAGTAATGATGGTCAGCGAGTTGGCATTTCCTTTCATGCGATGCATGAGTGATGCAATTGATAAACTATTATTCAATCCAAGATGCCCTTGTTTTCTAGCACGAATTTGATAAAACAACCAACTAATCGTGACACGAAACACTAGATACGTTCCTAAAATTGTTGATACAAGGACAGCAATCATATTGAAAAACAGCATTTCATTCATCATATTTCCGGATAACCAATAACCAAAAACGATTAGACCGATTCCCAAAAGTGCCAGTGTTGCTGATACGAATGTTTTCGGCTTCTTTGGATTTTCACCTTTTTTATCTGCATTAAATAAACTAATTAACGTATTTCGATAAACCGCGTATATCATTTGTATAGTGGTCAGTAGAATAATTACAATAAAGACAACAGCCGTTTGAACAACTGCCGCAGTTGAAAATGACAAAGCAATAAATCCTTCATAACCAACCAACTTCATCAGTAATAATAAGAACACACGGGAAACGAGTATCCCCACGCCGATTCCAATGACGAGTGCGCCGGCACTTAGAATGGCATTTTCAATAATTAACAGGCGTGAAACTGCCCCTTTATTCAATCCGATCAATTGATATAAACCGATTTCGCGGCTTCTGCGTTTTAGAAAAATGGCGTTTGCATAAACAATAAAAATCCCAGCGATAAAAATCAGCAAAGCACCTGCAACTTTAAACGCGGAAGAAAACTTCATTGATTGCTCTGCCCGCTCTAGAATTGCGGAGTCATATTGCAATGTCGCAAAGACGAAGTATAGAACGACGCTAAAAATGAGCGCGAAGAAATAAAGATAATAATGCTTAATGTTTTTCCGCATGCTGCGAATGACAAGATCAAATAGTGTCAACGCTGTCACCCCCGAGAACGCCTTGGACTTTTAAGATGTCCTGGAAAAAGGCTTGTCTCGTTTTGTCGCCGCGATATAGTTCCGAATAAATCTGCCCGTCTTTCAAGAAAACAACGCGACTCGCGTAACTTGAAGCGATCGCATCATGTGTCACCATCATGATTGTGACGCCGCGCTTTTTATTAACATCTTCCATCGTTCCTAAAAGCGATGATGCTGATTTCGAATCAAGTGCCCCTGTCGGCTCGTCTGCGAATACCATAGATGGTTCATTAATGAGTGCGCGCGCTGCCGAAGTACGTTGTTTCTGTCCACCGGAAATTTCATGCGGGTATTTATGCGCAATGTCAGTGATCCCCAAAATTGTTGCGATGTCGTTGAATCGTCCCTCCGCTACCTTCTTCTTCACTTTTCCAAGTGAAATTGGCAACAATATATTTTCTTTTGCAGTTAATGTGTCGAGGAGATTATAGTCTTGGAAAATGAACCCGAGTTTGTCGCGACGGAACGCTGATAACCCAGCATCTTTCATCTTCGAAATATCATCTCCGTCAATCAAAATCGCGCCGCCTGTCGCACGATCGATTGTCGCTAGAACATTCAACAGCGTAGTTTTTCCAGCCCCTGAGGGTCCCATTATGCCGACGAATTCCCCCTTGTTGACGCGAAGATCGATTCCTTTCAATACTTCCTGCACATTTCCCCTTGTTCCAAATGATTTGCGAACGTTTTGCGCGTGTAGAACAGTTTCTTGCGATGTATGTGTTTTATTCATTTTTGGTTCCTCCCTGTTTCAATCCTGTTCTTATCATATCGCGCATTTGACTTGTGGTCGTTTGATTGTGATGACAAAGAGGCTGTCCAATGTGACATTGTTGTCACGTTAGCATTTTATCGAATTCATTTTCAGTCGGAAATACAACTTCCATCTTCGTTCCTTTCGCTTCATTAGAACGAGCTTCAAGGAGAATCCCCATTTTTACCGCGACCGTTTGAGCAAGATAAAGACCCAGTCCTGTCGCTGCATTATGTATTCTTCCCGTGCCTCCTGTGAATCCTTTATCAAAAATACGTGGGAGATCATGCGGTTTGATCCCCGGGCCTTCGTCTGTAATAGACATACTTGCATTCCTCGATGATTTAATTTTCGTTTCGATAATGATTGTTCCGCCTTCTGGACTGTACTTCACCGCATTCGTTAGAAACTGTCGAATCATAAAACGGCACCATTTAACGTCCGTCACTACCTCTACATTGTCCCCTTCAAACTCGACGGCGACATTTTTATCCATGCACCATGAAGCAAGTTCTCGCACTTCCGCGGAAGCAAGCTTTTGCAAGTTCGTTTTCTCTATCACATAATCCGTTTCAATCGATGCCAAACGCGAAATCGACAACTGTTGGTCAACGAGTAAATGAAGACGCAGCCACTCTGACTCGATTTTTCGAAAAGCAGGATCGCCGCGATGTTCATCTATCGTCAGTTTCATTGCCGTGAGTGGCGTTTTCACTTCATGCACCCAAGAAGCGATGTAATCCCCTTCATGGATATTCACTTTTTTCATTTCGGATAGTTCATTCGAAAAACTTTCAGCTGCTTGATGGAGCATTTTTTTGGTTACCTCATCATGTGAAAAAGTCGAGTCCGGCAATGCAATATGCCACTCATCAATTCCCGCCTCTATTAGAGAAGCAAGCTCTTTGGTGAACTTCGTCTCAACTCGGTAACGCCAGAGAATAAATACTATAAACGAGAGCAAAATTAACATATTGAAATAGAGTGCCGACGTAATTTCCACAGCGATTCCTTGATCAAGCCATATGATAAGGTTAATAAATCCAATCGCGCCAATGAAAAAGAGTATCCAACTTTTCATATCTTTTATGTAGCGAATAAACATGCGGATACCCCATTTCTACAGTGTAATGGCCATATAGCCAAGCCCCTTTTTCGTTACAACCGCTTCACCAAGGCCGATTTCCGCGAGTTTTTGGCGAAGTCTCGTCACATTCACTGTTAGCGTGTTATCATTCACAAATCGTTCATCATCCCATAATTTCCGAATAAGGTCATCGCGGGATACAATTTCGTTGTTTGATTCCACGAGGACCGTCAGTATAAAGAATTCGTTTTTCGTCAACTCAACTTCAATTCCATCCATGCGAATGATGCCGCGCTTCATATCAATCATGGCACGGTTCCATTCAAGAACATCAGGTGTTTCCTCCCCGTAGGAATATGTTCGCCTGAGAAGAGCTTGTAGTTTCGCGAGTAAAACATCCGTGTCAAACGGTTTTTGAATATAATCATCCGCGCCTATATTCATCGCCATGACCATATCCATTGGATGGTCTCGGGACGACAGAAAAATAATTGGAACCTTTGACACTGCACGAATTTCCCGACACCAATGAAAACCGTCATATGCGGGAAGTTGAATGTCGAGTATGACGAGATGCGGTTCATTGGCAAAAAAAGACTTCATCACATCTTGGAAGTCATCAGGAGCTGTCACAGTAAATGACCATTGTTCAAGTCTCGTTTTTAACGATTCAAAAATAGCGCAATCGTCTTCTACAATGAAAATATTCATATCCAATGCCGTCACTTCCTTTACTTATTTACACTATAACGAAAAATGTGTACTAGACGCAATTAGATGCATAATTCCACTTGACTTCTCACCCAATCTTCGAATTATTCCAATTCCGACTCATGCAAAATCCAGTTGAATGTGTTACACTATATGAATGCGACATGATTCCTATAGCCTTTTGGGATAGAATATGTCACCATGCCCCCCTTCGATTTGGTTAGGTTCATCTCGGAAATACAGGGCTTTTTAAAAAATACAGGAGGTACCTATGATTAAGTTTGAAAATGTCACAAAAACGTACGACGGTGGATTTCAAGCAGTAAAATCTGTCGAATTTGAAATCCATGAAGGTGAATTACTTGTTCTTATCGGTCCAAGTGGTTCAGGAAAATCAACAACAATGAAAATGATTAACCGCATTATCCCCCACACAAGCGGCACAATCTCCATTAACGGCAAAGACGTCAAGTCATACGACGCTGCCGAACTCCGCCGAAATATCGGCTATGTCATTCAGCAAGTCGGGCTTTTTCCTCATTATACGATTGAGAAAAACATCGCAGTTGTTCCCCAACTTAAAGGCTGGAATGAAAAAGATATTAAATCACGAACTACCGAACTATTAGAATTGGTCGGGTTGGATCCTGAAATTCATGCAACCCGTTATCCGAAGGAACTTTCGGGTGGGCAACAGCAACGTGTCGGGATTGCGAGAGCACTTGCAGCTGATCCAGATATTATTCTGATGGATGAACCTTTTAGCGCGCTCGATCCACTTACACGGGAACAATTACAAGCCGAATTGATTACTTTACACAAAAAGTTGAAAAAGACGATTGTGTTTGTTACGCATGACATGGATGAAGCACTAAAAATGGGCGACCGTATAGCGATTATGAAAGATGGCAGTTTACTTCAGTTAGACACTCCAGAAAAAATACTACAAGAACCTGCTCACGGCTTTGTTGAGGATTTTATCGGGAAGCATCGTATTATCCAAAATCCAGAACTTATGCCGGTTACTGAAATTATGTCAGAATCAATTGTTACTTCTCTTCCACATCGTTCTCCGGAAAGAGCTATATCGCTTATCCGCCAACGGAAAATCACGCATCTCGTCATCGCGGATGATGATAAGAAGATACTCGGAATTGTATCTGCTTATGATTTAATCAAAGATTTCAATAACATCAAAACAGTTGATGAAATCATGCTCCCTGCGGATCCCGTTTTACTTGACTCGGACACAGCGAAAGATGCCATTATTATGATTGACGATGCGCCACATGGAATGATTCCTGTTGTCGATAGTAATCGCAAAATCGTAGGACTTGTCACACGCGGCTCCTTGCTCTCTGCCATGTCCAGCCCGTGGACGGAAACGGAGGAAGATATAAATGAATAATTTAAATATATGGCAACAACTCGTTGAACAAACTGAATTACGTTGGGGTGAAGTGCTAAGCGCTACCTCAGTTCATATTCAACTCGTATTCTTTTCGATGCTAATCGCCACTACGCTCGCTGTTACACTCGGAATTGTCGTGACGCGTGTCCCTCAGCTTAAAACAATTGTCCTCGGCGGAACTGGTATTTTACAAACAGTGCCAAGTTTGGCGTTGCTCGGATTTATGATTCCTATTTTTGGAATTGGTGTAAAAACAGCGATTGCCGCGTTATTCCTTTACTCATTGCTTCCAATTATGCGAAATACGTATACAGGCATTAAAGATGTCGATCCTGCAACGATTGAGGCGGCACGAGGGATGGGCATGACGAGCATGCAAATTTTGTTTAAAGTCGAATTGCCTTTGGCGGTTCCAGTCATCATGGCCGGAATTCGTACAGCGGCTGTTATTAACGTCGGAAACGCGACGCTTGCAGCATTTATCGGTGCTGGCGGACTTGGGGATTTCATTTTCCTTGGAATTACACGAGGCATTGATGGATTGATTTTACTAGGAGCTATCCCTGCTGCACTTCTTGCGCTTATCCTTGAAACGTTCTTTAGTGCAGTTGAACGTTGGACAACGCCGGAAGGATTGAAGTAATCATGAAAAAGAAACTGATACTCGCAGCATTAACTGCTCTAGTGGTAAGTATGTTATCGGGCTGTATCTTTATCGAAAAAGATTCGCTCAGACTCGGCTCTCGGAACAATACGGAAAGTATTATTTTGTCGCATGTAATGGGGCAATTAATCGAACATAAAACGGACATTGAAGTCCTTTATAAAGAAAATCTAGGTGGATCGTCGGTTGTCTGGAACGCTATGACTAACGGGCATATTGACGTCATTCCTGATTACACAGGAACGATTGTTGTGACGTATTATCATAAAGATCCAGGAACAGCTGAAGAAACGCTTGCAATGACGAAAGAACTCGTTGATGGCGACGGCATTGTCGCGTTTAACACGTTTGGCTTTAACAATACGTACACGCTCGCTCTTGATGAATCGATTGCGGAAGATCTTGATATTCACACTTTTAGTGAATTCGCAGCGTACTCAGGGGACTTCACTTTGGGCGCGGTGTTTGAATTTATTGACCGACCGGACGGCTTACCGGGTTTTCAAAAAGAATATAATCTTGATTTCAAAAACGTCAAAGGGATGGACCACGGCATGATGTACCGCTCTATCAGCGCGGGTGAAGTCGACGTGATTAACTCCTACACGACGGACGGACAACTGCAAGTGTATGATTTACGCGTGTTGGAAGATGATAAATCTTATTTCCCGCCGTACCATGCGCTACCGCTTGTCCGAAAAGAAACGCTTGAAAGATATCCTGAACTTGAAGAAGTCTTAAATCTTCTTGAAGGGAAAATCGATGAGGAAACTATGCAAATTATGAACGGTAAAGTTGATAATGACGGCATGATGGTCGAACGCGTAGCGGAAGAGTTTCTTGTTGAAGCGGGATTAATCGAGAAGAAATAAGATGGTAATTATACCGGGTGCTTGAATGAGTTATTATTCAGGTACTCGGTTTTTTTGTTTTACTTTGCGTGTTAGGATTGCTTGCACTTCAGTTGGTTTTGCTTGCACTCGACCTCTGTTTGCTTGCAGTATTGAGTAGTTTGGTTGCACTCAGTATACGTTTGCTTGCATTCAAATCGCTTTGCTTGCAAGTCGTGACCTTTGACTCACTCTAAATACACAAAAAAAGTAGAAAGGAATATTTAAATCCCTCTCTACTCTCATTTTTTATTAACTAAAAACCGGCTGATCTTGCAGTCGTAAAGCGAAATCTAGATGCGCTTTATAGAAGTCTTTATCCAATCCTTTTTCGGCGCCGTCGTGTTTTGTGAGTTTTGTGATGAGTGTGCCTCGGACGCCTTTTGCGACGTCACTGTCCAAGTATTTATTTCCTTCAAAGAATACTTGCGAAATAAGCGTATCGCCATTTTTAGGTTTAAATAAGAAATGTAAGTGAGCCGGTCGAGTTGGGTGGGAATCGATCCACTCTAAAAATTGACCAGTTGGTCCATTTGTTGGAATTGAGTAATCTCCAGGAATGACTGTTTGCACTTCAAAGTTTCCATCTGCGTCTGTTTGGAAAATACCGCGCAAATTTTCAGTTGGAATGCCATCCGCAAAACCGGAATATTCTCCGCTCGCGTCTGCTTGCCACATGTCAACTACCGTATTGGCTAGCGGGTTTCCATCTACATCCTTAATTGTTCCGCTAAAGAACAGGACGTCGCCTGGCTCATCTGCGCGCATCGGGAGAACATAAGGTGCAGTTAGTTTTGTCGCATCTTCCAAGTAATACGGTCCAAGAATTGTGGGTTCTGTTCCTTTTACATTTTTATACATTTCTTGAAGTGCATGCGTTTCGAAAAAAACATCCATGAAAAGCGGAACTTCACCTGCTTGGCCAAGCTTGTTAAGCCAACCAACGAATGTCTCGTAATCGTTATGGTCCAGTTCATGTTCGCTTATTAACTCTTTAAACTTTGTTACCATGCCATTATAAACATCAACCACTTTTTGATTCATCGCTTCATGCCCCCTAGTTAAGATTTTACGTTTTTAGCCGTTTACAGCAGGGAATCGCTCGTTTCAAACCAAGCTGGAATTCCCGCTGTTAACATACTGATCAAACCCATTTCAACCAACTCTTCTTCCGAAACGCCGATTTCGCGACCCGCATCAATCCACTTTCCAGCAGCCCCGCCTTGAAGTTCGACTGTGTAAATGCCTGCCATCAAAATGTACTTTAGTTTTGATGAAACAATGCCTTCTTTAAATAAATTTTCCACAAACATTGGATCACCAGCGCGGACAGATTCTAGCAACTTCTCAATGAAACTCGTGTCTTCATTTCTCATTAATTGAATCATTCTTATTAGAATCTCTTCTAATGAACCATCTTCCGTAACTGCCCCGTCCTCAAAAGAGAGTGCGCACTCCAATGACTTAAAAGCTATTTTCAGGGCTTCCTCGCCGTTATACACATACGGAATAAGTAGATATTCGACGAGTTCAGGAATCGTCGCACCTTGATTCATCGCACTTTTTGTATGATAAACCATGCTGCGTTCATACAGTCTAGCCGCGTTCATGCCGACGAGAAGAAGATCCTTTTCTTTCGTCGACAAACTACCGTCTTTCATAATGTCGCTGCGTAATGCTGTGTAGTGACTCAGCGCATCAGCATGATAATCATGCATTTTCTGCACCCAATCTGGAACAACATCGTATATATTTTTGAAATAAGCTAACCCATCACTCATTTCCATTCACCCTATCCAAAAAGACTTTACTATTCATTTTTTAAAGTAGCTTACATCGTCCGGATTAATCCATGTATCGTTTGTCCAACCGTCTAAGTTGTAATCATTCATGCATTCCTCCGCAAACTTCTCGAATTGGTCCGCCTGTCCACTCATATTGGCAACTACCAGGTTTTCGAGTCGGATATTTTCATGGTTCCCGGAGTAATTGCGTTCGTATAATTCATGCCTGCCGCCGTACTCAGTTCCAATGACATCCCATAGTAATTTGATGAGCTTGATTTTTTCTTCCGCTTTAACGCCGTATGATCCTCTATATAATTTATCTAAATACGGTCTCAACTCCGGATTTTTAAAGTCTTTTGCACTTGATGGCTGCGCGATTAGACTGCCAGCGACCACATTCTCGATAATTTCTTTTACCTTCGGCCATCCTTCGGACATGAACATCCGATAAGAGAGTCCATAATTCAAATTGGGCAAGACTGTGCCGTTTCGTCCTTCGTCCGGATTCAATGCCATCGCATCGCTTAATGCCCAAAACATGTTTTTCCACGCAATAACCTCGCCCACGTTCACTTGAACGCCGCGGAATTGGTCTGTCCCATTCATTTTTACAGCTTTCAATAATAAACCTGAAACAAAATCGAGCTTCACTGCGAGTCTAGTTACACCGTGGAATGTGAACCGGTTAAGGAACCCGCTTTCCGCGAAAAAGTTATTCGCTTTTTCGATGTCTTTGTAAATGATGACATTCTCCCACGGAATCACGGCTTTATCAAAAACAAGAACGGAATCATTTTCATCGAAGCGGCTGCTGAGTGGATAGTCGAATGGACTTCCCATTACGGCTGCTGTCATTTCATAAGACGTTCTGCTAATCAACTTCACGCCTGGTGTATCCATCGACGCAATAAATACTAATGCATAATTTTCATCCGTAATTGGCGCTGCACCGTAATGTGCCACGAAGTTGTAGTTTGTTAAAGCGGAGCCCGTAGCAACCATTTTTGCGCCGCTGACGATAATGCCTTCATCCGTTTCACCTTCTGTTCGAATGAAGATATCTTTGACAGCTTCAAGCGGTGTATGTCGATCCACGGGTGGATTGATGATCGCATGGTTGAAGTACCAATTCCGTTCTTGCGCTTCCTTATACCATCGTCGTGCGTTATCCGCGTATTTTCCGTAGTAGTCTGGATCCGCTCCGAGCGTACCAAGAAATGCTGCCTTATAATCCGGAGATCTTCCCATTTGACCAAATGTTAGCTTCGCCCACCCGGCAATGGCGTCTCTGGATTCCAGGAGTTCTTTGGAATTCTTGTCCACTCTGAAGTACTTTTGCGTGAAACCGCCGTTTCCTGTGTCCGTCGCTGTTGTCAGAACATCTTTCGTTTTTTCATCATGTAGTGCATCATAGAGCCTGGCGATTGAACGAGCTGCATTTCGAAAAGCCGGGTGAGTCGTGACGTCTTTCACTTTCTCACCATGCAGCCAAATTTCTCTTCCATCTTTCAGACTTTCCAAGTACTCTTGTCCAGTCAATGGAATCGTTGTCTTTTTTTCTTCATCTACTTTCATTATTGCTTTCCTCCTTTTAATTGCATGGTTCATGCCAAACGGTTCAATACCTCATTCCTTCTCGGCCTCAGAATGAAATGAAGAGTTGTCCATAATCCATTGTATTTAGGCGCCCCTAGTATTATTCATAAATATCTAGTTCGTCATGTAGTAATCGATGTAAATTTACCTTTGTAGTAACTTAATGGCTTTCCTTCAGAATAATTAAAGCTGATCACTTTTCCGATGTATAAAACATGGTCCCCGCCGTCATATTCGGCCCATGGCTCGCATTCCAAATACGCGAGGGAATCTTTTAAGCGGTGGCAGTGCGTTCCCCGTTCCCAGCCAAAAGGTTCAATATCCTGCGGTCTACCGGCGAAATGCATCGCGGTATCTCGCTGCGTCTCTTTTAAAATATTTATTGTGAAATGATTATTTTTCAAAAACTGAAATGCCTTCGTTTTTCGATCTACAGATACGAGCAGTAACGGTGGATCCAATGATACTGAAGTAAATGAATTCGCTGTAAATCCGTGTTTTCCACCATCTGTCTCACATGTGACGACTGTTACACCTGTCGCAAAGTGTCCGAAGCAGTTTCTTAATTCTTTACTATCCATCTACATCTCCTCCAACTAGTGTTATAGTCTATTGCTGTGAATTTTATTTCTTTTATTATGATTCTTCTAGAAGTCTATTCACTTGTCCCTGGTCTTTATTCCTTTTTAATAACAAAAGCGTAAGGCGCCCGTTTAGCCCCGACAGGCATAAGCAATCCAGCGACGTGGCGGCCTTTGCCCAAGAAGAATGCAGTTAATTCTTCTCTGCTGGATTGCTTATGACCCGAGGGGCTGGCGCCTGGAGCTAGATGTTAAATCTCTATGTTAGAAGTTATCCACAGTACATATTTTTATAGTTTCATAAGCACGCACAAAAAAAGCACACCACATTTACGAGACATGGGTGTGCTTTCACTTTAAAATATTATGATTGATTAACCGTTAATCTTTTTTCCAAATTTCCTTCGAAATGTCAACAATGAATTTCAACTTTTCCCATTGTTGCTCTTCTGTTAGGTTATTTCCGTGATGTGTTGAAGCAAAGCCGCATTGCGGGCTTAAACATAGTTGTTCAAGTGGAACGTATTTGGACGCTTCTTCAATTCTGGATTTGATAAGTTCTTTGTCCTCTAGTTCTCCATTTTTCGAAGTCACAACACCAAGCACAACTTGTGCACCGCCATTTGGAATATGCTTTAGTGGTTTAAAGTCCCCTGAACGTTCATCGTCATATTCCAAGAAGAAACCGTCCACATTTTCTTTTGCAAGCAGCGTCGGAGCAATTAGGTCATAGCTACCTTCAAATGCCCAATTAGAGCGGTAGTTGCCGCGGCATAAATGTGTTGAAACGACTAGATCTTCCGGTTTACCTTCCAATACGCCGTTTGCTACACGAAGAGCCAAATCGATTAAATATTCTCTCGAGAATTCGCCATCATTCCAAGGAATATCTGGTGAGGAAAGCCCTGCAATATATACATCATCAAGTTGTAAATAACGGACACCCGCATCATAGAATGCTTTGAAAGCATCACGGTAAGTTTGAATAACGTCTTTTGCATATTCTTCAATATCCGGATAGATGTTTTCGTCTCTAATTCCGATATTAAATAATTGGTTCGGGCTTGGAATTGTTTGTTTGGCGACAGCACGTCCAGCAACGATTTCATTGAATTCAATAAAATCTTTAATATGTGGATGTTCCGGATTGAATGAAATCTTCCCAGTGTTACGGATATTATATCTTTCTGTTTCTTCGTCGCCGTTAAAAATGTATCCTACTTCGGGTACATATCCTTCCACGCCATTTAAATGCTCTAGAAAATCCGTATGCCAAAATCGACGTCTAAATTCTCCGTCGGTTACTAATTCTAATCCGATTTCAATCTGCTTATCGACAACTCGTTTAATTTCTCTAGTTTCTACTTCACGCAGTTGTTCGGCTGTAATATCGCCCTCTTGAAACTTTTTCCGTGCATTGTGTAAACTTTCCGGTCGTAGTAAGCTTCCTACATGATCCGCCTTAAATGGTGCTTTTGTCAATGTCTCTGTTAGTGTTTTTGTCATTTTGCCATTCCTTCTTTCCGATTATATTATAACTAGAATAAGAAAAACCTCTTCATTGAATAAGAAGAGGTTGGCATTTTAACGCTGTTCACTCTTCTCATCTCCAAGCTTGCGCTACTGGAATTAGCACAGTACATAAATGTCTGTTGCTGAGGCTTCAAAGGGCCAGTCCCTCCACCTCTCTGGATAAGAAAGTTTCACTATTTAGTTATTAGGTAACACTTTACACATGCATTCACAGAATGTCAAGTGTATTTTGAATACTAATATTTCTAACAGCAAATCGACTAAGAATTCAACTAATCTTTGGACACATATGCCAACACTTCACGAGCAAATTGAAAGTATGACGAATACGGCATTCCCCGAAGTTTTTCGACGGCATATCCTGCCAACTTTCTAGCCTTTAAAACATCTCCTAGTTGAAAAAAGCAGATTGCTTTGTAACTTTTTGTTATTTCCCTAATCGCTACGTCTAATGGGGACATTTCCATGAATTCATTTACTTCGATTATATTCGAATTAAATAAATCAAGCGCTTCTTCATAGCGTCCTAATCTCGTTATACTTCGCGCTTTCAAATCCCTTGCAAAAACTAGTAAGCTCTCTTTTTCGGCTTCATTTAAAGATGATTTGCTGATTAGATAGCGTTCACATTCATCTGCCATTTCAATCGCATGTTCAAACTTATTCTCAAAAAACTCTTCGAATAAAACTTTCGCCAATTCATGTTCAATGAATAAATACTCATCTTGCATTAAATTAATAAATGATCTTGCTTCGGCAACATATTTTCGTGCTTCTTCATAATGATGTGTATCATAAAGAAGCCAGGTCTTTATATTCAACAACCCATAGTAATCTGTGAGAATAAGACTCTTTCGGGAAAATTCAATTGCTGTATCTAGCAATTCATGGGCTACATTCATATCATCCTGTGCTGTATACGACCAAACTTTCCCGGTCAGTAGCTCGATATATATCGCTTTCGTTTCCAAACTATCTTCAATTATTAATTTATCGATCCCCTTGTCGAGAATCTGAATTGTTTCCCTATAGTTGGCATGTTCGTATTCAATTTTCGCCAGAAACGCCCATACCCTAACGACACGCCATTCCATTTGTAAGTCCATGTATAAAACAATCGCTTTGTTAGCATACAATTCCCAGTTTTCGTCTTCGGTTTTTAAGTATTCCACATTGGAATGAACGTATGAATAGTATAAAGCCTTCGCATATAGTTCATAAACACGAGCCGCTTCATAGCTTTTACCCATTTTCGTAAGCACTGGTTTTAGTAGGGTAATCACTGCAGCTACTTCATCATTATTAAATAACTCTATGGCTTCAGTGATTTTCCTTCGTAGCACTTCTTTTGATATCTTTTCAACAAGTTCAGCTATCTCAACATTTAACTGAACCGCAATATGATGCAATCGTTCAATTGAAGGCCGAGTTTTTCCATTTTCAATTAAACTAATCATACCCCGCGAGACGTGTTCATTTGCCAAGTCCGAAATCGTCATTTTTTTCTCTGTTCGAATTCGCTTAATGTTTTCCCCGACATGCTTCATGCACTCCCCCCTCAGATATCCTCTTGCTAATAGTATAGCATTTTTAATATTTCTAATTAACAAAATTATCTTGTTTAATATATTGAACTTTTCTCATGTTTAATATCTTGAACTAGACGCATTAAACATGTTTTTCCATGTTTAATATATTAAACCACAGGATTTTTGTTTAATATACTGAACTATATGCATTTATTATGTATCGCCGCGTTTAATAAATTGAACTAAATTCCTTACGTTTAATATATTGATCCACATGATTTTAATATGTATCTCTTTTTTAATATATTGAACTACACGCATTTATTATGTATCCTCATGTTTAATATATTGAACCAGATTCCTTACGTTTAATATATTGAATCACACGATTGCTTCTATCTAAACGATAGCAGAAGGAATCATTGGAGAATTGATTGAAAAAACCGCCTTGAATGACTATCATTCAAGGCGGTAAATTAGAACTTATTTATTATAGTAAATCCCTGAACCTGGTCCAAGGTCGATTCCGAACAACATCCAAACGACAAGCGTAAGCGTCCAGAATAGAAGGAAAAACATACTGTATGGGAACATAACGGAAATAAGTGTTCCGATACCCATTTTACGATCATACTTTTGTGCAAATGCGATAATAATTGCGAAATAAGTCATTAATGGCGAAATGATATTCGTTGCAGAATCCGCGACACGGTAAGCCATTTGTGTTAATTCTGGTGAATAGCCGAGTTGCATCATGATTGGTACGAATACGGGTGCCATCATTGCCCATTTTGCAGATGCACTTCCGATGAATAAATTAATAAACGCAGAAATTAAAATGAACATCAAGATAAGCGGGATACCTGTTAAGTTGATGCTATCTAAGAATTGCGCGCCGTACACACCAATAACAAGGCCCATATTTGATTCTGAGAAAAATGCGACGAACTGTCCTGCTGTGAATGAAAGAACGATAAACATTCCCATTGATGCCATTGTAGCTGACATCATCGCGGCAACGTCCTTGTCGTCACGAATGCCTTTCGTCACTTTTCCATATATCAGTCCTGGCACAAAGAAAAGAATTGCAATAATTGGCACTAAAGAGCTCATAAATGGCGATCGAATAATCGGCATATCCCCTTCTACTCCGCGAAGCGGTCCCCATGAAGGCAAGATCAATAATGAAACAAGAATACCGGCAACGACAATAGACAGTCCTGCCCATGTCAAACCTTTTTTCTCAATCGGTTTCAATTTCTCTAATTTCTCGCGGAACTCACCTGTGTATTCGCCAAGGCGCGGTTCTACGATTTTTTCTGTAACCCATGCGCCGACAACTGTTAAAACGAGTACGGATGCTGCGATGAAATAATAGTTCATGGCAATATTCATGTTTTCAGCGTAAGTAGGGTCGATAATGGCCGCTGCTGCAATGGTTAATTCTCCAAGTAGCGCATCGGTTCCAGAAAGGAATAAGTTCGCACTAAATCCGCCCGAAACTCCAGCGAATGCTGCAGCAAGTCCTGCGAGTGGATGTCTGCCAATCGCTGCAAATATAACAGCTCCCAAAGGCGGCAAGACAACATATCCTGCGTCAGAAGCAACACTGGACATGACACCTGCAAATACAAGTCCTAGTGTAATCAGTCGTTGTGGGACAGATAAAACAAATCCGCGCAAGACTGCACTGATTAAGCCGGATCCTTCCGCTAACCCAATCCCCAACATCGTGACGAGTACTACACCTAGTGGCGCGAAGCCAACAAAGTTCGCAGTCATTTGTGTAAATATATATTCAATACCTTCAGCACTTAGCAAGTTTTTAACGGTAATCATTTCACCGGCTTTTCCGGGATGCTCAACGCTAACGCCAAATGACGAAACAATCCATGACACAATTAAAACTAATAAAGCTAAAACCGCGAATAATGTTACCGGATGCGGCAGCCTGTTCCCTGTTGTCTCTACCATATTCAAAAACCTTTGAAAGAGACTTGTCTTCTTTGTTTTCAATTGTAATACTCCTTCCACTCAGCGATTCATTATCAAAAATTCAGAAAATGAAGCGTTTCTTTTTATTAATATGATTCAGTATATAAGAATTGTATTTAGACTTAAATAGCTAAACGATAAGACTAACTATGATGAACTGTCTTCACCTTCGCGCTTTTCAAAAAGGTCATTTCAAGATACACTCACTACAAGGTTTGTAATTTTGAATGGAGGTTCTAGGATGAAAGTTATTCCAGTAGGTATTTGGGGCGGTTATCCAAAAGCGAATGAGGCGACGTCTTCATTTTTGATCGAACATGAAGGATTTCATTGTTTGGTCGATTGCGGAAGCGGTGTTCTTGCCTCTTTACAAAACTTTTTGCCCTTGGAGAAAATAGATGCCGTTGTGATTAGTCATTACCATGCAGATCACATTGCTGATTTAGGCAGTCTTCAATATAGCCGACTGATTCAATACTATTTAAACAATCCATCTCCGGTTTTACCGATTTATGGGCATGATCAAGACGACGACAACTTCGAAAAATTATCCTATAAAGGACGCACGATCGGGATTGAAATTTATGAGAATAATACCACGCAAATCGGTCCTTTTACCGTGACTTTTTGCCGAACAGATCATCCTGTTTATTGTCTTGCTATGAAATTCACGGTTGGCGATCGTTCAGTTGTGTTAACTGCTGACACTGAATGGCGCGATGAACTTGTCGATTTTTCAAAAGGAGCAGATTTGTTAATTAGTGAGGCGAATTTATACGAGGAACATATCGGTGTCGCGCCGGGCCATATGGGCGGAAGTGAAGCGGGAAAGCTAGCGCAGTTAGCGGGGGTCAAACGACTTCTTTTAACACATCTCCCGTTACATGGAAACATCAAAGAAATTCTTGATGCCGCTGTTAGTAATTTTGACGGAGATGCTGAAATTGCTGAAGTTGGTAAGCTTTATACTGCATAAAATAAAAAAGGGCGCTTAATAGCGGCCCTTTTCCTCAATCATCATCACGGTCTTTTTCAAAGTCTAGAATTTCACCCGTGATAGCGTCGATTTCATATTCGTATTCATATTTACCGTCTTCAATTTCAATTTCGAAGTGTGCACGTTTGTCGTCGTCATCCAATTCAACTTCTTTTACAGTACCTGGTGAATGTTTTAATGCAATCGCGATTGCTTCTTTAGCGGTAATATAGTTCTTGTTTTTTGTAGTTGCTTTTTGAGTTGCTTTTGGAGCCGCTTTTTTATCTGATTTCACAACAGCTAACTTCATGTCATCTCTCTCTTTTTTAATGACTTCACCAGATGTGGCGTTAATGTCCAACTCATAAGTAACTGATCCGCTCTCCACTTCAACTTCATACTCATTGTCTGATGAATCAAAGTCAATCTCAGTTACAGTTCCATCGACAGTTTCAATCGCTTTCGCTTCTACTTCTTCTACTGTTAATTTTGCCTTGTCTTCATTACCTGCAGCTTCTACTGCTAAAACACCTGTTGATTGGTTATCACTTTTATCAGCATTTGCGACCATTGCCACGCCGCCTATTACCACTGCCCCAGCCAATGCCGGAATTGCCATCCATTTTTTCATCTTTATCTTCCTCCTTTTGATCTTACCTTCATATTACCCGTCGAAGATGAGAGCATCTTGTGAGGATTATTAGAGTTTGATGAGAAATTAATCATCCCACTCAACGAATAAGGTTTTTCCTGTGATGGCATGGATATGAAATATGGCTTCAATATCATCTGTGTCTTCATTATCTTGTTCAATTTCGACTAAATAGTACCCGCCGTCATCTGTTTCTTTGAAGACGGCGTACTCAACTTCGCCTTTCAACTGACCGAGCGCAATTTTTATCGCTTCGTCTCTTGTAATAAGCACATCTTCTGTTGTCGTTTCTATCTTCTTCTCAGAAATTATTTCACCCGTAATTGCATTAACTTGAAGTTCTACAAGCGCCTTTTCCTTAACAACTTCCGCGTTATAAACTGGTTGCTCTTTGTTTTCATTCAATGAAAGACGTTCAATTTCACCAGTATATTTTTTCGCAATTTCCTCGCGCACACCTTTTTCGGAAAGAATTTGAGGTTTCGCCTCTTCAACTTTACTTAACTGGTTAAGCACCAATACTTTACCGCTCACAGCATCAACTTCAGCTGAATAAAGTGCGTCGGTACGCGTAATTTCCGCAAGATAAACACCTTTTTCAAGGGTTAATTTCTCGACTTTTCCGTCGTATATAGTTTCAAGTTGATCCTGGATTTCTTCACTGGATAATGGTGTTTTTTTCGTCATTAAACTCCCTATAAAGAATCCACCCGCAACTAAAATGATAATCGTAAAGATAAGTGGGAGTGCCCATGGCTTTCGCAAGTTCTTCATTATTTTCGCCTCCTTATCTCCATCTTACGCGCCGATTATTAAAACTCGGTGAGAATTCTCACTTTTGGAACAAAAATTCTTATTGTCGTCCCCATTCCATAAATACTTTCCACTTTTAACCCGGCACCGAGCCCGTCGGCTAGATCTTTCGCAATCGCAAGTCCAAGTCCGGTACCGCCTGTTTTTCGACTGCGATCCTCATCAACACGGTAAAAACGATTGAATAGATTCGGCAGTGCATCTTTAGGGATTCCATTTCCATAATCAATAACGGAGATCGTAAAACCCTCGTCACTTTCTTCGATAATTGTTTTAACTACGTCATCGCTATACTTTCTAGCATTATCGAGCAAGATAAACAAAAGTTGACGAAGTTTTTCCCCGTCCGTATTGGCCATTGCCGGACTTACCCCTTCCAATAAAAACTCCCGCGAATACGCTTGCCGCATCGGTTGTAACGTCTTTTCAACTTGCTCATAAATATCCGTCTCAGCAAAATCAAATTTCATTTGTTCGTGATTTCTTGCTAATTGCAATAGCTGCTCGATCATTTCTTTCATGCGAATTGATTCACCAAGAATAGCGCCAACTGCTTCCTCTGCAACGTCCCGATTATCGAATCCTCGTCTCGTTAATAGGCGCGCATAACTTTCAATGACGGTTAACGGCGTTCTTAATTCATGGGAGGCATTTGATACGAATTGTTCTTGCTGATTATAGTTTGTCTCTAGTTGATCCATCAAATCGTTGAATGTTGTCGCCATTTTCCCCATTTCGTCATTTCCATTCGATGGGATATTGATTTTTTCATACGTGCCGGCTTTTCTACTTTGAGACATCGTTTCAATAAGCTTTTCGATGGGATGCGTTATAATTCTACTGAGTGCGATACTCGATATGATAATGGGAATCATTGCGATGAATGTAACGCCCAGCAGAATTAAGGTGAGCGTTCTCAAACTTCCCTTCACATCAACAAGTTGTTGAATCATTTGGAGCTCAACTACTTCGCCATTTGTCCAAATGACAGGCGTTCGTATTGATAGCACCGGAATCCCTTCAAATTTCTCAATTGAATAGTCGGCATCTTGTTTAAATTGAGGTTTATAGTTTTTTATTTCGCCAACAGTATTTAATCCTTTAATCTCTTTACCCGCAGCATCATAAACACGGATTGCTCCATTGGGCGGCATATAGGCGCCGATTACTGTATTTATATCCGTTTTTTCATTTACCTTACTGAAGGACTTTGTAATCTCGTTTGACCTGAGTTGGAGTTGGTTGTATTCCGTGTCATAAGCCATTTTTTCAAATACGAAATAGATCCCTATATTCGTGAGGGATAGGATTACGAGCATGAGGAGTGTAGAAAATAGATGTATTTTCGTTTTCAACTTCATGTGGGTTGCTCCTTCAATACATATCCGACGCCGCGCACAGTTTGAATTAAGGTACTCTCCCCTTCTGTTTCAATTTTCTTCCGGACATACCGAATGTATACATCGACGACATTCGTATCGCCAAAATAATCATATCCCCAGACAGCATTTAATAACTGCTCACGCGATAGGACTTGATTTGGGTGTTTGAGTAAATGAAGAAGAAGATCATACTCGCGCGGCGTTAATTCAATTAAGCGGTCGTTCCGTTTTACTTCACGGGTTTGTTCATGCATCGACAGCCCAGCGAATTCATGTAAATATTCGTCTTCCACGGGCTGCGATTGGCTCGGTTGCGAAAATCGAAGCGCCGTACGAATTCTCGCGAGGAGTTCCTCAATTTCAAATGGTTTCGTCACATAGTCATTCGCGCCAAGATCGAGCCCCGCTACTTTGTCTTCAACATCATCTTTCGCTGTCAATAAAATAACAGGTGTATTCGCTTCTGTCGCTCTAATTCTTCGTAATACATCGAGTCCATTCAGACCCGGAAGCATCAAATCGAGTAAAATTAAATTCCAGTCCTGTTCGCGGTATTTAATCAGTCCATCTGGACCAGTATAGGCAACATCTATTTCATAGCCTTCAAATTCAAGTTCTAACTGCAGAACACGTGCAATATTTTCCTCATCTTCGATTATTAGAATGCGTTCTTTCATATCATTCTTCTCCCTTTTTTGAATGAATTTTGTGGTGTTTGATCGTTTGAGGCTTGCTATTAGTCGTTTGACTAAAGTATATATGAATTTAATAGTAAAGCTACGGTTACAAACTCGTCAAATACTTGCGAATCAGAAATGTTCAAGCCTCTACTAACCAATTGCCCAACGATAGATGGAAATTAGCAATAGTATACTTATAAAGAAAAGTGTTGCACGAGGGAAACTTTTATTATATACTCTATATTATAGAAGTTGCGCTCGGGAAACTTATTATTAACACCCCCTAACATTCTTTTTGGAAAGCACGACTTCGCCCAAAAAGTTGCACGAGGGAAACTTTTGTTTTATATACAAATCAACAAGGAGGCAAATTGCATGATTGATCCGATAACAGTAAATAACATAAGTGTTTCATACGACGACAATGAGGTAGTAAAAGACGTATCATTCTCGTTTGAGCCAGGAAGTTTGATTGGCGTGCTTGGACCAAACGGCGCGGGAAAGTCATCATTACTTCAAGCGATGCTCGGATTAATCCCCCGAGACCAAGGTGATGTACGACTTGGAACGCATTCAATAGATGAAATGCGTAAGCAAATTGCTTATGTTCCACAACGATCCAATATTGACTGGAATTTCCCAATCATCGTGAAAGATACGGTGCTGCTTGGGACGTATCCGAAAACCGGCTTGTTTCGCCGACCGAAAAAAGAGGATAAAGAGTGGTCGATGGAATGCTTGAGGCAAGTAGGAATGGAGGAATTCGCCAAGCGTCAAATTGGCGAGTTGTCAGGTGGGCAGCAACAACGGGTGTTCCTCGCAAGAGCGCTGGCGCAGAAGGCAGATTATTTCTTCCTCGACGAGCCGTTTGTGGGGATCGACGTATCGAGCGAAGAAGTCATCATCGATATTTTACGCCAATTGAGGAAAGCTGGAAAAATCGTTTTCGTCGTACATCATGACTTATCGAAAGTGAAAAGCTATTTTGATGAACTTGTTTTGATAAATAAAGAACTAATAGACGCGGGTCCTGTCAATAAAGTGTTTCAGCGAGACAATATGGCAAAGGCATACCAACGCGAACTCATGCTAGATGGTTTGGAGGTTTCAATGTAATGGATTTTATACATGATCTAATGACCTACGGCTTTTTGCAAAAAGCATTTGCCACGTCAATCATGGTTGGCATCATATGCGGGGTCATCGGCTGCTTCATCGTCCTGCGTGGTATGGCATTAATGGGTGACGCCATTTCACATGCAGTTCTGCCAGGTGTTGCAATTTCCTACATGCTCGGCATCAACTTTTTCTACGGGGCTGTGGCGACCGGTATTTTGACAGCATTCGGAATCGGAGCCATCTCGCAAAACAGCCGTATTAAAAACGATGCGGCAATTGGATTGGTATTCTCGGCGTTTTTTGCGCTTGGAATCATTTTGATTACGCGAGCCGGCAGCGCGACTGACTTGACGCAAATTCTATTTGGAAATGTTTTGTCGGTTCGTTCGTCAGATATGTGGTTGACCCTGATTATAGGCGCATTTGTTATTTTGGTTGTCGTCTTATTCTTTAAAGAATTGCTTGTCTCTAGTTTTGATGAGACTATGGCTGCCGCGTACGGTTTGAAAACGCGCATGATTCACTATACAATTATGTTTTTGCTCACGCTAGTCACGGTGGCTTCGTTACAAACAGTCGGCGTCATCTTGGTTGTTTCAATGTTGATCACGCCTGCTTCAACAGCCTATCTTCTTACAAACAGATTATCGGTCATGGTCGTTTTGGCCGCGTTCTTCGGAGCATTATCTTCTGTTATTGGTCTTTACTTTAGCTTCTTGTACAATTTACCGTCCGGGCCCGTAATTGCTCTTGCCACAACTTCGTTATTCTTGATCGCCTTTTTATTCGCACCGAAACAAGGCATCGTGTCTAAAAAGATTCGACTGCTAGGAAAACGCAAAGAAGCAACAGCTAAGAATGGAATTTAGCATAATAAAATACAGAGGAGTAGAATCAGTCACATGAAAAGTTTAATGAAATTGCTCGCCCTGTCTTTCCTTGCTGTATTTACACTAGCAGCATGTGGAAACAATGACGGCGGCAATGAAGAAACAGAGACAAATGGGAAGTTGAAAGTCGTTACATCCTTTACAATTATCGCCGATATGGCAAGAGAAATCGGCGGCGATTTCGTGGAGGTGTATAACCTAGTACCGAGCGGAACAGATCCCCATGAATATGAACCTTTGCCGAACGATATCAAAGCAGCTACTGATGCGGATATCCTTTTCTATAACGGATTAAATCTTGAAGGCGGGGAAAATGGCTGGTTCATGAAAATGATGGACGCCGTGAGTCAGAAGGATGAAAACATTTATAGTATGACGGAACGAGTGGAACCGAGATACTTGTCCGGCGGTAATGGCGAAGAAGAAGTTAACCCTCATTCGTTCATCGACCCGGCTGTGGGTGTCAAGATGGCGGAAGATATGCGTGATGCTTTAATGGCAAAGCACCCCACTAAAGGCGATAAGATTAAAGAACAAGGTGATGCGTATGTCGAGCGGCTAAAAGATCTTGATAAAGAATTTGAAGCGCGCATTCAAAGCATCCCAGAAGAAAATCGCGTCCTTGTTACAAGTGAACGTGCTTTCCAATACTTGAATGATCGCTACGGTTTAAGAGAAGCATTCATCTGGGAAGTGGATACAGAAGAAAATGGTTCTCCGAAACAAATCAAAGACCTCGTGCACTATATCCAAGAAAATAAGGTGCCAGTTCTGTTTGTAGAATCCAATGTCGACACGCGTCCAATGGAAACCGTCTCTAAGGAAAGCGGTGTTCCGATAGCCGAGAAACCAATCTATTCTGATGAAATCGGAAACCCGGGCGATGAAATTGATACGTATGTAAAATACTTGGAATACAATATGAAATTGATCCATGAAGAATTAAGCAAAGTTCGATAACAATTAAAAAATGACCCGTGCATATTCATACGCACAGGTCATTTTTTATGTGAAGACGATAATCGCTAGTATCGCTGCTAGAATAAGTCTATAAATCGCGAATGGCATGAGTTTCACTTTCGAAATTAATTTCAAGAAGAAACGAATCGAAATGAGCGCGAATACAAATGCACTTACGAAACCGACTATATAAAACGATAAATAATTCATCTCCATATGTTCCCAGTTCTTTAAAACCGAAACGAGACTTGCCCCCATCATAATCGGAACTGCCATGATGAATGTAAAATCCGCGGCTGTCCGGTGGTTCATGCCGAATAAAACACCACCTGAAATTGTCGCGCCTGAACGGGAAAATCCTGGCCACAATGAAAAACATTGAACAAGCCCCACCGTAAATGCTTGTCGGTAACTAATTTGATCCAATGTTTTCACTTTTGGATTTTTCGGTCCGAGCTTATCTGCACCAATCATAAGAATTGCACCTACGACAAGCGCTGCAATGACCGTTTCAACTCTGAATAAATAATCGTCGATTAAATCTTTAAATGCAAAACCAAGAATAACTGCAGGCAACATCCCGACAATTACATGCATTAAATTGAACCGATTATTCATTTTCTTTCCATCAATTTTATAAAGTCCAACCAAACTGAATAAACGTTTCCAAAAAACGACGACGACTGCCAGTATCGATCCTAACTGAATAACAATTTTAAATGTATTCGCAGGATACTTCCCAAGAAACTCTTGAGATTTCAACCACATATCATCGACAATGATTAAGTGCCCCGTTGAAGAGACCGGCGCAAATTCTGTCATACCTTCTACAAATCCTAAAATAAGTGCTTTTATTAATTCAAAAAAGTCCATAAGTCACCTAAGCCCTCTTTCTGCGGAAGCGAATATACCAAATAGTCGCCGCGACTCCGCTCATTCCGATTAGTACATACGCAATGTTCGAATAAATATCCATATAATAAACAATCGATTCCCAATTGTCTCCGACCGCGACACCGACTGAAACGAGAATCCCGTTCCACAGTAAACTACCAAGCGTCGTTAATAATATGAATAGTGGAAAGTTCATATTGGACATGCCTGCCGGAACTGAAATTAGGCTCCGAATAAGTGGAACTAACCGGCAAAAAAATACAGTCCACGGACCATATTTATCAAACCACGCGTCCGCTTTATGAATGTCTTTCCTTGTCAACCGTAATAGGTGTCCCCATCGATCGACGATTTTTTCTAAACGACTAACATCAATAAGAAGACCTATGCTATATAAAATCATCGCTCCAATTACAGATCCGATCGTTGCAGCAATAATAACGCCGAGTGGTGTCATATTCGAAAACGTCGTCATAAAACCGCCAAAAGTCAAAATCACTTCTGATGGGATGGGTGGAAAAATATTTTCAAGCATAATTAACAATAATACACCAATATAGCCAAACTCGCTCATAAATTCAGTAATCCAATTTTCCATGCTTCATCCCCGCCGATACCAAGTCTACTAAAATAAGTACTGCCGTGCAAATTGAAATTCACCTAAACTGGACGTTCCATTCTTGAAAATGTTCCTTCTCATGAACAGTTTATGTGAAATGATGAAACGTCATGACAGCTTATTACACCCAAATACTTTATCAACATGTGCATATCTAGCGACTTATAAAAGATATCCTCAATTTCGGTGGACAATTTTTCGATTTTGTGGATAAATTCTGAACATTCGACGCCATTCGATAAAAACCGTAAAGTTCTCCACAAAATATGAACAAAGAAGGATGCACTCCAATCCTTCCCACGTAAAATTACAAGTGATCCAAATAACTAAATAATTTTTACTCCTATAAAAGGGAAAAGCCATCCAAGATAAAGGATGGCTTTTCTATTAAACTTGTTCGACGTTCTCTGTCAGTTCTTTTCTAAGTGCCATTTTTAAAAACTTACCGACAGATGTTTTTGGAATCTCATCCAAAAACACGACATCGTCCGGAACCCACCATTTCGCAAATTGCCCTTCCATATAAGACAACAATTTTTCCTTCATTTCTTCATCAGCGGTTTGTCCTTCGTGCAACACAACGCAAGCGAGTGGACGTTCCAACCACTTCTCATGCGGGATGGCGATTACCGCCGCTTCAAATACAGCGTCATGTGTCATTAATGCATTTTCAAGATCAACGGACGAGATCCACTCCCCGCCGCTTTTAATTAAATCTGCGGTTCTATCCATCAATTTCAGATAGCCGTCTTCCGTCATGATCGCAATGTCTCCCGTATATAGCCATCCGTCTTTAAATGCGTCCGTCGTACGTTCATCTTTATAATATTCACTTGCAATCCAAGGACCTTTAATGGTTAATTCGCCCATCGTTTTCCCGTCCCAGGGCACTTCCCCGTCTTCATTGACAATGCGAACCTCGAGTCCAGGCATGGTCAACCCTTGGAGCGCGCGTATATTGATTTTTTCTTCCATTGAATAGTTTTCCATTTTAGATGTAAATACAGACAAACTGACAAGTGGCGAAGTTTCGGTTAATCCGTAGCCGACAATGAATGGCACTTTATACTTTTCTTCGAAAGCACGGATTAGCCCTTTCGGTGAAGCTGAACCACCGCTGACAATCGCACGTAGCGATGATATATCTCGCGGATTCTTTTCAAGTTCGTTTAATACTGCCAACCAAATCGTCGGGACACCCGCGGTAATCGTTACTTTTTCTTTTTCGATAAGATCAAGAATTAAAGCCGGATTAAATCCTGGTCCCGGTAGTACTTGTGACGTTCCAAAGAACACGGCGGCGAATGGCATCCCCCATGCATTTGCATGGAACATCGGAACAATTGCCAATGTAACATCACGCTCGGACATGCCCATCGCATCAGATAAACCTAGTGCATAACTGTGTAACACGAGGCCTCGATGCGTATATACAACGCCTTTCGGATTCCCCGTTGTCGCGGATGTATAACACATTCCCGCAGGCGTGTTTTCATCTAAATCCTCTGGAAATTCAAATGTATCGGAAGCTGCATCAAGCAGCGCTTCATAGGAATGAACATTTTCGAGCGTCGTTTCAGGTATATCTTTACTGTCGCCCATGATGACATAATGCTTGACTGTTTTTAACATAGGCGCAAGCTGTTGGAGATGCGGAAATAAATTATCGTCAACAAGCAGAATTTCATCTTCGGCATGGTTGATAACATAAGCGATATGTTCTGGTGACAGTCGTATATTAATCATATGAAGGATCGCACCGGTACACGGAACGCCAAAATAAGCCTCCAAATGGCGATGGTGATTCCAACCAAATGAGCCGACTTTCGTTCCGTGCTTCATACCGAGTTTTGTCAGTGCATCGGCGAGTTTGCGCGTTCGTTTTGCAAATTCACTATACGGGATACGGTGGATCTTATCTTCGCCTGTCCGAGAAATAATTAACTTGTCCGGAAAGAACTGTTCTGCTCGTTTGACAAATGACGATAATAAAAGCGGTGTTTGCATCATACTAAATCCAGCTCCTTTTATGGGTAATAGATTATTAAGTACGTTCGCCTTTCCAACATCGATACCGAATGATTATATGCAATTCTTCCTATTTATATGCGCCTGTCCCCCTTCCTTTGTATCAATCAACTCAACAGTTATCTAAATTAATTGACTCTTCCTTCAATTATAGTTTACATGAAAGCTAGTCCAATTTCCATAGCGTAGTATAAATAATTCAGCCTTAGGTCTTAGATGGAAATCCGCTTTGCGCCTGTAGGGACAAACACGATTCCAGTATAAGATTAAGATACAAATAAAGGAGGCAAGGAAAATGAAAAAATTCGGACTTGTACTACTCGGCATCACCGCTGGAATTATCGCTGTCGCAAATCTAGGTTCATTATTAGCACTCGCTTTGTCAGCACTAATCGCCTATGCAGGTTTTCACTACTTCAGAAAAAGCGACTCAACAATCGCAAAGTTATTCTGGGGAGGCGTACTTCTGATCGGCTTGATCACAGCAATTTCAAATGTGCCCGCGTTTATCGGCATCATCGCGATTATCGGTGTGTTATATGTATGGCGCAAATGGAATAGCACACCAGCAGATGACAACATCATCGAACATGGCCCCATAAATGACCCTTTCGTTAATTTCGAAAGACAGTGGGAAGAAATCACAAAATAATGAGGAGGAATTTATCATGAATTCACTTTGGAACCGATTCAAATACACAGTGCAGGCAGATTTACATAATGCCTTTGACAAGAAAGAAAATAAAAACCCGATTGCAATGCTTAACCAGTACATTCGAGAAGCAGAAAAACAAACAAATTCAGTCGGAAAGTTGCTCGAACGTCAATTTAAACTTAAAACGGAACTTCAAAAAGAATTAACTGAAGCTGAAACAATGGTCGATAAACGTCGAAAACAGCTTAAGCTCGCACAATCTGTCGGCGAAGAAGATTTAGTCGCGTTCGCTGAACAGGAAGTTACTGCTTACGAAAAGCGCGCGAATGATCTTACAGAAACAATCATTCATGTTACTGACGAATTAACTTCTTTAGAACGTAAATTTGAAGAAATGAAACATAAAGTTAAAGATATGAAAGTCCGTCAGTTACAATTAATGGGCAAAGAAAATGTCACACGCGCTCATCATCAAATGGACAAAGTGATTTCACCTGAGACAGCAGATGAAAAAGTGTCGTCATTAACCGAGATGAATCAGTACATCGAAAGCCTTGGCGGTAAAATTGACCGTGAATACGAAACATCATCAATGGAACGCCGACTTGAATCACTTGAAACAACTGATGAAAAAAATGTCGAAGTTGTGTAAACTGTAAAGTATAAAGAGGAATCTTTCTTACAGGAACAAGTAGCAGTAGAGAGTTTCTCATTAAACACGCTTCGGCGCTGGTGGATGCCTCCCGCGATAAGCCTGACAGAAGACCACTGCCAGTCTTATCGCTCCGGCTACCACTTGTAAGGCGCCCTCGCTGGTTTATTTTTGGTAAATTGTTGACGTTTCTTATAACAGAGAATGTAAAATTTATTAGTAACATCTTAAATAATGTTTTTCTAGATCAAAACTGTATAACAAAGTTTTTTCTTATAACAGGCTTGCAGTCAATATGAATTTCTTTATCAGAAAGAAGGTAAATAATTAACTTTCTTATTATAGTGAATTAGTTGATTGGAGTGCAGGGTGGCGACTCCCGCGGAATAGCATCAACCGAAAGCCCCGCAGGAGCGTAGCGACGAGGAGATTGAGGTGATGCCCGCAGGAAAGCGTCCGCCCGGAACGGAAATCAACGGGATAAAGAGTAATTATTCTCCATCTTTTTAGTCACTTTTTTCCATCTTCAGCACCCAACCAAGACCACACAGAGGAGGATGTAAAATGAAAGAGCAATTTAATACAAGCAAAATTACGTTTTGGGGCTTTGCATTTTTACTCCTCGTTCTTTTTGAAACGGTTTTTTTACGCACAGGCAGTATCGCTTTTGTGATTATCGGTTCATTTCTTCTCTATTTCGGAATACGAAAACAATCTAAGTTCCTAGTCATTACGGGATTTGTCTTTATTGTTCTTGCTTTATTTACCTTATGGAGTTTGCGTCTTTTAGCCTTAATCTTAGTCATTAATATCCTCTATAAATTATGGAAAGGCATTCCCGCAGAAACAATTATGCGGCCTCTTCATGAATATAAAAAAGAAACACCGAACGGAATTTGGAAAAATAATTTATTTTCAGTCCAATCATCGCCCTTTTCATCTTACGAATGGGAAGATGTTCATATTCAAGGCTTCTTCGGCGATATTACAATCGATGTCACGGAGACGGTTCTTCCGAAAGGAACTTCCCTCATTTCCGTCAGACAAGGAATCGGGAAAATCAAAATCGAATTGCCCTATGAGATTCCCGTTCGAGTTCATTACACAACTCTATTCGGTGAAGCAAAACTTTTTGGCGTTCATAAAAAGAGGCTTGTCAATGAGTTTCTTCATATGAAAGATGGGTACTCTGAGTCAATTGATAATAGTCCAGAACTTATTATTACCCTTTCTACTTGGGCTGGGGATGTTGAGGTGACACGTAAATGAGAAAAGTGATTGCGCGTGGTTTTTTCCTGACATTCCTATTTATCACGATTGCTGCACTTTATCTTTATTTCCTTATCGGCTTGCCACTAAAAGAAAGTTGGCGAGCATTTTATGAGTTAACCGTTTCCGCTGTTCCGATTGGTTGGTGGATACTGAATACCGCCCTCCTCCTTGGATGGGTCATTGCAATTTGGACGCATAATTTGGAACGCTCAAAAGAAAAAGTCATCGAAGAGAGACTCTCTAATTTACTCGCTACTGATGGAGACACCTATCCGAAAGAAAAATTCACGCCTCGTATGGACCGGACGATTGAAACAGTTTCAGATTTAATTCATTCGCAACGAAAAAGCTTGCAACGCATTACGGACGAACGAGCTGAAACGCAAGACCAACTCATTCAGGAACGCGTCGTACAAGAACGCCAACGACTTGCGCGGGAATTACATGACTCTGTCTCTCAACAGTTATTCGCCGCTTCTATGCTTTTGTCAGCAATTACGGAGGGCGAAGAAGATGCCGCAGCAAAAGTACCCCTTCACCAGGTTGAACGAATGGTTCAACAAGCGCAATTGGAAATGAGGGCCCTACTCCTCCATCTTCGTCCGGCCGCACTAAAAAACAAGTCTCTTGCAGAAGGACTTGAAGAGCTCTTAGTCGAATTGAAAGAGAAAGTATTGTTTGATATTCGTTACCGCTTAGAAGAAGTTCATCTTTCCAAAGGGGCAGAAGATCACCTATTCCGAATTGCTCAAGAGACTTTGTCCAACACACTCCGTCATGCACAAGCAACAGAAGTTGATATTCTCTTAGTGGAACGAGATGGGCTTGCCATTTTTCGCGTTCAAGATAACGGCATCGGTTTTCAGGAAGTTGATGAAAAGACGGGTTCTTATGGCTTACAAAACGTAAAAGAACGTGCCATTGAAATTGGAGCGACTTGTAAAATCGTCTCCGTCCCTTCGCAAGGTACGATTATTGAAGTGAAATTACCCACGCTGAAAGGAGAGGAATCGATTGATTAAGATTTTATTGGTAGACGATCATGAAATGGTTCGTATCGGTGTTTCGGCATACTTAAAAATTCAACCTGATATGGAAGTTGTCGGGGAGGCTGTTAATGGACTTGAAGCGGTCGACAAAGCGCTTGAATTGCGACCAGATATTATATTAATGGACATGGTCATGCCTGGGATGAACGGGGCCGAGGCTACTAAAGCGATCATTGACCAATGGCCCGAAGCGAAGATAATGATTGTTACTAGCTTTTTGGACGATGATAAAGTGTATCCTGCACTCGAAGCGGGCGCAATTAGCTACATATTAAAAACGTCGAATGCAAAACGGATTGCAGAGGCAATTCGTGAAACACTAAAAGGCCAAACAGTACTAGAGCCAGAAGTCACAACAAAAATGATGAAGCGAATGCGAGTTGGCAATCAATCATCGCCCCATGAGCAGTTAACCGAACGGGAACTCGAAGTATTGCTGCATATTTCAAAAGGAAAAACGAATCAAGAAATCGCGGATGAATTATTCATTGCTGTTAAAACAGTAAAAACGCATGTGAGTAATTTATTGTCTAAACTAGAAGTGCAGGACCGGACGCAAGCTGTTATCTATGCGTTTAAACATGATTTAGTAAAATAAAAGTCAGCTACCTAAACATTTAGGCTGCTGACTTTTAGTCTTTTAGTTTACTGTTGCACGATTTAAACCATCGATAATTCCTGTGTGTAGACCTTCATGCCAAATGGCAAATAAGATTAACGCCCCGATTGTCTTTATTGTATGATTACCAAAGTCTATCGGATTTTCTAAAGGTTCTTCGATTTTTCCCGAAAGTACTTCCTTTAGACGTGCAGTTTGCTCTGTCAATGCAACTACCATTTCCTCGTTTGAAGGAATATCCCCTTCCCATATTGCAGGAGAAGAGCCTCTCACAAAGAGCGGAATCCATTCGGCATTAACGATTTCATACTCTTTATCTACCAGATGCACAAAATACTCCAAAGTCACATAAATATGTCCGGCGTTCCAACGTATTGTATTACTGAATCCAGTCGGTTGCGTATCCCACTCAGCGTCAATCGTTTTTTCAAGACGACCTAGTGTGTACAAACGCGTGAAATTCATCTGATTCAGGATTTCGATTGTTAACGTCCTCATTTCTATCTCTATTTTCTTGTTTTATGTTCACCATAAGCGGATGGTTTTTGTATATCTTTTTCTGTTTCTTTATATTCGTTTTCTCGAAAAACTTCTGTTTCATTCGATTCTGCCGGATCGGAAAGTGGCAGGTCAGCATTTGTTTTCCCGTGTTTATCAACATTAGGTTCAAAATCGGCTTTGTTTGGATAATTTTCATGTTTTTTCATGTTTTATCGTCTCCTTTTACTAAGAATATTAACTCAGCCCTATAATTAGTATACCCCAATCCGAGTATAAAGACTATTTAGAAACTTCTTCTTTACACGGCTCTTCTGCCGACATATAGTATTAACAAAGACTTCGGAGGTGTGTAATGTTAAAAGGACTCTTATTAGCATTGGCTAGTATCGTTTTTTTACTTTGGATTGAACAAGGAATAGAAGTTTCATATATTTGGAAAACGATGGCGAAAGTTATCCTCTTTCTTGTTATTCCACTAATTCTGTTCAGGAAAACAAAACTCACTTTTCTGTCAATAAAAAAGACAGATAGGACAAGTTTACGAATCGCAATACTTTCTGGTCTCGCCGTCATGTTCGTAATTATCGCGGCATTTATTTTACTCATGCCTTCTATAGATATCGATTCGCTACTTTTAGATTTAATTGAACGTGCAGGTGTAACCGCTACAGTATTCCCTTTTGTTGCTCTCTATATATTAATCGGGAATTCACTATTAGAAGAGTTCTTTTTTCGCGGACTATTGCCAAGCTTCTTTAAAAATAATTTTTTCAGGTTGATAATTCCTTCCCTACTTTTTGCAGTCTATCATGTCGCAATATTTTTACCGTGGTTCAATCTACCAATACTACTGCTCGCTGTCCTCGGTTTATGGGTTGGCGGTTTCATTTTCCAAATGGTAAATGAGAGAAGCGGAACCATTTTACCATCGTGGATCATTCATATGTTTGCGGATGTCGGCGTTCTTTTAGTTGGGGTTTACATATTTTACTTTTATTAAAAAATTGGACTACTAATAAATTAGCAGTCCAATTCTTTCATTACCTTTATGGTACTATTGGATCGTCATTTCCTTCCCCTTCATACGGGTATCTTTCGCCCGGTTTCGGTTCATTATATGATGTGTCTTGTCCTGGAGTCGATTTGTTCGGATCGACTTCGGCATTGTTTATAACATCTTCAACCTCATTTTTCACTTCGGCTTTCTCTTGTTCCCACTTCGTCTTTGAAACTTCAGCACCTTGTAAACTACTTTCCATTTCCGATAGATAACGAGAAGCATGCTCTCGGCCGCCTAGACCAAATGCAAGGCCAAATGCGAGCGCAACTCCGCCGAGTATGAGAATAAACGCTGCATTGATGATTGCTGGTGCAATTCCAAGCTGACTAAGTGCCATGAAGAAAGCAAATGCTAGAATTGCATACTTTGCAACATATCGTAGAACATGCGGTGCCCCGGATGGTTTCGTCATCACGCTTCCGACAAAACGTTCAGCAAGATTCGCTAACCAGAATCCGACAGCTAGAATAACAACTGCTGCTAGAACCATTGGCAAATATGCAAAAATACCTGTAGCTAACGACACCATAAAGTGTAAGTTTACAACTTGTAATGCTTCAACAACGAACAACAAAATGACGACAATTTGTACAATTGTTCCTATAATCTCTGCTAGTGACGGCATTGAAGGCTTTACAGAACGAACGCCCATTTTGCCGAACAATGAATTGACACCTAAATTTTCAAGCAGTGAAACAACGACACCTTTAATCCATTTAGCAAGAAGTACGCCAACTAACACAAGTACTATTCCAATTATGATTTTCGGTATCATACCAACAATGTCATGCAACATCGCAATTGCCGGTTCTGAAATACCGCGCAAGTCAAGCGCTTCAAGCGATGAAATCGTAACTGGAATCATGATGAGAATAAACGCAATCGTTCCAACTAATTTCGAAAGGCTCGTTCCTTTTAAAAACGAAGATATTTTTAATTTGTCTGCAAAACGATCTGTTCCAATTGATTCCAAGAATTTTGTTAAAATAACGCGGATAATCTTTGCGACGATAAACCCTACTACAAAAATAATAGCCGCTCCAACCAGTTTTGGTATGAAGTTTAAGAATCCTTGTAGTAATCCTTCAAAAGGACCACTCACACCGCTTAATCCCAGCGCATGTAAAACAGCTGGCATGAATAAAAGCAGTATCAAGTAAAATGCGATGTTTGCTGCATTTTCAATCCATTTCGATTTATTTGCTTCCTCCGCAGAAACACCGGCTTTCACAAAATACTTATTAAGATTTAACTTATTACCCGCCATAAGGATGAACTTTTTCACGACAAGCGCCAATATCCAAGCAATAAATAAAATGATTGCGGCTTTTAAAATACCAAGAATGGCACCCGCAAATCCTGAATAAATTGAAACGAATGGTGTTGCTATCAAGCTCATGTTCATAACATTAAGGAACATAATCAATGCGAGAAGCATGATACCCCAAAATACAACTTTACTAATAATCTTCTCGATATTCCATTTCGATTCTGTCGTTCCAAGACGTTCATTCATGCGGAATTTACGAAGCAGCTTGTAAACCACTCCTTGGATAACCTTCGCAATAATGAATCCAACAAGTAAAATCAGTAAACCTATTAATAAATCAGGCAACCAACTTAAAAATCCTTGAACTGTGAAGTCTGACATATAATTTCCTCCCATCTATTTTTGGTTTCTTCCATATTGTTCTATTCCTACTAATCCACCACAATAAACATATATTTGTTAATTTCCCTATCAATCTATGAAAAAGCTACACAAAAAAACTGTACCACATTGCTAAATTAGCAAGTTGTACAGTTTTTGATTCGCGTTAATATTAAATGACTGGAACTAACACCGTTACTTTAAATAAATCCCCGTCCACTTCAATCTTCATTTCTCCGTCATGCATATCGACAATGGATTGAGCGATGGCAAGACCTAGACCCGAACCGTCTGTATGACGTGAAGTATCTGCTCGTTTAAAGCGTTCAAATAGTTCGTCTCCGTTTTCATTTAATTCATACTGAGATATGTTTTTCAGTTCAAACTTCGCCTGGTCGCCTGCTTGTTTTAGCGTAATGTAAACGCGAGTGCCCGGCATCGAGTATTTGATCGCGTTGACGATTAAATTATCGAGGACACGCCACCATCTTTGGCCATCGACATTCGCAACAATCTCAGTTTCCGGCAAGTTCACTCGGAAATCAAGACCGTTCGTAGAAATATCATCTGCATGTTCCGCCAATGCCTGTTGAAGCAGCTGCGTCAAATCGACTCGCTGTTTATGAAGCTCTAGGTTTCCGCTGGCCATTTTTGATACTTCAAATAAATCTTCGATTAACGTTTTCAATCGCTGTGATTTTTTATCAAGGATATCCACGTATTTTTGACGCTCATCCTCTGTTAATTCCGGTGATTTCAATAAATCCGTATACGTTATAATCGATGTTAGCGGCGTGCGCAAGTCATGACTCACATTTGTGATTAATTCGGTCTTTAATCGTTCACTTTTCGCTTGTTCCGTCATCGAAACTTTTACGCCTTCGCGCAAGTTATTCAGGTTCCTTGCGTGATCCGCTAATGGTGATTTTCCTTCTATCTTAATTTCATCTTGTAACCGCCCTTGTGCCATCTTTTCTGTCGCGATAATAATTCGATTCAGATATGCTGAGCGTCTCATGAAAATATAGAGCGCTGGTAATCCCAAGAACACGACACATATTGCGTAAAAGACTAATAAGAAAGGGCCAACATACATTCCGCCGAGAAGAAATCCGAAGACTCCAGCGAATCCAGCTCCAGCAAGAAAAAATCCAACAAGCAAAATAAACGTTTGAATACCAATTGTTTTGCTCATGAACATTTCCTGTATTGCCCTGAAAAACTTCACAATGGAACTGTTTGCAATATCCTGTTCCAGCACGCCTTTATGCTTCCAACGTTCAACACAATCGACAAGTTGAAACGATATGGCCGCAATCGCGATTGCCAGAATGATGAGCCAACTAATATGCGCAAGTAAATTTCCTGAATAGATTTGGAAGTAATGGCTAGGTTGTGCATTCCGGTAAATAATTTCGGTCGTAATTAGGATAGACAAGAAAAACAAAGCGGCTTTCATGTCTATTTTTAATTTATCATAACGCGCATTGAGCCTTGTATTTGTTACCCACTCTTTTCTAAACTTAACGATGGTGAATAAGGCGACAGCTGATAGGATTCCCAATAGCCACATTGCATAAGTTGCATATTTTCTTTTATTAAATTCTGCTACTTGGCTTTTTAAATAACCAGAAGCTAATGCAGTATCTGGTATTATGACTTCCCCTTCGTATGTCCTTACTGGATTTTTAAATAAAGACATATTGCCATTCGTTAATTCAGCTACTTCATATAAAAAGTTGGATACATATTCCCCTTCATCGTAGTCATTACGAGGGATAGAATTAGCTTTAAATAATCCTTCCTCTTCATTAAACACCTTTTTGTATACTGATTTCACGGTCACACTACCAGATGAAAACGTTTCACCGGTTTCCACGTCTGTTAGATGATAGGCTATCGGAAAAAGTGACAGTTCAGTACCCTTAAGTTCATTTATATATTTCTCCAAAACAATTTCTTTTTCAGCCCGAATTTTGGCTTCAACATGCTCATCACTTTCAAAATTCATCTCAACATCCGCGATCTTAATATCCCGTTCTTTGATTAATGCGGCTTCGAGTTGTTTATTCCCCGAAGACTTAGCTTCATTAACTCGTTCCTCATACTGGTCATGAAGATTGGTCAGTTGATCTGAAAGAGAGCCATAATAATTGCGATGTTCTTCTATTTCATCATTTGTAACCGGAATTTTCTTTTTCGCCTCTTCAATATCGAGCGGATTCAAAACCGCTGGACCCAGCATGCCATAAAAATTGTCCATTTCTCTTTGAAAGTCTTCTGTATCGAAATAGTTTTTTCCAATATAGGTAGGCGAAAATTGCAATGCTGATGGTATGGCTATTAATAGCAGGGCTGCGAGAATAGACCAGACAAAAAGTTGCATTTTATTATTTTTCATTCTTACAGGCCTCCGCTAAACATTCTTGTTAGTTGGACAATCATCCGGTTGGACCGGAATGTTTCTCCGTAATACAGGTCGAAAAAATGCGTAAAACAATAACCGATGCTAACGGTTGCTATGATCAGGGCAATAATTGACCAAAAAAGTGCGCTTTTACTTCTCGATTTTGTAGCCAATGCCCCACACCACCTTTACGTAACGCGGATTTTTTGGATCAGCTTCAATCTTTTCGCGGATTTTCCGTATATGAACTGCGACGATATTTTCAGCATTGTATGCCTGTTCGTTCCAAACTCGTTCGTAAATTTCATTAATTGAGAAAACACGTCCTGCGTTTTTCATCAGTAATTCGGTTATTTTAAATTCGATTGGCGTTAGTTTTACCCCTACCCCATCAACAGTAATTTCTTTGGCCTCTTCATCAAGTGCAAGCCCATCGATAACAATCTTCTTTTGTGAACCTTCGTATGTCCCAAATTGAACATAACGGCGTAATTGCGATTTGACGCGCGCCATTAATTCCATCGGGTGAAAAGGTTTGGTAACGTAATCATCGGCACCGACCGACAAACCATGAATTTTATCGGAGTCTTCTACCTTAGCACTCAACATAATGATCGGGATGTTGTTTTCTTCTCGAATTTTGAACGTCGCCGTTATGCCATCCATATTCGGCATCATAATATCGAGAACAAGTAGATGTACTTCATTTGACCCTAGAAGTTCAAGCGCCTCTTTGCCGTCCGCTGCCTTCAATACGTCATAACCTTCATTTTTCAAGTAAATTTCAATGCCGTCTCGAATCTCTTGGTCGTCATCCGCAACAAGTACTGTAAATCTAGCCATCATCCGCACCTCGCTTTCTTATATGATACCAATTCTACTCGGTAAATCTTAACTTTCAGGCATTCAAATTATGAAGACTTTCTTAAGAAGTTATTATTCGGCGTTATCTTTTTTGGTTATTGGTTTACTCAAGTAGCTAGCGCATTGATTGTGAATAAATTAACAAAAAATAAGTATGGGAGATGTGTTTTTCATATAGTATACTGAATTTAGCAATTGTTTTCACATGAGGGGGGGAGCGATTTGAAAGGTCGGATTTTTTGGCTTGCACTGTTTTTCATAGGCCTAAGTTGGATTTTGAATTCGTATTATGCCTATTCCAAACGTCTTGATGAACCAATATTTTTGGATCATTATATTGAACTATCGGTCGGAGAGGAAATAAGTTATCTCACGCTTTACTATTTAACAAATATCAATGACAATTCCCATCTTTCCCATGTGAATTTCGAAGGTATCGATGGTTATGTAGCTCAAGATGACTTTTTCTTCAATGACTTCGGCTTCTATGCGAATGAAGTCGCGACTGATTTACAGACATTCACGCATTATTCATTGCGTGAAATTCGGATTGAATTAGTTTCATACGACTTAGAAGAATTATTAAAAGATAACGATGAATTAATCATTCACGAGATGAAATTGTTCTTCGACGATGGACGGGATATAACTGTACCAATTGGCGAAGTTGTGCTTCGTAAACCCTATGAATTTGAAAATATGCTCAGCCAACCATGGAGTGGATCTAATAGCGATAACTTGAGCATAATGGCATTTTCTGCAGGAGAAAACCTGACAATTGACAGTATGAGATTCAAATTTGATGAGGTTATAAAAGATCATGTTTTTCTTAAAATGGATTCCATGAATACTGTTTCTAATCAAGAGCAACCCGACCTTTTGGATAGTAGCTGGAATGGATTGCATGGCATTGAGATTAAAGACTTTAAGTTTCCTTTCGATCTGGAAAAAGATGAAGGTTTCAAACTTTATTCGCAGATTTCACCTAACTTTATCGGTTTTTTGGAATCTTCAATCTTAATTACAGGGTCGACTGAAAGTGGCAAACCATTTACATCCTATAGCTTTATTAATAATCACATACCTGATTTGAAACAAAAGGATGTTGATAGGATTATTCAGGAAAAAATAAAAGGAGGTTCGCGATGAGAAGTTCCTTGAATTTGGTGTTTTGGGGATTCCTATTTGTATTTCTTCGCTTTGAAATTGGAATTGATATCCTTTCAGATCCTATTGGTTATTTTTTAATTGCACTGGGCTGTTTTGGTCTTCGGGAACATTATCCAAACGCTCAAAAAGTAGGAATTTTGGCTGTTGGAATGATTTTGGTCTCCATTCCAACTGCCTTTACCAATCTTGATGAGGTAAATTCTTTAGGCTGGAGTATCTATACGGCTGTACTCCTTTTTTTAAAATTAATCCTGGCTTATTTTCTGTTCTTGGTTCTGAAAACCATAGTGGAAGATTATGATCATACTACATTAATTAACCGAACAAACACAGTCTTTATAATATATATGATATCAAATTTACTTTTATTGGCTAACGCATCATTTTCAATGAATGTATCCGGAGGTTTTTGGATCGTAGTTGGTGGCGTGCTCATATTCGCTACCTTTATAATGGAAATTGTACTGCTTATTCTAATACGGTCAATTCGAAAAGCCGAGCCCGTTCTGGTTAGTCCAATTATCGATGCATAAACAACAAAGAAGCCATGTCATTCATTCGCGACATGGCTTTTCTTTGATTTTCGTCCACTCAATGTCAGTACAAGAATTCCACCGAGCAGCATAGCAATCCCAATCCAAGATGTTAGATCTAATTTTTCTCTAACAATGACAACACTGAGTAAAGCTGCGGTGAGTGGTTCTGCAAGTGATAGCGTGACGGCTGATGAGGAAGGAATGTGTTTTAATCCTGTGGAAAAAAGAATATAGGCAACACTCGTTGTTGCGATTCCCAAATAAATAACTACCGCAATCCCACTTCCCGTCAATAAACCCTCTGTTTCAAATCGCAAAAGAAATGGCAGTAACATAAGTGCGCTAACCGAAAAAATGACCGCTACAGCAGAAATTGCTTCCGTTTTTTCAAGGACTTCTTTATTAACAAGTGCATAAAACGCAAATAATAGTCCCGCGCCGAGCGACATGGTCACGCCGATTGGGTTGACGACGATTCCATCTTTGTTTATAAAGAGCAGTGCGCACCCAACAATTGCGAGTAGCGTCGCAATCATCCATACCCCGTTTGGGCGGCGCTTCAATAGAAACCATTCAATAAATCCAGAAAAAACGGGTGCGCTTCCAATTGTCACAACCGTTCCGATGGCAATTCCGGTTAGTCTTACAGAAGAGAAAAATAAATACTGGAAGACAGCCATTGAAATCGCAGCGTAGATTGTGGGACGCCATGGCCAGTTTCGAAAATCAATTTTGCGCATGATCAGTAAAACGGCTAATAATGTGAAACCACCCACTGCGAGTCTTGATGCTCCCACTGCCAATGGATGAATTGTTTGCGGCATGAATGTTTGAGCCGTTCCAGTTGTTCCCCAAAGTACAGCCCCTAATAGTACTAGAAAATATGAAAACCGTTGTGACAAGACTTTCCCTCCAACCCGCTTTACTATTAGAATACCATTCTTTATGACTCTGAATATACCATTTTTCAATATTTGCAGATTAAGTCGTGAATAGTAAAAAAATTAATCAAATGAATATTTCAAGCTATTGACATTGTTTTATTATTGGCTATACTTGGAATTGATAGGCTGAACAATTTAATTAGATTGAACTAGAGGTGTCCGGTTAGTCCGGGCTGAGAGGGAAAAAACGTTTAAGTTTTCCTAACTCTTTGGACCTGATCTGGCTCATACCAGCGTGGGGAAGTTTCTAAATTCTACTGATGACATGCATCTATATGTATGTTTCATTTAGAGAGACTAGGTCCGTATTTACTTGGATCTAGTCTTTTTTCGTGAAAAATCGTGTGTCATTTATTCATTCTTTGAAATTAGGAATGACTTCTTTCGGACTGAGTCACGGTCTTCCAAGAAACTAAAAAAGAGGAGACGATTGACTTGATGGACAAAGAAAAAGAAGCTATGCCGATTCACATTTATGAAAGTTTTCCAGCGAGCAAGAAAGTATACATCCAAGGTAGCAGGACAGACATTCTTGTACCTGCAAGAGAAATTAAACTATCATCGACGATAACGGATGAAGGCGAGATTGAGAATGAACCATTACGAGTCTATGACACAAGTGGTAAATATACGGATGATAAATATAAAGTAGATATTCGTAAAGGACTCCCTTCAATAAAGAAAAACTGGATCCTAGAACGCAAGGATATAGAAGAATATGAAGGAAGAGAATTAAAGCCGGAAGATAACGGTTATAAAACGAAGGATGAAAATGAAAACAATAACTTTCATTTCCTGAAAAGAAAGCCACTACGTGCAAAAGAAGGTGAAAATGTAACGCAGATGCACTATGCGAGAAAAGGAATCATTACCCCTGAAATGGAGTTTATCGCAATACGTGAAGGTGTGGATGCAGAATTTGTCCGGGAAGAAGTCGCACGCGGAAGAGCCATTATCCCATCAAATATTAACCATCCAGAAGCAGAACCGATGATTATCGGTAGAAATTTTCATGTAAAAATAAATGCCAACATCGGAAACTCCGCGGTCACATCCTCTATCGAGAACGAAGTAGAGAAAATGACCTGGGCAACTCGCTGGGGTGCAGATACGATTATGGACTTGTCGACAGGTAAGGATATCCATACAACACGTGAATGGATTATCCGTAATTCTCCGGTTCCAATCGGTACTGTCCCGCTTTATCAGGCACTTGAAAAAGTAGATGGTAAAGTGGAAGACCTATCTTGGGAAGTCTTTCGTGATACATTGATTGAGCAAGCTGAACAAGGTGTTGACTATTTCACTATCCATGCAGGGGTGTTATTGCGCTATATTCCAATGACAGTCAAGCGTGTCACAGGTATTGTTTCAAGGGGCGGTTCAATCATGGCGCAATGGTGCCTGATTCATCACAAAGAAAGCTTCTTGTATACTCATTTTGAGGAAATCTGCGAAATTATGAAGCAGTATGATGTTTCCTTTTCTTTAGGGGATGGTTTACGGCCTGGTTCGATTGCCGATGCCAATGATGAAGCCCAGTTTGCCGAATTAGATACGCTTGGAGAATTAACAAAAATTGCATGGAAGCATGATATACAAGTAATCATTGAAGGACCAGGACACGTACCCATGCACTTGATAAAAGAAAACGTTGATAAACAGATGGAAGTCTGTCAAGAAGCACCCTTTTATACTTTAGGACCCTTAACGACTGATATCGCACCAGGATATGATCATATTACATCCGCAATCGGGGCAGCAATGATTGGCTGGTTCGGTACTGCGATGCTTTGTTATGTAACACCGAAAGAACATTTAGGACTACCGAACAAAAATGATGTCCGAGAAGGTGTAATAGCCTATAAAATAGCCGCACACGCAGCTGACCTAGCTAAAGGTCATCCAAATGCCAGAAAAAGAGATGATGCACTTTCAAAAGCACGGTTCGAATTCCGTTGGAGAGACCAATTCAATTTAGGGCTTGATCCGGAACGCGCACTGGAATACCATGATGAAACATTGCCAGCTGAAGGAGCAAAAGTTGCCCATTTCTGCTCGATGTGTGGTCCGAAATTTTGCAGTATGCGAATATCGCATGATATCCGGAAAAATACAGATCTAAATCTGCTTGAAGAAAACCTTGCTATCGAAAAAGGCCTGAATGATAAAGCAAAGGAATTCCAAAAGGTCGGCGGCACTCTATACATTTGATACCGCTTTGGAGGGGGTTTGACGATGAAAGAGACGAAACTACTTTTGAATAAAATTGAACAAAGCAAGCATCAACTCAAAATACTTGAAACAACACTGAAAGAACTCCAAGAAAACTGTTCACATGATTATATAGAAGAGATTACACATCGAATATGTCGTAAGTGCAATTATGTGGATAGTTTATATTATTAAAGGATAAAATTCTCATGATCCCCATCCCAGTCAAATTGAACTGGGATGGGATTTCACTTTATAATCTTTGTGTTCCTATTCATAAAAATCTTGGTACTTTGCTAAACCTTGATATCGCCGTACCAGTTGCGTTCAGATGCTAAAGCATTATACTCTTTCCAGCATACGCTCTAAGGCGATAATCGCATTTTCCGCAATCTTCTTATCTACGATAATTTGATTTACATTTTCTTCATTTACGATACTTTCTAAACTCCATAGTAAATGGGGAAGGTCGATACGATTCATTGTCAGACACGGACACATACTTGGATTCAGAGAAATAATATGTTTATCCGGATGCGATTGAATTAGACGATTAACCAGATTCATTTCCGTTCCGATTGCCCATTGGCTTCCAGGATTTGCATCATTGATTTTATCAATTATATATTTTGTTGACCCATTGTCATCTGCTAATGCGACCACTTCACGCGAGCATTCGGGATGAACGATAATACGCATGTCTGGATACTCCGCTCGCACATCGATTGTATTTTGCACTGTGAAGTTTTCATGTACGGAGCAATGCCCTTTCCATAAGATAACCTTGATGTCTTCGATTGCTCCTTCATGTTCCAACTGATCATGAATCGGATCCCATACCGCCATTTCCTCAAGCGGAATTCCTATGTCGTAAGCAGTATTTCTTCCTAGATGTTGGTCCGGTAAAAAGAGAATACGTTCTTTTTGAGTAAATGCCCATTTAACCATAGCGTGTGCATTAGAAGATGTCACTGTCGCACCACCGTTTTTTCCGACAAATGCTTTTATCGCAGCAGTAGAATTGACGTACGTTAGCGGTACAATTGTTTCGCCAAATAAATTCTCTAATGCATCCCATGCCCGGTCGGTCTGGAATATGTCCGCCATATCGGCCATTGAACATCCGGCACGCATGTCTGGCAAGTACACTTTTTGCTTATCGTTCGTTAAAATATCAGCAGTTTCCGCCATAAAATGAACACCACAAAAAATGATATGTTCGGCTTTTTCATTCGCTGCGCAAAGCTGAGCAAGTTGTAGCGAATCGCCAGCCGCGTCCGCAAATTGTATAACATCATCCCGTTGATAATGATGTCCTGGAATAAAAAGCTTTTCACCAAGCTGTTCCTTTATTTCTATAATTCGCGCCTCCATTTGTTCAGACGTTAGGCTTCGATACTTTTCAGGTAACGTACCACTTTTTTGTTCTTCGAAATATTGTAAGATTGTCACACTCAATTCCCCCTACTTAATTTGTATGTACTGAAACATTCGCACTGATGTCAAAAGCTTTTACAGAATGCGTCAAATAACCTAAAGATATATAATCAACACCCGTTTTCGCGTACTCGGAAATTGTATCTTTCGTAATCATTCCAGAAGCTTCTGTGATTATCGAATCTGGTACAATTTGTCTCCACTCCATAATTTCTTCAGGTGTGCAATTATCGAACATAATAATATCTGCGCGCGCTTCTACTGCTTCTTTCAATTGCTCTAACTTTTCGATTTCGACTTCTATTTTTACGGTATGGCCGAGACCTTCTCTAACCTTTCTGATAGCTCTTGAAATCGATCCAGCGAAAGCAAGATGATTATCTTTCAACATAACCGCATCATCCAACCCAAATCGATGATTGAAACCACCGCCGGCGCGCACTGCGTATTTATCTAGCATTCGTAAGCCAGGCATTGTTTTTCTCGTGTCACATATTCGCGCATTTGTTCCTTTCACTCGCTCGACGACTTCACTTGTTTCCGTTGCGATGCCGCTCATTCGTTGAATTAGATTTAAAAGGACTCGTTCACTTTTAAGTAAACTTTGAATGGACCCTTTCGCCGATGCCAGTATGGTCCCTTTTTCTACTCTTTCTCCATCCGCTATATAGCATGAAACAGTCGTCTGATCATCAATAATCCGCATGCACTCTTGAATAATACTTTTCCCACAAAAGATCCCATCCATTTTTGCCATAAGGTTCAGTTCGCCACTGGCTGATTCCGGAAATAAAAACGCACCGGATAAGTCGCCATTCCCGATATCTTCTATATAAAATTGTTCAAGCATGGATCTTAACTTGATGACGTTCATGTAGTCTTCTCCCCATTTCTACACCCTTTTGTAACTGAACAATGCGCGTTTCTCTTCATTGTTCGTTTTCAATAGGAATGTCTTCTCTAGTATTCGCCCTACTACTCTAAGGTCTGCACTTGTTACAAGTTTTGCAACTTGAAGCATAAATTTTGAATTACCTCTTTACACTGCCAATCTAAAGAAGTATTTAACAGGTTCGAATATTTGTCTTTCTGAACAACTGTCTTGACACCTATCTTTACATATTACTCTTAATATGACAAGATTGTATTTACTATTTATATTAATTTGGAGGAATTTATGATGAATTATTTCGATTATGCAGCGACGACACCACTTCATCCTGAGGCGGCGTTAGTTTATACGGAACTTTCAATCTCTTGCTATGGAAATACGAGTAGTTTACATGAAATCGGAACGGAAGCTGAAAATATGCTAGAATTTTGCCGTGCCGAACTTGCGGCGATGCTCAATGTAGAGTCAGCGGGGGTTTATTTTACTTCTGGTGGTACGGAGAGCAATTTACTTTCTATTATTTCGTTAGCAAAAGCAAACAGAGCTAAAGGGAATCATATTATTACAACATTAGGTGAACACCCATCAGTCGATTCCGCGCTTGAATATTTAAAAGAAGACGGCTTCGACATAACGAAAATTCCATTTACTAAAGATGGCTTGATCAATTTGGACACATTCAAGAAAGCCATTAAACCAAATACAATTCTTGTTAGTGTTCAACATATAAATCCTGAGATTGGCACCATTCAACCACTTGAGGAAATTTCCGAGATTGTAAAAGAATACGGGATTCTTCTTCATAGTGATTGTGTTCAATCATTCGGAAAAATAGATTTAGCGCGGATTGTAAATTGTGTTGATAGCTTGACAATTTCTGCCCATAAAACATATGGTCCAAAAGGGGTTGGCGTCGCGTACATTCACCCGCGACATCGAATCATTCCGGTCTTTCCAGGCTTAGTCCATGAATCCGGATTTAAAGGCGGAACTGTCAATGTTCCTGGAATTGCCGCATTCATTACAGCGACTAAACAATTGACAGACCCGCAAGAATTAAACGAAAAGCACACAAAATTTCGAGACGCTTTTCTTACAAAAATTTTGAAGTACCCGGAGTTTTTCACTGTATATGACTGCAACGATCGGAACATACAAATGCCTCAAATCATAGGTCTTCGCATCACGAATGTTGAAGGACAACTTATGATGCTCGAGTTAAATCGCCATGGGTTTGCCATTTCAACAGGAAGCGCTTGCCAAGTCGGCCAACAAACCTCTTCAAAAGCTATGATGGCGTTACAGGTTGATCCGCAAAAAGCGAAAGAGTTTATTCGTATTTCTTTCGGAGAAAGCACAACTTTAACAAGTGTAGATGCTTTAGCAGAACAATTAGTAAAAATACGGAAGCAAATCCACACCACTCAATCTGCATCGAATCACAAAATAGAAAGAACTTCTATATAAACTACAAGGATTTCCTGAATGGGAATCCTTTAATCATCTTGCAGTCATGCGAAATACACAAATGTGTCTACTAAATTCCGCGCTATTGTTTTCTCTTACTCTTTTTCCTTAACCCATTCACTTAACACCCCATTTATAATTCATCTACTTTATTCTCGGTCTTTTTGACAATACCTATTTAAGTTGTGTTTTGTAGAATTTATTGAAGTTTTGAGTCAGCACCTTACAAACACGAAACACACGAGACTTTTTATCAAAACCAAAAATAAACATTAAGCACTAAGTGATAATTCATATGTTTACTCGTTTTCATTTATAAACGAGTAGTATTTATTAACTGCATTGTGCAATTTGTGCAATATTGGTAAATATCGTCTTGCACTTTTCGATTCTTTTAGTAGTGTATTTTATGTGCAATAGATAAAAAATAAGGAAGAAGGGGATTTACCAAAAATGAAAAAGTACATTGTGTATCCATTTTTAGTTGTATCGTTAAGCTTATTATTAGGAGCTTGCTCAGAAGAGACGCAAGCGGAAACAGCTACACCCGAAAAAGAAGTAACTGACACGAAAGAAATCGAAGAAACAGAGGTAAATATCACACATACTCCTCAATGGTCTTACGAAGAAGAAATAGGACCTGAACATTGGGGGGAATTGAATCCCTCATACTCAGCCTGCATGAATGGAAATGAACAATCACCGATCAATATCGAATCCTCTCAGGTTAAAACAAGTGAGAAACTAGAAAACGTTGAAATTCAGTATGAGCCAACAGATTTTTCAATAACCAATACCGGTCTTACCATACAGGCTAACCCCGCAATACCAAGCAACAGCATTGTAGTTGAAGGAAAAGAATACATACTTGCTCAATTCCATTTCCATACACCAAGCGAGCACCAATTCAATAGTCAACACCTGGATATGGAACTACATCTAGTACACCAAGATACGAATGGTGAGCTTGCCGTCCTTGGTTTAATGATTCAAGAAGGAAAAGAAAATGAAACATTGGCATCCATTTGGGGTGTATTACCAAAGAGTGAAACAGAAGAAGATATTGCCATAAAAGAACCTGTCGATTTAGAAGCTTTACTACCTTCAAATCAAACATCTTTCCATTACAACGGTTCATTAACGACACCACCTTGTGCAGAAAAAGTAAAATGGACTGTTTTCGAAGAGCCGATTGAAATGTCAAAAGAACAAATTCAAGCATATCAGCAAATTTTCCCTGATAACCAACGTCCTGTTCAGCCTATAAATGAACGCGAAATCTTTGGAGTGAATTAAGAAAGACTCGGTTAACATTGATGCATCAAGTGCATAGTTAAAGTAGTATGGCCTTTCATCAATTCAGTGAATTGATGAAAGGCTATTTTTTTATCTTCTAAGCATTAGTTCTATATTTATCAAACAAGTGTTTGAGAATATATCCGCTGCCAATAGCCCCCCTATTGCAATTGAAAAATACTACCCAGACGCAGATTTACAGGTGGAATTTATCAGATCCAAGAACTCTCTCATAATTCTCATTGATTTCCTACCTGATTCTTAATGATTCCCTCATCAGTTTCTAATTTTTGGATAGTAACTTAGAAACTAATCAAAGTATTGTTGGAGGGAATTTAATATGAAAATTGTAATCGTGCCATCGGGATTTAAAGAGTGTCTAGATGCTGAGGAAGTTGCTTTAGCAATGGAACGTGGCGTGAGACGCGTTAATCAGACTATCGATATGGATGTTATCCCGATGATTGATGGTGGAGAAGGATTTGCGAAGACGATTGTTAACATAAAAGGTGGAGAATTAATTAATAAAAAAGTGACAGGGCCCGTCGGTGAAAAAATCGAAAGTCATTTCGGGATTTTTGTGGAGAATGGTAAACGGACTGCTGTCATTGAAATGGCAGCTGTGTCTGGATTAAAACTAGTCCCGCGTAATCAAAGAAACCCTTTAAAAACAACTACCTATGGTGTAGGAGAGTTAATTATTGCCGCGCTTGATTTAGGTATTGACAATATATTGATCGGCTGTGGAGATTCAGGTACATCAGATGGTGGAGCAGGAATGGCGCAAGCATTAGGCGTTCATTTTTTTGATAAAGAGCGACAAATCGTCGATATCGACGGCGGAGAAGATTTGATGAAGGTGGATTCTATCGTGACGACTCATATAGATAGACGATTACATGATGTTTCTATTAATGTGGCGTGTAACTGGAAAAATATTTTATGTGGAGAAGAAGGCGTTGCCCGTATATTTGGTCCTCAAAAAGGAGCGTCTCCGAAGCAAGTTGAACAGCTATCATCAGCGCTAGAACACTATGCAGCTTTAATTCAAGAAACGCTTGGGATAGATGTTCGTTCACTGCCAGGCAGCGGGGCATCTGGCGGATTAGGTGCAGGACTCATTGCATTTACGGGAGCCATGTTACATCCACGATTCGATATTATTATGGACTACATAAGTATAGAAGAAAAAATTTCAACAGCCGATATTGTATTCACTGCTGAAGGTAGCTTGGATTTTCAAACGCCAAATGGGAAAATCCCAGCTGAAGTTGCGCGTATTGCGAAAAAAAATAACATCCCGGTCATTGCGATTACCGGAACCATTGGTAAAGGGGCAGATTTAAATTATCATGCAGGCATCGATGCATATTGCAGTATTATTCAAAAACCAACTTCTTTGGAAGAGGCAATACAAAATGCACCAAAATGGATAGAAGAGAGTACGGAGTCAGTATTACGACAAGTCTCGATTGGCTTAGGCGTTGCACAAAGAATGAAATTTAAAGAAAGCGTGTCATAAAAATGGGAACAAGAATGGAAAGAAATGTGTATAAGCAAACCCGTATTCAGTCTTGGATTCAACAATTATCGGTAAGTTCAAAAGTAATTATTAGTCTGCATCTTCTATTCATGATCGCGGTCTTATTAATTGGCGCATTAGACTACCATGCAAAAATATCCTTATTTGCATTCTTATCAGCAATGACGTTATGGATCGCAACTAAAATTCCAGCTGGATTTGTAGCAATAGCCCTCATTGCGTTCATAATTTTAATGAATGCAGCAGAACCGGATTTGTTATATCATTCACTTTCTGAAGAAGTTGTGTGGCTCATGATAGGTGCTTTTATCATTGGTGAAGCAGTTAAAGTATCCGGGTTAGCAGAACGTTTAACCCATTCAATATTGAGAAAGTCTACCAACAAAAACAATATGCTCTTTGGATTAAGTTCATTGTTATTTACATCAGCATTTTTCATTCCTTCTACATCTGGCCGGGCAGCTTTATCAATGCCAATCATTGATCAGATGAGTCAAAGGTTTTCGACTAAGGAACGAAATGTTCTAGCTATTTTAGCACCTGTTATCATATTAATGAGTACGTCTGCTACTTTAATTGGGGCAGGCTCTCATTTAATCGGAATAGCTTTACTTGAAAGCACTGTTGATCAAAGCATCTCCTATATTCAATGGTTTATATGGGGAGTACCATTCGCTATCGCCATTACAATACTTTCAGTTCTTTTAATAAAATGGACGTTGTGGCCAAGAGGTGAATTGAAAGAAATAGAAAACATACCGCCAGAAGAAAAAATCCTGTACAAAAAACAAATAAATGGAAAAGAGAAAAAGACGATAATACTGATTTTGTTTTTAATAGTGGGTTGGATGACAGAAAGCATACATGGCTATGACATAGCGTTTATTACAATGATAGGCGCAATTTTAATGATGGTGCCGAATTACGGAATCATTAGTTGGAAACAAGGCATAAGTTCAGTATCCTGGAACCTGATTATATTTGTTGCTGCAGCAACTGCACTTGGAAAGGTGTTGGTTGATACAGGTATAGTCAAATGGATTGAAAAAGAAATGCTAAACGTATTGCATTTGTTTGTAGGTGCTCCGGAATGGCTCATTGTGTTAATTATTTTAATTGTAACTGTGACAAGCCATTTGTATATAACATCACACACAACACGTGCAATCGTCTTTATTCCAGGTTTATTATTATTTAGCGAAACAATAGGCGTTAATCCTTCAACTGTTGTTTTTTTAAGTTTAATAGGTATGAACTATTGTGTTACAGTTCCAGTCAGCTCTAAGGCATTGCTTCTCTTTTATGAGGAAGGAAATATTTCATATAATGCTAGCAATCTATTAAAAATCAGCGCGATATTAATGCCTCTTTATATACTAGTCATGATGTTATTCTACTTTACTTATTGGCAGTGGACCGGGATGCATTTGTAAATCCAGAGATGAAGTGATCCTTGAAGAAAAGCATCTCCAATTGTTAGATTTGTGTCTAACAATTGAGGTGCGTTTTTTGATCTTGTTAATGAAATGCGATTGAATGATCAAAAAATTGCTGAATACTTCAACAAGGAAAAAGGAATCACGATATCAAGATGGACGATTAGCAAGTACCAGGAAGAACTAAACATTCCTTCTTCGAGTAAACGGAAAGAAATCAGCGTGTAAAAAGGGATAGCGGTTTTCCTTCGCTATCCCTTTCTATCTAGTTACTCGAGTTTTGTAATTATGTATGGAAGCGCTCGCAACCTATGTTACTGAACAGGCTGTTTTCTACTCCCCTATTAATCACAAGTTACTATTAACATTTTCATTTTTAATCGTGACGAGTGGTTCTTTTGCTTTATTACGTTTTTTTCGGAATCGATTGCATCGATTCTTTTCCATCATTCTTACTTAGAGAACATTGCGAAGATATAATTCAAGAAAAATGAGAAAGATACTAAGCGAATACAGAAAAAGTTCAGCCGGAGAATTCAGCGGCTGAACTTCTCCATTTATTTGGAAGAATTATGGCAACGTTAAAAAACCTCTTTCACGGCTTCCATTTATCGGGTATTTTGCATAATGAATCCTCTACACTTTCTCTAGAAAACATGTATAATAGACAAGGTTCATCTTATGACGTGGTTCGTAACCATCCCACGATTAAATTAGGATATATTGGGATACGTTAACAATCCTCATATTACACGGGAACGTTGTCGTACCAATGGTTCGTATGTTTTTCATTTTTCACGACATACGATTGAAAACGTTGAGAACAGAATTAATATTACACATTTATTACACATTGACTTTTAGGATTAGATCATACACCCATACTCATTCTTCTATTATCGATTTAAAAAGGATTTCCTAAATGGGAGTCCTTTAATCTTCTGGAATTTCTGTTTTCTCAACTTACTCATTTTCTTTAATCCATTCATTCAGCCACTCAATTTCTATCTGAGATAGCTCTTGCTCTTCCTCTCTTTCTATTACATGGTGCCAATTCGCTTCTTCCCATTCTAAATGAGTTTCCCACTCACGAATAACTTTAACCGCATTTTCTGTTTCTAATTGCTGTCTAGTTTTAAAAGGTATAATAATCGCCATATACACACCTCTTTCGATAAGATTTGTTCCTTCTATTATAAAAGGTACAACTGAAAGAATCAAAAGGCCCTCACTGAAATTGCACGGTAATCAACAAGAGTGCATAGAATAATGTGCTCTAATTATTCCGTATACTAAAGTGATTGGTATTTACTTTAGTGTCTAGGTATATATTTAGTCCGACTAGTGAACTAATGAACCACGCGAAAGACATGAATGGTAATAATTGACGTTAAAAGGCTCATTTACTATTTAGCGTTCGCCTTTTTTTATTGATATTCCTCATCATCTTCTTCATCTTCATCGTCATACTTAAATCCTCGTTCAATTTCAATCCATGTCGGGACATTTGCATCCCAGTGGTACTCTGCTAACATTCTTCTCTCGCGTAACTCTTCGATTTTATCGTGTACATATTCGGCGTCTAAAAAGAAGGTTGCTTCACCGGCAGCGTAGGAAGGTTTTTCCCGTGTATAATCAATCTTTAAAATATGTATCAAATTATCGTCACACAAAAACTCTCGAAACTCATAGTTGTATAGCCAGAAAGTATCTTTAAATGGATCAATATCTTTTTCTTCTGGCGTTAGCCACATTCTTGTAGGTACAGGTCTATTGTTGGTGATTATTGCTTTTGGTACACTATCGAATTCGCGGAACTGTCCTCCTTCGACGGCCAACACGAATTTGTCATCACTCTGATAAACTTGCATTTGGTTATCTACACTCCTTTTCATTTATTATATATTCAAAACCTTTAATCATTTATATACTACCATTAATAGAAAATAATGATATAGTTATTTTTGTAGTCGTTATAAAAAGAAAGTAGGGTTAACAAATGACATCTATTCCAGCGGATGCGTTGAAGCATTTTAATAACGCAATATATTTACCAATGTTAATCACAATCCTCGAAAAAGATATGCTTACCATAGAAGAAACTCAACTTAAATTTAAGCGACCATATACAAAAATGATTGAACAGGCGTTGAAAAGTGTTCGGGCTGATTTAAAGAAAACAAATATTTATCTATTGCGAAATAACATGCAACTGATTAAACGTAACAGCAACAAAGAGTTTACGGAATTCATATTATCAAGTGGGGCATACGAGAAGTTCGAGAAATATTCGAGTGAAGATTTGAAGAATCGTACCGAAGAAAAAATAGGCGAATATTTTGCTAAGTTTGTGATATGAAAAGAGGGCAGTTAGGCTCGCCGATGTAAATGGTTTTTACACTTTATCTCATTTTATACAAACATTACACAGCCATAAGATACCCCCTTATCGGGCCATTTAACTGAATAATTAAGGGAGGATGGAGTCTGACTGGAGCAAGAAGAGCCCCAGTACAAAAAACAATAATTAAGGGAAAGGAGACCCACCTCTATTCACTTAATTATTGGCATCCGCAATTTGACGTTAGAGTCTTTTCTTGATTGAGCAAATGTTAAGAAGAACCATCTGGATATCCATGCTCAAAAACAGTGAGCAACTATTCAATTTCCTCCGTTCTGAGCTCCATGAGTAGATACAAACTGCTTAATGAAATTGTTCACCGCCACGGCCGCCTTTGTAGGAAGCTGATGTTTTATGTCTCCTATGAGTATGCACTCGTTGACAGGGAGATTTTCTTGTAATAAATGGGCGTAGCGATGAAACGCCTTATCTTTTTCCCCGTACAGCAACAAAACAGGACATTTAATTTGATTTAAACGGGCCGTACAGTTATATTGCAAACTGTATTGATAATATTGTTTAACATTTTGGGCTTGCCCTTTTTTTGCGTTGATATATAAGTCTTTAAACAATTGTCCAGTATTGGAGTTAGTAAAGGAAACGGATAAAGCAAGAGCTTTAAGTGCCTTCCATTCCGCTAACTTTACTCCTAAAGTAATTTTATTTTTTAATGATAGATCCTTTACTTCTGACAGGGCTCCTATAAGAATGCCTCCTAAAGAGCGCTTGGGGTATGTCAGCAAAAAATCAAGGGCAATGGACCCTCCCGTTGAGTAGCCGCATATGAAAGCTTTATCTATTTTTAAATGGTCCAATAGTTGTTTGATATCATGTGAAATTAATGGATAAGTCAATGCTTTTTCTGAAAAAGAGCTGTTTCCATGGCCACGAATGTCAAAGACAATAACTTTGAATCGATTTGATAATTCATTCACTTGGTAGATATAATTCATGCTTGTGAGTAAGGGAGGATGGATAAACACGATAGGTATCCCTTTGCCTTGAACGTGATAATACAGATCTACCCCGTCTATATTTGTAACTGGCAACGCATTACACCTCCGATATCAGGGGGTTATTTTTTGACATTTTTCGAGCCCCAGATTCTCCTCACGTAATAGCTATCCTTTTTTACTTTCACTTCGTAGACATCCGGGTGCGACAATCCTGCCCATTCTTTGAGCCCCTGCATGCCATCAATTTGCATCAATAAAAGCCCCATCGTATTGCGATGAGTAATCAGTACGGTGCCGTCGGTTGCCGCTTCAAGCACTTCCATTCCCCTTTTTGCGACTTCGCGGCTTGATTCTCCGCCTGCCATTTTCAAATCCATGTCCCGAACGGATTCTTCTAGGCGTTCCAGCCAGTCTTTTAGGTTTTTTGAAATCAGCTTGTGCTCAGCAAGCCGGTCGTCAATTTCCACCTGCAGGCCTAGGCTGTCTGCTGTTGGCTGGATGGATTGAATCGCCCTCGTGAAAGGGCTGGAAATGATGTGCTTAATATTCCGCTTCTCAAAAAAGCGCGTCAATTCTTTCGCTTGTTCTTTTCCCTCTTCAGTCAGTTCTGCCTGTTGCTCTTGTCCTGCAGCTTGACAATGCCTTACCAGATATACTGTTTTGTCCATTTGTTACGCTCCTAGTTTAATTTACTCACAACGTTATTACTTGTTACGTTTTCCCAATAAGTTTCAACGAAAAACTCTTCAGGTTCAGACCACTCTGCATATAGAATACCTTCCTTTTCCTGCTCATCATAGCCATTTTTTTGATATGTCTACGTCGTTAAGGCTTCCTTTGGTAATCTCTCCTTCGTCAATTAATTCTATACCTTTTCCCTCTGTATACTTCCGCATAACCATCAAGCTAAGTTAAAATCATAATCCAAACAAAAAACGCTTTACTTATCGTTATCAGTTTAGGGACTTATATCATGCGCAAATTATCACCAAAAATTACAAAGTAGCTAAAGAGTGCTTATTTTTATTTTTTCAGCATTCGGGCCATATTCTTGAATAAGAGAAGGGATTATTCCTAAGTAGTCGAACTATAATAAAGTGAACTGCAAAGGGGGAATTTTAATGAGCAATATAATGCTTCGGAACGTAATTGAAGATGATCTTCCGATTTTCTTCAAATACCAACAGGACCGCGATGCAAACCAGATGGCAGCCTTTACGAATAAGGATCCCAGTGATTGGGATAGCTTCTCTACACACTGGAACAAAATCCTTACGGATAAGAACATCATCAAGCAGACGATTATTGTTGAAAATAACGTGGTTGGAAATGTTCTGTGCTTTGAGCAGTTCGGCGAACTCGAGGTTAGCTATTGGATTGGAAGAGAATTTTGGGGCAAGGGTATCGCTACCAACGCTCTAAGGGAATTTCTGAATCACGTTACAATCCGTCCCCTTAATGCTCGTGCTGCAAAAGACAACATTGGGTCACTCAAGGTTCTTGAAAAATGTGGATTCACGATCACTGGTGAAGACAGCGGGTTTTCCAATGCACGTGGCGAAGATGTAGAAGAATTTGTTCTTACCTTCGACTAAGCCAATAATTTGCATGGCGAAGATAAACGTGCCTTTAAACTACGGGTGGCCGTGTTTAAAATGGTTTTTAAGAGCATAAAACTTATTCCGTTATAGGCCGCGATTGCGGAACAAAAAAGTAACTATATAGCCTTAAAAAAGCTCAGATTTAAGTCTGAGCTTTTTTGTGTGCTATTTATACTGTTGATTCGTTGTTAAAGAATATGATAATAGATTTGTTATTTCTATTGTTGTATTAGCCTTTTTCTCTCCGGAAGCTGAACTCGTTACTATAAATGAGAGCTTCTAGCTTTTACTTTATATTTCAAAAGCAGTAAAACTTCCTGCATCATCAAAATCCTTAATATGAACTACACTGTCTGAAAACTGCTCTACTGTTTTTGTGTTATTTCCTATTACTAGAGATAGTACATTAAATTCCTTTTCTTTTTTCTTTTTATTGAATGCTTCTAAAAACGAATCTTTTACTCGGTCTTCACCATCAGTAACGAAAACTAAATCCGCCTGTTTAAAACGACTTTCGTTTATTACTTTCAATGCTCCGTCAAGAGGAAGTGCAAAGTCCGTACCTCCACCTAAGAAAGTTTGAGCTAAATTGATCATATCTGAACTTTTAATTTTTCCTCTCTCGTATTTAAAGACTTGTGTACGAGTAGAGAACAATATCAAACAAAAATCCCTTCTTTGTTTTCTTGCAATTGACATAAGGGCTAATGTAAATCCCTTGGATTGGGTATCTAGCTTATTCATACTACCTGACTGATCCAAACAAAGTAAGATTGGACCTTTCCCCAATACTTCTTGCCCTTTCTGTTCATACATCATCGTCTGGCCTTCTACAAAGCGACGTAGGAAGTCATTCTTCGTTATTGAGTGCGTGTATAAGCCCAATTCCATCGGTAGCAGTCGCTCAATATCATTTCCTAACGTAACCCCACTTCTTTCCATTGAATCACTATGCTTAGACTTTTGCTTTTTACGGGCTATCTGTTTAAATCGACCAGCCCAATCTGCAATTTCTTTCATCTGTTTATTTGATGCAATTTTTTCAGCTAATGTAATTTGATCCCGTAAAGGAACTTTTTTCAGTTTTGCGTCACCACTACCAGCACTCGTGCCTCCTAGTAATGATTTCAAGCTATCCTTCACCTGTTTCGTTTCCTGCATAGCTTGTGACATCGCTTCAGAAAAGCTATGACTGTTGTTCTGTAACGTTTGTTGAAGTTGACTGTCCAAGTCTGACATGGCTGATTTCAAGTCTTCTTCTAGCTTCCCGTTACCATTTCCCGCCCCATTTTGTTGTTCCTGCTTTTGAAGTTGTCTTTTCATCGCCTGAATCTCTTGCATTTGTTTTTTTAAACTTTCATCCCGTTCCTTTTGTTCAATTAACCATTCATTCGTCTTCTCCCCAAATTTCACAGTTCCGATGGCTGAAGATATGTCATCCAATCGAGTAAATTTTCGATAGGTTTCAAACGAATCATCATTCATGATTTTCTCCATAAACGATTTGTTAACTTGCAAATCATCAGGAATTTCATCTTCGGTCAATTCGGGTTTCATCTTGTATAAAGAAGCCCATATGTCACCGAGTAACGGTTCAAACTCAGGAAGTTCCCCATCAATGCTTAACTTTTGAAGTCCTTGCGACATATTATAAATTTCTTTGAAACGTCTTTTATCGAATGTATCTGTATTTAATACAGAATGATTTTCATCTCTTACTCTTATTGGTTTCAAATAAAACACTCCCTTTCAATTTTTTATAACAAAGAAATGCCAAGGATTAATTCCCCGGCATTCCAATAACCTCCATCAATGTATTTTTAAAATGGCATTTGTACTGTTGACTTTTCATTTGCGGTGCCAAAATCCATCGGCTCCAAAATACTGTCAAGTATTTCTTGTTGCATCGCTTTCACTTTATCAAGTAGAGAATCAATATCAGCATCTCTACTTTGATTATGCTTTTTCAACTTATTTAAATCAGCTACCAACGATTTCAATTTTTGGGTTGCTTCCATACCTGCATCAGTAGAAGCATCCGTCTGCATCGAAGAAAATACTTCACTTGCTTCTCTCTGAATCGAATCAAGCTTTCGAGTAACCACGTCTTGTGCGTGGCTACGAACAATCAGAGAAACGTTATCTCTTTGATCCACTGTTTCCCAAAGGGCATTTTCAAGGATGACAATATCATCAACTTTTACTACCTGTCTTTGGTTTATCAATGCTTTTGCTTGAAGAACCGAAAGCGACTGTTTAAACCGTCTGTCAGAAGGACGGATTCCTTCATCACGCAATTCATTACGGATTTTTGAAAGAGTTTCATATACTTCTTCAGGAATTGTAACCATGTCAGTAAAAAACTGCAGTTGAACCAATTCATCCATTGTCATGGAAGGCATAACCTGATTTTGACCTGTGCCCTTCATCATAGAAACAAAATTCATTTCATCTGCAATGTAATCTAATTCGAACCTAAGTAAGAACCTATCGAAAAGTGCTTCAAGTCCCTCTCCCTCTTCCGGGTATTCGTTCGAAGCTCCAACGACTGACATCAAAGGAACCTTTACCGGCGTTCCATTATTATAGAAAAGCCTTTCATTTATAAGTGTTAGCAAACTATTCAAGATTGCTGAATTAGCTTTAAATATCTCATCTAGAAATACAAGATTAGCTTCCGGCATTTTAGTTGCGGTATTCCGCTTGTACACGCCTTGTTCAAGGTCTTTTAACGACAACGGGCCGAATACTTCTTCGGGAGTACTGAATCTTGTCAGCAACCACTGGAAGTATGCTGTTCCCTGTACGATTTTTGCTAACTCAACCGACAATGCTGATTTCGCTGTTCCGGCAGGTCCAATCATGAGCATATGCTGCCTTGAAAGAAGAGCAACAAGAATCCCTTCGACTTCTTTCTCGCGCTCAAAAAACTTAGCATTGAGTGCATTTTTAATTTCCTCTAGCTTTGCAAAATTTGTGTTTGTCATTTTGAAAAACCCCTTTATTTTTAATTTAAATAGAAAAAGGAAGTCGGTTTTTATTACAGCCGAACTCCCTTTTATATGAACCCTCTTTAGTTTTTTGCTGAAAGAACAAACAATTCTTGTTCTTTTATCGATAGCTCCCGCATTCTTAGCTGCAACTCTTGTTCTTTTAATTCATTTGAACGTTCGAGTTCTTGAGCAATCTTCTTAACATGTTGTACACAATCAACAATATCTCTTTCATAGAATTTTCTTCCCATTATCGTTTGATAAAACTCAGTCATATCAATCTCTCCATTCCAATTCTTTTTAAAGATCCGCAACCATTTTCGAAACCGCAGCACGAATCATCATTATTTTATTTTCTAGCGTATCTGCTTCATTAGCGACAACGCCTTTGTAATTACGATAGTTTGCAATTACAGACTTCGCATTTTCAATAATCTCTTTCACTTGTCCTTTTTTCAGCCCAGCACTCGATTTACAATCATGTAAAATAGATTCTAAATGGTCATTTAGCTTCGTGTTCACCATTTGCCTGTTGTCGAATGTATTAACAACGGGTATCTTGAACCCTTCACTGTTCTCAAGGGAGGACGTGAAGTTAACAAGCTGATTCAACCCTTCCGTATGTGAATCTGGGACAAAGTATATTCCCCCATTCGGACGAACAGGTGTGGGTGCTAATGACTGTAGAATTTTATTGACCATTACTCTTACTTGCTGGGCTGAATAATGGTCTTTATAAATATTAAATTTACGTTCAGCTTCAAAACACAGCTCTTTTGCAATTTCGTTCTCCGTTATAAAAATCAGAGAACTATTATTCTTATCTAGTGTGATTACTCCTGCTTTACTGTTGTAATCAAGACGTTTACCAGCTTGATCCACAGTCTCCACCACAATGTTTCTTTGCACGTGGCTCTTATCCGAGAATACTTCACGTATAAGGAAGTTCTCGAATACCCCAGCATGTCCAGTAGATTTTCTAGTTTCTATCTCTTTTGTACTCCTTCGGAAAGCATCGGCTGGACGGATTGCATTCGGCATCCATTCGACAGGCAACCCTGATTGAACAAGTGCTTGCTCCAAATCTTCCATTTTGATTAATTGTTTTCCAACTGAGAACCACATCAAGTGTCCCAAAATTCCTTCTTGTTGCTTGTTTTGAACAGCTGTCATATTATCAAGATTAATTGACATACCTAACACCCCTTTCTATTTTTGTATTTTAGATAAATAAAAAAACGCATTTACACCTAGCGATTGCTAAGTAAATGCGTTTTAAAATAACTCGATTTATACTATTTCAATAATCCCTCTTCCCCCTCCCTTCAATTCTATTTGAAAGCAAAAAAACCGATCTCCCCTGGATAGGAAAACCGGTTTTAATATATATCACGCAAAGTGCGTAAGTATCTCGTATCTCTTCTGATATGCAAAAGCAATTTATGGACGTCGAATACGTCTGCCTAACTTCTCCTATAAATAAGGAATACAAAGGCTAAAAATTTGTGCCGAATCTCTTTCTGCATATGCAAAAAGTGTAACGACTTTCACCAGTGATAAAGGTGACAAAGAAACAATTGGATATATATTAATATTAACAAAAATAGAATCACATAGCAAAAATAGCAGAATTACATAGTGGAGGTACATCCTTTATTTAATACTTTCTTCTTGAATGTATTAACAGTTATTTGGCGCACCAATCATTACCAGACCAGATTGATTACCTTCAGTTTCAAAATCCAATGTTAAATTGCTCAAAAGCCCTAAAGCTAAAGTAGAAATGGCAACTTGGATGTCATTGATCAAAGATATAGTATCCGACTCCTCAGGCGGATCAAGAGATAAACCGATTTGCGGTCCACAGCAACCCTCAATGGCATAAATCCGAAGTCCTTTAGCTTGCTGTTCTTTCAATAGTGATTGAATATATTCTTTAGCTTCGTTTGTGATTTCCATTATTTTCTCCCCTTCTTTTTCCATCCAAATGCTTAGGCATCTGGGAATAGCCTTTTTAATGAGTCTTTCATGGCTGGCTTCACATTAATCTTTGGACGAATTGTTTTCGCTTTTTTCTCAGCTTCAGCAATTGTATCTGCTTTACCCAGGGCCAAAAGTGTTCCAATAGCCACAGTACCTGTTCGATTACTTCCCCCACCGCAATGAACGAAGACTTTCTTTCCATCATTGTATGATTTGACGACCGAATTGATAGCTTTATTCACAGATTCATCTTGTAAATCTGCACCATCAACAATCGGACAATGAATCCGATTACTATCCGATGAAATATTCGCGGATTCTGCACGTAAATCTACGATTACATCGACTTTTTCATTCTTCATAACATCCACAGCATCATCTGCACCACCAATAAAAATACTTTTTTCAATTAATTCCTGATAAGTTTTTGTCGTCATCCTTCTTTCACCTCATCCAATGTTGAACTCCAATCGTTACTTACAGAACCTTCTAAGTATCTTTCTGCATCTAGTGCAGCCATACATCCAGTACCAGCAGCTGTAATTGCTTGTCGATATTTATTATCTTGGACGTCGCCACACGCATAAACACCTGGTATGTTTGTTTCTGTAGTTCCAGGCTTTACTTGAATATAACCAACATCATCTGTTTTAATTTGTCCATTTAAGAAAGCCGTGTTTGGTGTGTGGCCAATTGCGACAAAAATACCGTCTGCCTCAATCATTTCTTCTTCGCCAGTATCATTATTTTTCACTTTCAAACCATTTATCTTCATACCATCCCCGATTACTTCTATAGGGGTTTTATTTAACGCCCAAGTGATTTTCTGATTTTGTTTTGCTCGTTCTTGCATAATCTTTGAAGCGCGCAACTCGTCACGACGATGAACGATCACTACCTCAGACGCAAACTTAGTTAGGAAATTAGCTTCTTCCATTGCGGAGTCCCCACCTCCGATTACTATTACTTTTTTACCTCGGTAGAAAAATCCATCACAGGTTGCACAAGTACTTACACCTGAACCAATATATTCTTTTTCACCTGGAATTTGAAGAAGTTTTGCTGCTGCACCTGTTGAAAGGATTAGTGATTCTGTTACAATTTCCCCTAAACCATTAACATGAAGCTTGATAGGCTTTTTAGACAAATCCACATCCGTTACCCATCCTCTTTTAAATTCAGCTCCAAAGCGTTCTGCTTGTTTTCTCATGTTATCCATAAGTTCAGGTCCCGTAATTCCATCTGTAAAACCTGGAAAGTTTTCAACTTCTGTAGTTAGTGTTAATTGTCCTCCTGGTTGGTCACCTACAATTACAATAGGGTTCATGTTAGCTCTTGCTAGATAAATTGCTGCTGTTAAACCCGCAGGGCCAGTTCCTAAAATCACTACTTTATGCATGTCTGTACCTCCAAATTTTTATAGAATAAATTCTTTCAATTTGTCGTAACCAATCTTCTCTTCATGCAACCATGGGATTACTGCAAATTGCGGTGCTAGTTCTTCTTCCACTTTTTTAATCCACTCTATTTCTGAAAGTGCACGGCCTTTTAAAACAAAATCAGCGGTATTGGTTGCGTACAGGCTTTGATTGATGACCCACCACTTCGGATCAATCTGCGCACGTTTGAGGTCTTCCTGTAATCGAGCAGCTTCTAATACTGGAGTCGCTTCGGCCAACGTCACAATGACCACCCCAGTTTCTTTTGGATTACGTAATCGCGGAAGAAGCTTTTTTACACTCTCTGGTACATTTCCAGTCGAACGACTCATTTCTTTGTGATACGCTTCCGTAGAATCAAGCAACAACAATGTGTGTCCGGTCGGGGCTGTATCAATAACAACGATTTCATTTTCCGACTTCTCCACTACTTCCGCAAATGCTCTAAACAACGCAATTTCTTCTGTACATGGTGATTCTAGGTCTTCTTTCAAATACGCAATTCCTTCTTCATCCAGCCCTTCTCCTGCTGTAGAAAGCACTTCCTGCTGGTACTTTTTGACTTCAACTTCTGGATCTATGCTGCTAATTGTCAAATTGTCTTTCAAATTACTACCTTCAAACATGTACGCAACATGAGCTGCTGGGTCTGTTGTAGTTAAATGAACACGATGTCCCTTCTCAGAGAGACCAACCGCAATAGCAGATGCAATCGAGGTTTTACCAACCCCACCTTTACCCATTGTGAAGATCACACGTATGTTTTTCGATGAAAAATCATCGATTACTTTGTTTAATCCCGAAGGCTGAATTATTTCTTTTCCTAGGCTGTCGGCTTCAAATTCAGTAATCGTATAAGAGCTAAATAAGTGCCGAAGGTTATCAACTCCGGTTAATGAATATGAAACGAATGGAAGGGAGAACGTCACAACCTGCTTTAAAGCTTCGGGCGTTTCTTTTAGTGCACTGCGTTGTCGCTCATAAAATGCTTTTGACACGTCATCATCAGGATGATGAGTCTGAAGAAGTCCATTTATGATAAGTATCTGATTTTTAATACCGATATCTTTCAGCTCTGAGGAAGCCCGATTCGCTTCAGTTAAGGAAGATACATCCGGACGCGAAACCAAAATTAGCGTCGTTTTTTCTGGATTAGAAAGAGACTCTACTGCCTTCGCATACAACTCTTTTTTCTCTCCAAGACCTGACAATGGCCCCAAACAAGAAGCGCCATGTGTACTTTCTTCTAAAAATCCGGTCCACGCAGTTGGTAATTGTAATAGACGTAATGTATGCCCAGTCGGCGCAGTGTCAAACAATACGTGATCATATTTATTTAACACATCTTCATCGGATAACAGATGAGAAAATTCATCAAATGCAGCAATTTCAACTGTGCAAGCACCAGATAACTGTTCTTCCATCGTTGAAAGAACAGCATCTGGCAGCTTCCCTCGATAAGGACCAACAACTTTTTCACGGTATATTTTCGCTGATGTTTCCGGATCTATATTGCAAGCGAACAAATTGTTTACACTTGGAATAGCAATTGGATCATTCGTCAATTCTACATTGAGAACGTCCTGTAAATTTGAAGCAGGATCGGTACTTACTAAAAGTACTTTTTTCCCCTGGTCAGCGAGCGACACTGCTGTCGCACAAGCTGTAGATGTTTTACCGACACCACCTTTTCCGGTAAAAAACAAAAATGGAGTTAGCGCAGCTTTGTTAGGATTGAATAATGGATACATGGTTATTCTCCTTTTTTATCAAACTTGAGTGAAACACGTACGCGTGGTTTTTCCTGAAGTTCAGCAGCCTTTACACCAAGCCACTCTGCCAGCTCTTCATTCTTCGGATAGGCACCTTCTTTTACAACCTCATTATTCACAAGTATCAAAGGAAGAGCATTAGGGCCTTTTTCTATAAGGACCCTGTTTACTACATCATTGTCTACAAATGCACCCGGATCATTCCCAAGATTATAGCGTGTAATATCAAAGTTCTTTTGTTCAAGTGAATAAACGGCCGATGCGACACGCGTTAATTCCGGATTAACACTAGGTCCGCACACCCCAGTTGAACAACACATTGCAGGATCAAAGATTTCAAGCTTTTTCATTATCAAACATCTCCTTTATCAATATATAACTATATCCTTATATACTTAATATAATAATAGCCGTGAGATGAATCCACGGCCTATTTTACTTATTCACCAGTTTTAGCGAAGCGTTCAATTCTTGATCCAATTTCATCGCGAACACGCTGGAAGAATGCCCATTTTTCTTCATCCGTTCCTTCTGCTTTTGCAGGGTCATCAAATCCCCAATGAGCTCTTTTGATATGAGGTGGTGTCATCGGGCACTTGTCAGCAGCATCTCCACATAACGTTACGACAAAATCTGCATTATTTAAGATTTCCGCATCAATAATATCTGAAGTTTGATCCGAAATATCGACACCAGCCTCTTTCATTGCTTTCACAGCATTTGGATTGACGCCATGGGCTTCAATTCCTGCACTGTAAACTTCCCATTCTTCACCAAGATACTTTTTGCCCCATCCTTCAGCCATTTGGCTACGACATGAGTTACCTGTACATAAGAAATATAGTGTTTTTTTCGACATATTGAAAATCTCCTTTTTTGTGTTTTATAGTATGAATGAAAGCCATAAATAAAGGCCGATTAGTGTAATCAAGAGGGTAGGGACTGTTAAGATAATACCGACCTTAAAATAGGTACCCCAAGATATTTTCACACCTTTTTGAGACAAAACATGCAGCCATAATAAAGTAGCTAAAGACCCTATTGGCGTGATTTTCGGACCTAAATCCGACCCAATGACATTCGCATAAATCAAAGCCTCACGGATAGGTCCTGTTGTATCAGTATCCGCAATGGCCAGTGCATTGATCATGACGGTTGGCATATTATTCATGACAGATGATAATATCGCAGCAATAAAGCCCATTGAAATCGTACCTACAAACAAGCCTTGATTTGCAGCCAACTGAATGACATCTCCGAGCACACTCGTTAGACCGACATTCCGTAATCCGTAGACAACTACGTACATCCCTATTGAGAAAAATACGATGGCCCAAGGTGCTCCTTTAAGTACTTGCCTCGTTTGAACAGCAGGACTTCTTTGTGCCATGAACATGAAGAATATGGCCATGATACCAGCAACTATCGACACAGGAAGCCCCGTAAACCCGCTAGAGAAATACCCGATAAGCAATATACCTAATACTACCCAAGACAGCCGGAACATCTTAATATCTTTTATAGCATCCGTCGGTCGTTTTAAATCTGATACTTTATAATCCTTTGGAATACTTTTACGGAAAAATAACAACAATACTAAAATACTCGCAGCTAATGCAAATAAATTAGGCACTATCATCCTGGAGGCATATTCAACAAAGCCGATGCCAAAAAAGTCCGCTGAAACAATATTGACCAAGTTACTCACGACTAATGGTAACGAAGTGGTATCTGCAATAAAACCACTGGCAATAATAAATGGAAAAACCATTTTTTCATTAAAGTTCAAATTTCGTACCATTGCCAAAACAATTGGTGTTAGGATTAAGGCAGCCCCATCGTTTGCGAATAAAGCAGCAACGACTGCCCCTAGAAGACTGACATAAACAAACATCCGAATTCCGCTACCTTTTGCTAATCTCGCCATATGTAACGCAGACCACTCGAAGAATCCGATTTCATCTAAAATTAATGAGATGATAATGATTGCAACAAAAGCAAGCGTAGCATTCCATACGATGCCTGTTACATCAATAACATCCTGAAAATTAACTACTCCGACTAATAAAGCGACAACTGCACCAATACAAGCAGACCAACCAATCGATAAATTTCTAGGCTGCCAAATAACAAAAATGAGTGTAATGATGAAAATCAATGATGCGGTAATAACTGAAACCAACGTACTTTCTCCTCCCTAGTTACAACTAATTCTCAGCCCTTGTGCTTCCAGTTCAGCTATGGATTCATTCTGTTCCGGAAGTTGTTCAAGTATGCTTTGAATAAAAGGAAAGTCTTCATGATTTTCATTAATCGAGAAGAAAATCCATTGACCTTTGCGTTCTTCTTTCACTAATTCAATATCTCTCAGTCTACGCAAGTGCTGGCTAATTGCCGGCTGACTCATCTTAAAGATTTCGACAAATTCACACACACAGCATTCATGTGACTTGAGTAACTTCATCATCGTTAAACGTGTTGGATCTCCAAGCAATTTTAATAGTTGTGATGCTCGTTGCACATCAATTGTTGCTATTGTATTCATGTACCATCCCTCCGCTTCGTCATCAGTATATAACCATATACTTATATATGCAAGTATAATTATCTTTTTCATGAAATTCATTTTTCAAAAATTAATGAGCTGCTTAATGACAGTCTTTTGAATAGTTGTAAGACGTTTTGTTATATAAAACTTCCGTGTCAAAAAGGCATTCTTGACGTATAGTAGACATTAGGTTTCCTCATCCAGCCTCACATTTGCATCACTTACTGATTTTGAAATACTGGAGAGTTACCTTTACTTCACCCTTGAACCACATTCGCCAATATTTTGAAATTGATTAATTTGCACTGGAAACATTTCGTAAAACAAAAGGAGAATAATTTTTAATGTGTACTAAAGAACAATTAGAAGAAAAACAAATATCACTGTATGTTATTGTGCTAGTGACAGCAGTTGGATTTGGATTATTCGTGCCCGATCTCGCTGGACGATTAGATGTGATGATTTCTTTAATTATTGCTATTTTAATGTACAGTATGTTTTCTCAGATTCCATTTGCCTCCTTGAAAAAATCGTTCGGAAATCGTCGTTTTCTCGGAGCTTTACTAACGGTTAACTATATAGCCGTACCCATTGTTGTATGGCTTCTATCAAAGTTATTACCAGAATATCCACCTTTATTACTCGGTGTTTATTTAGTATTGCTGACCCCTTGTATTGATTATGTCATTGTGTTCACATCTCTTGGTCGTGGAAATGAAAAACTTTTACTTATGGCAACACCTATTCTTTTTGTAACGCAGATGCTCTTGTTACCTTTGTACTTATGGTTGTTTATGGGAAGGAAAGCTATAGGAATAGTGGAATCCGGTCCATTTTTCGAAGCATTTTTCGGGCTAATCGTTATTCCATTGAGCATTGCTATCATCGTACAGTTATTCGCAAAAAAAGCATCTACTGTAGATAAAATATTAAATAGCTCCGCATGGCTTCCTGTTCCATTCATGGCTCTTACACTTTTTGTTGTTGTAACATCCCAGATAGGTAAATTATCTAACCACTTGGATTTAATAATCAAAGTAATTCCTATATATATTGCCTTTATGATTATTATGCCCATCATTTCGCGATTCTTTGCTAGGTTGTTTAATCTTGATATTAAAACTGGACGCTCGCTTATATTTGGAGGAGCAATACGTAATTCACTCGTAGTTCTTCCTCTTGCATTGGCTCTGCCTGACGGAGTGAACACTTTAGTAGCGGCCATAATTGTGTCCCAAACAATCGTGGAGCTTATAGGTTCACTTATTTATATACGTTTAATACCTAATTTACTTTTACCTGACAGAACGACTTAGGGTTCATATAGAAGATAAGGCAGACGATACCTTTCTTGAAACTATATCCTGTACCTTTTTGAGGTACAGGTCAATGGTTTAGATTAATTTAAAAAAGCCGAATCCCTTTTCAAGGAATTTCAGCTTTATTTGTATTCATATTGCTATCCAGCACAACAAGATAATTTGGATACATCTTTATCAAACGTAAGGGCTGCTAATTTCAATCCTTCTGCCATTGTTAAATAAGGAGCAAGAGTTTCTCGTAAATCCTCTACTGTCAATCCGAATTTTACAGCTAATGTTGCCGCATAGATTACCTCTCCTGCGTTTTCGGAAACGATATGAACGCCTAACACTTTTAATGTTTTTGCATCTGCTACTAACTTAAAAACACCTGTCGTTTCCCGATTAACGAGGGCTCTTGGTACGGCATCTAACGGCAAGACAGACGTTTTAACCTCAAGACCTTTTTCTTTTGCTTGTTGTTCAGTTAAACCAACCGTTGCAATCGAAGGATTAGTAAACGTGACGCCTGGAACAACTTCTAAATTCACCTTCTGATTCAGTCCTCCGACTGCATTACGCGCAGCAAGTCCACCTTGATAAGCAGCTACATAAACAAATTGCGGACCAAGAGTTACATCTCCGGCTGCGTAAATTTGGGAATTGGTCGTTTTAGAATATTCATCAATGACGATTTCACCACGGGACCCAAGGTTAACACCTGCTGCATGTAAGTTCAGAGATTCTGTATTTGGTTTTCTTCCTGTTGCTACAAGCAATTGTTCTGCTTCAATGATTCCCTTTTCACCATTTATCTCTACATGAACTTTTTTAATGTCTCCATCTTGTTCTACGCGTTCATAGGTTGCTCCTGTAACTAAATTAATTCCCTGTTCTGTTAATGCCTGAGTAATTGCTTCTGAAATTTCAGGATCGTATTCTTTTAATAGACGCTCGCTTCTTTGTATCAAAGTTACTTCTGCGCCTAAATTATGAAATAGTTGTCCCAGTTCCAGCCCGATATATCCAGAACCAAGTACCGTGAGACGCTTTGGAACCCTCTTTAATTCAAGTAACGTAGTGCTTGTTAAATACTCTACTTCGTCTAGTCCGGGAATATTAGGAACGTATGGAGATGCCCCTGTAGCTATTACAAATCGTTTCGCTGTTATTTGGTTGCCATTAACTACAACTGTATTTCCATTAACAAATTTCGCTTCACCATTTATTAGTTCAAAACCATAATCGTCAATTAAATTCACATATTTTTCATTGCGAAGTGTACTTACTAATTCATCTTTTTGTTGTACTAATGAGGCTAAATCAACATTTTGTGCTGTAGTGTGTAATCCTGTAAATGGATTATTTATTGCTAAATGATTGATTTCACCTGCTCTTAACAAGGTCTTAGATGGAACGCACCCAATGTTAACGCAAGTTCCTCCCACCGTTCCACGTTCAATCATCGCAACTTTTGCGCCATACCCCACAGCTTCAATGGCAGATGAAAAGGCCGCTGCACCAGAACCAATGATGATGTAGTCATAATCTTCTTTGCAACCTAAATCAACTTTTACTTGCGTTTGTAAGTCTTTAACTTCACCTGGTCGATATTTTGCTTCAGCAATCGCATTTTTCGCTATTTCAACTTCTACGTCATTTTGAAGTTCAAATACAGCTTCCCCACGGCGAAAATCAACTTCAAAACACTTTGCACCTATATTTTCCAGGGCGACTGAGACATTATGTTCACAACTTGTACAAGTCATTCCTTGAATATTAATCCGATATCTTTTCAATAGTATTCCTCCGTCCTTAAACTTCTAGTAAGGTTTCAATAATGGGGCATTCATAAATATCTTTGTTTGAGGGACATCTTTCTTTTAGGTCGATTAGCATTTGTTCGATTCTTTTAAGATCTTGAATTTTCCGTTGAACGTCCTCTATCTTATAAACTGTGAAATCATACATATCACGGCACTTTTCTTCATCATGATCTACCACGCCTAAGAGCTTATCAATTTCATTTAAAGTAAAACCTAATTCCTGAATGCGCTTAATAAAATTTAATCGGTTAACGGTTTGTTCTGTGTATATTCGATATCCTGACTCTGTACGAGAAGGTTTCGGAATTAATCCTAATCGTTCATAATACCGAATGGTTTCTTTATTAACGTTACATTTCTCGGCTAATTCTCCTATATGAAAATCCATTTGACTCACCTCACACATAGTATAAACCCTGTATCTAGATACAGGGTCAATATATATAGCTTTACCCCCAAAAAAGCACCGCCTAACAGGGATGCTATTTCTGGTTTTAATATGACACCATTCTGCTTGTTAAATCTAGTTTAGTACCTCTAGAGTTAACGAGTTACTCATAATGGAAGGTTACTTTTAATTTACACTCTAAAGGATTTGACATTACTAAAAGGATCTATGGTAATTAACTCCTTCTGTTCTGAGAGTTTGTTTCGTCACTTACTCATTTCGACATTCGGGTAGTACTTATCACTTTCTACAAAAAAATAGCTGCGGAGACCAAGGCACTGGTCTCGGCCAATATCCTGTATCATCCTTAATAATAAAACAAATATGCACCCATCAGCCAAAAAGCAATAAATGCAACAAGAAAACTATAAGTATTGGACGATTGCCTAATTGATTCAGTTAGGATTTCCTTAATCGTTACCATATAAATGGTCCCGACAGTCAAGCTTATTAAGAACGCCCATAAAAGATTATTTTGCATACCGATCATTTCGCCAAAGAAAGCCCCAAGTGCAACTGGAACAGCAATGAAAATAGATAAAAAAAATAGCATGTTAAAACTAAATCCAGCGATAAATAATGGCGTGAATAGTATCATACCTTCAGGAATATTGTGCAATAGTAGTGCCTGTAATAAAGATATGCTTAATTGAGATTGTTCACCGGCCCCGAGAACTATTCCCATGGGAAAATTATGGATAGAGATAATTAGAGCTAGGAATAAACCTAGCCTTCTATTATGATGTTTGTGTGATGCCTTTGTAATTACAGAGTTGTTATGAACCCCCATATGGATGAGATTGAATATAAAAACTCCTGCTAAAAAACCCAACAAAAAAATAAGCCAATTACCCAGTTGTATAGCTTCCGGTGCGATTTCAAAACTAATTAATCCTAAGATTAGCCCTGTGCATACCGCGTAGATTGTACCAATGCTTCTCTTAAAACCATTTATTAGACCAGCAATAACTCCACCTATGCTGATTCCAGCAAATGTAGATAAAAAACCAATAAACCAAATATGAGTCAATAAACCATCCTTCAATTGTTAGTCTCTAAGTTTATATGGGGATTGGCATGAATTTATGCTTGGCACTTATTTACACAAGTCTTTAATATTATTTTTGGGAAGAGTATGCGATTATATACTCAATTCCTGATGCTGAAGATTCGATTTTTCAATTTGAATCGTAGTATGTTCAATTTTATAATTATCGCGTATCAGATTAATTGACTGTTGTAGAACAACTTGTTCATCTGTATTTTCGTCAATCAGAATGTGACAACTAAAAGAATCTAATCCGGAGGTAATCGTCCAAATATGAAGATCGTGGACATTTTTCACACCTTCGATATTTTCTAATAAAGCTATAACTTCTTCATAATTAATTGTTAACGGTGAACCTTCCATTAAGACATGGATACTAAGTTTGAGTACGCCCCATGCACTTTTCAAAATCAATAATGCGACAATCACCGAGATGATTGGATCTGCAATGTACCAGTCGAACAGAAGCATCAGCAGACCAGCCAGTATCGCACCAACCGAACCTAAAGCGTCGCCGATTATGTGAATATACGCACTTTTTAAATTGATATTTTCTTTTACATCAGCTTTTTTGAGAAGAGTTATCGCACTAAGGAGATTGGCGGCTAATCCGATGAATGCAATGATTATCATCGTTCCGCTTGCAACTGTTGGTGGTTCATTAAAACGTTGAATTGCTTCTTTGACAATAAATCCTGCAATGACAAATAACGTAACACCATTAAATAAAGCCGCTAAAATTTCAAATCGATAATATCCGTACGTTTTATTCGGTGATGGTGGTCTACTTGCAAACCAAATTGCCACGAGGCTTAAAGCCATCGAGCTTGCATCCGAAAGCATATGACCACTATCTGATAGCAAGGCTAAACTATTCGTGAAAAGCCCACCGAAGAACTCCAAAATCATAATGAGCGTCGTAATGGATAAGGCAATGATGAGACCCCGTTTATTCCCTTCTCGTTTTTCCGCAAAGTGATTATGTTGATGATTTCCCATTCAAGTGTCCCCTTTACGTAGTTGTGTTTTTCATATGTTCAATTATATAGTTGGCATCATAACCTACTCCCTGAAGTAAAGAAGATCCTCTGCGTGATTGCCATGGTAAACCTAAAAAGTAAAGACCTTGTACGGGGCTTACACCCCTGATGTGAATGATTTTATTCTGCTTATCAATTACACCATCTATTTTTAACCATTCATACTCATGTTGGAATCCAGTTGCCCAAATAATGTTTTTCACTTCAAGTGTAGTTGAATCTTCAAATATAACATGATCGATTACCCCATTTACAACTCTTCCTTTTAACGTAACTTCCCCGTCTTTTATAGCATTTTTCAATTCACTCCCAAAAATAGGATCACCTTTTTTTTGCAACAAATTCCCGATAAATGATTGATGGGTCACTTTTAGTATTCCCAATTTATCAAACCACCAAAACACACTCATTCCACCAATTATTAACGGGAGGTATCTTGTTTTTTTACTAATAGCTAAATACATATCTTTATTTTCCGACAATTCAACAGCAATTTGGGCACCACTATTGCCCCCTCCAACAACAAGCACATTTCCTTGCTGAAGCTGATTAGGGTTCTTATACTCAGATGAATGAAGCTGGAGGATATTTTCGCTAAGGGAACTAGAAAATGCGGGAATCCGCTTCTTTTGAAAAGGTCCTGTAGCAGCCACAACATTCGATGCATAATATGGACCTTTTGTTGTTTCTACACAAAAACCTTCTTCATTTTTTGTTACGGACAGAACCTTGGTATTCAGTTCCACAGGTAACGCAAACGTTTCCGTAAAGCGCTTAATGTAATTTGCAATTTCATCTTTCGAAGGAAATCCTTGTTGCTCGCCATCTATGATAAGACCAGGCAACGAACTATACATCCTAGGTGTAAATAACTTTAAGGAGTCATATCTATTTTTCCACACCTCGCCCAAAGCCTTCCCTTTATCAATAATTAAAAACCTTTGATTATTTTGTTTTAAATAATATCCCATTGCCAGTCCAGCTTGTCCCGCTCCAATAACAATGGTCTCATACCGCATAATTTTCTCCCCTATCGTATTTTCTAACGCAAAGAAGCCAAAGGAATAGCAACTGGCTTCTTTGGCTTCTATAATAAAGTTATTTACTCATTCGACTTCTTCGATTTAATGAAAAACATACAGCAAGCAATAATCACAAATGCCACTAACGCTAAAAATGGTATCGTAATAAATCCAAACCAATTTATATACTGAGAACTACAAGGTACACCACTAACGCAAGGCTTGATGCCTCCAAAACCAGGGATTTTCTGCTCTAAATAATGCATAAGCGATATGCTTCCTCCAATAATTGCTAACGGAAGTGCGAATTTTTTAACGGAACTGTCATTCTGGAATGTTCCAATTCCTAAAATCAGCGTCAGTGGATACATGAAGATACGCTGATACCAACATAACTCACACGGAATATACCCTTTAATTTCACTGAAGTACAAGCTCCCGAGCATAGCAACTAATGAAACAACCCAAGCAATATATAATAGGTATCCTCGCGGTTTGGATTTACTTTGCATATCCCCCATCAATTTTCATCCTGCATCTTTTGTTCTATTTCCGTCTTAATGGCTTCGTAGTTAAAGGGATCCTCCATCACTTTCCCGTTTATTACAATTGTCGGAGTCATCGAAACACCGGCATCCCTTACTAAATCTTCGTCGATTTTAACGCTCTCCATAGTCGCTTGTTGTTCCATGTCTTCCTTTAATAGTGTTTGATCAATCTCAGGAAACCCGCTTGCAATTTCAAGAATTCTTTCGGGTGTTATCCACTGCGCATCATGATTTTCAACAGGTTGTGCATCAAACAATGCTTGGTGGAACTCCCAATACGCATCGGGGTTCCGCTCATAAACGGATTCAGCGGCAATTGATCCCAAAGTCGATTCTTCACCGTGGAATAATACGTTCACATATGAAAATTTAACTTTTCCTGTTTCGATATAATCATCAACTAGTTTTGGATATATCATTTCACCCCATGCTTTACATGAAGGACATTTAAAGTCTCCGAATTCAACAACTGTTACAGGAGCATCTTTCTCCCCAATTGAAGGTTGTCCGGTTACATCGATTTGCTTTATATCCATTGGCGAGGAATTCTGTTTGTCGCTAAACATAACAACTGCTACCACAATCCCTACCACCACGAGTGTTAACACAACTGCAAATTTCATGTTTGAATTGTTATTCTGTTTCATCAAATTACCTCTTCTCTATTTTTCTTACCCAATTATTGAATACTAGCCATTAATCCGAAATATAGCGAAAGGATACAGAACATCGACATGAAAAAAGGTAGAACTGCGGATGCCCTTTTTTTGAAGCTGTATACGATAAGCCACATAAAGATAATCGCAACTATGAAAAACAATATATTTATTGTATTTAAACCGAATTGCAAACTCATAGATGGCTCAATGATTCCTGTATAAAAATAATCAAAGATAGCCGAGGGACCACTGCCACCAAGAGTTATCTCAATACTATGAGGTGGTTCCTGTTGTCCCAAAACGGCTGTCGAAACAAAAGTAAAAAATAGTAGAATGCTTTCGTACCTCATCCACGGTATCGGATTAATATTCACTTGGCGCTTCAACCTACGCCTAATCCAAAATCCATTTATAAAAGCGAAAAATAAAACAGGGATAATGCTCAGATGCTTCACTAATAAAGCTTGTCCATATGGTACCGTCCATGCATCTCCATACTCATTTACATCAATCACCAAATTCATAAGAAATAATCCAGTCCCCGCAATCGTAAGAAAACAAACGATCGCCAAAGGGGTAAACCATCTTAAATAAGCAAGCCAATTCTCTTGGTTTTTAGAACACCAACCGACGACAAGAAGTATACCGACCCATATGGTAACGGCTAGAAAGTGCAATGAGTGAAAAACGAACCCACTCCATTCAGTAAGGGATGCTGCGTGGCTTGCCCATCCCAATGCCAACAGTAGGATGAAAGTGAAAAACAGAGATATACCAGACAAGACTTTGCTTTTCAATACTGGAAACAACGAAACAAATAGGTAAAAGAAAATTGCAAGTATAACCGTGACATTCCAGGCCTTCCCCACTTCAAAACCTAAGACATTTTGCATCGTCAACTCAAAGCCAATATCTTCATAAAGAAATAGGATTACCCTTATCACAGGCGCAACCGAAAAGAATACGACTCCTAAGACCGATAATTGAATCAAACGTTTAGATATACGTATTTCCGGTTTCAGCCGTTCAGGAATAAACTGTATGATAAATGAACCCATTAACAGCGAAAAACATAGATACAATAAACTTTCAGAAATATAAATCCAGATCATCTACTCTTCCTTCTTCCTATGAACCAGCCAATAAATCCGCCAGCTATAGTAAATAAAGTAACAAGGATTACTACGAGTACATCGTTCGAAGCTATTTTCGATGAATCTTCAATTGCCTGCTCTACAGGTTTTTCTAATGACTCTTCCTTCGGCTCAGCAGGTGTTTCATCGGTTTCTTCAGGCACTGCTGTGTCATCTATTTCGTTTTGATTTACCGTGAAGGAATAAGTTCCTTGTATCGGGTGGCCATCTGCACCAATAATCTTCCATTCCACTGTATATGTACCATTATCTAACGGCGAAATGAAACCGCCGGTCATCACATTATCATTCACTTGAGTGTTAAGGGTGACTTCCTCTTCATTCTCATCAAAGACCTTCACTGTACTGGTCGTTTCAATTTTCGTATTAAATTCCAATTCAATTTCATGAACCTCTTCATTGATTTCTTCCCCATCTATCGGTGAAGAATTGGTCAAACTAGTATGTGCATAGACAGCATTTGACGACATAATTAATAATAAAAGCGTTATAATGATGCTTCTTTTCATATTGATCCTCCGCTTCATTCATTTAAAGTGTAGATTGGTTTTACCAATTATCCCATTTCTTATCCATAATCCCTATCTGTTTCAGTAGACTCGTAAGTAGTCGATCATTTTCACTTTCTAACGCCTTCTCAGTACATGGCGAGTGAGGGGGATAATTTAAATTTTCTGCTTCTTGTAAGGTTGCCTCCTCCAGAAAGTTTGTCGGATCTGACTCTTCAAAACAAACTGGTGCAATATAGGTCTTGTAAGTATGTTCTAAAATAATCCTAGTGCCTGCAGAAGGACGAGTTTCTCTCGGGATGAACGCACTAATAAGTACTACTGTGCTGAATAAGAGTATAATCAGTATGAGCCACAACCATTTTTTATATTTCCTCATTTCAATTACTCCTTTGTAATCAGCAGTTTAACATCTTCAACAATTTCCTCGTATGGAACATCGGAAAAACCACTATAATTTTTGACAACTATTCCGTCTGGGTTCACCAAGTAAAAGCTCGTACCATGAGTAACTTGGTTTGAATTTGGATCTGGCTGAACAATTGCTTTAAATGATGATTTGGCAAGTTCAACGACATCCTCCTGATTATACCCCGTTAGAAAATCCCAATTCGATTGGTCAACGTCAAAAGCAGTTGCATATTCCTTTAAAACTTCTGGTGTATCAAATTCAGGATCTACAGAAAACGAAACCAAACGAACGTTATTTATATTTTCATCCTTCAATGCTTGTTGAAGTCCCGCCTTATTCATTGTCATAGGTGGACATACCGTGGCACAATTTGTAAATATAAAATCAGCAATCCAAACTTCTCCCTCTAAATCGGCTAAATCAACCTTCTGGTTTTCTTGGTTAATGGCTGAGAAATCCTCCACTTTCCAGTCTGTCTCCGCTATAAACTCTTTTTTTCCGCACGCACTGAAAACCACAGTTGAAATGAGCAAAGTCAAAAACAAAACTTTCCTCATGTTTTATCTATTCTCCTTTAATTTATTTTACTCCTAATCTCTAAATTAAGTATAACAAGAAGACATATACATCAAAACAACCATTTGAATGTTTTTATTGACAATTTTTCAACGATTACATATACTAATAACAATCAAATGAATATTTGAATGAGGTGTAATGATGACGGAAAAAATAAAAGAACATATTCAATCTATCCCAACGGATACGTGTGATACCTATTGTTATCACGAAACAGTCGTTAACCGCGTAAATGAAAGGATTGATGAAATCAGTGGCGTCGAAATGCTGTTTAAAGCCCTTGCAGATGCCAATCGCTTGAAAGTCGCTTATGCATTGACGTTAGAAGAGGAAATGTGCGTCTGCGATGTCGCCAATGTATTAGAAACGTCCACCGCAAATGCTTCCCACCACTTACGTTATTTACGTGACATGGGGCTGACCACATACAGAAAAGAAGGAAAACTTGTTTTCTATTCCTTAGTTGACGAATGTGTTCGTCAATTAGTAAATATTGCGCTTGAACATTCGAAAGAGGGGTGGCATAAATGAGTACGGAGAAAAATGTTTATCGACTACAAGGACTATCCTGTATGAGTTGCGCGGCTAAATTCGAAAAAAACATTCGTGAGATTGATTCGGTTAAGGATATCCAATTGAATTTCGGTGCATCCAAATTAACTGTAATGGGAGATGCATCTGTCGAGCAGTTAGAAAAAGCCGGTGCATTCGATGGAATTAAAGTTTATCCTGAAAAGCAACGAATTGTTGAAGAGAAAGAGCCATTCTGGAAAAAACGCGAAAACAAAACGACCATTGCTTCACTATTCCTTCTGATTCTTGGCTTTGTAACATCTTCGGTCGCGGGAGATGGTAGCACATCATCCATCCTTCTTTTTGCTACAGCCATTCTTGTCGGTGGATATAATCTGCTTAAAGTTGGGCTTCGCAACCTGACTAAATTGGAATTTGATATGAATACACTGATGACAATTGCCGTGATTGGTGCAGTCATAATCGGTGAATGGAAAGAAGGAGCTCTAGTAGTCTTTCTTTTTGCAGTAAGTGAAGCTCTTGAAAGTTATTCAATTGATAAGGCTCGAAATTCAATCCGCTCTCTAATGGATATTGCACCCAATACTGCAATTATCAGACGCGGGAATAATGAACTTGAAGTTGATGTTGAAGATATCCAGATTGACGATATTATGATTATCAAACCCGGTCAGAAGCTAGCCATGGACGGAGAAGTAATAAAGGGAAACTCGTCCATCAATCAGGCAGCCATAACCGGAGAATCCGTTCCTGTCCATAAAGTTTCTGGTGACGAGGTATTTGCAGGAACAATAAACGGCGAAGGTTCATTAGAAGTACGTGTGACAAAACGAGTAGAAGATACTACAATCGCCAAAATTATCCACTTAGTAGAGGAAGCTCAAGCAGAAAAGGCACCTTCCCAGCAGTTTGTAGATAGATTCGCTAAATACTACACGCCGGCAATAATGATCATTTCCATTTTCATTATTGTTATCCCGCCTCTATTTTTAGGGGGAGTATGGAGCGAGTGGTTTTATAGAGGACTCGTCGTACTTGTTGTAGGATGTCCGTGTGCATTGGTCATTTCAACTCCTGTTGCAATTGTGACGGCGATTGGAAATGCAGCACGGAACGGCGTGCTCATTAAAGGTGGAATCCATTTAGAAGAAACCGGACGTTTGAAAGTAGTGGCGTTTGATAAAACCGGGACATTGACACAAGGTATGCCAGAAGTAACGGATCTCGTTTCGTTGGCGGATATGAGCACCGACGAAATTCTTCGTGTCTCAGCATCAGTTGAGAAATTCTCACAGCATCCATTAGCTTCTGCTATCATTAGAAATGCCGAAAAACATAATTTAGAATTAATGCCTGTTGACGATTTTCAATCAATAACGGGCAAAGGTGCCAAAGCATCTATTAACAATGATGTTGTCCATATTGGAAGTCCTAATATGTTCAAAGAGTTGCTAACACTGCCTGAGGAATACGAACACCAAATTGAAACGCTTCAAAAAGAGGGCAAAACAGTAATGTTGGTAGGTATCGGAAATGAAGTAAAAGGCTTGATTGCAGTTGCCGATCAGGTTAGAGACAGCAGTTTGACAATTATAAAAAAACTGTATCAATTAGGAATTAAAAAAACGATTATGCTTACAGGAGATAATCTAGCTACAGCGAATGCTATTGGCAATCAACTCGGCCTTTCTGAAGTAAAAGCAGAATTGATGCCCCAAGATAAATTGGACACAATCAAGTCTCTCCGAAATCAATTCGGAAAGGTGGCAATGGTTGGTGATGGTGTCAACGATGCCCCGGCTTTAGCAAGTGCGACCGTAGGAATTGCAATGGGTGGAGCGGGTACTGACACAGCTCTGGAGACCGCAGACATTGCATTAATGGCTGACGACTTAGAAAAGTTACCTTATACTATAGGTCTAAGCCGGAAAACCCTAAATATTATTTTGCAGAATGTTTCGTTCGCATTAGGTATTAAGGTAGTCGCCTTACTGTTGGTCATTCCCGGTTGGTTAACATTATGGATGGCGATTTTCGCAGATGTGGGTGCTACCATAATCGTTGTATTGAATTCACTTCGATTAATGCGATCAAAGTACTAATCTCTAGAAAGCGAGTTAATCGTAAATTGTTTAGAAAAGGGGCTGTCCAATAAGTCGGTAGATTTCCGACTTGAAGGACCCCCTTTAATTTAATCTTTATTTAGCAGAAAGTTCACCTTCCGTTACCCATTTATGATTTTTAACTTCGTCACCGCCGGTAGCTGGAGTGTAATCAATCATATAGACAGTAGTTTTTTCGGATGAATCTATTACTGCTATTGCTCCTTTCATCCCTTTCATATGGTCCGCCTCTACGGTTACTTCAGTTCCTGGTTCAAAAGTTTTGTCACCAGCATCTTTAATCTCTTCTCGAACAACCCATTTGTGGTTTTCCACTCTTTCCTCGCCAGTTACTGGTGTATACGATATAGTGTAAGCTGTAGTGTCGTAAGCACCCACGATTGTTGCTACAGCACCTTCCATGCCTTCCATATGGTCAGTTTTAATGATTGCTTGGCTTCCGACTTTATAGGTTGGATTTTCTGCCGCTTTCAAGTTCTCAGGGACTTCACCGGAGCCGGAATGATTCATCTCCATTTGCATGTCTTCCTGTTTAGGTTCATTATTGTTGGTTGGACTTTTTTCGTTACCCGCATTGTTTCTGCATCCACTTAAACCAATAATTATAGCAACACCTAACAAAAGTAATTGCCTTTTCATTCGATACACTCCTTATTCTACATAATTCATAACAAGAAAGAAGCTGCTCCTAGAAACTTTTTCATTTCTTGAAACAGCTCCATTAATGGTTGCAATTTCTGAATATCGTTTAAGCTACCATTTGTCGGCATGCCTCAGCACATTTCCTGCAAGCTTCAGCACAGCGTTGGCAATGATCATGGTCATGTTTAGCGCACTCTTCCGCGCAACGTTCACAAACTTCTGCACATAGTTCTAAAATCTGATGCGTAAATGGGCTATTGCGGGTAATGGCTTGTGCTGCAAACGCGCATATATCTGCACATTCACGGTCCAAGCGGATACAATCAGCCATCATCTTAATGTCTTCCTCTTTTAGGCACGCATCAAAACAAGCGTTACATGCTTCCAGACATTCCAAACATGCTTTCAGGCATTCTTCGTATTTCGTATTCATGGACTCACCTCCTGCTTTTTTTGCATTCGGTGATATTTTTCCCTAGAGTATTAGTTTTAAACTAAAAATGAGAATCTCCTTTAAAAGTCCTTACTTCTTTATATTGATTTCTGAAATTGCTCACATTGTCATGTCCTGTATATATTCCGTAGCTCTTTTGTTGATTCTATATGCGCTTATCCAAATGCTACGTCCAATATCATCATTACTGTAAATCCAATCATTAAGCAGACCGATGCTAGATCTCTATTTCCGTTTTCTTGAGAACCTGGAATAACTTCTTCTACTACTACAAAAATCATCGCCCCTGCTGCAAAACTTAAAGCGAATGGTAGAAGTGGTTCCATCAGCGAAACAGCCAGAACCCCTACCACGGCAGAAATAGGCTCAACCATTCCCGAGAACTGACCATATAAGAAGCTTTTCCGACGAGACATTCCATCTCTTCGTAAAGGCATTGATACAGCTGTACCCTCGGGAAAGTTCTGAATCCCTATACCAACGGCTAAAGCAATCGCTGCTGGCAAAGTAGCAGACGGAAAACCTGCGGCTACAGCGCCAAAGGCAACTCCAATCGCAAGTCCCTCGGGTATGTTGTGAAGCGTAATGGCAAGAACAAGCAGAGTGCTCCGTCGCTTATTTGCAGGATTTATTCCCTCTGCCTCTTTCATTTGGGAAGTAGGGTGCACGTGCGGAATGACCTTGTCAGCCGCCCACAGGAAAAAGCCACCTAATAAAAATCCAACAGCTGCTGGAAACCACGACGGTAAAGAACTACTTTCTGCCATTTCAATTGCAGGCGAAAGCAACGACCAAAAACTTGCAGCAATCATAACCCCGCCAGCGAAGCCTAACATTCCATCCATAAGCTTTTGGTTTATCGTCTTCGTTGTGAACACTAAAGCAGCCCCAATCGCAGTCATACCCCACGTGAAAAAGGTAGCTATTAAAGCCTGGTTTACCGGACTTAGCGTTGCGAAAAAATCAGTCATATTATTCCTCCACCCAAAAAAACTTTATTTTCTATCATTTACAGAGCATTTTCTTAATCAATTATAATGTTATTGTATGCCTAAAGTTTCCCTCGTGCAACATTTTTTATTTCATTTTAAAAATAAAAATACTGATATCTTTCCCCCTAAATTACAGGCACATAAAATGGGCGTACATCTTTTATATTAGATGTACGCCCATGCTATAAAAAACTTATTAGTTAGATATTGCAGTGAATACAATCGCGACGTTTTCTACAGAGTTACTAATTTTCCTAAGTTAAACCTAGGTGTCTGAAAGATTGTTATCTAATCGAGCGTCTTCAATGCATTCTGTGTTTTACTATTTCTTTCTAAACAAGGATAAGCGAAAATTACACTACATATATTGCAAGTGGATTAATGATGTATCCACCTTTTGACTCCCTAAATGATTTATAAGGGATTTTTGTCATGCGTATGAATGTAATCCTGCAATGATTAGGTTCACGGCAATTAAGTTAAACATGATGATGATGAAGCCAATAACCGCAAGCCACGCAGATTTTTCGCCTTCCCATCCACGTGATAGACGTAAATGTAGAAAAGCCGCATAAAAAAGCCATGTAATTAGTGCCCAAACTTCTTTTGGATCCCATCCCCAGAACCTAGACCACGCTTCGTGTGCCCAAATCATCGCAAAGACCAGTGCACCAAGTGTAAATACCGGGAATCCAATAAGGACGGCGCGATAGCCTATCTCATCCATTAGTTGAGTGTTTGCTTTTCTAGCAAACGGCTGGAACAACGTTGCAATTGGTCGGCGCAATAGTAGACGGAGAAGTAAATAAAGGACAGTTCCTGTTAACAATGACCACACGAATGTCGTTAATGTTTTCGCATTCACAATGGCAGGCATTTCACCCCATGGTTTCATAACCCCATCAGTAAGGGATTCATATTCATTCATTCCGAATAGTGGTGGATAATTATAGGTAATCTTCTCCACTTGTTCATCTTTATTAACGAATGTAAATTCCGCCTCGTATCCTGAAATCGAAAATCCGGAAGATGAAAGGATGAATCCAACAGCTAAAATTATCGTGAAAATCACTGACTCCAACCAAAAGCGTTGTTTCGATCTCTTAGTTAAATCTGTAGTTTTCAATAGCAAAACGAGTCCCGCAACCGCACTTATCGCTAGTATTGCTTCGCCAATTACAACCGTAATGACGTGCACCGTTAACCAGTAGCTTTTCAACGCGGGAATAAGCGGTGTTATTTCTGTTGGGAACATACTTGCGTAGCCGATAATAACAACAGCAATCGGCAATGCAAACAGACCAAGTGACGGCGTTCTGTACAAATAAAAAAGTAATATGAAAGCCCCTACTATCATCATTCCAAAAGCAGTCACAAATTCAAACATATTACTAACCGGCGCATGTCCGGAAGCAATCCATCGTGTAATAAAATAGCCTAAATGCGAAAGGAACCCAATAATTGTAATGGTTATGCCAAAACTTCCCCACCTGCTATTTTTATATGCTTGTTCTGATTTTGCGCCTTTTACTGCCCCGCCGAAAAAAAGCGTTGCGATAAGATAAGCGATAAATGAGACTAATAGTAAATTCGAGCTTAATGATACTAAATCCATTAGTTAAAATCCCCTTCCCGGTCGTCCAATTTGGACTCAGTTTCCTCGCGGTCCTCGTACTTTGGTAAGCTCGCATACTCTTGCACTTGATCAATTTCTTTTCTCAAGGAGAACCAGTTTTTATTCGTATGGCTTGCGAGGAGAATTTCGTTCCCTTCTGCTTTTTGAATCCATATCCTTCTATGATTCCAATATGACCCCTGTGTAACACCAATCATAAAAACAATTCCACCGAGTAGCAAAATATACAACGTTTTATCTTTCCGTATTACCAACCCGGTAACGTCCCGTGTTTCAGCGCTGACAAACGTTGCTTTGTAATCATTCATTTCCGTTTCAAGTGTCTGACGGATCGCCACAAAACTCATTTCGCCATCTGGCTTGGATGGAGTCACCATTTTAAAAATGAATGCAGGGTTGTTCGGTATTGGAGACTTTGATTTTGGTTCGCCATCTTCAATACCATCAAAATCCGGATAAAAATCTTTTAATTCCACATACGTACCCTCTCCTAGTCGATAAATCGGTTCGGGATTGATTAAATCCACAGTGAATTCACCAAGTGATGTATCCGATGCTTTTTCGGTTAATTGAAATGTCATCGATTTCAGTTCATCGAGACGAAAATCCATCTGGAAAACGTTAAATCCATCAAAATTAAGCGGTTTGTTGACGATGATTGAATAGTCTTTGACGAAATCCAACTGTTCAGACTGGCCTGGAATCCCATTTTCAGGTTCTCTATACAACGTAACATCCGATTGATAATTTTTCGCGATTGTTCCAACACGGTCTATTGCTTGACCGAACGCTGCATCATCTTCTTTTGAGTAAGTTTCAAGAATGAATTGATTGTTTTTCAGATAGTATCCTGGAGCTCCTGGGATTGCACGCGTCTCCCCTTCACGAAGCCATAGCGTTTCATCAACATAAAAACCCGGAAGGCCTCTAAGGAGAACACCGAGGAGAAAAATTATCAGTCCAGTATGATTGACATACGGACCCCATCTAGAAAAGCGACCTTTCTCCGCGAGTATTGCACCTTCTTCAATCTTCACATTATACCGTAGCTCTTTCAGTTTCTTTTCAGCTTTAACGAGAGAATCATCCACATTCTCGACTGAGCCTATCCCGTAAATACGCTGTCTTCTCATAAATGAAGCATGACGTTTAGTGCGCTGTTTATTTAATGATTTATATAACGGAATAACCCTATCGATGCTAGCAATGATGATTGACGTACCGAGCATCCCAATTAGCGTAATGAACCACCAGCTATTATACATATCATAAAATCCAAGTTTGTAATAAACGACGCCGGCAAAGCCGTAAAGGCGTTCATAATAAGCGGCAATGTCTGCATCCGTCGAAGCTGGAACATATAGCTTTTGCGGGAAAAGCGTACCGAGTGCGGACGTAGCAAGAACCGCAATAATAATACTGACACCTATTTTAACACTAGAGAAAAAGTTCCAAATTTTGTCGATAATAGACCTTTTATATGTTTGCGATCTTCTTGCCGAACCTTCGTACCTCATGTCGACAAGTTTACTTTTTTTTGCTTCTTCTGTCTGTGGCCTTCCACACCGTTCACAAAGTACTGTACCAAATGGGTTTTCGTGTCCACATTGGCATGTGATTTTGCTCATTTTAAATTGACTCCTTCATCATTATTAATATTTATGGATGAAAGCATCTAGCATTACATCAAAACTCCATAAATTCTCCTACATTGAATTGTACATAGTAATTATGCAATATTTATGGAGCGCATAAGACGAGTATGTGAACGACCCTATTATTGAAGATATTTAATGTGTTTCCTCTTTCTACAATTTATAATTAAAACCCAATAAAAAAAGCCCGCTGATTAGGGCGGGCATGAAATGAAAACATTCACGTAATTGGTTGTGACTTTTATTACATTCTTCAAATATTAAGCTTAATACATCAGAATCCCATAAACCCGCCAAAAAATGGACTTAGCCAAATAATAATATAGGTTAATCCATCGAAGAAAAGAAGAATACCGAGTGCAATCATAAGGTAGCCCCCGACCTTCGTTATTACTCGGTTGTATTTTTGTATCCATTTAACGCGAGTGATAAAAATCGATAGTAGGAAAAACGGAATTGCAAACCCTAAAACATAGACAAGCATATACCACATTCCAGATCCAGGATTTTGTGCCGCCATCATGAAAACAGCACCCGTGATTGGTCCTGTACATGGAGTCCATCCAGCTGCAAACGCAAGCCCGATGAGGAACGTACCAAAATAGCCGGCTGGTCTATTCTTAAACTGTAATTTTTTCTCCTTCATAAGAAAACTTGGTGTAAAGACACCTAGAATCATCAATCCAAATATGACAATAAAAATCGCGCCTATTTGTCGGAGCAAATCCTGGTACTGATAAAAAAACGTACCAATAAGCGATGAGCTATATCCCAGAAAGATAAAGATAGCCGAAAAGCCGATGAGGAAAACAATCGTATGGAAGATTCCGCTTTTCCGAAACTTCCCTTTATCCGTATTAATTTCATCGAGCGACATTCCCGTAATATAAGATATGAAAGCTGGATATAGCGGTAATGTACACGGAGATAAAAAGTTTAATAAACCAGCACCAAACGCAAGAAACAAGTTCAAATCTGCCAACATCTAGTGAAACCCCCTCTCAACACAATAAAAACAATGTAAAAGCCTTGATAAGTTTTATAAGTCAAATTCCCCAAAAAGTCATTGTATCAGCTATTCCTATAATAATAAGAATAGCACCAGCCAAACGTTGCACAATTCTGCCAGTCTTCATGCTTCTCTTCATAATGATCCGCTTCGCATCAAAGAACCATATGAAGAAAAATAGGACAATAAGTGGCAACGATGTTGCTACACCGAAAACAGCAGGTAATACAAAACCATAAGAAGTTGTTACAACCAATGGCATTAACCATAAGAAAAAGAGCACAAACATTGTTGGGCAGAAGGCAAGGGAAAAACTTGCACCCAACATGAAAGAACCTAATTTCCCATTTCGTAAGCGTGTAGGAATTCGCATCGTTAATTTTCGAAGGAAATCTAGCTTAAGAATTCCTATTAATACAAGACCGGTAACAATAATAAGCGGGCCTATTACTTTACGAAACAAAGGAAAGTAGTCTGTTAGTGAGGTTTCAAATGTTTCACCAAAGAACCATACGAGTAACCCTAGAGAACTGAATACAGCCACTTTCCCAATAATAAAGAATAAAATTTCGCCCATGTCATCCTTCATTTGAATCGTCCGGTTCCCATACAAGGTAATCGCACTCATATTTCCTGTCAGCTGGCAGGGAGCAACCGCCCCTACCAAGCCCAAAAGTAGCGCAACAACAATAGGGTATTGTTCAAAGGAATGTATAAGGATAGTCACTGGTTCAGTTATTGCTTGACTGACTTTCGACATCAATCCATACATTTAATAAGCACCATCCGTTTTGATTATTTCTTCAATTCACCGCTTTTAGCAAGTGCATCCCAATTAGCCCCTTCATCTTTTGTCAGGAAAATATCATTATTATGTGTTGCAATGACAATTTCTTTTTTATCATCCGGATTAACTGCGATAAAGACAATTGGATTCATTTTTTCATTGGGAAGTTGAATAGACATTTCTTGATCGTTACCAAATGTAAATGTTTTGAGTTGTACTGTTTCATTTTCATAGCTTGAATAGTACCCCCCATTTTCAGTCAAAGTCACGGATAGAACCATGTTTACGTTATTAAAAAGTTCAAAGTTTTCACCGTAGTCCTTTGAAAGGAATATGCCATCTTTACTCCCGATTGCAATCATCTCTTTCTGCGAAGGATGAGCAGCCAAATTTGAGATGAATTCCGAATTGAATCCGTTCATCGTGGCCTCATTCCAAGTGGTTCCCTCATCCAAAGTATAATGTAGCCCCCCTGTCATCTCTTCGGTTGGCATTTCATTAAGTACATATATGGCGTTTGAGTCATAGCCCGCTGCAAGGTAATGAAAATCAATTTCCCCGTAAAATGCTAATTTATCAAAGCTCGCACCTCGATTTGTACTTTTGACAAGGCCAAGCGGATTTTTATAGTCGGATCCTGGTTCTGGATGACCACTTGAGAAAAAACCTTCACGTATCGCTTGAAATCCCATATAATCATGCTTTTCGCTGTTTGCTTCTTTCCATCCGTCTTTGTCATATTCGTAGAGCCCATCATGGGTTGAAATCACAATTTCAGGTCCACCGTTTATATATCCCAATCCATGCAAGTGTTCAAACTTACTATTTTTCACTTTTCCAAACAAATATGTTTCACTTTCTTTGTTACAAGCCGACAAAATAGCGGCCAATGCTAACAATCCCATGAAAACCCTAATTTTTTTCATCATAATACTTCTCCTTAGCTCCATTTATATCCAATTCCCCATACCGTTTTTAAAAATTCTTCAATAGGAAATCCGGCAGTTTTTAATTTATCCCTCAAATTACGTATATGCGAGTCTATTGTCCGGATATCCGTATAAGTGTTATATTCCCATGCAGTATGCAATAACTGTTCCCGTGTAAAAGTCTTTGTTGGTCGCGAAATCAAGGCTTCAATAATAGAAAATTCCTTTAGTGTAAGCGGCACTTTCGAGTCATTATATTGTAATGAATACGTTTCTTTATCTAGTTTAAAATCACCGTAAATAATCAATGCTTTTGCTTTTTCTTCTTCAGGAAAACGGCGCAATAGTGCATGCACCCTTGCTGACAACTCCCTTTCATCAAAAGGTTTCGTAATATAATCGTCAGCACCACTATTTAGTCCTTTCACCAAATCAAGCTTGTCGGTTCGAGCTGTCAACATAATGACAGGAACATCTGAAAACTCACGTATTTTTTCACATACTTCCCATCCATCAATTTCTGGCATCATAACATCCAATAGCACAAGGCTAACCTTCTCCTTCTTAAGTATCTCCAGTGCCTTCTTTCCACTTGTCTCTTTGATACATCTGAAGCCGTGGGGAATCAGAAATAATTCAATGAGATTTAACATCCTCTGCTCATCGTCAACTAGTAAGATTGTTCTCATATAGGCTTTTAACCCTCCCCTCAAATCATAATAGTGAACGTACTCCCTCTTCCTAAGCTACTTTCCACTTCTATAGTTCCATCGTGGGCTTCGACAAGCTCTTTGACGATTGCCAGACCAATGCCTGATCCTCCAGATGTACGCGAACGCGATTTTTCCACCCGGTAAAGGTTTTCAAAAATGAACTCAATCTCTTCGGATGGGATTCCGATTCCGAAATCTGTAACAGAAATAACTGACATGTCCCCGGTCTTCGAAACTTTTACTTCTACAATCGATTTCTCCGTTGAATATTTCAAAGCATTATCAAGTAAATTCAATATTATTTGCTCTAGTCGCAGTGGATCAGCATGGATTTCGATATCTTCTTCGCAAATTAACTCCAATCCAAGTTTCTTCATGTTAAAAGAAGGTCCAACTAGTTGGAAGATATCATCAAAGAACGGACGCACCTTAAAATATTCCTTTGAAACCGTGAATGTATTTTCATCCATTCTCGCTAAATCCAATAGGTTTTTAACGAGTTCCTTCATGCGGTCTGACTCTTCCGCAATAATTGAAAGATAATGTTTACGATCCTTCTCATTCACCCCCGGTCTCATAGCCACTTTCGTGTAGCCGATTAAGTACGTCAATGGCGTCCCTAATTCATGCGCAATCGAGGCTAAGAACTCGTTACGTTCCGTTTTTAAACGTTCCAAATCGTTCGCAAGCTTTTGAATAGAACCTGACAATTCGCCAAGCTCGTCGTTTCCAATGAACGGAAGGCTCACATTGAAATTTCCTTCGCTCAATTTCTCTGTCGCTTCCTTCATACGGATTAAAGGGCGTGTAAGAAATTTGGAAAGAGTAGCGTATATAAGAAGTAATGCGACCATACTGGTCACACCTGCCAAACCAAAATACAAATTCAACTTCCCAACTAACTGTTCAATAGAACGTGTACTTTGAAACATAAGTATATAACCTGATTGGCCTGAATCTACTTTATAAGGATGTGCACTTATGATGTATGGCAGTCCTTCCCAGTCCGATGCTAAAATTTTATCGGTATTAAGGTTGATATCTGTTCCTGTAGGGATATATTTTTCCAATACTCCTATATTTTCCTTCGAGCTTTGAATGATGTTGCTTTGATTATCTGTAATGATGACTTCCCGCTCTCCGTCTTGCTCCATCAATACAATATGTTTCATCGTTGTATCTGAATAATATTCGATAAGTACGTCCCGATGATTTGAACCGGTTGCCAATAATCTGGTGAACTCCTCATCAATCCTCGCATGAACGATATTGTGATGGAGATATGATATAAGGGATATTTCCATTATTAGTACAGCAACGAAAAAATAAGATGTTAGCTTAGTAGAGATTCTGTTCACTTGAACGTTCGCCCCTCTCTTGAATTTTAGTATAGAGAATAAATATGAAATAAATATGCAGAAAGCATAGAACATCAATAAATGAAATGTTTCTACCTACAATCATGACAGCTTTGTGACTGCATAGTTTTTTGATAAATCTTTAGTAAAGTATAATCATAAATAAAAACAGTTCAGGTATGCCGTTCATATCCTGTAAGTTCTTGAAGGGAGAAAGCAGTCGGTTGAATAACAAAAAGAAGAATCGTTTCATTTTGCGATTAATTGTTTTAATAGTATTGGCCAGTGCTATTATTTTTTCAATATACAACAGCTCAATAAAAGAAAAACACGATGTATTGAAAGTTGGGGATGATGCGCCTGATTTCTTATTGGTCGACTTAAACGGCGAAAGCCATCAACTCTCCTCTTATAAAGGTCAAGGTGTCTTCTTAAATTTTTGGGGAACTTGGTGTGCACCATGTAAAAAAGAAATGCCTGCTATGGGAAGACAATACCAGATTTATAAAGATCAAGGGGTTCAAGTGCTAGCGGTTAACATTGCCGAGCCTGATTTAAAAGTCCGAGCATTTGCCGACCAATACGGAATGGTTTTTCCTACGTTAATTGATAAAACAAAAGGTGTAATGCAAACTTATAATATTAAACCACTACCTACAACTTTTCTTATTAATCCAGACGGCAAGATTATAAAGATTATAACAGGTGAAATGTCTGAAAACGATATTAAAGATTATATGGAGCAAATAAAGCCTAGTTAAACAGGCGTAGACTTATGCTGATTATGGCACTGGATATTAGAAAGAAGGCAATCATTCCATCAGCCGAATGATTGCCTTCTTTCTTTTGTATCAATTCCTTAAATATACGTTAATCTGAGCTTCTTTTGACTGCTCATTATTCCGCAATCGTGCCCTATTATTGATAGGAATAGACCGTTAATTTACAAAGCAAAGATGAATCCACCTTTGCTTTTATAAATTACCTACCCCTTTCCCTTTCTCTTTTAAATCGTCATTACTTTTTCCCTTCACTTCATTTTTAACTTTTTTTACGTCAATACCGAACCAAAAAAGAATATAGATGCAATCAGTGGACCTAATGGCAGCACCGTTAGAATTTCATCTTTATCAATTGCCTTACTCCTTTAAATAGCCCGATATGCTGAACAAAATAATAAATGCTCTTTTGCTACTTGGTAATTTGTGTTCCAAAACTCGTCGTTTTCTGAACACGCTTCTCTAAAAATTCGAAAGTGACATATAATTTCTTTCTAGATCAATTCATTCCGTTCATAAAAGTACACTTTAACGAACGCTCCTCCAAGTAACGAAAACATAGTGAAAAACAGTTCGTAAAAGTATTTAATCACTTTTCGAACGTTCACCCACTTCGTTGCAACTTTTCGAACGGAAATATATACTTAAAGAAACAAACGTTCCTAAAGGGGTGTGTAATTTTGGAATCTCGAAAGTTCGGATACATCAGGGTAAGTTCAAAAGATCAAAACGAAAGCCGTCAAATGAAAGCAATGAAAAAGATTGATATTAATAATCGTGATATTTTCCTCGACAAGCAATCTGGTAAGAACTTTCACCGCGAACAATATCAATTAATGAAACGAATGATTAGGAAAGGAGATATTCTTTATATTCATTCACTGGATCGGTTCGGTCGAAGCAAGGATGATATTTTAAACGAGTGGCAAGAACTTACGAAGGAAATCGGGGCTGATATAGTGGTACTTGATATGCCTTTGTTGGATACTACAAAATATAAAGACAGTATTGGTAATTTCATCTCGGATCTTATCCTTCAAGTTCTCTCTTGGCTTGCGGAAGATGAACGAGATAGAATACGAATACGTCAACGTGAAGGTATTGATTCAGCCCTTTCTAATGGCGTTAAATTTGGACGGCCATCAATTGAAATAACAGATGAATTCATTCAGTCGTATGATAAGTGGCAATCCGGGGAAATTACAGCAGTTAAAGCAATGGAAGAAGCGAATATGAAGAAAACGTCATTTTATAAGATGGTGAAGGTGTATCAAAATCTATAATCCAATATCATCAATATATAGATGTTTCATATATAAGCAGGAGCATTGCAATCAAAATTGCAATGCTCCTGCTTATTAGTGTTACATATGGTCCCAATATGTGACACGATGGTAACTTAAATACTGCAGGTTCCAATATTTCAGATCATAACTTAATGGTTACGACACTGCATGGGGATTTTTAAATTAAAGTCCACCCGTCACCACTTCTTTATTAGATTCTTTTAATTTAAGCACCTATTTTTTCACTAACAAATATGTAAAAGCACCACCTACAGTGTCGAAATCTTGTAGGTGGCACTCTTTAAATAAACATCTGCTGCATAAATCCCGATTTCTGGTCTTGTAAAAGTTCTAGTCTTAAAAACTCTAATTCAATTTTTTCATCAATTGTTTTTAGTATGCTTGAAATTTTAACTTGTTCATTTAAAGAAGGAAGTAAATGTAAGGTTTCGAAGAAGTCACCTACTCCAATATTTAATAAGCCATGATTTCGTGCTCCTTCAACAGAAATCATTGAAATCTCTTTATGCCATTTACTTGTCTCAAAATATTGCTCTAGATAATCACCATAAACTACATCGCTATTAGGTTGAAAACATATATATAAAGTAGATAGAACACCCTGTTCATAATTGTTCAGTCGCTTTATTGCACCAAAAGGGTATCCATTTGAGTAGCTTTTATTATAAGCAAATTCGCCCTTATTTATGAGATAATAACCTTCCAAATTCGAAGATGCAACGGTTTTTTCAAAGTATTTTTCTTGATCTATTAATCCGTGTTGAGCTGATATAGTTAAGGGCAATATGGATTGAAGCCCTTTATTCTTTCTAACCACTCTATCCGTAATTTCACTAAGGTGATGTTTTTTCCACTCCGGAAACTCCTGTCCATCCTCATCCTTAAAACGTAATTCCTGGCTAAACAGCTTCTGCATTACTCCTATTTTATACTCACGCCAAGCTTCAACCTTTTCTTGTTGCTGTTCAATGCGATGATCGAGTAGGGTGAAAAAGTCGGCTATTTTTTGTTGTTCTTCATACTCGGGCATATTAATCTCAAGTAACCCTAAGTTCGTTTTTGACAAACCAAGAACCGAAATTCCTGTACCTACTCGTCTAATAAAAGTAAAGTATTTACTTGTTTGCGTAAAATACATTAAGAATCTACCATCCACAGATTTAGATGGTCTAAATAAATGCGTATGAAGACCAGCAACTACATTATCCAAAGTAAAATTCCAAAATACTGCGGATTTACCTAAATCTTTATAGTCCTCGGATGCATCTGCAAAAATGAGATCATTATTCATAATGACTTCAAAACTTTGTAGGACTGTTATCGAAGGTATAGGTGTCTCATCATCTAAGATTCCAGCAAATTTCGAATGAATATCACCGTAATGAAGATGCTTATAATTTCCTTTGCCTTCATAACTACGAGAAAACGAATAATTCCTCCTAAAACTACCTAAATCGTTTAATCTTTCAGTTTCCCACTTACCCTTAAATTGTGGAAACCTTAAAATTGGTTGCATCATCATATCCCCAATTCCTTAAAGTACTTCTTTAGCTCTTCATCAATCTCAGCAATCTCTCCATCAATTTCCTTCATCCGCTTTGAAACAGCCCCCAAATCAACAGGCTCTTCCTCTTCGAACGTATCTACATAGCGTGGAATATTAAGGTTGAAGTCATTCTCCTCAATTTCGCTTAGTAATGCTGCATGCGAATATTTATCAATCGTCTCACGGGATTTATATGTTTCCACTATTTTTTCAACATTTTCATCCGTTAAAATGTTCTGATTCTTCCCTTTTTCAAATTCGCTAGATGCGTCAATGAAAATAACGTTATCGTCTGCTTCGCGACACTTTTTAAACACCATAATACATGTTGGAATCGACGTACCGAAAAAGACATTCGATGGTAAACCAATAACAGCATCCAAATAGTTCTTATCATCAATCAGATATTTGCGGATAATACCTTCGGCTGCACCTCTGAATAAGACACCATGTGGCAATACAACAGCCATCGTTCCGTTATCATCCAATTGGTGAATCATATGTTGCACAAAGGCATAGTCAGCTCTTGATTTCGGAGCTAGACGACCATACGCACTGAAACGTTCGTCATCCAAAAATGCTGCATCTGAGCTCCATTTCGCACTGTAAGGAGGATTGGCGACGATTGCTTCGTGCCTCAGTTCGATGTGCTGTGGCTCCTCCAATGTATCTGCATTTTGAATATCAAAGTTTTGGTAAGAAACGTCGTGCAATAACATGTTCATCCGAGCTAAGTTATACGTTGTCGATGTAAGTTCTTGACCGTAGAATTTACGGACATTTGCTTCTTTTGCTACACGCAGTAGAAGTGAACCTGATCCGCAGGCTGGGTCATAAACACTCTTTAAATCTGTTTTACCGACGGTTACAATCTTGGCTAAAATCTTAGATACTTGTTGTGGTGTGTAAAATTCGCCGGCCTTCTTACCTGCACTTGCTGCAAATTGTGAAATCATATACTCGTAAGCATCGCCCAGCACGTCAATATCAACGTCGTCATGCAAGAACGGGATATCGTTGACACTTGCAATAATTTTTGCGATTAACTTAGAACGGGATCTAACGTCACGCCCTAATTTTGATGATGCTAAATCCATATCGTCGAATAAATGTTCAAAGTCGGCCTGGCTGTCTGTACCTAGCGTTGATTCTGTTACTGAGTTGACTGCTTTTTGTAGTAATTCTGTATCAAATGTACCGTTATCGCCTTTTTCAATTTCAATCATCATGTTTGAAAAAAGGTATTCAGGCTCAATTACATAGCCAATTTGTTGAAGAAGTTCCTCAGCTAATGCTTCGCGGTATTCTTCGTCAGCCCAGGCCTTACCATAAGAAATGGCATCTTCTTCGAGAAGCTTATCTACTCGAACTTCCGTTTTTTCAGATAAATAGCGATAGAAAATCAAACCGAGGATGTAATTTTTGAATTCACTTGCTTCCATTTGTCCTCGTAAATCATTTGCCATATCCCAAAGTTTCTTGTGTAATTCAGCTTGTTGTAATCGTTGCTTTTCAGATGTTGTCATTTAGATTCCTCCATTTTTACTGAAAGCAGTTCATGAATATACTGATCTTCCAGTTCCATTCTTTCTTCTGTAAGTCTTTTTTTCTGCTGGACTGCTTGTACAATTTTTCCTATCCTCATTTGTAGCTGAATAGGTGGTAACGACATTTCCATTTGACGTAACATGCTAATAGACAAGGACGAGACACTCGACCCCTGTGTAGCAAGCTGGATTTGCCTTCTCACTTCTACATGTTCATTGAAATACCATTCAAAAAATTTTACATCGACTTGCTGCTGAAAATCAACAACTACAAAATTCGATGGTATCAATAGTTTTTCATAGTTTAAGGGGATAGTAGTAGTACGTTGTGACAGCAAATGAATGACAACCATATTTTCTTCAGTAAATCGGATTTTATTTAACTGGTTCTCTTCAATCCATATCCTTGTATCTTTCTCCTGCTCAAGTCTATAGGGTATTCCCATCGATTCATTAAATTCTTTCAATGTTAATACCTCAACGCTTTGGGCACCCGCTGTTTTTGCACTAGTTCCCACACGAGTGAGATTTACACCTTGGATCACGGATGCAATTTCTTGTAATTGAATAGTCATCTGCCCCCTTTATTTCGACTAACACTCATATCATATATGTAATTTTATAAAATAGCAATAGTTATTTATGTAATTTTATAAAATAACCAAAAAAGAGAGCTTTACGCTCCCTCATGTAAATCGTTTTGTATGTTCAATGATAAAATGCACAATTTGTTTGGCCAGTTTCCTCTTTTTTAACAAACCTACCTTAAGAGAATCACTAATTTTAGTTTGTTGAACAATGTTGCTATATTCGTATTCTTCTAGGTGCTTTTTTAAATCTTTTTCTGGAATACCAATTTCTTTTGCAAAACCTGCAATTTCTTCTTCGCGAATTTTTTCTTCATAATGGTTATATGCATCATCTACAGAATCTGAATTCGATAATTCAGGTACCACACGTTTTAAGAAGCCTTTTATTAAATCGACTTTCAGGCGTAATTCAGGGTTATCAGCCCGGTCCACTTCTTCCTCAATGACACGGATTTTTTTCTCAAGCTCTTCTTTATTGTCAAAATCCAGGTCACGGATTAGATTCATAATGTAACTTACATTGATTCGGTCTGTATGCATGAGTTCCAATTCGAAATCGATATCCTGTAAAATCGAAACCTTTTCAATATCATTTTTTACATTTTCAGCAATTTTTAGATACTTACTTTTGTAGTCTTCATACGTTTGGCTTTCAATTTGCAATGTATCAGGATCAAATTCAAATTCCGTGAATGTTTTTAGTCTAACTAAAAGCTTTGTCATATTTTTAAAAGCATCCACAAAAGCCTTTTGATCCTCTTCACGTTCAAGTTCATCAACTGCTTCTGGTGTAGCTGCAATTTCACGTACTTTTTTCAGAGAATCTAAGAACATGGCCAAGTATTCGACATAACTTTTCATTAGAATCTCGTCAACAGAATCCGTTTGCGAAAACAATTTGAGTGATTCGTCCGTATTCTGCTTTAAGTTCCGATAACAAACAACGTTTCCGTATGGCTTTGTTGATTTCTCTACACGATTAGTACGACTAAACGCTTGCAACAAATCATGGTGTTTCAGATTTTTATCTACATATAAAGTGTTTAGTGTTCGACTATCAAAACCTGTTAAAAACATATTGACGACGAGCAAGATATCGATTTGTGCTGTTTTGACTCGTTTAGAAACGTCTGAAAAATAACTAGAATAGGTGTCTGTCGAGAAATTCGTATCGTAAATTCCATTGTAATCTGCGATTATTCGCTCAAGACTATCTCTGGAATGTTCGTCCTTCCCTTCACTATCTTCATTGGCACCGTAAGAAAAAATACCAGCTATCTTAAAAGGGTGTTCAGCTTGTTTAAACATCTCATAATACTTAATGAGCATGGGAATAGATTGCACAGTAAAGATTGCTGTATAGCCCTTGCTACGTGATTTTCGTTCATGGTTCCCAAGAATGTTTTGAACAACTATCTGCATTCGGTCATCGTGCATATAGACTTCTTCCGTGTTAATTGCTTCAACTCGTGTTTCATCTGCTTCATCAACCTTAGATTTGATTAATTCATGATGTTCGACAGAAAAACCAAGCACGTTTCCATCCCGAATAGCTTCTTTAATTAAATACGTATGAAGGCATTTTTCAAAAATATCGGCAGTCGTTCGACCATCTTGGCTTTTATTCACTTCGAAACGGGGTGTACCGGTAAATCCGAAGTATTGGGCATTTTTAAAGTGTCTAGAAATATTCGTGTGCATCTCCCCGAATTGACTTCGATGACATTCATCAATAATAAAGATAACCCGTTCATCTTTGTAAAGGTCCATAATCTCAGCGAAACGAGGGTTTTTAACCGCATTGGCCATTTTTTGAATGGTTGTCACAATAAACGGTTTCATAACGTCTTCAACTTGTTTGACGAGTAGGTCCGTTTTCTCTGTTCTATCCACGGATCCTTTTTCAAACTTATTAAATTCAGCGATTGTTTGACTGTCCAAATCCTTCCGATCCACTAAGAAAAAGACTTTCTTAATGTTTGGCTCATTCGCAAGAATTTGACTCGCCTTAAAGGAAGTAAGTGTTTTCCCAGAACCTGTTGTATGCCAGATATAGCCACTATTCTTCGTTTCAAACGCACGTTTCACCAAAGCCTCGGTAGCGTAAACCTGGTAAGGGCGCATGACCATCAAAAGTTTTTCCGTATCATTTAATACCATATACCGGGCAATCATCTTTGCGATATGACATTTTTCAAGAAATGAAGCCGTAAATTCATTAAGATTCGTAATGATGTTGTTTTCTTCATCTGACCAAAAGAATGTGTAGCCAAATAAAATATCTCCATCCGAATTAGAGAAGTACTTCGTATCCACACCATTCGTAACTACGAAAATTTGAAGGAAACGATACAATCCCTTATATGAATGTTTGCGATAACGCTGAATTTGATTGAATGCCTCTTTAAAATCCAGTCCTCTTCTTTTCAATTCAACTTGAACAACAGGAAGACCATTAATCAAAACAGTAACGTCATAACGATTCGTGTACGTTCCAATTACAGTCGTTTGTGTTGTCACCTGGAATAGGTTTTTGCACCATTCGCGGGTATTAAATAATTCTATGTAAAGCTCAGTACCGTCTTCTCGCTCAATAATTTGTTTATCACGTAAGATTTTAGCTGAATCAAAAATACTTTTCCCATCAACTAAATTCAATAATCTTGTAAATTCTATATCTGTTAGCGGCTTACCTTCAAGCTTCTTTTGATTAAACCGGTTTACTTGTGAACGAAAGTTTAGTAGCAATGCTTCATAATCAGGAAGTTGCACTTGTTCATAGCCTTGACGAACTAGTTGACTAATCATATTTTTTTCAAGTTGTGCTTCAGATTGATAGCCCATTTGCATGATTCTCCTTATACTTTATGTATCTACATATGTATAGTTTATCATGAAATGAAAGGCGTTTTGTTTAATACTTACATTACCCATAACAAATCCTGTATTATCTTTACTAACGGTTGTAAGTTTGCATAGTCTTTTGTTTTTTTAAAAATGCAGGCACTGCGGAATTACGATAGCAGGGGAAGGGCTATGCGATCCTTGTGTTGACCGTGGTATGCATCAGTAATAATAAAGCCCTTAATAAACAAAAAATGCGACATTTAATGAGAATTCTCACGAGTGTCGCCTTTTGATTTATTCGGAGTGGGTTTTAGTAATCGGACGGCAAAAAGTACTTAACTTTTTTCACGAGCGGCTCTTCGTCAGGCGTAGCAAGTTCCATCCATCGTACATAAGTTTCCCATTTCTTCAAGGCTTCTCCTCGATTTTGTGCTTGAACTGCAAATTCATCTCTGTTATATGTAATTAAATATATGTCGCCTGATAAATCACAGCTGTCACAGATTGGTTCAACTTCATCCTCTTTAATCACGAATACTTCATCTTCGCTAAATGACGTTCCACATTTTAGACAATTCAATATATATTCTCCCTTCCCCTCCTGCTAATAAGATTCGACTCGATGACTAAATATCCTTTTAATTTTCCGACAAATAAAAAAAAGAGCGTATCAATTCATACGCTCTTCATTAGATTTCTTTACATATAGCCCTTTTCTTTAAGAGATATAAACTGGTAATCTCCAATAATAATATGATCCAAAAGCTCCACCCCCATCACACTACCGGCTTCAGCCAGTCTCTTCGTAACTTCTATGTCCTCATGTGAAGGATCAACTGTGCCACTGGGATGGTTATGAGCACAAATTACGGATGCCGCACTATGTTTCACCGCTTCCTTGTACACCTCCCTCGGATGTACTATCGAGGAATTTAACGAGCCAATAAAAACCGTTCTTTTATGAAGAACTTCATTTTTTACATTTAGGTACAAAACAACGAAATGTTCCTGTGTTAGCGATGTCATTTCCGCCATTAGATATGATGCTGCATCTTCTGGTGATCTGATTGTATAACGCTTTTCATTCTTTCCAGCACTCCGCGCTTTTTTAGCAAGGAGCATTCCCGAATGCACTTTCAAAGCTTCATTATGAGTCATGCCTTCCCCTTCTAATTCAGAAACAGTCATTTCAACTAGTGCTCGAATCCCGCGACCTGCTAAACGGCCTGTAAATTCAGGTGTTGAAGATGGCCCAATTAAGACAGCAAGAATGTCCTGTAACTCTATAACGCTTTCTGAACCGATTGCATTGTACGATGCGACTGCTTCACGTGCAGAATTAATATATTTTTTAGTTGTCATTTTATTGTCCTCTCCACACAAAGCTAGTACCGGAATGGCACTAGCGTTCATGTGCCACTCATTCCTTGCCTGGTGGAAGGCTTATTTTAATTGAGCTTTATAGCTTAACTGTTCATGTACTCTGAAAAACAACTTGGACACGAAGTAGTCGATTTAGGTTTATTTCCATTTAACGTAAGCTCGATTGCTTTACGTCTTGCTTCAAACTCACTATTAAAGATTAACTCTTCCTGATTACATCCTCCGAGCTGGCAGTACCCAGTAATAACACTCCATCTGTTTGATTTATCATCAATATCAACTTCAAAGTTAATTTTCGTTTTTTCTACCCGTTCCGGATCTAGTGCTATCTCATAAGACTCTATAATCTTTTCCTTCGCACTAGAAACAACTGTTAATCCATTTAGCTTTTCTATCGTTACAGCATGTTTTGAGCATTCATTACGATACTTCTCCTCGAAATCAGATGAACTTAAAGAAATGCTTTCAATATAATCTTCTTTTTCTATTTTCCTATGATTGAACAAGTTGATAATATTTTTGATGTGTTTTTTCATCCAAAAATCCTTTCCACGAAAAGCAGTGCCACATGGCACTAACTTTATGGTGCCATCGACTTCAGCCTTGATGGAAGGTTTATTTTTGTGTTATGATGTATCTACATTGTTTTAAAGAATTACTTTTTACGAGACGAGAATCTTCTTGTCTCTTTTTTTTCGCCCATTTTTGCAACAATCGCATCATCCCAACCCAATTTCTTTAGGTTAGAGGCTGTAATATTTAACACCTTCCATGGATTGACGCCTTCAAGAACCATGTTCTGTGCTAATTCTTTCAGTCCTTCTTCGTTGAAACACCATGATGCAGATATGCTATAATCCCAAATCACGTCACCAGTATCAACCGGACCATTTACATCAACGAATGCTTTCAATTCGGCTTTCATTGCTTTCAAAGCTGCCTCGACTCGTTCAATTTCTTTCCCCAAATTTATTGCATGATCCATGCTTTTAACTTCTTCTGTTTTTGCGAGTACCATGATTTAATTCCTCCTTTATTTTCCGATATTTCCGCTACCAATAACCTTCACATCACCGTTTTCAATGGACAAGAAAATATCTTGAATGTCGGTAAGCATATTTAGCTTTTTAACTTCTCCTTTACTATCCAGTTGGTAGATACCGTCAAACTTAAAGACAAGGAATTTCCTTTCTTTCTTTTCATCCACATAACAGATGAATGATTTCTTTGTACCTCCCTTTTTAACATTGGAAATAAGACTTTCTAATTGTTTTCCAACCATTTAAATCACTCCATTCCCTTTTATTTTTGAAAACAAAAAAAGCCGACTGTACCCCGAAGGATTCAATCGACTTTTAATATATATCACGCAAAAATGCGGAAATACCCATATGAACATGCTCGAAAGCAATTTTGTGACGTACAATTACATCTGCCTATCTTTTCCCGAAACGAGAATTCAAAGGCTGCAACATTTGTGTCGTATCTCCTTTTGTATAATGAAAAGGTATAACGACTTTCATCAAAATATGATGACTTAGAAACAAATAGAATATAGATTAAGTTTATCAAATCAAAGTAGCAGTCGCAACACTTTGGAAAAGCGTGTCTGTAAACACCATGGATATTGGTTTACTAATGACCTATTAATGCTAGGCAGTCAATACATAGGTCGTTAAATAAGTATTTAAAACGGCTTTAGTTTTATTAAAATAAAAAATGCCTAAGTAGCTAGAATAACCCGTCAGTTGATTGGTAAAAAAAGAAACAACACCACAAATAACAAAGGAATTAATATATTTTCCAGCAATAGTTTTCACATAATTTAAATATGGAATTGCACCACATTTAGCGGTGCTATTTTTATTAGTTTGAAATTATAAAGCGGAAAAAACTAAAGGCTTAATAAACATATGTTAGTTTAATAAGATTTGACTCTCTCTCTAATTATTCGTGTTATCCCCCAAAATACAAAGCGATATACAAGTGCAAAAACTACAAACAAAAAAGCAAATTCGATTAGAGAGAAAGGTTCATAATCGATTAAATAAGAATTAACAAAAATTAATATTAAAGACAACAGCTCCATTAAAGAGTCTTTAAATCCATTTTTTTCGTACAAGTCCTTAGTTTTGTCGCGATTAAAGACGTCTTTAAATTCCTCGCTAAGTAAACCTTTGCCAACACCTATAAGTATTAAATAAATACCCATAGCAGGTCCATAGTCTATATTCACAATCTGTGTTATTAAACAATAAACTATGGTGAATATAAGTAAATACACTTTGCTATTCCCCCTCTTCATAAATAAATAAGGTGAAAATGAGTCACAATTTCTTACCACGCAATTTGGTTCGTTATGTCAAGAAGTGTTATGAAACCTCAAAAGATGCTAGGAGTTAAGCAAGACGGATATGCGGAACCAATTACAATCAAGGAAAAGCAAAGACGATATGGCACAACTGTTGATGGTGTTATCAGCAAGCCGTCACTTATGATTAAAGAAAGACAGCGTAGATTAAATAACGGAAAACTATAAGATGTGAAAAGGCGACCACTCTTAATTGAGCGATCGCCTTTTTTATTTGTTAATTTAATTGAAGGTTATTAGCGTAATCATAAGATATTATATCTCTGTCATTTGTTTTTATCCAGCCCTCTTCTTTGTGAGAAAAATCGCTGATAGAAACTGAACCGTGATATAAAAACTTATCGTTTACAAAATTCATGGCATCTAATTCTGTTTCTGTAAACAATGTTTCGTCGAAAGGTTCAACCGCAATTATATTGATGTAAGTATATTCATTTACCTGGTCGTAGTTGATTTTTATAATATTGTTTTTTTCTATGCTAGATAACAATAAATCATGATCCTTAGGTACAGGGCCGTAAGGTAGTTTTTCATAAGGTATTCCACTTATCGAAAGTGAAGAGCGCTTAAAATTCAGGAAATCTGAGTAAAATAGTAATTTCATTAATTTAGTTTTAGTAACACCCTTTTGTGTAAAAAATAAAATCATGTTCATTACTTTATTTATATCAAACTTATTATAACCTGATTCAATCGTTCTATCATTTATTTTATAATTAACGTTAACCGCATTAATTAAGTCCTTCTCAACTTTATCATCATCATAATCCTTTAATATTTCCTGGATTTTCAATTGTTCTTTTCCAGTAAATAAATGTTGATTACTTTTATAATATTCATTAATATCTTCTGGGTGATTGTTAAGTTGTTTTAGTGTCGCCATGTGCGAAATAGAAGGAATATATTTGCCTGTTTCATACCGCGCAATCGTTGATTTGCTCCATCCCAGAATTTTTGCGAATAAATTCATTGAGAGACCATATCTGGCGCGGATAGCTTTGATATTTTCCAATGATAATCCAATACGAGATTCATACATGTTTTTAAGGGATTCCATCGTTACAGAGTCTAATATTTCATCATATAATTCTTCGCCACATTCACATACAACAACTTTTTCAATAATGTCAAATGACTCGTTCTTAAATTTATAGGTTGCTGCCCGTTCGACTATAGAAACGTTTACTTCAAGTTGACAAGTGTCACAATACTTTAACATTGTCATAATATTCCCCTCCATTGAAATTGCTTAGATCCATTTTAAATTTCGTGAGGTATTAGAAACTTACCAGTCTTCGTGAAAAGATAAACAAACACATCCACGACGGTCAATTTTTAACTTAACGTAAGTTAGAACGTCGTTTATTTCTTTCTTGAAAATCCATATTACATTGCCGTCCTGCGGACGATCTGTATCTAGGCAAGGACCTTCGTGATAATCGGATGTAGTCAAATCCAAGACTTGATCCCACACCTGAGCGGGTTCAGTTAGACCGATTTCCAACAAAGCTTCAATCCATCGAACCCTTTTCCCTTCCGGGTCATAGTAAGTCCGCTTTATGAAATCTTTTTTTCCGCTAGAGATGAGCTTTTTTGCATCGCGTAGAAATTCTGTACTGCTAGTGTGAGATGTAAGTATCTCTAAACGTTTCAAAAAATCATCTCCATTAATTATAGTATATCCAAAAGTGGTGTCAAATGATACCGTTTTTGAAAAAACATTTAAATCTTTCAATGGAGGGTGTATTTCTATTATAGGTCTAATCTATTAAAAATGATATTGTTTTGGAGTATATTGAGTGATTGTGAATGTAGATAAAGTAAGTAAAGAGACTAATCCAGCATCCCTATATAGGTTGTTTTATTCATCTAAAAATGAAGGGTATATAGAACCAATGTCGAATAAATCATCCAGGAGGGGAAACTATTGGACTTAATACATACGACGATGGGGTTAAAACAACAAACAGAACAGATGAAATGCACAAACTGTAATCGAGGGAACCTAAAATTTAAGAGTGCGGAATACTCAAATGACTTTAACGATAAAAAAGGAGACATTATAATAATTGATGCCGTTTGCCGTTTTTGCGCAGTTGGTTCACATGCCACGGTTAATGTTTTTTGAAGGGAAGTGATTTAGTTGATTCCACAAGATGCATTGAAACATTTCGAGAATGCGATATATTTACCAATGTTAATAAAGATACTAGAAATGGATTTACTTACTATAGAAAACACTCAACTTAAATTTAAGCGGCCATATGCAAAAATGATTGACCAGGCACTCTTACAAGCGCGATCCGATTTAAAGGAAACGAATATTTATCTTAGGCGTAATAATATGAAGTTGATTAAGTATAGCAGTAATGAAAATTTTACTGAATTTATATTCTCAGGTATTAGTTTTGAAGAGCGAAAAAAGTATTCCAGCGGTGAACTGAAAGAGGGCACTGAAGAAATAATGAGTGAGTATCTAGGGAAGTTTGAAACTTAAAAAGAGGGAGCACCATTAAATCATGGTCATTTTATTGGTCATAAGCTTCACAAAAGCACTCTAAATATCAAGGTCTTTCATCAATTCGCTGAATTGTTGAGGGGCCTTTTTTTCTAGTACCTGCGTAGATGTCCATAAATTTCGCCAGTTGTTGAAACAGATGAATGTCCTAATCTGTGTGAAATTACTTTCATTTTTACATTTGCTTCGATTAATAATGAAGCATGTGACAAAGAAAAACACCGAAGGGAATAATCCACATCGGTGAGACCTCTGTTATTTTTCGTCTTTTAATAACAACTGAACTTGCGATAGCATTCAATGACAAACGGGCAATGCCTACAATGGCTAGAAGGCGTTGACAAGAATAAACTTTCCGCTTCTTCCGGCAGCATATCTAAAATCTCCCTCTTTGAATTGATTTCATTTGCCACCCTAAAAGCCCATTGTCTAGACCTTTCCATATCAACCTGATTGAAAACGTGTTTGCTAGCTTTTCTAAATCGAAGAAAATACAAGTTGCCTTCAACCTGTGTTCTGTTATTTAATTGACCTACAGCCCACGCATACAATCCTAATTGATGATTATCACGAACATCATATCTGACGCGGTTCGTTTTCCAATCGACTATTTTACTTCCGTCTGGCGACACAAGATCAATATAACCTTGTAATACCGGGGCTGAATCTGTATCAGAAAGTGGTAGCTGAAAATGAATCTCCGTTTCACCCATGTTCTCTTTAATCGGTGCATGACTAACCAACTTCGACAGTTCATCCATGGTCACTTCTGGATGAAATTCAGCTTCTATCATCCCGTTTAAAACAGCTTCTGAATGAGATACCCCATTAATTTTATCTTCGACTGCTTTATGGACCCCTTTACCCAAAGCTAAAGGATAGGTGGTCGGTTCTTCATATCCCTCGATATATTTCTTAAAGAATCGATAAGGACAGGTTGTGTAGAGGTTTAAACGTGAAAAAGAGTAAATCAATATGATCTCTCCTTTCTTCTTTTTGTTTCCAAGTAAATAAAAGGAGACTGGAAACCCAATCTCCTTCTACTAAATTTCCATCAGAACGGTAGGTCATCATCGCTTACCGCAATAGGACCTCCACCCGTTTCAAATTGATTACCATTTTGATTTTGAGTGTTACTGTTGCCAGCATACGGATTCGGTTGTTTCTGGTAGCTACCCTGTCCTTGCTGTTGTTGATTGCCTTGACCTTGTGGTTTCGGGTCCAAGAACTGTACAAAGTCAGCTACAACCTCTGTAACATATATTCGATCCCCTTTATCATTTTCATAATGACGACTATTGATTCTTCCACTCACAGCGGCCTGACTACCTTTTTTAAGGAAGTTTGCCGCATTTTCGGCAGGCTTCCTCCAAACCTGTACCATGATGAAATCCGCTTCATTTTCACCATTAGCATTTTTAAATGGACGATTCACAGCCAATGTAAAGTTACAAACAGCAACACCACTTTGTGTAAATTTAAGTGTTGGTTCTTTTGTTAAACGTCCTACTAGGCTAACGTTATTCATAATATTCTCCTTTTCTCGTAACTGGTTTACAGTCACGTCCCTATTTCTCCTCCGTAAAGGGTGACGGATATTTTAATTAGCGAAAGACAAATTGTCATTCATGATTGCTTCATTTTTATGAGTACCTTTTATGTGCGTTTGTGTTTCTTCCATTACTAGCATGTGATATAGAAAAACGACGTTATACACGACTTTATCCATTCCAAAGTCATAGGTTGATAGCGATACTTTCCAGGCTGCCCTCCCTATATTGGTGCCTTCTTTAGCCCAGCCAGCACGTTCCTCTTCATCTTTCACGTATTCAGCCAACAGTCGAGTGAACAACAAGTATATTTGCGTTTCATGACATGACCGAATCATATATTGAAGAAGTTCATTTTGCCGTTCCGCTTGATTTTCAATGTGAGCAATCACCATAAACAAGGCAAAGTGTTTTACCAGCTCTTCATGCTCATAATTTTTCCAATCTCTTAAAACCGACTCTCGATTCCTTTTAAAATCGTAACGGTCATTTCGTTTGTATTCAGCCCATCCGATTAACCGAAGTTGACGTGCATTCAAACTTTCAGCAGGATGTACAGGTTTCTTCCTTTTGCCAAAGTATTTTTCACGCACTTCGTTGTAAGGAAGACCTGACAACTTTGCTTCGAAGTCTATAACACCACCGGAAACGCCACAATACCAACATTTATATACTTGATCATGCGTATTTAAAGACAGATAAAACTTATTTCCTTTACCTGGCCTAGAATCCTCTTCGCAAAATGTGCATTTGCAAAGCGTCTCCTTTTTACCGTGATACCGAGGATTGAACGTAAGTCCATATTCCTCGGCAACTTTTAGAATCTCTGGGAGCATAATCAAGCACTCCTTTTATCTGTATCTTTCAATTTCACGAAAAACGTAAAACCATTTTCAGTACGGGTCTGCATTGCAAACTCGCTACCTTTTGAAAGGTGCTTCGTTTTTTCAACCGCTTCATTACCTTGTGCAAACACCATTGATTGCTTATTATCCGTAATATTTTTCACATACATTTTTGCAAAAGATACGCCAGCGGGTGTTGTACCCGGTTCGTACTTTTCCATGATGAATGCATCATGCGGCTCGGTAGGCTCGGAAGCTATTTGATTTTCCTGTTGAACAGACTCTTGAAAAGTTTCCGTTTGTGAATCCGGTTCAGTCTGAACATTTTGCTCCTTTGTCTGAACATACGAAAACTTTTCAAGAAAATTAAAGCCACTTTCATTTTTAATGACCAAAGACAATTCTTTCCCCATTTGAACTTGGCTAAGAGAATTGATTGTCTCTTCTTTCTCTTTTACCAAAACTAGACTTACTTCATTGGTTGCTTTGTCCATTACGTTCAATTTAGCAAACGGTACATTTTGTGGGCTTATCCCTTTTTCAAAACTTTGCAGGATAAATACTCCTTCGACAGTGTTTTCCCTTGGCTTTTGAACAGTTAGAGCAGGAGGTTGTTCATTCTCTGCGACTTCGCTTTGCTTTTGTCGGGCTGGATTAGACTGATTTGGAATATCCTCATTGCCACTATCGTCATTAAATCCTTCATCAATCGACATTTCCTCACGAGTGTACAAACCACCCAGAGGAAACTGACGACGAAGTACGAAGACTTCAGCTATTTTCTGGATCATTGCGGAGGGCATTTTATCCCAAACATTTTTATTTTTATACTTCGAATTAAGTTCACCTGAATTTGCTTGAAAGTATTCCTGGAAATCAACGAATACAGCAACAGGTCTAAAACGTTTATGGTGCATAACCGCATAAGCACCAAGTATCTGACCACGCTTCTGACCAAACTCGTGACGTACACTTCCCTCCGAAGGAATGAACTCAAAAGTGTCTCCTTCTCTCACTACGTTAGCGTTGGGAGGCCCTACATAGCCCTCTTGCGTAGTAGCTACACGGAGCAACCCGTCACGTGTAGTAATGAAAGATGTGTTCGGTCCGTTCCTCGTTTCATAACGTTGAAAAACGATATCACCAAGCAATGGATTCAAGCCGAATGTTTCACATACTTCAATGAAATGGTTCGCCTCTTCTTGTGTCCCATTTGCTGGCTGAACAAACCTATTCCAAATCAACGACTTCTGTTCGTTTGTAAACGTAAGTACTTTTCCCACTTAAACCATCTCCTTTTGTATTTTTAATAAATAAAAAAGCCGACTTCACCCATAAGGGTTCAATCGACTTTTATGTAACCCACTGCAACAGAAAATGAAAGTTGTTTTATTTTCATATCATTTCATGGCAGCACTCCTTTCAGATTGTTAATAAACAAAAAAGCCGATGTCACCCATAGTGGGATCGATCGGCTTTTAAAATATATATCACGCAAATAATGCGTAAGTATCTAGTGTGCATGTAGCAATTTTGTGACGCAAGACGTCTGCCTAACTTTTTTCAAAACAAAATGAAAATACAGAGGCTGAACATTTGTGTCGAATCTCCTTTAGTAATGATTAAAAGGTTTAACGACTTTCACCTTGGAACAGGCGACTTTGATACTCTAGATATAAAACCATTTTATTTGTTTCTATGTTGAATAGCAAATCATTGTGAATGGATATTTAAAAAAATCATCGAAAAATGTGATAAAATATAATTACAAACCATACTAGTTTCAGAATACATCAACTCATTAATATCCTTTTCTAATACTTTCGCATCATCAAAAAAGTGTTAGATGATTGGGAATCCCGAATCCATAATTTATCAATTATCTTGCTTTACAGCGGTTGAGTGAGCTAATTGAGGGTGCATTGAAACAGAAAAACAATAAAATTAAAATTAAAAAGCTAATTTAAAGTCAACTCGAATAGTGGTTCTTCAGTTTCCCAATAACATCAAAGCTTATTTGTCAACGAAAGTTGGGTTAATAATAAATGTCCTATTCACTGTCTCGAATGCTGCTAACTAGCTCTTTCCTATTAGTAGAATCTTTATGTCTATTTAATGCTTTTTGTTTAGTTATCACATGTTTTCCCTGGTAGTTCCTCTTAACTAATTGATTAATTTTAGTGCGATAAAAATCTTCTAATTCCTGATTTTTAGTGTTAGAATCCAGTATTTGTAATTTAGCTAGAACAAACTCCCTTACAGCAGAACTCATATTATTTTTAATAGCTTGATTAAATATGTCTTTAAATTTTTCAGCCCCCGAATCAATCATCATAAAAATTGATGTAAACAGCTCCACATTCGTGTGTTTTGATTTATCATCATTTATATAGTCTTCAATTACAGGTAATATCTTTGAAGTTCCCATAACAGTAAATAGCAAGTTTTGATGTATAAGTAGCGAAAAACGAATAAAAAACTTATAAAATTGAATCAGCTCGTCTTCAGATTCAATTTCATTTTCCAGAATTTCTTCTGCGGTTAACGTAGTTAGCTTTAGGAATAACAAAGAACAAATTATTGTGTTTCGATAGGCTCTATCCTTTAATGCACCATCTTCTAAATCCTCAGCATTCTTAAGAACTTTTCCACTTAAAACCCATGATCTCTGTAAAATCTCATACTTAGACAATCGCCCCTGAGGAATTTTATTAATAACCGAACTGTGTTCCTCCATATGATTACTAGATTCAAGTAATTGATCATGCTTTGCTATTACTTGTTTTTCACTAACTTTTCGATTGTCTAAAAAGTCGTCTATTTCATCGTTTTCGATATTGTCGAGTAGTAATTCGTTTTCATGTTGAATACCACGTGCAAACATATTATCAAATGGAAGTAGAAAGTCGTCTTCTTCATTGAGTACTTTTTCAAATATTTCCGTCTCTTTGAAAAGCTTCATAAACTCCTTTTCCATTCTTGAGACTACCAATTCTAATATATCACCATCATGTCTATGCAAACCAGAGTAATAATCTATCTCATTTTGAAATTCCAAATACCTGTCTTCAGACAATACAATATCTTTAAATTCTTTAGAGAATGTCATTGCCTTTGCAAGATAATATTGAAAGAAACAATTTAGCTTAAATTTATATACTCTACCATTATCTCTAATTTCGCTTAATAAGATTCCCTTCTCAACAAAATATTTTATTACCCACTCATGAAAAACTTCGTTGCCATGTGTTTCCAGACCAATTTTCTTCTTATTGTTTAAATCCTTGATAAAATTCCTTAATGCTTCTTCTTCAATAACATAATTCTCTTCACCTAAGTCATGCATTTCCATTGCTATATGACCTAGAAGATTATCTTTATTATGAAAATCAAACTTAGATGATTGAACATCAGATTCTGAATGTTTTTCAAAAAGTTTTTCTACAAAGTTTTGAACCATCGCAGCATTGTTTCTTGGTATAAAGCCTTTTTGCTTTTCGTATATCCAAAGGAACAAAGATACTGCCAATGGAGTGCTAGGTATATTTAAAAGGTGAAAGTTTTTTATTATCTGTATCAAATTTTCATCCTCTACCTTTTCGCCCCCTTTTTCAAACCATCTTTGCATTAATGTTTGAATTTCTGAGGATCTAAAATACTCAATATTAGCAGTATCAACCTGTTTTGAAATTGAGTGCCTTAAAAATTCTGACGGTAAACTTTCTTGTGCAAGTGAATCATATGTTGCGATTATTTTCAATCTTGGATACTTTGTTAGTAATTCATTTAATTCTTTATACAATTTTTCATTACTTATGATATATCTTAAGTTATCTAGAAGTAATATCGTATCATTTCCCTCTAATATCTCAGTTGTTGCCTTTACGTTTCGTCCTATGAACTGCGCTACTTTCTTAAATATGCTTTTGCTAGCAATAGTTTTTAAATCTATAAAAACAGGTATCTTTTTAGAAACGTACGAGTTTTCCAAAATTTCAAGTGCAATTCTATTTAGAAGAGTGGTTTTACCAGATTCGCTTTGGCCAAACAAAACAAGGTTTTTTTGATAGTTACAAAGTTTTTCAAAAGAGAGTATTTCCGAGTTATCACTGAAGTCCGAGTATTTTGTATCCCCGTCAGTATGGTAATTCCCAATTTTAATGACTGGTAATACAAAAAGATCTTTTAGTTGCTTAGGTGCAATTGTATCAGTATTATAGCTTACCAAATTTTGTTCAATTACCTCTAAATAGTTATCTTTAATGTAGGCAATAGTATTTGTAAAGTTCATCCATGATTCTCTAGAAATAATATCTCCTAATTGAAATGTGGTATATGCAGTATCTTCCATTCCTAAATCGGTATTATCAACGAAACGATTTTTATCGTAATTGTATCTTCTAAATTGAATCGTCAGGCTCTTTTCATGATTATTTAGGTTAATGATATTATATCCATTTCTATTTAAACCATGGTTTTGAAAATTGTTCTTTTCCCAATTTGATGGCGCAGCACATAGTATACAACCTTTTCCTAAACTGGTTGTGATTGCATGAGCATTACTTTGGTGAGTATGCCCCGTAAATAGAATATCGTAATCCCTTAAGATATAATCTTTTACCTGTTCATATTCAGACTCACATAAAAATTCAAAAGGATGATGCATTAGTGCGATTCTAAAATCCAATTGTTGTGCGTTTAAGTGAGCATCAACTTGAGTAATTTGCCTTTTCCCCATGATTAAATTAGTTTTATCCTTATCATCAAAACACCTCCATGAAGTGTTAAATCCTGCTATTCCTACTTTTAACTCATTGATATTAAATATTATAGAGTATCCAAAACCATTATCTTTATAATTTTCATAGTCTGAATAATACACATTTTCAAAGAATTTGTAGTCCTCTATACGTTCTAGATTTAAATTTTGCAGGGTTTCCATATGAATTTCAATTTCTTCTGCCGTAACTAGTGAAGTCTTTAATCCTTTTTCTGTCATGGGGTTGATTTTTTTTCGATATATGTCATGATTTCCGGGGATAAAAACAAATCTTTCTCTGGGTAATGATAATATTTCTAATAATTTATCAATAAATTCACTTTCAAATGACTCATATGATTCAAGAGGTTCATATGGAAATCCCCCTTTATCAAGCAAATCACCGGTAAATAACACCAAATCAATAGGAAGTTGATTATGCATTTCTTGTATATCATTAAATAGTGGCTTTGATACATAATTATGAAAGTTTTTATGCCCTTTTGTAAAATGAACATCAGATAAATGTAAAATGCGCATCAGATCGTCTCCTCTTGGCTCAATTTTGATAGACACGAATATATTAGGATTCCAATTAATACTACTTTTATTATGTAAAGAGATTAAAAACAAAAATGTCGTTCAAAATCTCTTTTTCATTTTTTTACAAATATTTGTAATCCTAAATCATTAGAATTATTATATCATTAATTCAATATACATTCGCTTTATTTTCAGAATCCCTTCTAAAAACTCCGAATTCATCAAGGAAATAAAATATTCCATCAAGACTTCCATATTGATTTATTAGGTCATTATCCATAGAAACCCTTAGTCGTAGAGTTTTAGGAGCTTCAGTAATTAGTTGTAAGTGTCTAAGTGATTCCGTAACAATGATAAGCCGCTCGTTAAAGTGTTTCCCCTTCCATTTCAAATACATAAGTAAATCATTTACATCACCCCGCACCACATAGACATAGATTGGCTTTCCTTTAATTTGGATTGCGCCACTAAACGGTTCTTGTGTCGGCAAAATCTTTGATTCTGGAAAATGTTGAAACAATTGAAAGAACAGAAGACGTTTCAAAACATCTTCTGTTTTGTATTCAACCCAGTAATTACTCTCGTAACAATCATTCAGTTCTGCGATAACTGCACCATTTATTCCTATTGTGTAAATTGGTACGACCTGCTGGTTTCGATGGATCTCATGCCGCACTATTTTCTTTTCCGCTGCCATTCGCTTTAAACGTTTCTTATCCAAAGAAAATAATCGGGTGATTTGTGCTCCCCCGATCACGCCCACTGCCGCAAGTGCTTCCAACGCCTTCCGTTCCTTCGGTGATTCTCCATTGACATAATCTGAACGCTTTATGTTTGATGGTATTCGTTTCCAGTGCAAGCTCCATTGATGTGATAAAGAAAATGGACTGATTGAAATGGATTTCTCCTCCTTAAAATATATTAATAAGGGATCACATCAATTTGACGCAACCCCTCATTATTTTTACAGCACACGGGTAATACGAGTACGAATTTGTTCTTTTTTGGCATCGGTTTCTAACACGCGGACCAATACTCGGTCACCTCTTTTAACATTTTGGAATTTCAAGTGACGGGCCAATGAATCGACTCCTGCTTCTAGGTTAATGAACACACCGTATTCACGAACACCTGAAACTGTACCGACGTATTCATTCCCGGAAGTATAGCGTCCGATAGAGCGTAGCCACGGGTTCTCTTGTGTCGCCTTTGCACTTACGATAACTTTTTTCTCTTTTTTATCAATCTCTAAAACTTTCACTTTCAGATGGTCGCCTTGTTTAACTTCTTCTGTTAAATCGTCAATCCAACCATATTTGATTTCCTCTAGCGGAATCTTAACTTCGATTCCACCGATATCTGCCCGAACAAGTGAGGGGCTGACACTACGAACAACGGCAATGATTTCATCATCTACATCAATTTTCTTTAGTGTGATGGATGCCATGTGATCCAAAGCGGCTGTACGTGAACCAGTGAATACTTCTGCTTCACGGTCATAATTCAATACTTTGAATGCAACGGACTGACCTGTCATGGCACGAAGCTGGCGTAAGTTATCTGCACCTGTAAACTCCAAAGGGATGAATCCACGAATGTTCCCAACACCGACAACCGCACATGGCTTATCAAGCAGTTTCTCAATCCCGATAATTGGGGCTTGTAAGATTGAATTGTTTTGATACGCACCATAGACCTTTTTCCAATCCTTATCAAAATTATTTACCTCTTGTACTTTTGATGGGTCAAAACCTTCAATGAGAACTTGCATATTGTTTTCAGTCATTTTAAAATCTCTCCATTTCATTAGTTTATTTTTTTGTAAGACATTGAAACTCGTTTCATTTTGCTAATCCCAAAAACCGTCATTGGACTTCACTACATTGTTCGTTTTTTTTGGTTTTATTTTTGTATCTGGTGATTGTACATCCTTTGCTTTCGATTGTTCCACGATAGATTTCATCCGTTCTTTTGTTTCCTTTTTATGTTCAAGAATATGTTTCATTTCAACTTCCTGTTTAGATTCAGTAGGAAGGGAAACGTTTGATTCTTTTATATCAGGGTTTGCTCCAAATGAATATAACGATTCGATTTCGGGCTGGATAATTGATTCAGTTAGCGATTCAGCCTCCATTTGTTCAGACTGTTCAAGTCCAGCAGCCTGTTCTTTTTTCTTTCGTTTCTGAAATCGTTTGAGCAGACTACTCTTCTTCAACTTTTTAAAAGACGTTCCATCTTCCCATTCCCTCAACTCTTTCCAATTACGAGGGACAAACTGGCCTTTTGCCAATGCGGGCTTTTGCGGCGTTCCGTCCTGCAGGAGTTTATGGACAAAGTTAAATTTCGGAATACCATCCATTAAATCCGTAAAATCGAAACGGTATTCTTCATCTTCTGTGTCCCGATAGGAATCTGGAAACAGCCGCGGCAACAGTATTCGATTTTTATATGTGCTTTGCCGCATGATGACCTTGTCCATACCAAACTCTTCCGCGAATTCCTTTGCATCCTGCGCGGAAATGCCACCAAAACAGATTTTGTTTCGGCATGACGTTAGAATCGCTTGCTTCATCGCCTTCGGTCCAAGACTTCCCGATTCTATTTCTAGTTGGCCAAGGGATTGGGTCGCAAAAATACCCGCTACCCGGTATTCGGCAGCGAGTGACAAAAAGATTTCTACATCTGGATTAATATAACGACTGTATTCATCAACAATCAAAAAATGTGGAATGCGTGTATCTTCTGTTCCCGGTCTCCTAAATGTACCGTTTTGTAAGTGCATAATCATGAATTGGCCGAAGGCATCTCCGGCTTTACGCAACTTTCCAAGTGCAGTATTGACAGCGAGAACACCGCCAGTTTCCAGATGTTCATCAATGTTCACATCACTCTGGCCGGTCATAATGGTTCGCAAAGCTTCGTTACTAACAATGTTCTCTAGTTGCGCCCTTAATCCAATAACAAATTGCTGATACTTCTCACGCATACTTCCAAGCAATTCCGCTTCAAAGAAATGAACCAAGTCTGTCATGCCGTCACGACGTTTTAATTCTGTAACCTTTTGTTCCAACACGTTCTGATCCCGCAGTGTATTCATTACATCGACAATATCCATGTTGTTGCCATGCAGTTCTTTTAGCAGCTTCGTAACGTTACGTGCTGATAGTTCCTGTACGGTGGCGAAAAATGCATCCTGCTTCCCGAACAATCCTTTCAATACAACGACTGTTGCTTCTGCTACTGTATCCGTGTCACCTTCCATTGGATTGAATCTTGCTGAATCTGGTTTATCGGGATCAACGTGAGTACAGGGAATATCCATTTCTAAACACATTTCATTTACCATCGCCGCCACATCGCCTTTTGGTTCTACAACAGATATACCTAAAGGGATACCTCGTTTCTTTTGTAAAAGTAATTGGTATATCATCGGTTTCAATATCGTCGCTGTCTTCCCACAACGTGTAGGACCTACCGCGAGCATATGTGTAAAACAGTCGCTCCCTTGCCATACAATTGGCATTCCCATCTGCCTCATCTCCTTTCATAATCATTTCTTTGCCCAATCCCACTTGCCAAAGTATTCATGTATCTGATTTATTTTGAATGGTGCACGGTCATCTTCTTCAAAGCTAAACAACGTCTGAATGGTTCTCGATATTCTATATCTGAGTAGTTGTAGTTGCTCGTTATTCTGGTTTCTAATCACCAATTGATTAGACCGTTTACCTTCCCTCCATAATAATTCGGGTAGCACATCGGCATTATGTGATATACGTTTCACCCAAAACCGCATATCCTTTTTATATTTTCGGGTATCCATCATCCTCAGCAATAGATGTGATGTTTCAAGGACGACAAAACCTAACTCGATTAATTCGGTTGGGCTTTGCTTTGCTACACGGGCTTCGACTTCCGGGTAGATATACAGCTTATTTCTACAGATTTTAGTTTTGAAAAACACGTTTTGGTTCCCCCTTCCTAAAAAAGACAATAAAAATAACACGTTTCATTCAATCAATGGCTGAATGAAACGTGTTTCGAGTAGTTAGTAATTAGGCTTCTATAAAAAAGCAAAAATATTATTTGAAAAATTATACATATTCTAGTAACCCTTTAGTTTAAGTATAAAAATTCACATACTTATTTGATCTTTTGTGACAAGCAATAAAGAATTCAAATTATATATCATCAAACCGAAATTCATAATCGTGACCACACCGCATCCACGCGTCACCCCATGAATTACCAAACCCTAGATTGCCATAATTAAAATACCAAAGTCCCCACCAAATTTGGTTCATTGTACCTTTTTCAAATACTTTCACTCCTAATGTACCTGTATTCGGACCCTTGGTTTGATTGTTTCCATTTTGAAAATAATCACCATAATCACCACGACCTCCTTCTCCTCCTGAAAGTCGTGCTGACGTAAAATGTTGATAGGCTATTGGTGCACGAATAAATTTATCCCATGCAGAATCCCCAATACCGTAATATTCGAGACCAAAATGATTGATTGAAACCTCTATGTCATAACGACCATCCCCTTTACCATAGTTATAATAAGTCGAAACCCAAGAAATTCCGTTATAATCCGAGGGGCAGGTACTAACAGCGTCACAAAAGCACCTAGCACGGAAGTTACCATTTTTAGTTGCCTCATAATACTTCAACCTAATTGGTGGATTTTGACAACTATCAGATGATATTGTTGCGCATTGATAGACGGTTTCCCGACTTTCTCGTGTAGAATATTTAAAATCTTGATTCCTTAACATAACAGGATTCTGTCTTAGGTATGGAATATCACGTAGTATACTTAGTAAATATTTGTTTCTTTCTTCCTCAGACAAAGAGTTCAGATATTGTTCCTTTAATGCTTCTACATTTTTAATTTGTTTTTGGTAAACATCTTCCATTATTTCAATCCTCCCATTGACTTTGTAATCCTAAAAACGAATAATTTTAAAGGCATTATTATTCTCCCCTTTCATAGTTTAATTATGAATAACTTCTGGAATACTTTGATAAATTAGCTCTTCGCTATATAAATTAAATGGTCAACTTGAACCTTTTCTTGTTGAACTATACTGCCCCGTTAGCCATCCATACAGCAAAAAACGCTTTACCACAGAGGATGAAAATTGTTTCAGAACGGGTATTTCTGGGTCTCTTTTGTTATGCAATTTTAACGGTTTTGAGCATTTTTATTTTTCATGAGAGTTGAACCAAAATAAATACTTAAACTGCAATTTCTTATTTTAATTAATTATCATCATTATCAGTGGAAGCCCCTAGCACGATTCTGACGTTTCCTCGCTGTATCTTCTCCTTTTCCTCTCTCCTTTTTTCAAAATAGCTTTTGTTCGGCTGTTCTTCGATTCGCTGATTGCCACGCTTTTTCTTATAGGAGATTTCGGCTCGGATGAAGACGACATTCAGATACACCCCAATTATGCCAAGCAATACTAATGCTAATTTCATCATCGTCAATCGGGATAGAAACTTTTCCAAATCCCAAGCCGAATAGACGAGACTAGCAAGGAACATAGCTCCGAATAACGTCATACTGATAGACATTAGTTTATCCAACTTCTTATTTTTTGACTGCTGTAACTGCTTGAGGACGAAGTAGGTGACCAAAGCTATCAGTCCAGAAATCAGGATTAATTTTGCTGTGGGGATATAGACAGCGTTGTACATGATTGTGACACCAAATGCTGCCGATAGAAAGCTAATCACTACTATAATTACTTGCAAATGGATCACCCCTTTCTGCTTCGGGCACTCGACACTTCCAAATTCAACACAAATACGAGTTCGTCGGCCAGCAGCTCACGCATGGTCCGATACATTCTCTTTTGCTCTTCTTCACCCAGATGTACGGCTATCTCGTTATTGAGACCCTTTTCATGTGCTGTTAATTTTGTCATCTCCAGTAGTTCTGGAATGACTCGATTGTTAGTTGGCATGTTATAAACCCCTTTCAATTTTAGTTTAATCTGATTTCAAAATGTCTTTTGAAGGAAAGTTCCTTCTATAAATATAGTTGTTTAGATTGCCTTCAGATAATCTACAAGATCCCCGGAATCAATTTCAAGGTAATCGACATGATGAATCTGTTCTAAAAGCTGCTCATGCATATCCCGTGTATTTGGAGTAGTTACCACTAGTACTTTCCGTCCGTCCAATTCATACATTTCTTTGCGGTATTGTTTGATGTTATAAACTTTGACTAGATCCGTGTCGAGCAGATTCACAAGATACTTTTCTTCGCCATTATGTCGAACTACACGCTTTAACCCTTCAAATTGCTTCATTCCACTTACAGAAGAGGTTTTAAAGGACAGGTCATAGATTTCGTAGCCTTCTAGAAACTTAATTACGTTATTTTCATCTTCAAATAGACGAAGATAGTATTTGGCAAATACAAACGGGAATACTTTCAAACTCTCGCATTTCACAATCAGACCGTCATCTGCTGAAAATACATTTACGATTGTAGTAAAACTGTTTTGGCTTTTTGCAAATACCATATAGTTTGGATAATTAGACTCCTTTATCTCTTTTGCTGTTTTGTTGAGATTTAATTTGCTGATACCGTGCATGAACATATAAAATAAGTAGCCTACTTCTCTAGGACTCGTTAACATCCCCTGCACGTTGGCCCCGCGGTTTAATTTATACTCTACCTTGACCTGTCGACTATCTTTCATGACCCAATTATACCTTTCCAAGTCAATCATGATATCATTACTGGACAACAGGAACGGTAGATGCCGTATGTTCACACGTAATTGGTCTGCACTCCGTTCAACAACCACCCCCTGCTTGCGTAAGCAGTTGATGCCCGTTTCACTAATTCTGTGGTAATTCCCTTGTCGTTTCTGATTCGCAAGGTATCCACGTATCGGATGGGTACTAATCAATCTGCTGTTTCGCAACATCGTTAGCTTCTTATACGTGTACCACTTCGTCATTTCGTAGCGTCGCATGATCTGCTCCGTACTCAACGCTCGATGTTCATAGAGACCACTAAGTATCTCAATATCAAGAGCTTGCAAAACCTTCACCACCTGTTTATTGCCCGTCTTCGACATGCGTTTCCCTCCTTTTTGACTGTTCGCCCCGGCTGTTTATTTTCATTCACTTCTACACGCTGTTACGAATTGATTCAACTAAACTACTTGGATTTTGCTATGATTTTCTCAATTCGCAAGTAATGAACGATTATGCTATATCCACAAATGTTTAATCATCATAAACAAGGTACAATATTAGCTAATTTCTTGTATCCAATATTAGGGGGTTCAAAATTTATTAATATTGGATATGAATCTCAGTAGCTATATCGGGGTGCAATATGATGTTTTCCAAACATAGATTAACCCCAAAATACCGCCGCGGGAACAGAATTCTTTTCTTCATTTTTCTTATTAACTATTTCTGTTTTTTTGATTTCTCCTACTTTGTATTCTTTGATAATCGTTTCTTTTCTGAACTTCTCTACAGCATTTATTAAGTTCCAATGCTCATCCTGCAAGTAAGACATAAAGTTCGAGAAGTTGTCTTGTGACACTACATAAACTTGAACATGGTTACCCTTGGGATCAAGGTATCCAACATCAACATTCCACACTCTGGACCAGCTATCATCCCCAATTAGCCCTGTTTGACGTATAGCATCTTGAATGAGTTTTCTATTACGGTTGTCTAAGTCGCGTATCTGCATGTTGTTAAAGTAATGGGCTGTTATAATAACGGACTTACCAAATTTAATATCTATCTTGGAAAAATCATATGCATCAAACGTTGCGCGGTAATAATAGTGTCTAATCAGCGCCAAGTAATCTCTATCATCCTCTTTATAAGCGGGTAATACCCCCTCATACGAAAATTGAAAAACTGGATAACCATTGATAATCATTGGTTTTACCTTTGCCATTGGATATACCGATGTTCTTTTAATTGCAGCATCATTTCCACCTAACTTATTTATTTGTGACATTAAATAAACTTTCATTTCTTCTAGGCTTTTTAATTGCTCGAAAAGCATGTTCCTTTCAGATTCCACCATATTCATTCCTTTCTTTTTGGGGACGTTAATTCACCATTCAATCCCTTGATGTATCTGCATTCTTAAAACCCAACGTCGGACGTTAATCAACTTTTTCCAACACGAATAACCCAACGTCAGACGTTAGGAAATAGAAACCTTATAACAACACAGTTTACAGGGCATTTTCACGTCTGACGTTCATTTCCTTCGACGTCCGACGTTGGTAATCGGAAACACTGTTCTATCAACGCTTACACCCTACATTAACGTCGGACAAATCATTTCAGTATATTTATTACTCACTAACAGTCGTATATTCCGTTAAATACGGCATCGGATCTTCTTTTACACCAGCACGAATTATTTCAAAGTGCAGATGATTTCCGGTTGATGTTCCAGTTGAACCACATGTACCGAGCACATCCCCTTGAGAAACCACATCGTTTATTTTTACTTTCGTGGAATTTAAATGAGCATACAAAGTGGTAACTTCGCCATGATTGACGATTACATGTAGTCCGTACCCATTTGACCAACCAGTTCCAGAAGCAAAAATAACATTGCCACTCTGAGCTGAAAGGATAGGATCGCCGTTCGCACAGGCGAGGTCTACACCAGCATGCAGTCTTACACCCCCATGAACGGGATGTATACGATAACCAAACGGACTCGTAACACGTAATTCATTTAATACAGGTAACATCCACTCACCTATGACCTTAACTTCACAATTCATCGTCAAGCCGCCAAATTGAGCAACCAGTTTGGTTACAGTTGGAACCCAGTGTTTATTTAAACCAGTTGGATCATTGTCTGCTCCTATTGGCGCATACACACTGCCTAAATCAGCTATCGTTGTTAAACCATCCTTGATAATTCGGTTGTGTAGCGTATTCCCCATTGCATTTAAACCATCTTCAATTGTTGCGAATGAATATAAATACTTACTTCCTGTTGCAGGGTCCATCAAACCCCCAGGGTTGTTTTTTATAATAACCGCAGGTGATGTTCCGAATCCTGTTTCATGAAATGCGACTGCTGACATCAATACCGGATCTATGCCATACTCTTCTGCAACATCAATAAACACTTGCCCTTTACCTGTAAATTTACCAGCATCATTAAATTGCGAGAAGAATACAGTTTCACTAATTTCACCATCCGCACGACATATTGCACTACCCCCAAAGTTCATCTGTTCATCGTCTTCTTCTGTAAAAATTACAAATATCCCAAAGAAAAGAAGAAGGGCAAGAAGCGAAAATATTAATAGTAAAACTGGGCTGGCTATAACCGGTACAATCCACAACAACTTTTTCATAATCATTCAACGAACTACTTGCTCTTAAAAGAGGTTTTGTTCGTTCCCTCCTCCTTATCTTTTGTCGTCGTAATTTAAGTAATACTCAACAATTTGGAATTCGCTGTTCTCATCTTTTTCAAACATCAAACTGTAAACATCCTTATCTTTTCTGGTTTTGCCATCTCGATTTATTACTTCACTAATAACTACGGCATCCCATGAAATAGCAATTAATGTCGGGGCAACAGGTTCTTTAATCTCCACTGATAGAACTTTTCTTGAAACAATACCTTTCACATCTTTTAATCCCGTAATCTTTTCTTCTTCGTTATCCATCAGGTAGCTGATATAACCTTGATCCAACAGTCCCTCAACGGCTTCTAAATGTTTAACAGTGGATGCTTTATCAAATTCATGAAACTTTAAAGCAAATTCATTTGCAATTTCCATTGTTTTCTTCAAATCCTTATTGCTGAACATATCGCTTTGAGTCGGATTTTTTGAAACTTCTTCAGGTACTTTCAAATAGTTCTTTTCAACCTTCTCTTCTACAACATCAATATCTCCACTCCCTTCTTCATTGAAATCAGCTACCACATTTACTTCTAAATTTTCTTTTTTGCTTTCTTCTTTTGAAGTATATTGCCATAAGTTTTCTTCCGCATTTCCATTAGGAGTTTCTATTGAATTATCACCTTCATTGTTCTTTTTTCCTTCATCGACAAAACCGATAATAAAACCCAATAATAAAAGCGTGACAGCTAACCCCATCACGCCATAAGACACTATTCTTTTTGTTTTCTCACTCACAAAAAATCTCAACCCCTTTTTCTAGTTATTGTGTTCGTTTAACAAAAGCCTTTTACTACTGCATAAACTTGTCAAACGATTTTAGATTATTTCCTTCCAAAATTGCTTTTCTTTCTTTTTCCAATTCGATTGCTCTTCTTTCATTTTCAATGTTGCTAGCAAACGTGTCAGCGAAACCGTTCTTCCATTCCCCCTTCTCTGCTTGTTCAACTACTAAATCAAAATGTCTGTTCATTTCACCTGGACTGACATTGTTTAAACCACGCTCGTTTAATGTATCTAGGGTTTGATTAATCATTTCAGGTGGCACCCCTTTATTCGCAAGCTCATTAGTCACCATTGATTTATTCATATGAAGTTCATATTCCACTTCACCGTATACATCTTGCTTCTCCTTCTGTAATTGAATAGATTTTCTTTCATCCGAAATTCCTTTGGCAAATGTTGTAGCGTAATCATCATTCAAGTCGCCTTGCTTCATCAATTTGTCGTGTTGAGTATGCAATTCTTTCGGACTTACATCATGCAATCCTTGTTGATCTAATGCAGTCATCGTTGCATTAACCATTTCTGATGGGATTCCTTTGTCAGACAGAACCGCTTTTGCCTGTTCTTGTCTTTGTGCTCTACCAACAAACAATAAATCTTTTTCTTTTTCGATTGCATTGCTTCTTCGGTCATCTGAAATACCTTTAGCAAATGTTTGAGCAAAGTTACCATCCAAATCACCTTTACTACTAATTTTCTCGAATTGCTCATTCAGTTCTTCATCACTTAAATTAGTTACACCTTCTTTTTCGAGTGCTCCCATCGTCTCCGCTTTCATTTCAGGAGTTAGATTTTTGTCATCAAAAAAGCCGTCTAACCTACCTTTATCAGTAACAGATAGCTTTGCGGCTTGTTGAGACTTTGTCATCTTACTCAAGTGGGCAAGATGTTTTGCTTTCATTGCAGAGCCAGCAACGTCACTAATACCACCTTCTCCTGTTGCGACCTTACCAACGGACCCGCCAATTGCAGCACCTGTCATAGCACCAGCAGGTCCTCCAACAACAGCACCCGCAGCAGCACCACCTACCGTAGCAACATTTTGTACACCCTTTTTGAACGGTGCTGTAAACGTCCCTGAACTTTCTCGCAGGTCACGAATTGCATTTGAACCTGACGAGAATATATCTTTGATTCTGTTCCGTAGGATGAAAATTGTTCCGAATAATAATAGATTGAACGTTGCTGCTCCCACGTAACTATAAAACGGATTAGAACCCCCACTTATTGACTTAAAATCTCCAGCGTAAATAATATCCGAAATTACAAATACAATTAACGCTATGAATGAAACAAATATCTTCAAAGCTAATGGAATACCTAACTCAATGAAATATCTTTTCAAGACATTAAATTGTCCTGGAATTGCACCAATTAATAAAGCAAACGGTGCAAGCGCCGCAATGACCATAAACCAGAACTGGAATAGAATTAAACAAAGCGACAATAAATATATGGGAATTGACACAAGCCCGTTTATAACCATGTAGAAAAACGAGAAAGCCAGACGGCTATTCACCGCAGAATATTTCATCATGTTGTTTCCTTTACCGCTATTTGATGCTTCCTCTTCTATCACCTTAGTTAGTCTATCTTCTCCAACAGGTTCTTTTAATATATGTTTAACTCGTTTTACACCTTCATCTCTATCCCCACCCCCAAGTGTTTCCACATCGTGTGTACCGTATTGCATATACAAGTAAGGCCGATCTACAAACATTCCCCAAATGCTATCCTTCATTTTCGTTCTTGGATCATCAACAACTGAATCAGAATCACCATTTTGACTTGGAAGACTAACAACAAATCCACTTAATTCTGTTGTTATTTTATTAGCTCCTGTCAAAAGTGCCGTATAATTAGCAAACATTAGGATTGCGATTGTCAGTGCAATAATTGTTTGAAATACCGATGAAAAGGAATCGAAAAAGGCACGCTTCACTACAAAAACGTACAAAGCGTACATTCCTGTAATAATCGCTATTAATTTTACAAGGTTTCCAAAAAGACCGTTTCCGATACTAAATCCACCACCTGAAATACCAGTGAGATTAGACATTAACTTTTCAAGTTCCATTATAATCTTTTCGGTAAAGTCAGCGGTATAAGCCAAGTCATACATAACCAACATGGTATAAGACAAAAATATATTAATATCAAAGACAATATTGTTGACCAAATTGACCATTTCGCTCAATTTGTTTCCGACATTTTCTTTAACATCAGCCCATCCAAATAATTTATCATATGTGTCCGCCCAGAACTTCTCGCCATCATCGTAAGACTCTACATCTTTATCTGAGACTGCATCTAAATGATAATAGGATTTCCCTCCCTCTTTAAACTCACCGTATTGGTCCGTAATTATATCCATAATATCGGTCATTTTTTTCGTTTCTTCGCCATCGTCTGCAAATCCCGGTTGGGTTACATCCATACCGAAGAACAGAAATATCATCATAAATAAAAGAAATATCCTTTTGTAATTTGTTTTCATATAATTTTAGGCAATAAAAAATAACCCATTGCATATAGCAAGGGTTACTCAGAGCCTGTTACCTCCTTCCGTATTAAACTTTTAAGATCGAATCCTTAATCCTCGTCATCTTCTACAGGTAATTCATGTAGTACCGTACCAGTTTCTGCATTAGAGTCATTGATTTCATCTGGTCTTTTTCCGTAATATGATTTTACTTTCCACTCTTTCTCGTTATCCTTCTCTAGTATTATCCAGCTATTTATTAACTTACCTTTATCATCAGGGGAGATATATCTATAATAGACTCCATCGCTATCCTCACTATAAAAGTTGTCATATCTTCTAAGTTCATACTTCCCATCCAGTTTTTGAAAACCATTTGGGTATTCATGATTATCTAAAAGGTAATCTCTTTTCTCTTTCAACTCTTCAATACCTTTTGATGATAAATACTTAAGAATTTCAGGATAATTTTGTTCTATCTTTACCACCATAAAGTCATGGGCTACCGCATCTGTTTCTTTAAAAACTTCTTCATATTTCTTTGCATTATCATTTTCTTTTTCGTTTACTGATTCATTTTCATTGGAATTACAGCCTGCAATTAGAAATGCCATACCAAACACAATTGCTAGGCTTAATATACGTTTTTTATTCAACGTTACACTCCCTTTCATTGTGTTGTATATTATCATATTACTCTATCTTTTTCACGCTCCCTTTCCTCTTCCGATGATGTAGAAGAATCGAATGCATCTAATAACTCAACGAACACTGGATTAATTTTAACGACCGCAGAACGACCGTAAATATCTTGGAATAGAGCTTCCCCGCGATCCAATGCTTTTAACGTTTCAATGTTTGCATTCGTTGGGGGTAAATTTAGATAATCTAACATTTCTTCCGCTTCACTAGTTTTACGCAGTCCGAAACTAAATTTCATTCCCATATTTGCAACATCACTTCCATGGTCTGAGGCATTTTGTGAACCCTTTATTAGTGTCGTATTATAGAAACGACCCATTCGCACGATAAAGTCCATTAATTCAGCCCCAATCGGACTTCGTTCAATTGCACTTGCTTCGTCTTGGAGAATGAACTTGTGAGTACCCCTATCGCTTTTAAACATATACTGTTTTGTCCATGCAGTGATTGAAATCATAATGGCTTCCGATATCTTGTGAATAGTTCTAACTTTCTTCTTCTCACCGGATGGCAGGTTAAGGTTTTGAATCATAAGTACCTGAATCGGTTTGTCGTGTTCCAGCACTTTAAAGTTTTGGCCCACCTCCCCGAATAGCAACATGGATAACTGATTACGTTTCAATGTTTCCAGCGTACCTCTCAACCTTTCTAATGCTTCATAGCGACTATTCGACATGCTTTCTGGACGATTACCATACAACTCATGTAAATAGGTTAGAACCCTTCCAATACACGGATCATCTTCGTTCGCTACTTCTTCAACTGCTTCGCTCAAAATGTTGTACGCATCTTCATTCAAATCAATGTTGGCCAGATACGAAAGAATATCCATCGTAATATCTTTGGCTTCTTCGATGTTTGTACTTGTTCTAAATGGGTCAAGTGAACCCGCATCTTCAGGATCAGAACCAAGTGTCCAAACTTCTATGAATTCTTTCGGAATAAACGGGAGTCCCTTATCCCATCCTGTTCTATCGCCTTTAGGGTCTATAATTAACCCTTTGGAGCCGGTAAGTGTCGCAAGATAAATAAACAGATTCATGAAGAAGGATTTTCCTCGTCCCGTCATTCCTGCAACTAGAACTGATATTGAATCTACTACGTTACCAAGCCCATCAAATGCCTTAGCTGCTAAATCGGGCTGGATAAAGACCGGCTTAGAAAACTGCGAAGTATGACCGATATAAAACCCTCGATTATCTCCAATGTTTGTTGTGGCACCGAACATCATTCCAGCTAACACACCAGGGGCAACTTCCATCTTATAATCGTCGTGATACTTTTTCGAACCTGGAATAGCTTCCAATAAGAAATGAACTTGCTCACCATAAGGGGCAACAATTTTTAATCCGTACTTCGATAATTCATGTCGCAACAATCCAACTCTCGTCTTTAATTGTTCTTCGGTTTCAGCAGTTACCTTAAAGATGAACGAAACAGCAAACCCAGGAAATCCTGTTTGCTTAAAATAATTTTCCATTTGAATCGTACCACTCTGCGAAACATCGACACTCATATCTACGTCCTGACCACCCTTTTGTGCTTCATTACGTTGGTCTCTGAATTCCAGTTTTGCATTACTTAATTTCTTTTTAATTAATTCATTCGGTTGATTTTCCGCACGAATCGAAACAGTTAACGGAAAGGGCATACGCAATTGAATCCTATAGAGCCATTCACCGCCGGGATGATGCTGAACATCGTCCATATATTTAATCGTTAAGTATTGGCAGTAGAGACTTTCAATTTCATTGGCATCAGTAACTCGACTCAACATCAATGTTTTCGGACCTATTTCTTTGATATTCGAATTTTGGACATCAAAGAACTCCTTCTTATTATTGCGAATCGCTTTATGTTTATTTCCTTGCTTATCAATCCCTTCAACAGCTTTACCAATTTCATAAGAATTACGAATCTGAACGTCTGTATTGTTATTTCTTGTGCTGAAACTTTTCTCAATAATAAATACTAATTCTTCCGTCGTTACTTTGTGAATCCGTGAACCGAATGAATTATCTATTGCTGATTCGATTGAAACTGCTTGGCTTTGAAAAGCTTTGATTTGGCTTTCTAAAATGTCATCGGGGTACAATCCTACCGCTTGATATAATGGTGAGCTGAAGCCTTCAATAAACTTTTTTACAGATGTTAGAGCATTAATACCCGCATTACCTGAAGCATATTTATTTTTCTCAGGATCTAACTGAATACCAATGTAGTGATGATACTCACTGGGCTCATTCAATTCTCGTTCGTTTTCTAAAGCTCTTTTGACTTGTTCTATAAACTGTATCCCATTTTCTCTCAACTGATAATCTTTCATATTCATTTCATCAATAGTAGCGTTCAAAATACCCGTAATATTCGTTGGATTAGGAACCACTAAATAATGCAAATCAAGACCGATGTTTGTTAGAAATGACATCTGTTGTTGAAATGGAATTATTTTTTCATCATCTTCTAAGAAATCATAATTGAATCCCTCTATTTTATAATAAGCCCATACTGTACCATCATGTGCAAATACTAGATTGTTTTCTATATGCTTAACAGGAAACTCAATCTTCAATGTGTACCACTTCCTTCATAATTTATTGGAACAAATGATGCTACAAATATAAACGGCTTCTACCAAGGTAACTATTTCGCATCTTCGTTCAGTCCTGTAGCAATAACAGGTTCTTTTGGACGCTCCGAATTTGTGGGTTTTGTCGGCCCCTTCCGGCTCCGTTGCTACTTCTGGATTCAAGGGTTCAAATGGCTGGGATTAATGACCGAATATCAGAGTGATGCCTAGTACAAATGTGAAAAGAACAGCAACACTAATTACGACAAGAGGGGTTCGATTTGTTCGTTCTTTAGTTTTTTTCGAATTCGCTTCTTTTTGCAATTGTTCCGTTTTTCTTTCCAGTAGTTTTTCATCATCCACTTTCTTAACCACCTCGGTTTCATTATTTTTAAAATCGACTTGTTTTTCACTGGCTACTTTCCCCCTATTTGAAATTCGATTCATATAGTCGATGGCATTCTTTCGTTTTTCATCAACCTCTGTTGCAATAGATATACCGTCACTTACCGGATGTACAGGTTCATTAAAGGTAAAGTAGTTATGAAATTGGTAAACCTTTTCTTTTTCCACTTCTCTACCTCTATAAATCGTACTGTCTTTTATTTTTCTTGCTTGATATAAAATAAAAGAACGGAAGAAGTGTACGGGTGATCTACCTTCCGTTCCAACATCTGCAAGCAACCATGCAAACCCTATTGGAATAAGAATTAATATCCCGACAGGTATCCAATTAATTAATCTTCCAATTCCCGGTGTAAAATAAATAGTTGCCTCCACTATCGCTATCACAAAGAAATACATAACCGCTTTTAAACGAATAGGCCTTCCTAGTTCTAATCCGAATATTTGATAGAGCTGACGCTCAAAACGAATGAAGTTATTAAGCACATACAACGGAATCTTATTTATGTCTTTTCACCTCCAAGCTGTAATTTTCCAAATGAATAACAAGAGGGGCTACATATGTACAAGCCCCCTTGCTTTAAAGTGTTTAAATTTAGTTACCTAAATTCAATTTCTCAGCTATAAACTCGGATATGTTAATTAAAATGTTTGGTTGTACAATAAAAATTCCAATGAACGCAAGACCGATAACAACACCAATCATTGCAATCCATGCTCTTTTAAACGCAGTCACAATTAATGCAACAAAAAGAACGATGAATAATGCCCATTTGATTTCTTGTGAGAACCAAGTAAATAATCCTTCTAAACTCATACAATTCACCTCCCTTTAAAATAAAAAAATACAGACACAACTGTCTGTACCTACATACCGCTATTCATTTTCAATCATCGCTGTCTTATTCCTAATTATCTTTCTCGCCTTCCATATCCATTTCTTTTTCTACATTTGCTATTTCCTTGTCCTTTAACTCATCAATGTATTGTTTATTGTTGACGAATAAAACGGTGTAACGCATTTCCCTTTCAGCCAATACAAGGATGTAAGTAGATGTAAATTCAATTCCTGTTTTTGGTTCGGCTAACACAACGTCCGTTTTCACAATTTTTTCGTTCGCTTTCTTACCTTCGAATATTTCGGTGTTCTTTAAACCAACAAAACTCATTGTTTGATTTAGACCATTTTGATGTTGTGGGTCCTCAACGATATAAGTCAACTTATCTTTTGAGTCGTTTGCGTATGCTTCAAAAAATGTTTCCATGAAAGCACGAACGTTTTGAGTGCTTCCATCCTTAATGGGTTTCAACCCTTCCGTTTCAGATTCAATACTTTCATCTATTTTTCGTTCATCCAAATACGTAAAGCTCGGCAGTTCATAAACCGCGAAACGCCTTTCTTCATCATCATATAAAATTGGAACAGATATATACTTTACTGTTTCAATCTTTTCTGGAACAACGAGACCTTTTTCTGATTTTTTATCATTCTCCTTTTTTCCTTGACCAGCAGCAAAGTTTTCGAAATTGATTTTAACTTGAAAGGTGATTCGTGCTCGATTATCAGCCAAATCTTCAACTTCTTTTAAAATTATATCCTCCCTTGCAATCGTAGATTTCCACTGCTTATCGGCTATTACAGCTTGAGCATTTATTTCTTTCGGTAAATAATAACTTAGTTTTTCTACTCGTTGTTCTTGATCCTTGTCACCTATATTCCATGTGAAGTATTCCGAAACAAAGTCTTTGGAAAACTCTACTCCCTCAGCTGCTAAAGCTTTATTCACTTTTATATTCTCTGTTTTTTCGCCAGCATTTGAATTTCCGCTGGTTGAAAATATATTTACGAAAACGATTAATAGCATAAACAAAAAAAGCATCCAGAAAGTAAATGCACCAAGCTTTTTAGCTCGGTATCCCTTCGGTCTGCTTTTCTTTTCAAGTTTTCGCATATCTTTTTTTCGTTTTTCATTTTCAGATGATTTTTTTAATACATCCATTGACTTTTTTACAATTCCATCTTTTTTGTCGGTAGACTTCCCTAATCTTTTCCGCAAGTTTTGTTAACCTCCTTCTTTCTATTTTTCAGAATTCATCACATTCTTTTTGAACTTCCTACCATAATAAAAACAGCAACAATTAGGAGCAGTGTAGTGATTGTGCCATATTTAACAAGGGATGATTCATAAAGAGTGCCGATGTGCATTTTCAGTTCTTCCCACAACGGGACTAGGGTTGGAAACTGTTCTAATAATAGACTTCCGACAACTGCAATCAAGAATATCATTAGGATTATTCCGATAATAGTTCTAAACACGAAATCACCTCCTTTCAAAAAATATTCGTTGAAAACCAACCTTCTATAATATGGATAGACAGCTTATCTTCTAGGAGCACTTGATCTATTTAGACTCTTTGCTACTAACGAGGCAAAAAATACGATACTTATGAAACGACCAAAACGGTTCATTCTCTTTGTCAGCCCTTCTCTATTGATAAAACGTTTTTTTCGTTTGGGAGGACCTGGCTGGCTATATCTAGGATGTTCCTTTTCAAATAGATAGATAGCGTCCTCATCTGTTCTTGCTCGTCCTTTTTTCATATACTCAATCATTTTTCCCAACTTCGCTTTTGAATGATACATAGGAATTAGAGTAGATTTAGTCATCAACGCATCTTCAACCGTTTTAATATTTTCTTGAAGTACCACTTTATTTTGTTCAAAGAAGAGTGATGCTTCATTTACCCCTACTTTGGATTTGTTATATTTCCTAACAATAAAGTTATAGGCGTAAATAAACGAAACAATTATCGCAGTGTAAACTGCTGTATAGAACAGAAAAACAGGTGTATAGATGAAAATAAAAAGATCAACACCATTACGAACATAATTAACAAGCACCATGAAAATCGGCACCCAGACGAAAAGACGCATTATCGTTTTACTGATTGCTGCTTTACTTACTGTCTTTTCGTCCACTGGACACCTATAAGCTGATTCTAATTCTTCTAATTCATTCTCTAACATTTCTTTTAGTAACACAGTTCTATAGGTTTCTTCCAAATTCAGTAGCATGAAAATCCTCCTTTCAATTTAATTTGATAACGGTGATACCCTGTTACGCGCTTTCAATCCTTCCAACATCGCCTCAGGCATATCAACGCAGTAATAATCCGTTGCATGGTGTTCAATCCTGCTGGGAACGTAATAACCTCCATCCTTCATTTCTGGATCATCTCGCCATATATCAATCAATCCGCCACTTGTTAACTCAAAACCGTTTAATTCATACCGGCCTCGATTATTTTTACGCAAATATCCTTCGAGTTGAATTTCCTTATTCAGATCAACAATTGATGAATATGCTTCTTCAAGTCTCAATTTGGCCTTATACAACGTGAAATACTTTTGCACATCTTCCGAATTCAAATTGAAAATATTGATGTTATCCATAAGTTCATCCATTTCCTTTAAAAGTCGTTTTATCGTACTATCTGCTTTGCGGTAACTTTCTACGGTATCTTCCACTAATTTCATTTTAAAATGCCCCCTATTATTTATTAGCAATCGTTAATATGAACTCCCTAAATTCAATAGCTGAATGGATCCCTAAAGCCTCTCTAATTTTCTTTTTCGTTACGCCTTCTTCAAGCAGCGTTAGTATTTCTTGTGTTGTAATCTCTTGTTTCTTTTCCAGAATCGCTTCAATGTTCGTATCTGTATGCCATAGCTCGTCACCCACGCTCCGCATTCTTTTATAGTTCGGACACCCCCCACATATTGATTCAACAAGTTCCTTGATTTGTGAACTATCCCCCGTCATTACTAAACCTCTATATTCACAGGAGTCACACACTCTCAGCGTTTCAGATACTTTTAAGAATTTTTGCTTTTTGATTTTACGCAACTCTTCTTTTGTCCTAACCATTTCGGCACCTCCCTCTAATTAATCAAAATTAACACCAAAAGACGATAGCATCGCACTCGCGCTATCGTCAATCGCTTGATCATTCATTTTGTTGTCGTCAGATTCTTTTATTTCTTCATTTCTAATTGCTACACCAGTTCCTATTTTCATTAGCAACTCCTGATGTTGCAATTCTTGATTTTCTTTTAATGACTTTATTTCAGCCAAAAGATCTTGGATTCCTTGCTCCGTTTTCTTTCCTTCCGACATCGTTCGAAAGGCGAATCTCAGCATCTGCCGAATTGTTTCACTTCGCTTATTATCCGGGACTTGTTGAAGTAATTTATAAATTTCTTTATCCTCTTCTTGCAGCCGAAAACTATATCGCTTTTCCCAATTAACGCTCATATCAAATCACTGATTTTCTACGTTCTAATTGACCGAATACCGATTTACCCAATCTTAAATAACCTATCGTGTTTGCAAACTGGCTTTCAGTAATCTTTACCAATCGATTATCAAAGTGGGGCTGGATGAATGGCTCAAAGAGTTCTCCGCCACCACCTGCCAAGAATATCGCATCAAATAGATCAGATTCTTCAGCCCATACATTTTTTAATCGGTCAACAATATTAGTGGCTATGGATTTCTTACTTGACTGAATGATATTACTGAAATCAATTTTATTTCCTTTGTAAGTCAATTGTTCGTCTTTTAAAATTCGGGAAATGTAATGTTCACTTAAATCCGCACCACCCGTTTTTGTTTTAAAGGCTTGACGTATATCTCTGTATAGATTGTTTACACCGTCATCCACTGTCCCAGATAATTTTGCCTTTGGAACAAATGATCCATTTTGCTGAATTTCAACTACTACAAAATCCGTTGTCCTAAAACCGATATCAACCAATCCAATAAGCGTTCCTTGGTTCATTAAATGAGGATAGGTATATTTCCCATCGTGATTAATTAATGCTGAAAAGATTGCTGAAGCACCTTGTGGAAATACTAAGGCACGTTCAATATTTACTTGTTTAGCGCCTTCCACGAGTGGACCCGATTTCCATTCAATATGTGACTGAATCCCTGTAATGGACGTTTGAAAATCCTTTGCCTGTGCTTGATAGAAATCGAGTGGGAGTCCTGTTGACAGATTCACAGAACCACCTTTTCCGTCCGTTACAAGATGAATAGCCGTATTTAGTAGAATATGTGTGTACATATGATTAAAACGTTCACGTTCAAAGATACGAGATAAAGAACGGGATTCATTTGCTAGCTCGCCGACAAAATAATCTTCACCTGTAATTGCTACATGTATATTTGCTAAGTCATTTGGTGTATCTCCAAGGATATTTGTGATTCCCCTGTCGTATCCTTTTCCGACCAACGAGGGGAAAATTACACGCTTTCCCGATGACGAAATCGCTTTGACGTAGCCATAACCCAAATCTACTGCAACGTTTTCCAATTTTTTACCTCCTATAAATTCAAATTACTTTTGTAAGTACAATCCAGCCAATAGTTAAAACAAGCAACAGTCTTGTGATTCGGTCTATCCATGTAAAACTAAATGATGGAATCGGAATCCCAACGGACTTAGCAGACGGATAGAAGAATTTCACTTTTCCGGTAAGCATATCTCCCGCTATATGTGCAAGTATTCCCGCACTCACCGACAGGGCCACCCACCATTCTGTAAACAGAAATATAAAAAGCCCTGCTAATAATGAAAATAGCAAGGAATGTGTAAAAGTCCGATGACCAAATATAGAATGAAGTGGTACAGCTATGAAGAAGAACAACTTCCCAAACTTAGACTTTGGTTCATCGAGATCCGGTAGCACACCTGCAATTCCTCCAACGACCGCTCCCTGCCAATCACCTCCTGTAACTGTGTATCCGGCAACCATCCCTGATAAAGCGTGTGTGGACCACTCCATTATTCAAATGTCGATTCTAAACTATCGTTTGTATCTTTCATTTCTTCATGTCCCATTTTGTATCTCCTGCCTTCCGATTAATAATTTTGTTCCTCTAAAAAACAACCAAAAATATTTCGATTGCTTTTGACAGTTACAAAAAATGGTTACTGCTCATTTATTTATTGACTATACTTAATTTAGATCATGGCGTTGAACAGGTTAAAACATGGGCTGAATAATTGAAGAGCTGAAAGAGCTATCCATTCCTTTTTCCAGCCCAGGTTTAATTTGTTCCATTTTCTATTTCCAAATCTATTGCAAAAATAATATGGTTTGCAATTTTTTATAAAACATAATAGAGTATCATTCGCCTTAAATTACAACTACTTTTTCATCGTAACTTTCCGCATAAGATACAGGGATAAATTCTAGTACGGCAGCCGTATATAAAAGAGTGAGATAGGGCGACATATTTAAATCTCCTAAAAGTCCTTTCACAACAATGTTTATATACGTTTTTAACTGTAGAGATTTGTCTACACATGTGTCGATATATTTCGACACCCCCTTTTCATACTTACCCCCTCAATATACGAATTTAAGGTGTAGAATTTTTTCGACACCCTCTAAAAGAAGTGCTAAAACTCTATATAAATCAACAATAATGAGTGTAGTATTTTCTCCACATCTTGCTAATTCATTTCAGTTTTTTGAATTCCAAATAACTTTTTCTGCTATACAACCTCCCGAACTCTTCGCCATTTTTTAACCATAACTTCCAGGAAAGCAATACCTTTTTTCTCTCCAATTTGTCAAATTCGATAACCAACTTTGATAATGTAGCATTTATTCTGTTCCGATCTCCGGCATAAATAATTTCGGGATTCATAAATAATGGTCGACGAGTAACGCTTCTTTTATGCTCCTTAATCTCCTGTGAATCCACCAGTTCAAATAATATCCCTTTTACAAGAAGGCTTTGGATTGTTGCACTAATTCCTGTTCGATCACGATTTAAATACTTTGCAATTTCTGATACTGTCATAAATTGTCCGGATTCTCTATCAGTAATCCCATTTGAATGCAACTGGACCAACGGCATCAAAGAAAAAAGAAAACCTAACTCTGCATTCGTCAGGAATTCAGTCCTGATAAGCACATCGAGGTTTTCTTGAATTGTTTGAACAAATAATGCCTTGTTTTTATTTTTCAACTTGTAAAGGGCGTAACCTTGCCCATTTGCTTTCTGTTCCTCTATTGCTACAGCAGCTACATCCACTAACTTTTCACCATCGCGAAGTCTAGCTTGCTTTTCTGCTGTTTCTAAAGCGTCACGCATGTCCATATCACCCCCTCCCACCGCTTGCATCTTCCCTACTGAATCGGTTGTTATATTCGGTATACGAGGTGATACGATCTGATAAGCCACTGTTCCTTTCAGTGAGTTTATTATTTCCAATAGCAATCTCCATCGCCTTTTGTGTACCAATCAAAACGATTCTTTCTTTTGCCCTTGTCATGCCTGTATACATTAAATTCCGCGCCAACATAACATAATGGCTTGTGGTAGCTGGGATTATAACAATAGGTGCTTCACCGCCCTGTGACTTGTGAATAGTGATGGCATAACCTAATTCTAATTCGTTGGTTTCACTCTTTTCGTATGATACCTTTACTCCCATAAAATCACATGTCATTTTTTCAACAATCTCATTATCTTTATTTACTTCTTTTGAAATATTAGTAATCACACCAATATCGCCATTAAAAACACCTTTTGATTGATTATTTTTAATCTGAATGACTTTATCACCAAGTCGGAATAGTCTTTTCCCAATCTCCCATTCATTTTTAGTAGATTCAGCAGGGTTTAAGGCATCTCTTAACTGTTCATTTAATGCAAGTGTTCCAGCAGGTCCTTTTTTCATCGGACTTAATATTAAAATATCCGATATGGAATAACCTAATTCTTGAAAACGTAAAGCACTTTTAACAATCAATGCTGCAATTCCTTTTGGATTTTCTTGATTAATAAAATAAAAATCACCTTTATCGCTGTCGATAAGAAGTGATTTACCTTGATTAACTCTATGGGCATTACTAATTATTTGGCTTTCCTGTGCTTGTCTAAATACTTCTGTAAGAGCCACAGTTGGTAATCCTGACTGAATCAGGTCACTTAGAACGTTCCCAGGACTAACCGATGGCAATTGATCCCTATCACCCACAAAGAGAATTTTCGTGTCTCTTTCGAGTGCATCCAGCAGTAAACTAGCTAACTGAACATCCACCATCGACATTTCGTCAACGACTAACAAATCGCAAGGAAGTTTATCTTGCCAATTATAGGTAGGAATCTCTCCCTGTTGGTACCCAATCAGCCTATGGATTGTAGATGCGACATGTCCAGCCACCTCTGACAATTGTCTACTCGCCTTTCCGGTTGGAGCAGCTAGGCATATAATGTCCTCTGGATGCATTTCTTTGTACATGTCGAGCATGGCACGAATAACGGTAGTCTTTCCTGTACCCGGACCTCCAGTAAGTATTAACATCTGTTCTTCAAATAACCGTCTAACCGCTTCACGTTGCTTCTCAGCAAGAATTATTCCCCGCTTCTTTTGATACTTGAGTATCTGCTTATCTAACGAAGGCAATGCTACGCCATCCCGAGAACCTCTCATTTCTGAAAGTTTCCGAGCTAACCTGTCTTCATATGTGAATAAAAACTTTGGATAAACGAAATTATCTTCAATAACGATATGTTTTTCTTCTAAACGGTAAATACTTTGTGCTAATTCATCCATCGAAACTTTGTTTTCATCAAGTGTATTATGATTTAACGAACGGGCAGCTTCCGCAAGAAGACTTTCTTCGGTGATATAACAATGACCGGAAGTGAAGCACTTTTCCTTCAAGACATAGTTCACACAAGCATCAATGCGATATCCTGATAAGGGTGATATACCCATCTTTTGAGCAATCTCATCAGCCTTTAAGAATCCTATCAGGTTTAATTCTGTTAGCTTGTATGGATTTTTTGTAACTATTGCTACCGTATTTGACCCATACTCTTTATACAGCCGCATTGCCATACTTGCGGTTATTCCGAACACAAGTAATTCCGCAATGATTTTCTGTACCTCAAACGTAGACCTGATGCTTTCTACAATGTTATTAGCCCGCTTCTTCCCAATTCCTTTAATACCTTGTAAGCTTGTTTCGCCTTGTTGAGTGATTATCATCAAAGCGTTTTCACCTAACTTTTCAGCAATCATGGTTGATTGCTTTGGTCCACAACCTTTTACAAGAGATGATGCAAGGAATGCAATAACTTGATCTTTTGTTTGCGGAATCGGTCTTTCCCAAAACTCCACCGCGAGCTGTTTCCCAAACTTCGCATGATTTTCCCAAGCCCCGCGAACCTTTATTTCTTCACCTTTATCTACCCCGTAAATGCTCCCTTTAATTGTGAGTTCTTCTTTATCTGTTTGCAGTTTAGCAATCAGAAAATCCTCATTCCTGTAAAGAACCCTTACAACTTTCCCTTTGAATTCATTCATTCCATACTCACCATCTTGTCGTGTCTACACAATATGGTTCTAAAGCGTTTAAGAAATCCGAAGGAATTTTGGGCTAGGAAAAAGCTTTGTACTTCAATATCGTTATAAAGATTCAAGAATATATCCAAAGGCATCACTACTGTTTGACGTTTACGACGAATAAATGCTTTACATCGTTCGACGTTTCTCTTGATTGAGTTAGAAGAATCAATGTCATTTTTCATTTCATTTATAGATTCAACAACATCAGTAGCAATAATATCAATTTTTCCAAGTAACACTTTTTCTTCATCTGTACCAACTACTTTATTCGCTTCATGCAGAATTTCATTTCTAACTTCAACAGCTTCTTCACTTGAAAGAAGTTCTTCAAATTGCATTTCCACTTCTGGTGTAATATCTACCTGTTGGAAAAAAGTATCGACTTCTTCTTGCGGAACATTGTACTTACTTGGAATTCCAGTTACATTGGGCACAGATTTTACTAAATGCCACAAATTATCTGGGAAGTAATAAAAATCTACATTTAACTCCACTAAAATATAGCCGCTTATAACGCTACTTATTCTCTTCGTATTCTTTCGAACCTTTCTTAATTCTTTAGATAATCCACGGATGCTGTCTTTATAAGTTTCAAGCAAGGCAAGAGAATTGGCATCTTTGTATTCTTTCAGTTTGTCGCAAGCGATGCGAAGATTGTTTAAGCCTGCTTGGATTCTTTTTACATACAAATGTTCAGAAATGTCCTCTAAATTTAATTCCGAAAGATCAACAGCAGTACTGTCATCACGAATAATTTCAGTGAATGTCTCCATTGCATAGATAGCTCTAACCATTGAATCGCCTGCTCTATTCAAAACAGTATTCAACATATTTTTCACTTCAATTTCCGCTCCGCTACGAACCTGAACTACAAAATATGTCATATCCCCTTCATCCTTTCTTAGTTTGTACATTTGATATATGAACTGCGTGTTAAATACTTAAAGAATTTTTTCTTATTCCCGTTACCTAAAAACTCGATGGAAGTTCTTATCTAGAAAAACTGCCATCTTTGACGCTTGAAATGACCAGGTCTGACCTTTTCCTTTTGGATAGAAAACATAGCCGCCATTCTCGCTATCAAGTTCTTTTCGAAATTGCTGTCGAAAGAGAATATTTTCCTTTAACCATTCGTGTTTTTTTCCCGTACGATGTTCTAACTCTTTCATGTTCCAATACACGCCACTTAGTTCTAGTTTTCTTAATTCTTCAAGCTCCACTTTGCCAATCAATACAGAATCTTGTGGAATTGGAATTGTAAGATTGACTGAAAGTTGTTGCACCATTCCGGTTCCTCCTTCTTTGATTTGGATTGAGGTTAAACTTTACGTTGAATTATTTTTCAAAAAAAATAGCGACTGGTACTTTTAATTGTTTTGCAATTGTTTCTAGCTCACCAGTAGTAATCGGGCGTGTCCCTCTCTCTTTCATACTGTAAGACTGCACTGTAATGTTCAGCTTATCAGCGATAAGTGATTGATTGACATTTAATTTCTTCCTGATACATCTAATTTTCTTATTTACTGAACTCGTCATTTATTCACCACCTAAAATTATTGATTCAACGTAAAGTTTAATTTGTAACCTCACTATATTCAACTTAACGTTTATTGTCAAGTCGTAACTCAACTTTTAGTTGAAAAGTATTAACTTTACGTTGAATTAGGGTATAATTACTTATAGGTGAGAAAAATGGAAATGGTGATTATATGAGCTTAGGAGTTCGGTTAAAAAAGGAAAGAGAAAAAAGAAATTGGTCACAGGTAGATGTAGCAAAAAAAGTTGGGATTACCAATGCTGTATTATCGAACTATGAAAGAGATTATCGTGATCCTGATACTGAAATATTAAAGAAATTGGCAGATCTTTATAATGTTTCAACTGATTTCCTTCTTGGCCGCACGAATAACCTTTCCCCTTATGACAATGACGAAGAGGGATTCCAAAAAGCTATTTCCGATCCTGACTTAAAACGTTGGCACTCGGAATTACCTAATTCTGATGAAGAAGATTTGCGGAAATTGCGTAAAATGTGGGATATTATTAAAAACGCAGATAAATAAAACGTCTTTTAAAATCACAGAAAAATATAAACCCTATCTTTTTTATTGAGATAGGGTATTATTATAACCATCAACCGAACATACATTCCTATCAGTTCGTGAAAAGGATGTCGAATTAAATTTGAAACTTTCTGGTCTGTCCTTAATAGAAGAAAAGGTTTTTTCCATTTATCGTTTGCTAAACATTTCAGAACCGTCACAGCTTTACCATGACGCTCTTATCGAAACTATTTCAGACATTTTACAAATCAATATCTATTACTTCGATGAGTCTAGTGAAGCGAATAATTTGGGAGGGACTTACAGTATTTTTCTTAATGAGAATCAAACAAAACAGGAAATTTGGCAGGACTTTGCACATGAGCTGGCTCACATTTTGAACCATGAGGGATACCAGTTCTCTATGAACGATCCCTTTCGTGAGTATCAAGAGTGGCAAGCAGAACAGTTTGCATTTCATTTCTGCATCCCAACATTCATGTTGAATCATTTGGAATTACCCCAGCTTAGATGCGAAGCAGTTGGACTTATTGCAACTCTATTCAATGTTGAACATACATTTGCAAATGCAAGACTAGAGAAATGGTTACAGAATCAAATGGTTTGTTTATTGGCGAAATAAAAATATCTTCATTGAAAGGATATCAATAATATGGCCTCATTTATAAAGAGAGGTAAGTCTTGGCAATATACAGTTAGCCATTATGTAAATGGTAAGCTTAAACCTATAAGAAAAGGGGGTTTTCGAACAAAAAAAGAAGCACAAGTTGCCGCCATGGAAGTAGAAACAAAACTAAATAAAGGAATTAAAGTTGCTATTAAACCAAAACCATTTAATATTTATTTCGAAAAATGGATTTCGCTTTATAAGAGTAATCTTGATTCAACAACTCAATATCATTACAAAAACACTCTAAATATAATTAGTAGCTATTTTAACGATATACCGATTCAAGAAATTGAAAAAAGTGATTATCAATTATTCCTAAATAAAGTTGGAGAAAATCGGGCGAAAGAAACTATGAAAAAAATAAACTCGCAAATACGGGCATGTGTTTTAGAAGCAATAGATGAGGAAATTATACATCGAGATTTCACCAGAAATATTGTCTTAACTGGTAATGATGGAAAACCTGTTGAGGAAAAGTTTTTACATTGGGGGGAAAGTGAAATATTATTAGATGTACTACTAAAAAATCTAGATAATAGTGTAGTATACTATGTTATACTTTTAGCTCTAACTAGTGGAATGCGTTTTGGAGAAATGATTGGATTAACGAGAAACGATTTTGATTTTAAAAACAATACTATAAAAATTAATAAAACACGTAGATATTTACCTACAAGTGATGCAGAGATAAAAAAAACAAAAACCAAAGAATCTAATCGAATTATTAAAATGGATAATCGAACAATGAGTGAATTTAAAAAAATGTTTGCCAAAACTCCCGATAATATTTACCAGCTCGTCTTTTATAGTCCCGCTTCAAAATATAAAGTAATCAGTAACACGGCTGTAAATAAAAGTCTGAAGAAATTGCTAATCTCATTAAAAATAGAACCTGTTTCTATACATGGTATGAGACACACACACGCAAGCATTTTACTTTATAAAGGTATTTCTATTCACTATGTATCTGAACGATTAGGACATGCCGATGTTGATACAACGATTCGCGTATACTCACACATGATTAAAGAATTAAGAGAGAGAGACGAGAAAAAGATGTTAGAGGTTTTTGCACAAATATAATTTATTTCAAATCATATTACACAAATATTACACATGGGTTATAATAGAACTTGCAAACTCCATTAAACATGGGGTTTCAAGACGTGGTTCGTAACCATCCCACGATAAAAAACTAAGGAGAAATGAATAATGAACATTAGAACTATGGCTACGAGCGGGATTATTGCCGCTTTGTATGTTGCCGTCACATTGGCAATTTTGCCTTTAGCATTTTCAAATATCCAATTCAGGATTTCGGAGATGTTCAACCATCTCATTGTATTCGATAAGAAATACTTTTTCGGAATAGTCATCGGCGTCTTCATCGCCAATCTATTTTCACCACTTGGCATATATGACATCGTTTTCGGTGTCGGAATGACTGCCATTTCACTTGCGGTCACTATTTTCTCCGCGAAGTTTATAAACGGCATTGTTAAACGGATGATGTTTAATACAATCTGTTTCTCGTTCTTTGGGTTCTTAATCGCCATCGAATTGAACATTGTTTTCGAACTGCCTTTCCTCATTGGATGGGTAACCGTTGCAATTGGCGAATTCGTCGTTATGACCATTGGTATTCCAATTTTTATGGCTTTAGACAAGCGATTGGATTTCAAGAAACTTATTTAATATTTAATACCCGCCATTTCAGTTTGAAATGGCGGGTATTTTACTAAGGAGCGTGCGAAACGATGTATATCACAATTTCCAAGGCCGCCGAGCATCTTGGTATGCCTGTCGAACAAGTCACTCAATACGTCTTGGAAGGTCGTATTCGCGCTGTTCATGACGGTGAGCAGTTTATGATTAACCAAGACCAGTTCGGACTCTATTTTAAGCAACTTGAAATTGCAAAAAAGCAAATGACCGAATGGTTGAATGAACCTCTTCCACCTGATCGCGATATAAAAGACGAAGATTAGTAGGTTCAAAGACATGAATTCCCCCCTTCAAAAACACGTCTTTGTATTCATTTATTGATTGATTTATTTTCAACAGAGAAACTTGTTTCGTACATAATCCCCCACTACTGAATCCCGATTCTGTAGCACTTTGAACAACTATAAAACGGTGCATAAAAATTACGAATCTCGGAACACTATCCTTAAAACTTGATTTGCCTTAAAAAATGATTCTGGTATAGTTGAAAATTATGTGCAAAAAACCAAATATCAGTAGGGGGAAAAATGAAGAAAATATCAAATGTATTTTTTATAACAATCGCGCTCATTATCTTAGCGGTTGGTTACGGTGCCATTGCGCCAGGAAGTTTTGAGGCTGTTACCACAAACATCAAAGACATCGTCGCGTCAACGTTCGGTTGGTATTATATGATGCTGATGTCATTTATGGTTGCCTTGGCAATTTTTCTTCTTTTAAGCCCTTATGGAAAAATTCGTTTAGGAAAAGACACGGACCGTCCGCAATTTTCAACCGTGACATGGATTGCCATGCTATTTTCTGCAGGTATGGGAATCGGACTTGTGTTTTACGGTGCCGCAGAACCGTTATCGCACTTTGCAATTAGTCCAGCGACTGAAGATCCAAATACAGTTGCAGCCTTTAAAGAAGGCTTACGACAATCTTATTTTCACTGGGGATTTCATGTCTGGGCGATGTATGGCGTTATTGCCTTATCATTAGCATTCTTCCAGTTCAGAAAAGATGAACCGGGCTTAATTTCAGCAACATTGAAGCCGATATTCGGTAAAAAGATGGAAGGTCCTTGGGGCATTCTCGTTGATGTTCTAGCCGTATTTGCGACTGCATTTGGCGTCGCGACTTCGCTCGGCTTCGGTGCTGTTCAAATTAACGCAGGCCTCAACCACTTATTCGGAATTGAGATTGGCATTACTTCACAATTCTTCATTGTTGCCGTCGTGACGGTTTTATTCATAGCATCTGCATGGTCAGGATTAAGCAGAGGTATCAAATATTTATCAAACACGAACTTAGTCGTTGCATTTCTGCTTCTTGGCTTAATCGTCATTCTTGGGCCGACTTTACTCATTCTTAATATGTTTACTGATTCGTTAGGTGACTATATTTCGAGTCTCGTCAGGATGAGCTTTCGTACAGCGCCCATGGGCGGCGATGATCGGGCATGGCTCGATGGTTGGACAATTTTCTACTGGGCCTGGTGGATTTCATGGGCCCCATTTGTAAGTATGTTTATCGCCCGTGTTTCCAAAGGACGGACAATTCGAGAGTTTTTAACAGGCGTACTTTTTGCACCCACTATTTTAGGTACATTTTGGTTTGCCGCATTCGGCACAACAGCAATTGATATTCAAATGAGCGGTCTTGTCGATTTAACAAAGTTCAGTACGGAATTGACTATTTTTGAAATGTTTGACGCAATGCCTTGGTCATTATTCCTTTCGGTTGTTGCCATAGTATTAATTGCCTCGTTTTTCATTACGTCGGCAGACTCTGCAACTTTCGTGCTGGGTATGCAGTCTACAAAAGGTTCATTGACGCCGCCGAACAATGTCAAACTCGTCTGGGGACTGATTCAGTCAACAATTGCCGTCATTTTGCTTTCGGTTAACGGATTAACCGCGCTACAAAACACCATTATTATTGCAGCTTTGCCGTTCTCCTTCGTCATGTTGCTTATGGTCGTTGCATTAATGAAGGCACTCAGAGCAGAAGTTAAATTAATGAAAAAACAAAAGTAGCGAAAAAACATATAACATATAACATATATAATATTTATTACCCACCTTTTCAGTTTACACAATTGAAAAGGTGGGTATTTTGTTAAGAGGGATTGTCAAATGCTTAAGTGCTATACCAAAGCTCTTAAGAATGGTTTAGGCTAATAACTACAAAAAGAAATTTCTAGTACTAATATTCTATATAAGGTCCAAAGTACGTTTTTAATGGTTCACTACTGCGGCGGTTGTATTTAATAATGAATATGATATAGTTGGAAACTATGTCTAATCCGTATTTCTATAGGAGGAACTATGAGAAAAATATCAAATGTATTTTATATAACAATGGCACTGATCATATTGGCAGTTGGCTATGGCGCATTGGCCCCAGAGAGCTTTGAAGCAGTTACAACGACCATAAAAGACTTCGTTGCCTCAACGTTTGGCTGGTACTACATGGTGCTCATGTCATTCATGGTGGCGTTAAGCGTATTTATCATTTTAAGCCCGTACGGGAAAATCCGACTCGGGAAAGATTCTGATCGACCACAATTTTCCACGGTCACTTGGATTGCCATGTTGTTTTCTGCCGGTATGGGTATCGGACTTGTCTTCTACGGAGCAGCCGAGCCATTGTCCCACTACGCTGTCGATCCAGCGACAGCCGACCCTAATACGGCGGCAGCATTTAAAGAAGGATTGCGTTATTCATTTTTCCACTGGGGATTTCATGTTTGGGCTATGTATGCAATCGTTGCCCTATCACTAGCATTTTTCCAGTTCCGCAAAGGAGAACCGGGTTTAATCTCAGCGACATTGAAGCCTATTTTCGGTAAAAAGATGGAAGGTCCATGGGGTATTCTCGTCGATGTTCTTGCTGTTTTCGCTACAACGTTTGGGGTCGCTACTTCCCTCGGTTTCGGTGCAGTTCAAATTAATGCTGGTTTGAATTATCTATTTGGTGTGGAAATCGGGTTTTTGCCCCAGCTCGTTATTATTGCGGTTGTCACTGTTTTGTTCGTTTCATCGGCTTGGTCGGGACTTAGTCGAGGGATTAAATACTTATCCAATACGAATCTCGTTTTAGCGGTTGTGCTTCTATTATTCGTCCTTATTCTTGGACCGACATTGCTCATCCTGAATATGTTTACGGATTCCTTCGGCGGTTATTTGGCGAACTTTATTGAAATGAGTTTTCGAACAGCGCCGCTCAATGAAGGTAATCGGGAATGGCTAAATGGTTGGACGATATTCTACTGGTCATGGTGGATTGCTTGGGCACCGTTTGTTAGTATGTTTATCGCCCGCGTATCAAAAGGACGTACAATTCGGGAGTTTCTAATCGGGGTTTTACTCGCGCCGACAATTCTAGGGGCTTTCTGGTTGTCAACATTCGGTACAACAGCAGTTAATATTCAAAGGACAGGTGCACGTGATTTAGCCAAATCGTCGACTGAGCTAACTGTTTTTGAAATGTTTAGCGTGATGCCTTGGCCATGGGTCTTGTCAATCATTGCAGTCTTGTTAATCGCTTCATTCTTTATTACTTCCGCGGACTCCGCGACATTCGTTCTTGGCATGCAGTCAACATACGGTTCGTTAACACCGCCAAATGCAGTGAAGCTTGGTTGGGGGGCCATTCAGTCGACAATTGCTGTCATCCTATTATCCGTAAACGGTTTAACTGCTTTGCAGAACACGATCATTATTGCAGCATTGCCGTTCTCGTTCATTATATTACTGATGGTTTTCTCGTTACTTAAAGGGCTTAAAGCGGAAATGCTTTTAATGAAGAGAAGAAAATAACAAAACGACTTACATTTTGTTTCTTAAAATGTAAGTCGTTTTTTCGTCTAGCTCCAGGCGCCTTGCGCTTTTGTTCTTAACTCGGAATAAGTACTTTTTCGCGTTTTCCCACAATGTGAAGAAAATCGCTAATCATTGCGCTTGCCGTCGGGTACATTCCCGCGCCTGGTCCGATAAGTGTTAGTGCACCGAGGTATTCAGTATCAACGATGATTGCATTGTCCACGCCATCAACCCCGTAGAGCGGATGCTCTGGACCAATCAGAACCGGGCCGACGCTTCCTGAAAGGATTCCGTTTTCGTCGATTGAAATGTCTGCGATATGTCGATAACGAAGACCTTTTTCCGTTGCAATTAAAACATCGTTAGCATGGATTTTGTCAATCCCACTGATGGCGATATCATCCCACTTCGGCTGCCGCCCGAATGCTAAATCACTCAAAATCATTAGTTTTCGAAACGCATCCTTCCCGCCGATATCATCGGACGGATCCGCTTCTGCAAAACCTTTCGCCTGTGCTTCTTCAAGCGCGACTTCAAACGGAACGTTGTCTTGCCTCATTTTCGTTAAGATAAAGTTTGAGGTGCCGTTTAATATTCCTTGAATACGTTGAACCCGGTCTGCCTTCAATAGGTTTTCGAGCGTACGAATGATCGGTACCCCACCAGCTGTTGTCGCTTCGAACCCGATTTTCACATCGTGTTTTTCTGCTTGCGCTATTAATGCTGGACCATGTTTAGCAAACATCGTTTTGTTTGCAGTGATCACATTTATTCCTTTCGAGATTGCTTTCGAAAGATACTTGAATGCGGGCTCTTCTCCGATGATTGCTTCAAATATAAGGTCTATATCGGGATCTGCAAAAACATCTTGAATGGAATCTGTAATTTTGATGCCAGGCGTTTCGATTCTTTTCTTTTCAACATCACGAACTACTATTGACGAAATCTCGATTGCATAACCCGTTTGCAACTTAATTTCGTTCTTTTTTTCATTTAAAATTCGGTATACGCCTTCACCTACAGTACCGAAGCCAAGTATAGCGACTTTGATTGTCGACAAGTTGCCACCTCCATGGACTGTTTGATGAAAAGTCCCCATTTATTATATTCCGTTAAAAATCCATCATGACCAAATTCCGTATTAATCAAACAAAAATTAGAATTCGTCAATTGATGAGCGAATGCTCGAATTGATTCTGGCGGATAGATTAAATCATGCGTGAATCCCAGCATGACTGTTTTCGCTTTGATTTGTTTTGCCGCTTCTCGAATTCCACCTCTGCCGCGTCCTAGGTCATGCGTGTTCATGGCACGGAGCAGTGTGCAGTAGCTATTTGGGTCAAAATGCGTCGCGATCTTTTTCCCAATGTGATGAAGATACGACTCGACTTCGTACTCACCGCTATTCGATTCATCGCGCGCAAAACGCTCATTGAATAATTGACTGGACCGATACGTCACCATTCCAGCCATACGGGCTGTCTCGAATCCCTTTACGTCAGCCGGTTCTCCGTAATTTCCATTAGCAAAGTCTTCATCACTCTCAATCGCATGTAATCCAATGCAGTTAAAAGCAATTCCATATGCGCTCAGAGACGGCGTTACCGCAAGCGGCAATAAAAGATCCATATCATCTGGATAAAGGATACCCCATTCCAAAACACGCATGCCACCGAGTGAACCGCCAATTACTGTATGCAATTTATCGATTCCAAGAACCGATAGCGCTTTTCGCTCCGCATAAACCATGTCTCGTATTGAAATTTCCGGAAATTGCTGCCGATACGGTAGGTTTGTCTTGGGGTTGATTGATAAAGGACCTGTAGATCCATCACAACCGCCAAGAACATTAAACGAAATAACGGAAAAGTTATTCGAGTCAATGCTTTTTCCGTCGCCCACTAAACCATTCCACCAACCCGGCTTATCCTCCGTACCGATAACTTTATGGTTACCGGTTAATGCATGACAGACAAGCACAGTTGGCGCGTTTTCAACTTTTGCCCATTCGTAAGCGAGATGGACTTGGTCGAGCACAACACCAGACTCCAACAGCAAATTTCCAATCTCTACAATTCCAGTCTCTACCATGGTCTCACCTCGTTTACTATCTTCAAATTATTGTGCAGCAACTGGAACAGCTTTTTCAATTGCTTGTGCAAGATCCGCAATGATATCATCCACGGATTCAAGCCCCACTGCCAAGCGGATTAATTCTTCTGTAACGCCTGATTTCTTCAAGTCTTCTGGTCCAAGTTGTTGATGCGTAGTTGAAGCCGGGTGAATAATTAGTGATTTCGCATCTCCAACGTTTGCGACATGAGACCAGATATTGACGTTATCAATAACTTTACGTCCCGCCTCACGACCGCCTTTAATACCGAAGTTGACGATGGATCCGAAACCGTTTTTCAAATACTTCTTCCCTAATTCGTAAGATGGGTGTTCTTCAAGACCGTTGTACGTGACCCATTCAACGGAAGGATGTTCCTTCAGATATTTTGCAACTTCCAGTGCGTTTTCGTTATGTTTCGGTACTCGTAAATGTAATGTTTCTAGTCCTTGCAGGAAATTAAATGCATTGTCCGGGCTCAAGCATGGTCCGAAATCGCGTAATAGTTGCACGCGAAGCTTCGTTGCAAATGCTGCTGCCGCTGCATCAATCCCGTAACGAAGACCATGGTATGTTTCATCTGGCTCAGTAAATCCAGGGAACTTGCCCTTAGTCCAATCAAATTTACCCGCATCTACAACGACGCCGCCGATTGATGTCCCGTGTCCGCCAATCCATTTCGTCGCGGAATGAATGACAACATCTGCACCAAACTCGATCGGATTGCTGCCGTACGGTGTTGAAAACGTGCTATCGACTAGAAGTGGAATATCGTTTTCATGTGCAATGTTCGCCACCGCTTCGATATCAAGAACATGCAAACTTGGATTTGCGATTGATTCTGCAAAGAGTCCTTTTGTTTTATCTGTAATCGCCGCACGGAAGTTTTCTGGATTCGTCGCGTCAACAAATTTAACGTTTATTCCGTAACGTGGAAGTGTTACAGCAAATAGATTGTATGTGCCCCCGTATAAGTTTTCCGCAGCAATAATTTCATCGCCAGCACCCGCAATATTTAAGATTGAAAAAGCAATTGCCGCCATTCCTGAAGAAAGCCCTACTGCAGCCGTTCCGCCTTCAAGCAAAGCGATGCGCTGTTCGAATACATCAACTGTAGGATTTGTAATTCGCGTATAAATATTTCCTGCTTCTTTTAGCCCGAATAAGTTTTGTGCATGTTCTGTATCACGAAAAACGAATGATGTCGTTCTATGAATTGGCACCGCGCGCGATCCCGTATTCGGATCTGGTTCTTGCCCACCGTGCAATAGTTGTGTTTCTGGTTTTAAGTTTGTCATTTTTCATTACCTCCAAGTTTTTTGTTTGATGGAAGTGCAGTGACGATTGGGGAAATTTTAAATAAAAAATAACCCCCTTCGTGTAAGAAGAGGGTTATGCTTTCGCTAATTCCTCCTCTCATCTTTCAGATCGTTTGCACGAATCTGTAGGAAGTAGCACCTTTGCAAGTTGGACGCTTGCTGGTTGCCGGGCATCGCAGGGCCTAATCCCTCCGCCGCTCTAGATAAGAGTATGATTGATTCTGTTTTCCATCTTGTTACACAGTATAGAACTGACTATACAGAAAAGTCAAGGGATTTATAAAAATAAGTTTCAGAGTCTAGTGTTAATTAATTATTCATTCCTCACGACAGCCTATTTTCCAATGTAAAAAGAGGTGGATATCCACCCCTTTTTATTTATTGATTTTCTGCAAACACCTTTTTCAACACTGTAATAATAAAGTCAAAATCCTCATCCGTACAGGACAGCGGCGGGCTAAGCGCAACGATATTGTTGAATCCGGCAACGGTATCACCGTTTCTTCCAACGATAAGCCCATTCGCCTTACAATCCCCGATAATTTTTGCAACACGCTCGTTCGTCGCTGGCTCCCTCGTTTCTTTATCTTCAACAAGTTCAATCCCTAATAGGAAACCTAGTCCTCGGATATCGCCTACAAACGGATGATCTTTCAAGTTAGCCAATTCTTTTTGGAGTCGTTCGCCAAGTTCAGCCGAACGTTCAAAAAGGTTTTCGGTTTCCATAATTTCGATATTCTTTAATGCCAAGGCACAAGCCGCCGGGTTCCCGCCAAATGTATTTATGTGACGAAGATGACTATTTTCCTCGCCTGTATCAAACTTTTCGTAAATATCTTTTCGAACAGCCGTGACGGACAAAGGCAAGTAAGCGCTCGTGAGTCCTTTAGCCATGGTAATGATATCCGGCTTCAGTTTAAAATGTTGATGTCCAAATGCCTTTCCAGTCCGTCCGAAACCACAAATGACTTCGTCAATTATGAGCAACACGCCGTGTCGGTCGCATATTTCTTGTACTTTTTCAAGGTAAACCGGATGCGGGATTAGTACGCCGCCCCCCGTAATAAGCGGCTCCATAATGATTCCCGCAATCGTTTCTTTTTGCTCCCAGATAATTTTCTCTTCAAACTCTTGCGCACGTTGAATATTATACTCTTCAACTGATTGCCCCTTTGGACGACGGTAATTATCCGGCGGAGCGACGTGCAGGAATCCAGGTGCAAGCGGTTCGTATTTGTATTTACGCAGCGCTTGACCTGTTGCCGCTAATGCGCCCATCGAACTTCCGTGGTAAGCCCGGTACCGTGAAATGAACTTATAGCGGGATGGATCTCCATTTTGCTGGTGGTATTGACGCGCAATCTTGAATGCTACCTCATTGGCATCCGATCCACTGTTCGAATAAATGATTTTGTAATCGTCGCCAAGCATTTCATTTAACTTTTCAGCCAGTTTAATGGCCGGTTCATGGCTTTGTGTCATCGGCGCATACGCCATCTTTAACATTTGATCGTATGCGACTTTTGCTAATTCCTCACGACCATACCCGACGTTAACAGCCCAAAGTCCAGCCATCCCGTCAAGGTAACGGTTGCCTTCATGATCCGTAATCCAAGCCCCTTCCCCACTTTCCCAAACCATTGGCGGATTCTTTTCATTGTAGGCGGAAATATGATGCCAAACGTTTTCCCGATCTTTTTCAACTAAGGATTTTGTTTCACCTTTAACTGTCGTCATTACTTCTACCCCCTTCAATATTTTTTATTAGTGACGTGCTGTCAACATTTTCTTTCTTGTGTAAAATTCAATGCCATCGCGCCCGTTTGCATGCAGATCACCATAGAATGATTTTTTGTAACCAGAGAACGGGAAGAATGCCATCGGTGCTGGAACCCCGAGATTTACGCCTAACATCCCTGCATCAATTTCTTCTCTAAATTGGCGAATAGCTTTTGCACTATCTGTAAATAAACATGCCCCATTCGCAAATTCAGACTCATTCGCGAGTTCGATAGCTTCTTCTAAAGTCTCAACTCTGACTACAGAAAGAACTGGCGCGAAAATTTCTTCTTTCCAAATTTTCATTTCCGTTGTCACATTGTCGAAGATTGTCGGACCCACAAAATATCCACCTTCAGAAGTCGATTCATCACCTCGCCCATCGCGCAGAAGCTTGGCACCTTCTTCAATACCTGATTCGATATAACTGAGCGTTTTGTCTTTATGTGAATCTCTGATAACCGGTCCAAGGAAGATTCCATCTTCCAATCCGTTTCCAATTGTCATTTTATTCGACTCATCTACCAGTCTTTCAACCAGTTCATCTGCAACATCTCCAACCGCGACGACAACTGCACACGCCATACACCTTTCTCCCGCTGAGCCAAATGCTGCATTAATAATGTTTGTGACCGTCAAGTCCATATCTGCGTCTGGCATAACAATTGTATGGTTTTTAGCGCCCGCTAACGCTTGAACTCTTTTGCCGTTAGAAGTACCCGTTTTATAAACGTACTCCGCGACCGGCTGTGATCCAACAAACGACACCGCTGGAATATCCGGGTGGCTAAGAATGCCGTTCACGACGTCATGTGCACCGTGTACAATATTGAAAACCCCATCTGGAAGACCCGCTTCTTTAAGAAGCTCTGCTAGTCGATTAGCTAAAAGTGGCGTTCTTTCCGACGGTTTTAGAATGAACGTATTTCCGCTAGCGATTGCAAGCGGGAACATCCAGCAAGGCACCATCATCGGGAAGTTAAAAGGCGTAATCCCTCCAATTACTCCAATTGGATAACGATACATACCTGATTCAATATTCGTTGCGATATCCGGAAGCTGTTGCCCCATCATCAGTGTCGGCGTGCCAGCTGCAAACTCGACACACTCAATGCCGCGAAGCACTTCGCCATACGCTTCGTTATAATTTTTTCCGTTTTCGATTGTAATCAGCTTCGCAAGCTCTTCCCAGTTTTCAGTTAACAATTGCTGATACTTGAATAAAATTCGAGAGCGCTGAGGAACCGCAACTTTTTTCCATGAAGCGAATGCTTTTTTCGCCGCTTGAACCGCCTGCTCCAAATCTTCTTGCGTTGAAATTGGTACTTCCGCCAATATTTCGCCAGTAGCCGGGTTTGGCACCTCTTCATATTTATCTGTTGTCGATTTTACCCATTGTCCATTGATGAAATTTGAAAGCGTTTTCTTTTCTATTGCCGTAACACTCATTTCTATTCCTCCTATTCTACTTTTCTTGCTAGTTCTTGCAATTTTCGATACACTTCATATTATATCTTACGAATAATTCGGATAATTGTCATTTTACATAATGTAAAATCATTTGTTTATTATTTTAACGTTTTGGAGGGAATAGCTGCTGTGAATGAATTAAAACTAACTGTTAGGGGCGTCCTTGCCCGTGAAACATTCAAATGCGCAAAAGTGATTGCGGGTGCTAAAGGTTTGGATAGACAAGTTAAATGGTCTCACATACTTGAAACAAAAGAATTCGAGTCGCTTATAAACGGCGGAGAATTAATCCTAACGACTGGGGTTGGTTTACAACTCGACCTCGCTTCTCAGACAAAATATATAAAGAGACTAATAGAAAAAGATGTCGCAGGAATTTGTATAGAGATTGGATCAAGTTTCAAGGAGGTACCGGCAGAAATAATAGCATTAGCCGATGAGTTCGATTTTCCGATCATCTTGTTCGAGGAAATCGTGAAGTTTGTCGACATTACCCAAGACCTTCATACATTCATCATTAACCAACACCATCAAATGCTTTCTCAACTCGATACACTATCAAGAAAATTCATTTCATTATCGCTTACACATAACGGGATTTTGAAAATCCTTCAAGAATTACACGAACTCTTCCAACAAAACACCTTTTTCATAAGTGATAATATGAAACCTTATTATTATCCATCTGAATGTAAGGACATAGAAGTTTCCATTCGTGACACGATTGAAATGTCGTCAATGACTCATACAGAACAAGGAATCATTAAATTAGGTGATCGCAAATTTGCACTCATGCCTGTTCGCGGTTTGGGGCAGACTTGGGGGTATTTATGTTTGCAAATAAAACAGCCAATGGCTAAGGATTTTTTATTTTTACTGCTGGATCGTGCTGCCCTTGCAATCGCACAAATCTTATTGCGGAACCGTACAATTGAAGAACGTAAACAAAATATGGAGGATGTGCTCGTCCGCAATTTATTGAGCGGTCGTGAATATGAACAGGAGGACATACATTCCTACTTACCCACCCCAAGTCGCAATATGCATTTCAGAGTATTTATCATTCATTTAGATTTTCTGGAAACAAATCTTAGCGAAGAGGACTGGGAGGAAATAAAGCTTCAAAGGTCAATGATGATTCGCTCTCTTTTTAAAAGAAACGGCTTTTTTCCTGCGGTTTCAACGAGAAAAAACGAAATTGCGGTTATTGCTTCTTTTATCGCTGCCGATCATTTGAAAAATGAGACCGATAGATTCTCACAAATCATAACAAACATTACTGGCATGGAAGAAAACAACTTTATCGAGGGAAGTAAATGTACCTTTGGCGTGAGCGCAGTATACCATGATATTACTGACGCCCGGACAGGATACGAAGAAGCTTGTAAAGTGCTAGAATTACATCTATTTCAAGTCACTAAAACGAACTTTTACGAAAATCTAGGAATATATAGACTCCTACTATTTTTAAAGGAAAGTAACTATCTTGAAAAATACGTGAATGAATACTTGTCGCCCGTGCTTGATTACGACCGAGAGACAGACGGTAACCTCTTCGAAACTCTCAGCGTTTATCTTAAATGTAGCGGATCGAAAAAAGAAACCTCGGATCGCTTATTTATTGTAAGGCAAACACTGTACCATCGACTTGAAAGGTTAGAAACGCTATTGGGTAAAGACTTTATGGAACCTTCGAATCGGTTGGCTTTTGAAGTGGCAATAAAGGCGTATGAGCTATTGGGAAAAAGTTCGAATTATAATAATACCTTGTGAACTAAATAAACAGCCCAACGCTGAAACTCGGTAGATTTGAAAAGCCGCCATTGCTTGATAAGAAACAATGGCGGCTGTTATTTAAATAATGTTAGAACTAACTTTCTCGAATAAAATCTCGCCATCTATCATTGTCATTTCGACTTGTAGATTTTTAATTTTATCTTTGTCACTATTTAAGATACTATCACTCAAAACGACAATATCCGCTAATTTCCCTACTTCTATGCTTCCTTTTACATTTTCATCAAAACTAGCATATGCCCCATTTAACGTATATGCTTTTATCGCTTCCAAAACCTCAATTCGCTGATTACTTCCAACATCGATGCCGGTTCTACTTTTCCGATTAACTGAAGCATGTATCCCTAATAATGGATTGCAAAAGGTCACGGGAGAATCTGATGCAAAGGCCGCCGGTATCGATTCATCAATATAGTCTCTCGCCGGATACATCATCTCGACGCGGCTTCCGTAATTTTTAATATACGAATCACCATTCACATACATGAATACTGGATTTGGAACGATTACTACATCTAATTCTTTCATTCTCTTTAGTAAGTCCGGAGGAGCAATACCTGCATGCTCAATCCGATGTCGGTGATTGACACGTGGATGCTTTTGCAAAGCATCTTCAATACAATTAAGAAGCATTTCAATTGCACGGTCACCTTGAGCATGCGCGGTTATTTGAAATCCTTTTTCATGAGCCTCACCTAAGATCCCATTAATTTCTTCCTGATTATAATATAGAATTCCAGTATCCGCCGGGTCGCTATCGTATGGTGTGCGGGTAGCAATTGTTGGGCCTGTACTACTCCCATCCGTAAAAATTTTGGCAGGACCAATTTTAAACTTTTCGTCACCAAGTCCTGTGACAATACCTGCATCAATCATAGTCCTAATAAAAGACTTGGAATTTGTTAAGGAACCTATCATCGCATAAATTCGAATCTTAACATCCCCTGATGCAACATTTTGTTGCATTACTCGGAGTATATCGGGACCTGAACCGTACCCACCAGCGTCATGAACACTTGTAATACCTGCTTCAATAAAGGTGTTTGAAGCTAGCTTCATCGCCTTCTTCAATTCTTGATCATTATAAGAAGCTACATTGAAGAGTTCCATATGAGCATTTTCAACAAGTTTTCCCGTTAATTCACCTGAATAGTCTTTCTCAACGATTCCGCCCTTTGGACTTTCCGCCTGCTCCGTATATCCTGCCAGTTCCAATGCTTTACTATTGGCAATCGATGTATGATTACAGGTTCGGATAATTACGATTGGATGATCCGTGGAAATTAAGTCAAGCTCTTCTTTTGTTGGAAATCGCTTTTCGACTACATTATTTTCATCGAACCCCCAAGCCCTTACCCATTCACCACTCTTGGTATTCGATACTTTCATTTTTATATCTTTGAATATATCCTCAAGTGATTTTATATGCGGCTCTACACAACTAACACCGAGTAGATTCGTTCCGTATATTGTCAAATGCAAATGGGCGTCTATAAAACCCGGTAGCAAGGATTTTCCTTCTAAGTCAATAACCTTTGTTTCAGCATCAATAAATGATGCGAGCTCTTTACCTGATCCAACTGCAACAATTTTATTTCCGTTGATAGCCACGGCTTCTTGAATTTGGTTGTCGCGATTCGAAGTAATAACTTCACCATTTATGAATACAACTGTCGCCTTAATGTTGACTCCCCCCATATTAAGTATTTCTTATGCAATTTATTTAGGAGCCGCCTCCGGATGATACTCCGCATTGTAATTATTACGTGCATCCACAAAACGCTCGACAACATCCGTGTCTTTTCTCTTTAACAATAAACTAAGTGATACGAAAATTATTACGTTTATTATTAAAGCCCAGACGCCTGCATGAAATCCAAATGGAGCAGACGTAAATGCAGGAATAAATGTCAATGCTACAACAGTTAAAACTCCTGCCGATAGGCCCCATATTGCTGCAGTCGGGTGAGATTTCCTCCAACTAATCGCCCCGATTGTCGGTACAATCAATTGAGCGGTACCGGCTAAAGCTGCTATTCCAATCGTAATTAAGACACCTGGTACGACAAGCGCCATAAAATATGCAATTAATGAAAATAGCACAAGAGACCAACGTCCAACTTTTATAATACTTTCCTGACTGGCCTTTGGATTCATATAGCGTTGATAAATATCTAACGTCACAATTGTAGATACCGCATGAATTTGTGAATTAGCAGTTGACATGGCTGCGGCGGCACCAGCTGCTAATATTAGTGAAGCCAATGCAAATGGTGCGTGCTTCGTTAACATAATTGGTAAAATATGATCTGGATTTTCTACACCCGGCTCTAATATCACGCCAGAATAGCCTGTTAGGACTGAACCGATGTAGGCAATTGCTGCCAAACCAAGTAAAAAGGGCATTAAGTTGAATAATTGACCACTTTTAACAGAATACATTCTTAGCCAAATTTGTGGTCCCATAAATGCACCGATTGCTGTGATTAAAAATAATGAAAACCACATTGAATATCCCATACTACCGAGCGGTCCAGGCATTGTTAAATGACTTGAGTGTTCACTTACCATTTGTCCAAACATAGCAACAGGCCCGCCAAGCTTTTGGGCAATATAAAAACCTGCAAAAATCATTCCAAAAAACAATAATGCTCCATATATAATATCTGTCCAAGCAACCGCCCGAATTCCTCCAACCCAGACATAAATAACGATTATTAAATAGAATAAGAAAGCAGATAACCAAAAAGGAATTAATCCACCTGATGCAATTTCAATTAAATAAGCCCCTCCCATCAACTGGATCTGTAAGTAGGGAATCGTAAAAACCAGCATTATTCCTGCAACAATTATTCGAAGTAATTCATTATTATAAAAATCTCCTAGCAGGTCAGAAGCGGTGATATAATTAAACTTCTTACCTAAAAACCATACTCGCTTTCCTACTGAGAAGTACATATAGCCGAATAAAAGATTCCAAGCTAAAGCCGTCAAATAGACTGGGCCATGTACATAAAAAGTAGCATTTGAGCCTAAAAAAGCAAAAGCACTCCACCATGTGGCTGAAACCGTAAAGAATACTGCAATACTTCCCATACCCCGACCTTGAATAAAGAAATCCTCACTTGTATTAGTAGATTTATTAGCCGCTAAAAAACCAACTAGCAACGGTATAATCATAAACGCAGCAATAATTAATAGACCAGCTGTCATCTAAATTCCCCTTTCACATATCACTTACATTTAATTAGTTTTTGTTTCACTACCCCAGTTTATTAAATAGCCAATTAGAAATAAGACTGTTAAAGCAAACCACCAGATTAAGGTCCAAAAAAGTAGAAAAGGTATTCCTAAAATAATAGGTTCAATTTTATTTGCCAATAAAACCATTGGTGATTCCATCATAATAAAGCAAAGAATGATTAAACTATAAAGCAGTATCTTTTTGCCAGGAACTCTAGTTTTAGACATCCATATCCAACCTTTCTCTTAAAGTTTTATTCACAGTTGCCGATCGTCGCATTGTAGCTATCGATCATCAAACAGTTTCTTGAATTCTGCCACTTGCTAAAACGATGTCTTTTTGTGTTGCGATATTAACCATTGTTCGATAAAACAGTTCTGTTCCGAGCGCAATATCTTCAGGTGAAGAATACTCTTTTGGATTATGACTAATTCCATCCTTAGATCTAACGAAAATCATTCCGTAGTCACAAACGTAAGACATCGCGAGTGAATCGTGAAATGGACCGCTCATTAGCTCTGGAGGATTGAGTCCCATATTCTTGCTTTCAGTTCTCATCACATTCTTTATTTTCTCACTACAGAAACGCGGTTCATTCCTCGTGTCTTCCGATATTGTATAGGTTAGCCCATGCATTTCAGCAACTTTTTCAAACTCAATTAATAACTCTTTTTCAATTTCATCTCTTCTTCGTTCATCTATATCTCGTAAATCCATTGTAAACCTCACCTTTTCAGGAATAATATTCCGTGAGTCTGGGAATACTTCCAAACTACCAACCGTTCCAACAGTTGGTGCTCCAGGGATTTTCGCGGCAAGCTCGTTCAACTTAACGATAATCTTTGCTGCTCCAACAAGTGCATCTTGTCGCATCGGCATCGGCACGGATCCTGCATGTCCAGCAAGACCTGTAAATTCTACCGTCTGCCATAGTGGTCCAGATATTCCTGTTACAATACCGACCGCTTCCCCTTGTGCTTCTAACACCGGACCTTGCTCAATATGTAGCTCTAAAAAAGCTGCAATTGTTGTTGGGTCGTACTCTGAATCTGCGAATCTATTAGGCTCACAACCAAATTCAATTAATGCATCCCTTCTTGTCATGCCGTCTTTATCTTTTCTATCTAGCTCCCCATCTTCCAATTCCCCTAGAATCCCCCTTACTCCAAAAAGCCCTTTATTAAATCGACTTCCTTCCTCATCCGAAAAAGCCACCAGTTCAATTGGAAGCGTTGGAGTTATATTTTGTTTTTTCATGGTTTGAATTGCTTCTAGAGCCCCCAATACACCGAGAACACCGTCGAATCTCCCCCCGTAAGGTTGCGAATCAATATGGGATCCAACCATTAGTATTTTTTCATCGGAGTATTCACCGTCCCATCTTCCAATTAAATTACCAAAGTTATCAATTCTTGTTTCGAGTCCAACCTCTTCCATCCAGCCTTTCACTTTTAGAACAGCTTCTTTATCTTTCGACGAATGAGCAAGTCTAGAAACACCAGTGCTTCCTAACTTTCCAATTTGAGATAATTCAAAAATCCGATTATTTAAGCGCTCCGAATTTATTGTTAACACTTTCATTTTTATCCTCCTCGTCTAATTACTATTTCCTTTACGCCCTCTTTACGTATCATAAAAATCCCTTTCAACGTCGAATGCTTATCGCCTTCTACAGCGGATGATAACTTCCGCTAATCGCATCGACAATCAATTGGTGTTGACCTTGCTCTTCTTGGTCATATTTCGCCAACCAAAATGGACGATAAAATAGCGTACAACTCAACAACTTTATTTCAGGTATCGTAATAAATTTGGCTTTTGATGAAGCATTTTCAAAAACAAACTTATCCGCTATCTCCCTTGCCTTTTCCTCACAAACCTGAACCTCAGGCACAATCTCCATTTCAATCTTGCGTTGTAAAAATTCCGGCTGTACATCTACTATTGCTCCCCGGCCTTCGAGGGCATCAATTGTACAACCTACCTTTCCCTTAAACCTTAGTAAACTTTTAGCATTCACTTCATATTCAAAAAAATAATAAGGGTAAAATATTAAATTACTAATCCGAACTTCTGATTTCTTATCATATTGTCGCAATCCAAGTAGCACATCCTGTTCAACAAAAGATATTTCTTGTGTCAATAATGTGCTCATGAGTAAAGATCCTCCTTTTCCTTTGCTAGGAGATTTGAAATACTTCTAGCTTCGGGTGCTAAATCTCTAGAGATGTTTTTGTCGAAGTCTTGTGTAAAGGTACGCTTCCTTCTTGACTCTTCAAATACCTCTTGTATTTCCCCTGAAGGTTGGCGACCAAATTGACTACCAATAACCATCCCGGCAATGGACACTAGCAAACCAGCTAAAAATGGATGTAGCCCGGTCACGCCTTCCAACTCCATAGATGTCCAGATAATATTTGTAGATGCTCCACCAATCATTGCACATAGACACCCGATATAGTTGGCTTTTTTCGAATAAACGGAAGCCACGTAAGGTACCAGAAAACTGTTCCCAAGAGTCCCGAAAGCAAAAACAACTAATGCAAAAATGGAAGGCGGTTCATAGATTGCTACAATTACGCCAACAATCCCCCCGGCTAGAATACATAGCCTAGAAACAAGGACCATTGTTTTTTGACTTGCGTTTTTATTGATGAATCTTTGATAAATATCACGAGATAAAATAGAACCCGCCTGCATCAGTATTGAGTCTGCGGTAGACATAACTGCTGACATAATTGCTGATAATAGAAGCGCGGCAAAAATACCAGGAAACAGTGTATAAGCTAACTCTGTTATGACCATTTCTGGATCCGCAATAGTTGGCAAAAGAATGATACCGATAAGCCCTAGAATATATGGAACAAAGATAAAGAACTGGTTCCAAATAGCTCCGATCAACACCGCACCTTTAACCGTTTTAGTACTTTTCATTGACATATGTCTAACAACAACATGAGGAAGCCCCATATAACCTATTGAGTAGATAAGAATAGCACCCAATACGACGCCCCATTGACCGTAAAAGGCCAGACCTTTCCCCCAGATACTTAAATAGGTTGGATCAATTTTTGCTAGGGAATCGTTAAGTCCGGATAAGCCGCCGACGTGGAAGTATGCCAAGACTCCAATACCAACAACTCCAAAAACCATAATAAGGCCCTGTACAAAGGATGTATATGCAACAGCCAAGTATCCACCCGCAACTGTGTAAATTAAAATTACACTAATACCAATAATCAATGACAATTCGTATGTAAACCCGGTAAGTGTTGCCATTGCTTTTCCCGCGGCTATGAATTGCGCACAAACGTATCCGAAAAGGAAAACTATTGAAATTACGGATCCTACGACGCGTACACTAGCGCTTTCAAATCTTTTTTCCAAGTATTCAATTGGCGAAAGCGCTCCTAGTCTTTCCGACATTCTTCTCATACGTTTTCCTAAAACAGAAAGGTTAATAATCGAACCACCTGCATCACCAATCGCATACCAAACTGCATACCAACCATATTTGAAGGCCATGGCAGGTGCGCCCATAAACATAAAACCACTCATTGCGGTAGTCTGCATCGTCATAGCTGTAACAGCAGGACCAAGTGATCTACCGCCAAGTAAATATTGTTCGGTTGATTCTGCCGATTTACGCGAAAACCAAAGCCCGATGCTCAAAAGAACCCCTAAATAGATTATAAAAATTATTCCATCTAAGCTCATGACTCAGCCTCCCCTTGTCTACTTCTTTCTTCTTGGTCCTCTAAATCATCTTCTTTTTTCATCTTAAAATACATAAATAAGGCCAACCCAACCCAAATGAATGGCCATGGAACAATCAGCCAAAATGTTTCCGCTGGTAAGTTGAACATTTCTTCACCCCGTCCCGTAATGTTTCATAAATAGTAAACTTGTAAATTATATCCCGATTAAACAACTTTCATAGTGCTACTTTATGTAATTTGTGGTCCCTCCTCTTTAGTTCCCTCAGTAGTCACTGCACAACCGCATGAGTGAAACCGCTTACATTGAGGTTTATTAAATAACATAATATAGAGTTTATTATAAAGATTGAAATTAATCTTTTGACATAATGTAAAATTGGTTCCTCTTATATTATACTTTACGTTAATCATTAGGTTTGCCATCGGCTGTTAGCATCAGGAATACCAATATTCATAACATAATAAGCCTACCCCCCTCTCATTAATTCATCATAAGCAGTCCCTGGTTGTTTAACCCTACGTCAAAAGAAGGCTCGTATAAGAAACCTGCAAAGTTCGTCCAAATATGGTATACTAGTAGTAGACATTCTTCGTCTAATCGTTTACCGTTTTTTCAACTTTCGATGCTTAGGGCATTGCCTAAGCTTTTTTTAATAGTGTCGAAGATAATCAGTATCAATAGGAGGGGTTCATATGGCTTTTCCACGTAAGGAAAGACCAGTATCGGACTTTGTAGCAGCGCGCAAGGTCGATGAAGAGATTTCATTTGTTCGGAATGATTATAAGGTTTACGGGACTATTTACAAGATCCTTGAAAACTCTGTTATCGTACAAATATCTAATGAAGATGCAGATTTAATCGGTGCGGCCTCAAATCTTACTGTCGTTTCACACAAAAACTATTCTGTTGATTGATTTATATAAGAAGACATCGCTAAATTCTAGCGATGTCTTTTTTTATTGAATATAAAAATATAATGTTACAACTAGAATAAGCGAACCAACTAACCCCGCAATGAAAGGTTTTATTCCCGCTTGGCGGAAAGCATCGAACTTAACGTTTAACCCTAAGCCGGCCATTGCCATCGCCATCAAAACGTATGCAAGTGTGACTAACTTAGAAGCAATTACTTCTGGGATTATGCCCGTTGAATATAATGCGCTCGTTGCTAGAAAACCAAAAATAAACCATGGTATCGGCAGCTTTTTGAAGTTAAACTTTTCGTTCTCAACTCGATTTTTTCTAGCCATCCAAATTCCCACGCCACTAGCAACGAATACAAGAAGCATTACACGGGTCAATTTCACGACAAGTGCCAAATCTAATGCTGATTTCCCGCCAACATCCCCCGCCGCGACAACATGTGCGATCTCATGCAAAGTCCCACCTGCAAACATTCCGTATGCTTCACTTGAAAGTCCTAATACTGGATAAAAAACAGAATAGGCCACCGTGAAAATCGTGCCCAAAACAGCAATAACCACAACACTAACAGCAGTTTCTTCAGGCTTTGCTTTCATTTGAGAGGAAATTGCCACTATTGCTGCAGCTCCGCAAATTCCTGTTCCGCATGCAGTTAAAAAACCAACTGTGTAGTCGGTGCGGATTAGTTTTGCTACGCCATAGACGGCTACTATCCCTACGATGACACTACAGACAGCTAATAATAATGCCGGCCAACCCGCTTCAGCAATATCACTTAAATTTAGACGCATTCCAAGTAAAATTATTCCGATTCTCAATAACATTTTCGATGAAAAAGTTATTCCTTTCTCCCAAGTCGCCTGCACTGGTAGAAATGTATTCCACAGAATTCCTATTAATATCGCTAAGACTAGAGGACCTATTAGCGATAAGTATGGTAATGAAGAGACGAGCTTCGCAATGATCGCGATGAAAAATGTTAAGCCAATTCCTTTCCAGATTTCTTTTTTCATGTCGTTTCCTCCTTTACTGCAATTATAATGTCACCGCATTTATCAGTAAAATGAATATTTATGATAAAATCAATTATAAATACTGATGCATAAATGGAGGGTGAGTTAAGTCATGCATTTAGAAGAGTTGAAAACATTTATCGCTGTGGTTGATTCACGCAACTTTACAAAAGCCGGTAGCGTGCTAAACATTTCGCAACCCACTGTTAGTCTTCACATTAAGAATCTTGAAGATGAATTGAATGTAGCATTGCTTGTCCGGTCCAATAAAAGTTTTCATATTACAGAAGCCGGACGATTATTGTATGAACGCGCAAAGCAGTTGCTCCAACTGGCTTCACAAACGAAAGAAGAAATACAATGGCAACAAAAAGAAGTGAGTGGAATTTTGCGTATTGCCGCCAGCTATACAATTGGCGAGTCCATTTTACCAGATGTTTTGCATCGTCTATTCCAAAAGTATCCAGACCTTCAATTTGAGGTATCCATCGAAAATACCGAGGATGTTGAAGCCGCTGTGCGGGAATTGCGTTGCGATATTGGTTGCATTGAAGGAAGTATTGAAGCGAAAGAACTGTTGATACAACCATTTATGGAGGACAAGCTCATTCTAGTCGCAAACCATACTCACCCGCTCGGGAAAACAGCGAAACTTGATGTTAAAGATTTGCAGTCAGCGCACTGGATTATGCGGGAAAAAGGATCCGGGACAAGGGAGTACACCAATTACATTTTGAATTCAATCGGACAAATTAAACCCCCGCGTACAATTATTGGCTCCAATGAAGGCGTGAAAAAATTAGTGCTTTGCGGGCTCGGAATTGCCGCCGTTTCTATTCATACTGTGAGAAAAGAGATTGACTCCGGCGAACTTGTTCCATTAAATTTTGATATCAAATTGCCAAAGCGTACGTTTTCAACGCTGCATTCACCACTAGCTGATGATAAAAGACATATTGCTGTTTTTTTAGATGAATTACAAGGTTTTTACTGAACTGTCTATTTTTGCAGGATTTTCGCTCCCTTTCATTGAAGGTTACATTTATGAAAGGGGGTTACAAAATGACTCGTCCACTGCTTGTTCCCGTGATTGCAGTAATGGGGATTATTTATATTTTTTTCATTCCTTCCGAACCGGTTGGTTTTAAAATTTTCATGAAATTAATTCCTATGGCACTCATCATTTTATTCGCGATTGGAACTAGATCCTTCCTTCCCCGTACGTATAAACGAATTATTATCGCAGGCCTTTTCGTCAGCATGATTGCGGATGGTGTTATTTACTGGTTCCTCGCGGGTCTTATTACATTTTTTATTGCTCACCTATTTTACATTTTTGCATTCCGCCAAGTTCTGCGCGGGGCCATACCTAAATGGGCAGCAACTCTTCTTCTTTTATATGGTGCTGGGATGGCTTTTTGGATAGCTGGTTCGCAATTTCGTATTGGCGAGCATTTTCTTGGTATCGCGATTCTAGCTTATATATCTATAATTCTTCTGATGGGATGGACGGCAATCCGAACTCGCCTTCCGTTGGCAATTATCGGTGCTTTATTTTTTATGTTTTCTGATTCGGTTCTCGCAATAGATCGGTTCGTCTATGAAATTCCATACCGTGATGCGTTTGTCATGATTACATACTATGCGGCGCAAGTTTTCATCGCGGCTAGCGTTGGAAGTCGCACCGTCAAATATTCCGTAAATCAAAAAAATCTGATAAGATAGAATGATTATTAGGAACTTATTTTAGGAGGAATTTTTATTATGAAAGAAAAGTTAATTGAACGGCTCGTACGCTATGCGAAAATCGATACTCAGTCTGATTTTAACAGTACGGAATGTCCAACAACACCCGGTCAATGGGATTTGCTGCATGTTTTACAAAAGGAACTTGAGGAAATCAGAATGGACGAAATCACGCTTGATGACAACGGCTATTTGTTTGCGACGCTTCCGTCGAATACTGACCGCGATGTTCCAGTCATCGGATTTCTTGCGCATGTTGACACGGCCACCGATTATACGGGGAAAAATGTTAAGCCGCAGCGGATTGATGATTATGACGGTAAGGATGTACAGTTGAATGAAGATACTATTATGGCTGTTAACGATTTTCCGGAGCTGACAAATTATATTGGCCATACGTTGATTACGACGGACGGCACTACCCTTCTCGGCGCGGACAACAAAGCAGGGATTGCTGAAATCGTTACGGCGATGGAGTATTTGATTCAAAATCCGGATATTAAACACGGGAAGCTTCGAATCGCATTCACTCCGGACGAGGAGATTGGGCGCGGTCCACATAAATTCGATGTCGAGAAATTCGGCGCGAAATACGCTTATACGATGGACGGCGGACCGCTTGGCGAACTGCAATATGAAAGTTTCAATGCTGCGGGCGCAAAAGTAACATTCCACGGTACGAGTGTTCACCCGGGTTCTGCGAAAGATAAAATGGCGAATTCGATTTTAATCGCGGGTAAGTTTCAAGTTGCAATGCCAGCGGATGAAATTCCGGAAAAAACGGAGGACTATGAAGGGTTTATCCATCTGATGCAGTTTGACGGGTCAACCGAGGAAACGACGCTCGGATACATCATCCGGTATTTTGACCGCGAAACTTTCGAAGCGAGAAAGCAGCTTATGGTGGAAACCGCTGACAAATTGAAGAAAGAATACGGCGATAACGCTGTCACTCTTGAAATCGAAGATCAGTACTTCAATATGCGTGAAAAAATTGAGCCGGTTATGGAAATCGTTGAAATCATTTCCGATGCGTTCAAAAATCTCGACATCGAACCGAATATTGTTCCGGTTCGCGGCGGCACAGATGGTTCCCAACTTTCCTATATGGGTATGCCGACGCCGAATATTTTCACAGGCGGCGAAAACTATCACGGAAAATACGAATACATCTCTGCAGATAATATGGAGAAAGCAACGAATGTCATTATTGAGGCAGTAAAATTGTTTGAGGAACGTGCATAAGGGGGGAACAATTTGAGGGAAATTTGGATTGGCGTCCTCTCTTCAGTGTTTTTTGCAGTGACATTCATCTTGAATAGATCAATGGAATTGTCGGGAGGAAGCTGGCTTTGGAGTTCTTCTCTTCGTTATTTCTTTATGATTCCATTTTTGATTGCGATTGTTGCTTATCGTAGGGGTTTTACACCGATGAAGAAGGAAATGAAGGAAAATTCCTTTCCTTTCTTCATCTGGAGCGTTGTCGCATTTGTATTTTTTTACGGACCACTTACATACGCAGCTGCATACAGTCCGGGTTGGTTACTCGCAGGGACTTGGCAATTAACGATAGTCGCCGGAGTCTTGCTAGCACCCTTTTTCACATTAATTTTGAATGAAGTGAAAGTCCGTCAGAAAATACCCGTTATTTCATTTGGCATAACATTGATCATTTTAGCGGGTGTTGTTCTGATTCAAATCCCGCATGCGCAAAGTGTTGAAGTCCGAACGCTATTATTCGGTATCATACCGATTTTGGTTGCAGCATTTGCTTATCCGCTTGGCAATCGCAAAATGATGGAACTTCTCGGTGGTCGACTTGATACATTTCAACGGGTTCTTGCCATGACTCTTATGACGGTTCCCGTTTGGATCGGGATTGCAATTTACGCATTTATCACGATTGGCCCCCCTTCTATGAATCAACTTGTTCAATCGTTCATCGTCGGGGTCAGCTCAGGTGTTATCGCCACGACTTTATTTTTCATGGCGACAGACCGAGTTCGAGATGATCAAAGTAAATTGGCAGCGGTCGAAGCGACACAGTCAACGCAACTAATATTTGTCATCCTAGGCGAGATGGCTATCCTTGGTATCGCTCTTCCTGGACCAATTGCCCTTGTTGGCATCGCGGTTATCATTGCTGGAATGGCATTGCATAGTTTTCACTCGGCACTTGCTAAAAAGAAGCAAATACATGCGCTTTAATACGAAAAGGTCAACTCATTTAGCTGAGTTGACCTTTTTCTAGCTCAATTCGCGGATATCCGACATATAACTTGTTATATCCGACACATAAATGTTTATATCCGACACTTCAACCAGCAAATCCCCCACATAAAAACTTATATCCGACACTCAAACGATTATATCCTCAAAACAAGACTTTTGACCCGCACACCAACTTAATCGCGGTCATATTCCCCAATAATTTCAACAGCTTTCTCAGTAATCGTCGTATCAATTGCTTTATCTAAATCTACATCGCCACGGATTGCATCATTTTCTTTGTAAACATTGAACTGCTTTTCAATGTCGTCGATAAACATTTTACCGTCCGGATCTAGTCCTGTTACATTCACCTTTTCCCATACTGCCGGGTCTTTGAGTGCTGTATGCATTGTCATGATCTCAATGATTTCGTCTTTGTCAATTCCTTTAATAAATGCATCGTTATAGTCTCGGACACCTTTTAAGTAAGCCGCCATAAACCGTAACGAAATATCTTGCTCCTCAGCCATGAATTGCGGGGAACCGAGAACCATCGCAATTTGCGACTCCGGCGCGTAATCTGTCGCATCGCCAAATCGCTCGTGGAATCCATTTTCAACGCCTTGGGTAATGAGTGGCTCAATATTTAACGCGACATCTATCGTCCCTGCATCAATTGCCCCCAACATACTTCCAAAGTCAGCCATTAGTACAAATTCGACGTCATCCTCAGTTAAGCCAGCGTGCTTTAGCATCTCTACGTAGATATACCAGTCAATCGAATAAAGCGATGACACGGCAATTTTCTTACCTTTCATATCCGAGTAATCTTTGATTTCATCGACCATATGATTTCCGATGACAAAAGTAAAATACGATTTTCCGGGGTTATTATGCCCTTTATCCGCAATAATCTTAACGTCAATTCCTTGTGCAATTGCGTTGAAAAATGATGCGGTTGAGACACCCCCCGCGATGTCGACTTCTCCAGCTGCTAATGCAGGAAGCATGTCATCACTGTTGGCGAATTGCGCGAACTCGACCTCGATATTGTAGTCTTCAAAATAACCTTTTTCCTTCGCAATATAGAATCCCGCACCGGATGCGGCACCATCTTCTGCAATGATAACTTTCGTTTTCTTCTCAAGAGGGCTCAAATCTCCTGAAGGATTCTCCGTATTTACTTCATCATCGACGCCTTTTGTCGGATCAACCTTCACCGTCTCTTTTGCTGAACAGGCACTTATGATTAACATTAACAAGAAAAGCGGAATCAACCATCCGCTTTTAATCCATTTCGCCATGCAATCTCTCCTTTTAATCCTCTTCTCGTCTTGACCGTTGAACTTCTTCTTGCAAATGGTGCCAGATTTCAACAAACTGCGCCGCCATGGTTGAATCCTCGCGAATATCCTCGATTCTTCGTGGTCGCGGCATCTTGACATTAATCTCTCGGATGATTTTCCCTGGTTGCGAGCTCATCAAAAGAATTCGATCGCTCAACAGCAATGCCTCGTCGATACTATGCGTGATGAAAAGCACGGTCTTTCCTGTTTCCTCCCAAATAGATAGAAGTTCGGCTTGTAATATAAATTTGTTCTGCTCATCAAGCGCGGCAAATGGTTCATCCATCAGTAGAATTTCAGGATCGTTTGCAAAAGCCCTCGCAATGCTCACCCGCTGTTTCATGCCCCCGGATAACTCTTTCGGATAAAGGGATGAGAATTTGTCGAGTCCTGTTTTTTTCAAATAATAAGCGGTTCGTTCTTTTATGATCTTTTTCGGCATATGACGCATTTTAAGACCGAATGCAACATTTTCTTCTACTGTTAACCATGGAATAATGCCTCTTTCTTGAAAGACCATTGATTGTAGCGGCCGTTCCTCTTTACCCGTCGCAATCGTGAAATCGCCAATACTCGGGTTTTCGAGTCCTGCTAATATCCGCAGCAGCGTCGTTTTTCCGCATCCGCTTGGCCCTACGAGACAAACAAATTCGCCTTCATTGATCGTGAGTGTAATATCATCCAACGCAGTAACGCTACCTTGCTTTTTATAAAATGCTTTTGTTAAATTAGTAACTTCAATTTTTGGTTTACTCATCTGTTCACCTCCATGGCAACATCTTTTTCTGAATTCCCCGAAGCAAGATTGAGAACAGATAGCCAAAAAATGAGATTAGAATGAGCCCCACATACATTTCTTGCAATAAGAATGCTTTATACGATGTCCAGATTAGATAACCTATTCCAGAAGTTGCCCCCATCATTTCGGCTGCCACAATCGTCAAGAGCGCAATCGCCTGCCCCATTTGGATTCCTTCTAACATAACTGGCAGCGCTCCCGGTAATGCAATTTTCATGAAAAAGTTGACCCGACCCGCGCCGTAGTTTTTAGCTACATCTAAATAAATTTTGTCGATATTAATGACACCCGCAACAGTATTAATCACTACTGGGAAAAATACGCTTCCCGCGATTGTTACGACTTTTGATAAATCCCCGATGCCAAAAATAATAATAATGATTGGAAGTAAAGCAAGTGTAGGAATTGGCATGAGCGCCATCACGATTGGCGATACAAAATGCCTGATCGGTGAATAGAGGCCCATTAGTAGTCCGATGATGACACCAGGTATAACGCCTAGTAAAAAACCGGCAAATATCCGATACATCGAAATGCCAATATGACTTGCGATTTCACCACTTGCAATTAAGGAAAAAAATGTACTGACGATGGCAGAGGGTGGCGGGAAAAACCGAATATCAATTAACCCTGTTCTCGACAGAAACTCCCATAATAGTAGTAGAAAAACAGGTGACGCAATCGTCAACATCTGTTTCAATCGATCATTTCTTTGCCTCTTCTTCCATTCACGCTGTTCAATTTCGAACGGACTATAGTGACTTTTTGTGTCTTCCAACGTTCACCACCTCTTCTATAAATATATGTGAACGCCTAAAAATGTGTGTTGGGCGCTTGCCGTCAAAACAACATTTTCGACATAAAAAAAGCACCCTCCAACAGAGGATGCCTCGTATTTTTTTATAAAATTCCGTCTTTCTTTGCATTAAATCGTAACTCTTCTCGAAATTTTGGATGCGCAATATCGATTAGTGCATTGGCGCGTTCTTTGAGAGACTTTCCGTACAATTTCGCAATGCCGTATTCCGTGACGATATTGTCGACAGCATTTTTCGACGTTGTCACGACAGAACCTGGAGTCAGTTGTGTTTTGATCCGCGAAATTGTGTCGTCTTTCGCAGTTGAATACATGCAAATATAGCCTTTTCCATGCTTTGCGAACCGAACGCCTTGTGCAAAATCGGCTTGTCCACCAGTTGATGAATAATAGCGTCCCCCGACTGTTTCAGATGCACATTGACCGTACAGATCGATTTCCGTCGTGGCATTTATTGAAACAATTCGTTCTTCTTTCGCAATTTCTCTAGGATCATTGACAACACTTACTGGCAAAAATTCAACCGCAGTATTTTGATGGACGAAATCATAAAGGCGCTGTGTTCCATAGGCAAAGGTCGCAATAATTTTTCCTTGATGCGTGAATTTCCTTGTGCCATCGACAGCACCTGCTGCAACTAAATCCACAATGCTGTCGGTCAGCATTTCGGTGTGAATTCCAAGATGTCGATGATTTTTAAGCATAGCCATTACCGCATTCGGTACTGAACCGATACCGACTTGAAGTGTGTCGCCGTCTTCAATTTCATTCGTAACAAATTTAGCAATTGCTAAGTCTTTTTCTGTCACTGGCGGTGATTTTTCTTCAGCCAATATCGAATCACTTTCTACAAAACCAACAATTTGACTGATGTGAACTTGGTTCTTACCGAATGTCCGAGGCATATGCTCATTCACTTCTAACATGAATGGAACATGGCCAATGAACTCAGCTACATAATCAGCGCCCGTTCCCAACGAAAAATAACCATGCTCATCCATCGGGGATGCAACAGCCATAACCATGGACATCTTCGTTGTGTTTTTCAAAAGTCGCGGAACATCATGAAAGACGTTCGGAACCAATTCAATATGTCCGTCATAGTACGCTCGCCTTGTCGCCCCGCTCAAAAAATAGGACACATGAGAAAGATAGCCTTTCATTTTCCCTAACATATAATCTCGTTCAGTAAGCGCTAACATTTGATGCACATTGACATTATCTAATTTCAAGTAATTTTCTTCCAATATGTCTAGTAATCTATGGGGTTCTCCATTGCCAATCGGGATGATAATATCTGCCTCTTCGGCAATCAAATCGATAACTTCTTGTTCATTTAATCGTTTTGTCATGAAATCTCACTCCCCTGAGTATTCAGTTCTACCCATAGTATATACCAGACTGAGCGCTCGCTCAACGTCGGAATTCAGTTCTGTTTTAGTTTACACTAGGAAACGATATACTAAATGCATGACAAAACTAACAGCCGATCAAATCAAACAATTGAATATGTATAGCATTTACACAGGAAAACCTGAACGCGGGCTATTTACGCTTGCTGACTTTCTTGGCAATCAAACCGAAGATGCACTCAATGTAGCTCAAGCGATTAGCCGTTGTCCCAATAAAACAGTCACTGCTTCTTATTTCATGCGCCGATTCGGGATGTTTATCGCCATGCAGTTTTATAATTTAGCGATGTATGACGAAGTATGGGATGGCAGTTTTGAACGGCTAACTTTCGGAGCGAAAGAGGAATTTGGAAATTTGACCATCAGCATGTTTGCGAATGCCGAAGATTGGCGAAGCGTGGAAGATGACGAACGCAGCACGGTTATTCAACATATTTTGAAAAACCAATGCGACGCCATCATCCGCCAAACTCGAACCGTAGCTAATATATCTTCGCTAACTTTATGGGAAAGTGTTTTTGGCTTTCTACTCTGGCATTACCATGTTTTATTAGAAAACCCTGGAACAGCCGAAGAAGCGCGCGCAGATTTGAATCTACTCAAAGACGACGCGCTCTGGGAAGGTATTGCGCCGCGCTCTTTATTTGCCGTTTATTTAAATGGGCTTGAGCCGTCTGCACTCTTAAATACAGTCGTTCGCAAAACTTGTTGCTTATCAAAAGATGTCCCGGGACTCATGCAATGCGGATTTTGTCCGCTAATTAAACATTAACTTTCACGGTACGCTCTAAATGAATTCTTCATCGAATAAATGGCACCCATTGCTGCGCCGCCGTAAAAGAAGCCCATAAAAATACCTGCCGATAAGTTCCCTGAATGGCTAATGAAGATGGATATGGCTAATCCAATGACAACTGCAACAGTCGACAACCAACTCGAACGTAATTTAAAGAACACTTTAATTAAAATAATGGCAACAACTATTATAGGAATTGCCCAAAATGCATCCCAAATATTTGTGTGGATCACCGGGAATTCAGTCAACATAGAATCAGTCCTTTTTTATAGAAAAGGTTGCCCCGTATTTACGATTCCATACATCGAGGAGGAATTACATCGCGAATAAAAGGACATCTTATAAAAGGCGCTGTACTTGATGTCGAAACACGCTGCGCACATTATCATTCTGAAATTGATCGGATTGCCATTAAATTTTATTGCTGTCAGACCTATTTCCCTTGTTATGAGTGCCATGAGGACAGTGGCTGCGGAACTCCTAGCGTTTGGCCCAAAGAAAAATTTAACGAGCATGCGATTCTTTGCGGCGCTTGTGGGAATGAGCTGACTGTATCGGAATACTTGAATTGTAAATCAGCGTGTCCAAAATGTGCTGCCGCCTTTAATCCTGGTTGCAATTTGCACCGCCATTTATATTTCCAAACATAAAAATGCATCCCTTAAACAGGAATGCATTTTTTCAAACTGTTTTCGTAGCTGTTTTTTGTATTTCCCGTCTTGCTTCATAAATATTCTTCACAATTGCTTTACCAACAGCGTATGTTGGAATTGCAATGATAATACCGAGGAATCCAGCAATGTTGCCCGCTGCCAAAATAACCGTTATGACAGTTAGTGGATGAATATCGAGCGTTTTCCCCATCACATTCGGCGTAATTAAGTTACTTTCAATTTGTTGGGCAACAATCGTGATGAGTCCGACCCAAATGACTAATGTTGGATCTTGAACGAATGCAATAACAACCGCTGGCGCGACTGCAATCCAAGGACCAATAAAAGGAATCAGGTTCATGAAAAGTCCGAAAATTGCCAGTAATAATGCATACTTCAGCCCAATCGCCCAGTATCCGATGAATAGTAGAATGGCTAAAAGAAAACTAATTAACAATTGTCCTTGAATATAAGAACGTAAAACGTTATCGATATCGGAGAGCGTTTTCTTTACCCACATCTGTTTTTTCCCCGTGAAAAACCCATAAATAAACGGTGCAAACTTTTCGTGATCCTTCAACATAAATATAAAGAAAAATGGCACAAGCACCAATAAGAACATCGCTTGCAGAAATGACTGTATAAATTGGACTATCCATTTTCCAAACTTGACTGCAATCGATTGAATTGATGCCGCTGCACTGTCAATCGATTCTTCTAGATTTTCCGGGAGTTCATGCTTTTGCTTTAACACATAATTTGTCACTTCGTTAATTTCAGCGGTAATCGCTGGCGAGTTTTTAACCAATTCATTCACTTGATGTGTTACAGGCGGACCGATAATCGATGCAAAAATCCATACGACCCCGATAAGTCCTGCAAAAATCGTTAGAATACTAGCCCATCTGGGAAACTTTTTATTCTCAAGAAATCGTTGAATCGGTTCGGTCATATAGTAAAGAACGCCTCCGAGAAGGAGCGGCAGGAAAATCGTCTTACCAATAATAAAAATTGGCGAAAAGATTTCTTTGATTTCTAAAAAGTAACGGATAATAAGAATTGCGAGTAAAATACCAATACCGACTTGAAACCATAACTTCTTTAACACTTCACCAGACAACCCCTTTCTCACAACTATTCATGCGTTTTTTATAAGTATACGCTGTTATACGTATAACGTCGAAGAAAGTTTCAAAATCCTGTCATATTAAAAAAGGACTACCAGTGTTAGGCAGTCCCAGTCATTATCCAACTCGTAAGAACATTCGATTTCCCGATGGATCTTCTGTTATAAATCCATTGTCCGTTGCCTCGACTTTGGCTTTTATATTATTTATGGCTTCATTCAACACAGTGTCATCCGGAAAAATTAGTGTGTACTGCTTTAACCCGACACTGTTAATAGACGGACTTTGTGCGCCTTCCCCATTCCAAACATTGAGTCCTAAATGGTGGTGATATTTCCCCGTAGACATGAACAAGGCTCCTGGATACCTACAAGCTAATTCAAATCCAAGTGCTTTGTAAAATGTTTCAGTTTCCCCCAAATTCGCAACGTGTAAATGGACATGCCCCATAATTGTTTCGGCAGGCAGTCCATTCCATGTCTGTCCAGCACTTTCCGCAATAACACTTTCTCCGTCTAGAGGGTCAGTGCTCATCGCAACTTCGCCATTTTCCCAATTCCATTCAGATGGCTCACGGTCGGTATAAATTTCAATTCCGTTTCCGTCAGGATCTGATAAATAAAGTGCTTCGCTTACTTTGTGGTCAGAAGCGCCAATCGCAACATTATTCGCCACAAAGTGTTTAATAATATTCCCTAAGTCAGCTCTTTCCGGTAATAAAAGCGCAAAATGGTAAAGACCTGTTCTTCTTGGTTCTTTAGGTGTCACATTGTCTGGTTGCTCGATAACAAGCAGCGGTGTTTTCCCATCCGCTGTCAATACTACACGATTCGCTGTTTCTTCAAGTACGTTAAACCCGATAATTTCTTTATAAAAACGGACTGATCTATCTAGATCCATGACATTAAGATATACCTCACCCGTATACGTATGCGGTGCTTTATGAAAATCCATCATTTTTTCCTCCTTGGTAAGTTACTTACTTTATGTAACTAACCTTATATGTTACAATGATAATTGTCAACATAAAGATTCCGGCGAAAGGAGCCGACTAAATATGAACGAATTTGAACTTTGTCCGCGATTTGAAAAAACAGTAGCAATCCTAAGTCAGCGTTGGACTGCACTTATTTTATATCAGTTAATGGCAGGTCCACAGCGATTTTGCACAATGACCGATAAACTTGGCGTCAGTGGAAAGACGCTATCCGAACGGCTAAAAGACCTCGAACAACGAGATTTTGTCATTCGGAATGTCTACCCAGAAACACCAGTGCGCATCGAATATTCATTAACTGCAAAAGGGATGTCCCTTACGCCGATTATGAAAGAGATCGAGAATTGGTCGAAAACGTGGATTGAGCAGGAAGAAGTTGCTGAACAAAAATAATGCCGGTTACCTATTAGCAACCGGCTTTATTCCTTTTTATACATATTCAGAAATCCCTCAATCTCCCCCGGCGTCCTCAAGTAATGGACAGTCTTCCCTTCATTCGCATAAAGTTGCATGCGTTTCTTCATTTTCTTTTTCCGAGGACGATAGGTCGTTAAAATGAATTTTAGGAATGCCCAATCAATTTTCTCCTCGCATCCTTCACCAATATCATCGCGCGTTTTTCCGTGATACTGCACTCTCCGCTTCAATACGCGATACAAACAGACAATCAACGGAAGCTCCAGATAGATGACCGTGTCTGCATACGCTTCCCGGATAGCGATAGTCCCTGTGTAATTTCCTTCTATAATCCATTTCTCGTTTTGAACGACTCTCTCCTGAGCCTCCCAAAACTCTTCAAGCGGAGCTTCCACCCATCCCGGCCTCCAAAACAACCGATCCAAATGAGTGACTTCAATCCCAGTCAATCCGCTTAGTCTACGTGCAAATGTGGATTTTCCGACGCCTGAACCTACACCGATAACCATGATTCTATTCATGACTCCACTCGCTTCCTCATCAGTTCTTGAATCCATCTATGGCCGGGAACATGTACTTGAAGTGCATTTAGTAACCATTTGTTGTCTTCTTCCGTCAGCAAATCCTTCACCGCTAAAAAGTCAGCATGATCTTTCTCGCGTGTATTTTTCGCTTTGTATAACAAGACGACAGCGGGATGTAAGTAAGGGATTCCTTTTTGCGAATGAAGAAAAAGTGAACTTTTTGGGAATGAAATTGACGGTTCTCTCCTAAAAATCCACTCATTTTCTTTCTTTTCATTCAGCAAGACTTCCAATTGTTTTCCGCTTTGATTATGAACACCGTGAATCTCATGAACTGGAAATTCAAGCCATTCCTCTTTCCAAGAGATTAATTCACCTTTCACAGCTTTTTTAAAAGACCAATCTAGCAACGCTTTTTTCAACATATGCTGGTCTTCGCGAAATATGGCAACTTCTACATCCGAATGTGGTCGCGTTTCTTTACCTATGAATAGATCAATCGCCCAGCCACCAGCAATCCCCCATTGTCCGTCGAATTCGGACATCCATTCATTTACCTTGATGCAAGTACTGAACATTTTCATCGCTACTTCTTCCTCAATATTCATCGCACCATCCCTCAAATTATTTATTAGCGCCTTCAATCACTCCTTTTAAATATTCTTCAGTGATGCCGGTTTCTATATAACTCCGAACGTTTTTCCACTCTTGTTCTTTTCGGAAGGTATCATAAAACAAATTGTAAGGACTGACGGTCTTTCCATCAATTTTAATCGTTGCGGCAATTACCGCCATATATTCATTTGAACGAAGTGGATATGAATTCAATAGTTGAATTTCCCATTCGGCATTGTTTTCCCTCACATATTCAAATCCTTTAGCCCATCCAATTATCGATTCATCATAACCGAAGTCTTCGATTCCTTCTCCTCGAATCTCACGTCCTGCATATTTCTTGGAAATCATCTGTTCCATTTCTTCAATCGAAGAGTCTTTCCAGCTTGAGATAAATAAATCCAAGAAATCATTAAATTCCATATTGTTCACCCCCTCTTTATTTCCATGTAGACTTGCCGATTCCAAGTATCATTCTTGCGGACTTGATTTGTAGATGAGCCAACTTTGTTTATGCTAGACTTCTTCACCAACGGGATCTAGATTATTTATTTTCATTCATCTAGCCTTCCAAGCAAATTATATGGTCTAACTTCCCATGTTTCATAGGGTACAAAACTTTCCGCCCTCATAGCATCCAATGTACGGGATCTCATATGGGGTCGGGTTATATATTCGTGAATATTTTCTTCAGTTAACCTAACAAATTTGGCTTCTTGTATTTCTTCTGGTTGCATGATGATTTCACCGCTCACATAATCAGCTTTAAAAACAACTGATAATAAATTCATTGTTGCGTTATAGTAAACACCCGTAATTCCAATAGGTCTAACAACAATTCCAGTTTCCTCGACTACCTCCCTGCAGACCGCCTTATCCAGAGGTTCCCCTTCTTCCACCTGTCCGCCTGGCGCTTCCCATGTATCTGATCTCCAATGGGTTTTAACAAGCAAGGCTTCCCCTTTTTCATTCGTGACATAGGCCGAGACTGCAATAATATGTTTAGGATGTTCATGTCCCAATTTAATGTTCCCCCTTTAAACAGCACACCATCTTTTATTTTAAGTATTCATTCGCATCAACCACCGTACAACCCCCGGACTCCTTCAAAAACTGTTTAACTAGATGAACGTGGCTGCCGCCGATTAATAGCAGTACTCGGTCTTGTGGACTTGTAATTAGTCTTCTAACATTTGAATATAAAATCAAATTTCGCTTGTACCACCACGTTAACCACTCCATTGCATAATAATCTTTCTCTCTTCCAATCATCGCAAGTTCCATGTAAATTTCGTGCAACTTTTTAACAGTATCTGCTTCATTCACACGAGTAAAGCCCTCTAAAATCGAGAGACTGGGCCATTCTTCAGCTTCACGTTGCATCGGCTCTATGTACATGTTCATTATTTTCTTATAGCGTTCAGGTTCATACTCTTTTGCATACTGAAGAATATCACCTAATGGTGCATTTTCACTATCGTCACCTCGCCAATCGACACATGACACTTCGCTTATATCCGATTTTTGGGCTAAAGGAAAACCAATCATTTCTATTTCATTCTTCGTTGGGGTCAGTTTACCTAGTTGATATTTTCGATAACTATCGTTCAACTGCGATTGTACTTCCCATTCCGCTTCGACCGCCAGTTTTGTTGGATTAAACCGACTTAGTGCGTCCACAACTTCCTTTGCTTGTTGCTTTAATACATTATCGTTTTTGCTTTCAACATTGATCAAATCCGTTGTGTTTCCTAAATGGTATACCCCGACGACCATCACTTGTGGCTTCATAATATTCTCCCCCGTCTTTATTGCGACACTTCTACTATTCCACTTTTACTACCCATTCCCTCTTTCATTCCTAAATTCCCACAAAAAAAAGTGAGCCGCATAATAATCGCGTCTCACCCTTTATTAAATTGCTTCTTTTTTAGTTCGTGCAAGTCCAAAATAAGATAAAACAGCAATCAATGCCGATACAAAGATGATCGCACCCATCGGAATCGCTGTTTCTTCACCCGCAACTCCAACAAGCGGTGCTGTAATTGCCCCTAAAATGAAAGGCAGTAATCCGAGTAAAGCCGATGCACTTCCTGCAATATGCCCTTGTGATTCCATTGCCAATGAAAAGGATGACGTGGCAATGACGCCAATCGACATAACGAAAAAGAAAATCGGAATAATAATAGATAAGAGCGGACCATTCACTAAAACGGCAATGAGCAATGCAGTTCCTGAGGACATTGACAGAAACAGACCGATTTCTAAAAATTGTTTTTCGGTTAAAAGACCGGTAAGCCGCCCAACAGTCTGCGTTCCGATGATGAGGCCGATTCCATTCATTCCAAATAATAAACTAAACATTTGCGGTGATACATCATAAATATTTTGATAAACAAACGGTGTTCCCGCAACATACGCAAAAATTCCGGCCATGATAAATCCTTGCGCCATCGCATACCCCATAAACTCACGATTTGAGAGCAAAGACAAAAAATTTCTCAACGTATTCGATAGATTACTCGGCACACGCGATTGTTCTGGCAACGTCTCGTCCATTCTCCACATGACGACTGCAAATAGCAATAGGCCAATCACGCTCAATACCGCAAAAATACCTTTCCAATCCGTAAACGCAAGAACACCGCCGCCAAAGACAGGCGCGAGGATTGGCGCTAAATTATTAATGAGCATGAGAAGTGCGAAAAACTTCGTCAATTCTCTTCCACTATAAACATCGCGAACAATCGCTCGTGAAATAACGATTCCCGCAGACGCTGCAAAACCTTGTATAAATCGAGCCGCGATAAAAAATCCGATACTCGGTGAAAAAACACATAATAACGAGGCGATAAAATAGGCAATCAGCGAAATCACTAGAGGTTTCTTTCGGCCATGCACGTCACTCATTGGCCCAAGGAAAAGTTGACCTAAACCGATTCCTAAAAGACTCGAGGTTAAACTCACTTGCACAAAAGAAGCTGTCGTATCAAAAGCTTCAACAATTGTTGGAAATGATGGCAAATACATATCAATTGTGAACGGGCCCATTGCAGCTAACGTTCCAAGGAGCAACGCAAGTCGAAAGCGTTTAGATCCTGTTAATGATTCCATAGACGACAACCCCCTTATAAAAAAACACGTACTTTATCGCACAGAAGTATAACATTATATCATCTTGCCACCGCACTTCATAGAATTCTAAACTAAAAACAGCCGCACACTCATTTGAGTTGGCGGCCGTTTTTATTATTGGCGGTGCTATTGTTATCGTCATAATGCTGCATTTTCCTTTAGTCAACGTCTTCACAAATCGGCAAACAATTCATTCAAGCGATTCCAATTGTCGGCAACCCATTTATTTTCAACTTGAAATCTTCTCAGTGGAATCGAATCATTCTCTCCTTCAACTTTGAGCATAGTCGCTTCTTTCCACCAAGTTAGCTTAATGGACCTCACAATTTTATCGACACTTAAGAGCTGGGTTTCTCGAAAACCTTGGACAAAGGCTGAAACTTTGTCCAAATCCAATTCTCCCTTATAAAGACAGCAAGAAAGAATTGGTCTAGAAATATCAAACTCTTGATACACATAATTCATCCGGTCAAAATCAAGAATAGCCGAAACTGCGTCCATCTTGAATAAAATATTATCCGCGAAAAGATCCCAATGTGCCCATCCAATTTCACATGCAGAAAACAAAGATAAGTCAATTTCTTCGATAACCTTTTGTTGTTTATTCAATGCTGTAATTGTTTCATCGCAACCAACGGAATTCGCTTCTTCCCATCTTTTTCGCCAGTGTTCTTGCATACTTTCCTTCGATACAATATCCCAATGCAAAGGAATCCTCGATTGTTGATGATCATTTAATATCTTGTGCATTTGACCGACAATTTGTCCAAGATGAAATAATTGTTTGACATTTGCTGTTCCTGGTTCGATTACTTTTCCGTCACACATTCTCATTATTACGAAGCGTTCTCCATTCGATGTTAATAGAACATGCTTCCCTTCATGCGACATTAAGCGCGGACAAGGAATTCCTTTCTCATTAAGAAAGGTTTGGCGGTTTAAAGAAGTTTCCAACCTTTTAATCATGCTGTCGGGATAACGTGTTTTGCTGTACTGTTTCACAAATATGTCGCCAATATTCGTTTGTACCTTCCACTTTAAATTCAAATAACCGAGTTTTATTTCACAATAGCTATCTATATGAATTCCAAAAACATTAGTAATCGTCCCAAATATATCTTCTCGAATTGATAATTCATTTTTTATCTGAGGGATATCTCGAAATGATGTGGAGGTCATGATTACCCTCCTATTTCTTTTTACAAGGCTTCATTATTATTGCTAATCCAAACGTAAGTAAAGTACTTATCATCAAAATAAATTTCAAGTCAATCGCAGGCTGAAACTTCACTTTGTCGGATGTAATCTCATATACCCCTAACGGTTTAACGGAAATATATCCCCCGCCCCCTTCGCCTTGCGCAACTGGAGAGTTTTCACTTTCACCAGAATAACCACCGCCGCCACCCACATAATAATCGACTTTTGCCACAGGAAGTACTTTTTTATTTTCTAGTTCAATCGGTTCCCCGTACACCAATGAAACATCTTTATTCTTAGCGAATTTATCAAAAATCACGCCTATCGGCGAACGGTAAACTGGCGTTTTTGCTATTGAATTTGCAGTATTATCTATCCCATTTGTTTCCACGTCCTCATTTCCCCTTTATAAAAGTTATTTACCAATCTTCTAACTTAGACAAATACGGTTCAATATAACTTCTAGACCCAGACGCAAGATCATTCGGCAGTTCTCCGAGTGGAAAATACTGAACATCCAGGGATTCAACCCCGTCAATTACAATTTCCCCAGTGATATCCCGTGTTGCATAAACAGCCGTGACAGAATACAATTCATCACCGTTCGCGACTTTAAGGAAATAATCCTCGCCGGAGAAAATACCCATTAATTCCAATTCCCCTACTTCAAGCCCTGTTTCTTCTTGCACTTCACGCCTTGCCGTTTCTTCCATACTTTCCCCAAGTTCCATAATCCCGCCCGGTAATCCCCAGCCGCCGTCTGATCTGTGCTGTAAAAGCATTTCATTTTGTTCGTTCAGTATAATCACAACTGCCCCCGGTAATATAAGCGGCCGATTCCCAACCAATTTACGTAATTCCCTAACATAACCCATTACTTTATCTCCCCTTAAATTTCTGCTAATGAAAAAGGATTCGAGATTTGTATCTCAGAATCCTTTAATATAAGAAACTTACAGTAAAATGAATTCCCTCCAAATTTCTTATTCGTTGAAGATACCTTCTAGCGGTTCCCACGGATAAACTTTAGCTTTGAACTTCCCTTCAATAACAGCAGGATCATGATCCACGAAATGTTGAGCCTCTTCCAAATTGTCCACTTCTAGAATGATCAGTCCGCCTGTATGATCCATAAATGGGCCGCCTGCGACTAAAATCCCCTTCGCCAAAGCTTCTCTTACATACTCCCTATGTGGAACAAGTCCTTGTTTCCAATGTGGTTGCCCTTCTAACCAAGCTTTACCGGTCGTGAAATGAATTACGCATTTCATTTTTTGTAGCCCCCAATTACTTACCAGGATAAGTCTTTCGTTAAGACTTATCTGGATAAGTTTCCCGTTAAAAATTATCTGGATAAGTTTTATTCACAAATTTCACGGTTTCCACAATAAACTCCTTTAATACTTCAACATCTATATCAGCTACTTTATTAACGTAAACACACATTTTCCCTGACGTATGTTTCCCTAAATCATTTAGTAATTTTTCTCTGACGTCTTCAGTTGATGTTAAATACAGGCTGATTTTTGCTTTTCGTGGTGAAAAACCCACTATCGGTGCATCGCCTTCGTGACCAGATGCGTATTTATAATGATAGGAACCAAATCCAATAATACTCGGACCCCACATCTTAGCTGGAAAGCCCGTTGTTTCGGTAAAAACGTCTAATAGTTTATAAGCATCTTCGCGTTTTTTCGGATTATCAACATTCTCGATAAATTCAATTACACTGTTATCGGTTTCTTTTGTTTTTAATTCGTACATAGTAAAATCCCCCTTTTCGACATTAGTCAATTTCATATCCTGTTGTCTTCTTTCATTAATGATAAAAACCCTTTAATTTCATAGAAGGTTTCAATATTAGTTTAGTTTTGATTCAAATGCCGCAACTGGCTCAATGGGATTTCGTCATACTTCATTTTGAACTTTCCCATTAATAAACGTTCTAAAATATCCTCGTTTAATTCAGTATAAAAAGTAACAACCACATCACAATGCGCTAATGCAACATGGTCTGTCAACTGTTTGGCAAATTGATCTAAAGGTTCAATATGTTCATCTTTCACCTTGTTTTTCGAATAAACTTTCACAGTTATCAAGTTTATTCTTAACTCATCTTCATTTACTTCAAAACCGCTAGGTAATTCTAAATCCTCGGCTACCGCAGGGCGATTTTCATCGAAAATAATCATTCAATATATATCTTTTTCAAATCGAATATCCCACACTTCTAAATCTTTAAATCTAAGGATTCGCTCAAAGTAATCCATCATTTTCCCCTCAGGTCTTAACTTCATTCTAACCGAACACCAAAAAAAGCCTAGAGAATATTCTCCAGACTTTAGAGTTCAATCTATCTAATTTGATTCACTGCCTAACATCGCCCGAAATAGTTTATTTGAATACGGATGTAAAAAGGTAAATTGATGATCCACTTTAGAACTTTCGTCAACAATTTCACCGTTTTTCATGACGTAAATTCGGTTACACATATAGGTAACCACTTTTAAATCATGCGCAATGAACAGCATAGCCATACCGGTTTCTCGATTAATTTCAATTAATAAATCAATAATTTCTTTTTGAATGAGCCGGTCGAGGTTGGAGACGATTTCGTCGCATATTAATAGTTTTGGACGAACGAGAACCGATCTGAGCAAGTTAACTCGTTGTCTTTCGCCGCCGCTTAGTTCAGAGGGAAGCTTTTTTAAATGTTCCTTTGATAGCTTTACTTTTCCAAGCATAGTAAAGATATACGCATCACGGTCTGTCTTCATGTCGCGAAGGGGTTCCCGTAAAATTTCGTGAACTGTCCATGATGGATTCAGCGCAGCTGATGCGTTTTGGAAAATGAGTTGGCAGTCTTCGTAAAAAGCTTTGGACTTTGTCACAGGTACTTCATTCATATAAATGGATCCAGCGTCCCGTTTTTCCAACTGCATAATCATCCGCGCCAGCGTACTCTTTCCACTGCCACTTTCCCCAACGAGTCCAACAATTTCCCCATCCCCAACCGTCAAATCGATGTCGCAGAGAACCTGCTTCACATTGCTGCTATCTCGATATGTTTTTGAAACATTTTCTACTGTTAGCAATGGCATCTCCCCGCTTTCTTAGAATCGACTTTCTAACAATCTTTTTGTATACGCATTTTTAGGCCGTTCAAATAATTCGGTTACTGTTCCAGTTTCGACAACCTTTCCTTTATGCATAACGACCATTTCATCAGCAACTTCCGCCGCAATGTCTAAATCATGCGTGATTAAAAGAATAGTCGTTCCTTGTTTTTCATTTAATTCCTTCAATAAATCGATGAATTCCTTCTGTAAGATGGTGTCGAGAGCGGATGTTGGCTCGTCGGCGATTAGTAACTCTGGTTCGACATATAATGCACATGCAATCATGCAGCGTTGTAACATCCCGCCCGATAATTCAAAAGGGTACTGTTCCATAATTTCTTTTGATAATCCAAGGTCGTTCAATATATCATCCATCTTCGCTTGGAATTCAGTAACGCCATCTTGAATCCTCCGGCCCGTAAACTCGTATAATTGCTTCCCCATTTTTACAGAAGGATTAAAGCTGTTTGCAGCGTCTTGAAAAATTGTGAATATCTGAGAACCCCGTATCGTTGACATTTCTTTATCCGATAAAGTTAGCAAATTTTTATTGGCAAACAAGGCTTGTCCCGTCGCGTTCGATCCTGCCGGTAAGATATCGAGTAATGCGGAAACCGTCATGCTTTTCCCACTGCCGCTTTCGCCAATAATCGATGTTATTCTTCCACGTGGAACAAAAAATGAACTCGAATCGACAATTCTTTTCTCGTTGATTTCAATTGACAATTGATTTACCTTAAGCACCGAACCGCCTCCGTTCTGGCTCCTTCAAACCTTCTCCTATGAAGTTAATCGCAAGGATTGTAACGAAAATTAGAATCCCTGGAAACAGCCCTATCCACCAAGCACCAATTAAAATATCGGTTTGCGCGTAGTACAACATATTTCCCCAAGACGGAATAGCAGGTGGTACGCCAATGCCGAGAAAGCTTAACGATACTTCGATGAAGATTGCGCCTGCGAAATTAAACAAGGTTACGACAAATATTGCAGGTACACTATTCCGAAGCAAATGACTAAAAATGATTTTCCAAGTCGGCGTTCCAAACATTTTTGCCATTTGAACAAATTCTGCGTCCTTTAACCGCATGAACTCGGATCGAACAATCCTTGCAGTCGCCAACCAACCTGTTACCCCGATAATTAGCGCCATACTCCACATGCCGCCTTGCATAAAGGCTTGAAACGCGAGGATGATGATGAGCGATGGGATTGTAATGAAGACTTCTAGAAGCCGCATCATCGCAGTATCGACAAATCCGCCGACATAACCACTGATTCCGCCGTAAAGTACGCCAAGTATGAGCGATAAAATTACAGATACTGTTGCCACCGTGAGCGTCACTTTACCGCCTTCTAATAAACGAGAGAAAACATCACGTCCGAGATGATCCGTGCCTAGTACATGACCGGCTCCAGGAGATAAATAAACTTCATCGAGATTCATATCGTTCGGTTCATAAGGCGCGAGAATACCAGAAAATACAGTCGAAATTGCAATGATTCCAAGAACAATGCACCAAAAAGTGAGCGTTTTTCGAGATTTCATTTACTATACGCCCCCTTTTCTCAGCTTGGGGTTCAATGAATACATAATTAAATCAATGATAAAAAGACTGACAACAACGAGCAAGCCGATAAAAATAATGCCACCCATCAGAAGCGGAAAATCTTTCGTTACAACTGATTTAACCGTTAACTGCCCGAGTCCATTCCATGAAAAAAGAGATTCAACGATAATCGAGCCGCCAAAGAATGAAGGAATCGTCATTCCGATATAATTCAAATACGGGAATGATGCATTGCGTAAAATTCCTTTTCGGATTTCCCGCTCCGCTACCCCGTTGGCACGCGCAACAGTCACATAATATTTCCGACTTTCTTCTTTAATGTTTTCTTGAAGAAAACGTGCGTAAATGCCGACATGAGTGATGATAATGACGGTCGCCGGTAAAATGAGATAGCGCAGTTTATCCCAAAAACCGCCTTCCCCGCCAATATCTCCAGTTCCCGATGACGGAAGCACGCCAAGTTTAACTGCAAAAAATGAAATAAATAAAATACCTAGCCAAAAAGCAGGAATTGAAGATGTTGCGATGCTTGCTGTTGATAGGCCTCTATCCCAAATAGATCCTGCTTTCATGCCCGCTATCGTTCCGATCCAAATTGAGCCGGCAATGATGAAAAACATCGTCACGCTGAAAAGCAGCAATGTATTCGGCAGCCTTTCCATGAGAATGGTTGTGACAGGTCGTCCTTCTTTATAGGAAATTCCTAAATTTCCTTTTAATGTTTCTATAAGCCACGAGCCATACTGTGCAGTAACAGGTCGGTCAAGCGAAAAAACACGGCTGATTCGTTCCTTTTCAGCCGCGTTCAATGTTTGTGCATTGCCGCCGTAAAACGCTGTCGCAGGGTCACCTGGCGCCGCATGCATGATAAAAAAAGAAAGGAAGCTGACGACGAGGAGAACCCCCACCCCCATCATCATCCGCTTCCCGATCCATTTAACGGTCATTCCACGACCACTCCTCGACATTCCAAAGGAAACCTGAACCATGATGGCCAAGAACCCGTTCTTTCACGCCGCTTATATTTTTATTCATGCCGTAAACCGCATTTACATAGGCGATGAAGTCAAACGGCGGATCTTCCGCAAGTTCTTCTTGAAACTCCATATATAATTTCTGTCGATTTTCGGGATTTATCTCCAAACGACCGTGTTCTAGGAGTGTATCGACTTTTGGATTTGAATAATTTCCGTAGTTATAACCTGTGCCCGTCAAACTCGACTCCTCCGAGTGGAATAAAATATGCGTGTGATGATCGGCATCATATGGGCTTCCCCAGCCAATCATAAAAGCATCTGTATCTTCAATTGTGATGGCACTCCAATCGAGCGCAGCGACTTTCACATCCGCGCCGATTTTCTTAAATCCTTCCGCGACATAGTTTGCCACGTTCACGCGTACTGAATCCGATGCCGGCGAAGTAATCGTAAACGTCAACTTTTCGCTGTCTTTGTAACGGAAACCGTCACTCGATTCTTTCCAACCCGCTTCGTCTAACAGCTGTTTTGCTTTTTCGACATTATATTCGTATTTCTCAATATCCTCATTTTTAAAGGCATGCTTTTGAAGTGGTGAATAGGCTTCAGTACCGAAACCTTTTAAAATGCCGTTGACGATTTTGGTACGGTCTGTCGCATAACTGAATGCACGCCTTACATTTGCATCTTTCCAAAGATCTTTGTTCATATTAAATAAAACAGCACGGTAATCGGCGGAATCGACATTGTAAATCTTAAGACTTTCCACCTTTTCCATTTCTGCGACTTGAACAGGATCTAACAACGCGATATCAACTTCGCCTGATTTCAACTGCAATGCCCGAACATTACTATCTGGAATAAACTTGAATATCACCTTTTCAATCGAAGGTTTTGTACCATGGAAATTATGATAGGCTTCCAACGTCAAACTGTTTCCACGGTCCCAATTGTCGAACTTATATGGACCCGCGCCAATAGGATGGCTATTAAATTCGGCCGTTCGCATATCCTTCCCCTCGAATGCATGCTTCGGAAGAATCGGAACCGTCAGCTTATCCAAAATCGGCGTGAATTGGTGTTTTAGTGTTAATTCGAGTTCATAATCATCTAATTTTGTTATCGAATCAACCTCAGTGAAATCTGACTTCAAAAATGATGCATTCTTGTCGTCCAAAATGCTTTCAATTGTGAAAATCACATCTTCAGCGGTAAGTTCCCTACCGTCATGAAACTCGATGCCTTTTTTTAATTTAATCGTATATGTTAAACCATCATCTGATATATTGACCGAATCCGCGATATCTGTATCGGGCTCATTTTTTTCATTAAAGCGCATTAATCCCCGAAATAGGAGTGCATCGAGATTCGTCTCTTCAAGAATCGGATTCAATCCATCGAATTCGGATTCAGATGCATAGACCAGTCTATTTTCATTTGTTTTAGGACGATTCTCGCCTTTACTCCCGCAACTTGATAATACTAATAAAATCACAATAAAGATTGTGAATAAGTTCAATTTATTTTTAAACATAAAGTCCTCCCGAAATACAATTCCGTATCTATACTAATTATAATCTTCCCATGCACTCGATGTCTATGAGTTCGCAACTCTCCGCAGGATTTTAATCTCACTCAGAATAAGATTGTCCAAATAGGGAAAAATAATCGTTGATCGAAACTATAGTGAATGAGGAGGAATATATGTGAATGGAAAATGGGCTCTTACAGCGCTCGGTGCCGGTGCGGCATACTTGATGAGAAACAAGAACGCACGAGATAAGCTGATGAAACAAGTGGAATCGTTCACGGGCATGTCTATGAAATCGAACAAAAACTCAAGTTCTTCATAAAACATAGCCAATACCTCTGACCATTTTTCGATCAACAAAGAAATCGGCATCCCATAAGCGGATGCCGATTTTCAATTTTCAACTGGAGTTGTAGTTCGTTGCTCGGAACGACTCACGATATAGATGCTGATTTCATAAAGGAGCGCCATTGGAATGAGCACAATCAATTGGCTGATGAAATCAGGCGGCGTGATGAGCGCCGAAATAATAGCCAACGATAAATACGACCATTTCCGAACCTTTTTCATCGACTCCGCGGTTAACAATCCAATTGTCGCTAAAAACATCGCAACGATGGGCAACTCGAATAATAAACCCAATGGCACCGTCGTCATCAGAAGAAAACTAGCGTATTCCTGGGCAGAAACCATGACATTGAAGTTCATCGCACCTAAAGAAACCAAGAAATTATAGCTGAGCGGATTCACAATAAAGTAACCAAACGCAATTCCGCTCAAAAAGAGTAAAAACATAATTGGTGAATATAAACTTAAGAATTGGCTTTCGCGTTCATTCAATCCTGGCTTCACAAATTGCCACAGGAAATGGCATAAAAACGGCAAGGCAAGGCCGACTGCAAGCGCAGTGGAAATCGACATGTAAAACTTGACCACTTCCAACGGGCCTAAAACAATTAACTCATGACCACGCGTCACATAAGGAAACCAAAGATTAATGGTCACAAAGACGACGATAAAAAAAAGCAAAAAAGTGAGTATGCTTTTAATTAACTGCTTTCTTAAATCGCTGAGATGATCAACGAGAGAAGAATTACTCTCTGGACTGCCCTTATCATTAGCTTCGGCATTGTTGTTCTCTGTATTTTCTACTGCTTGCAGCTTCTTTTCTGGTGTTTTCTCTGATACTTCCTGGTTTTCGATTGTTGGTTTATCCAGCGGGCTCATTATTTCACGATTATGATCTCCATATGGGTCCATAAAATCACCTGCTTATCCTTGATCCGGTTTCTTTGGTTCCTTCAATGCTGTTTCGTCGTCATCAATTATATCTCTTGCTGATTTTTTGAATTCAGACAGCGTTTTTCCAACTGCAGAACCAACTTCAGGCAATTTTCTCGGCCCGAATAAAATCAGCACAATCACCAAAATAATGATTAAACCCGGGACGCCAATAGCTGCTATTCCTCCCATTAGATAAGCCTCCTCTCAACTTCATACTTAAACAAGCAAACCGCCATCTTTACTGTATTTAATAATTCCTTCCGCAGCCCGATACGCAAGCGCACCGACAGTTCCGGTCGGATTATAACCACCGTTATGGGGGAAGTTCCCGGCGCCAACCACAAACAAATTATCGACTTCCCAATGTTGCAAGTAATTGTTAACAACACTATCATCGGGACTTGCGCCCATAATTGTTCCCCCCGTATTATGTGTCGTTTGGTACGGAACTATGTCGTAATCTGAAAGCGGATTTCCTGGCACAGTCGTCTTCGCGCCCATCTCTTCCATTATCGTTTTCGCTTTTTCCGTTAAATACTTGTGTAAATTACGATCTTGTTCGGTAAAGTTATACGTCAATTGCAGCAACGGCACGCCGTACACATCTTTATAATCTGGGTCAAGCGACAAGAAGTTTTCCTTGTGCGGGATTGACGCGCCTTGCCCTCCTATACTAAGTGTTCTTGAATAATTATAAATTGACGCTTTCTTAAATTCCGGTCCCCATGCAGGCGTATCTGGCGGGACTGGGTTTGTCTGAATAGGACGGACACCCGGCTGGGTAATTGAAATACTCGCCCCGTGTATGAAATCTAACTCACTGTGATCGTAGTTGTCTCCGTTGAGATCATCAATTGTCATACCAAGCGAACCCGCTCCCATGAAGACATTCATCTGTTCTTCGAAAAAACCTGTCGCACCTGGAAGGATTTGATAAGCATAGTTTTTGCCGAGTAATCCCCTTCCCGTGTCGGGATCATACATTTCACCGATGCCGGATACCATGAGAAGCTTGGCATTGTTCATGACATAACTTGTTAACACAACCACTTCTGCGGGTTGTATGAATTCTTCTCCTGTTTGCGTGTCAATATAGCGGACACCTGTTGCTTTGCCACCTTCCTTCAACACCTCTACGACATTCCCGTGAAAGCGAACTTGATAATTCCCAGTTTTTAATGCCGTTGGAATGACTGTAATCTCCGCAGATGTTTTCGCTCCGTATTCACAGCCGAACCGCTCGCAAAAACCGCAATATTGACAAGCGGCAATTGTTTGACCGTCGGGATTCTCATAAGTTTCCGACAAGTTAGCAGAAGGCAGCATGAACGGGGTATAACCCAGATTGCTCGTCGCCTTCTCGAACTTCCTTAAGATTGGCGTCTTTATCATCGGTGGCGTCGGAAAATCATTTTTTCGCTTCCCCGCAAACGGGTTTTTGTCTTCTCCTGATATGCCGGCTGTTTTTTCAAATTTATCGAAGTAAGGCTCCAACTCGTCATATGTAATGCCCCAGTCTTGAAGAAGATAATCGGACGTTAGCTTGTCTTTTCCGTACTTTTTCTCCGTCAAAGTTTTAATTTCAAAATCATACGGCAGGAAACGCCAAGTATGCCCATTCCAATGGGTTCCAGCTCCACCGAGTCCTTCTCCTAGAAGGAAAGAACCCATTTGGCGCATCGGTAGCGCCCGCATCTTCCGGTTATTCCTGAATGTAATCGTTTCTTTTGATAAATCTTGCATTAATTCGTAACGGATTGCGTAGCGATACTCATCGTGAACCATTAAATAATCTGCCGTACCTCTTTCTTTTCCGCGCTCAATTCCAATGACTTTCATCCCGGCTTTCGCACACTCCGCGCCGATAATTCCGCCCAACCATCCAACACCTACAGTCACTACATCCACTTTATCTAAGGTCTTTGCCATTCGCGTTATCCCTCCTTAATGTTCCATGCTGCTAATCGATTTCGGTTCAATTTTCATGTACGCTTCATTTTCAATTTCCTTTATATAGGCCATCTGATGACCCGGAAATCCCTTCATGCGCCAACCATCCATATTAATATTGCCATTATAGATCGGGTCTGCGTACGCTCCTTCAAGCGTGGCTTGTCTCAGTAATTTAAAGTAAAACCCTGAAGCTCCCCCTTTCATTTCAACTTCATTCTTTTGAAACGCAGTCAGTATTTCGTCCATCTGATTTCCTTCAAGGGCAGAAAATCCTGTATCGAATCGTTTTTTAGCTTCCTCATCCATTTTAGCCAGACCTTGCCTGAAAATTTCTGCACGGGTTAGCCTACTTTGGTATCCTTGCGTTGATTCGCCAGCAAAAAACGGCCCTTTCATATATTCTTTCGCATTGCTACCGTAATTACCGGCTAATTGGTTGTCGATGAAGTATGGAACGCCCAGTCCGATTGCCCCCGGTCCCAAATCATCTTCCGGAAAAATTCGCTCGACCGCTTCAGATAATACATTGAACTCATTTGCATTCGTAAAGAACATTCGACCTCGAAATACGTCGCCGACATGCTCCCCACCACCCGCTTCATTTTTTCCGGTTCCTGCGACATTCCCTTTCGTGACATTATGGGTGATAAGACTTCCAAGCACTCCTCCGCCTACTAATGCACCAGTAGCAATCCCGGTCGTCTTAAGAAAATCACGTCTCGATAATCCATTATTTTCTTTGGACATTCTTCATTCTCCTTCGCTAAAATTTCTCTTATAAATAAAGCATGCCAATTTTTACCCTTTTTCATACAATCAGGGGTTTATTCGAACTGAAATTAACCCAGAATATTTGGTGTATAATAGAATGAGTATTAGGAATTCCGAAGGGGGGACGACATGAGAAAGTACGTCTTATTATTGTTACTTATTATAATGGGAGGATGTTCCGAATCGGTTACAACCCAAGACGTGGAAAGTACAGTGTTTCCCGAAAAGGTTGCAACAAATCTTGAAGTCCCGTGGTCGATTGCAAAGAATGGCGATACCTTTTTCATTTCAGAACGAGGCGGCACAATCGTAAAAATTACGCCTGATGGCAATCAAATTCGAGAAAACGTGAAGTTGGATGAACCTTTATCGACCGCTTCCGAAGCAGGTCTTCTGGGGTTTGTTTTAAAAGAGGATTTCGTACAATCAAGTGAGGCTTATGCTTATTACGTCTATGATGTCAATGGTTCGCCTGTGAATCGCATTATTAGCCTTCAATATGACGGTTCTTCTTGGAGTGAAAAAGAAATACTTCTGGACGGGGTTTCTTCTGGTTCTGTTCATCACGGAGGTCGTTTAGCAATTTCTCCTGATGGCATTCTTTTTGCCACGATTGGGGACGGGGCTAATCCAGAAGCTGCGCAAGATTTGGACTCATTGAACGGTAAAATTTTGAGATACGGTGAAGATAGTAAATTTCATATTTATACGTACGGACATCGAAATCCACAAGGACTTGCATGGGATCCTCAAGGTGCAATGTACGCATCTGAACATGGGCAATCTGCAAATGATGAAATTAATATTATTATTGAAGGGAATAATTATGGATGGCCTATCATTGAAGGTGTTGAAACTGCAGAAGGCATGGAAACGCCTATTTTAACTTCCGGTTCCGATGACACCTGGGCACCATCAGGAATGGCTTTCCACAAAAACCTTTTATATGTGACGTCGCTTCGCGGTCAAGAAATACTTGTCATCGATCCCGAAAGTCATCAAATTATTGACACGATTAAAGGTTTTGGCCGCGTTCGTGATGTTTTTTCGGACGGCAAATCTTTGTATTTTATATCGAATAATACCGATGGACGCGGAAATCCTTCGAATGACGATGATGTCTTGTATCAGTTAATAATAAAATAACAATTAAAAAAAGGCAGTCCGATATGGATTACCTTTTTTCATATTTGTTCCTATAGTGAACTGCTTCTAATTCTTTCATATAGATCATTTTCAAATCCGAGGATTGGCATTCGATCATCTTTAATTTCAATAGCAGTATACGGAATTTCAATTATGTATTCTGATTTACCATATGGGCGAACCGGCAATTTGTCTTTAACAAATGGATTGTTTGTTACGAGCGAAACCATTCCAGTGCTATTACTGTAGCCTTCTACCGCAAAACGGTGCCCTTTTACCATTGTATACGGAAAGATTTCATAAGCATCCTCCAACTCGTCAACGGCAATTTTCTTAATGAGTATATTTTCATCATTCCGCATTTTTATGAAGCCGTTTGTCAAGTCACGGGGATCCTTAGACTTTAAATAATACTGGCCTTGATATGAGGCAAGTTCATATTCCTTGCTGTCTGATAGGGCGAAGCGTCCTTTTTTTATCACGATAACCCCTCCCATATTTTTCATATCCTTGTTTATAAGTATACATAGGAAGCAGGATAAAAGATACATTCATTTTGTTTCATTTTTCAATTAACTTATTGGGTACTTTTCCCCATTGTTTACCCTATTTTAGATGCGGGTATAGAAAGAACACATTACAAAGGAGGGCTTTTCAATGACAGACAAAGGATTTTCCGACAAATTAAAAGGTGCAGGGAATAAAGCCAAGGGCGAAGTAAAAGACGAATTTGGTCAAGCGACGGATAACGCAAAGCTACAAGCTGAAGGTAAATTCGACAAAGCTAAAGGTGAAGTGCAAGAAAAAGTTGGAGAAACAAAAGATAAGTTCTCTAATCGAGACCGTTAAGAACAGTGAAAAAGCTATTTCTCAATGAGAAATAGCTTTTTCTTTTTACCTATTTTACAGATTTTCTGTTTTCATGCGGGGAGTCGTTCCATCACTATGCAGTAATTGTTCGTTTCCTGAACCATCATGTACTTCACCACTGGAGCTAATGTCAGCACTACTATCTGCCTCGGTTGGGTCATCCCCAAAAGTAGTATCAACAAACATGGCAATCCCTCCATTTTCAACTTCATCAAAATAATGCTTTGATTCTTGATCTGAAAACCCCATTGAATTGAAAGCATTGAAAACTGGTTCTTCTATTCCCAAAAACTCATTAAAACCTTTTCTCCAATCCTCGCCGTAAGAACCATTTAAATTCATCTTAGTCTGACCATCAAGCATTGCAATATTATCCTGTTCGCGTGAAAATACATGGATATTTTCTTCTTCATAGCCATTCGCTTTCATTTCCATTAGTTTATAAAGGACTGTGTCGATTGAATGGAATATACCGATAAACTTCCTATCTGACGTTGACATAATGACTCCTCCTATATATATTCTTAACATTATTTTACCCTTTAAAAATCCTTTAAAAACATGTTGCGTGTAATGAATGTTTAGCCTCGCCCATTCCCGTGAATCATATAAGTAAGGAGGATGACTTGTTATGACGAAAAAGAAACCCTTTACTGAACGTGACCGCGAAGACGCAGATGGTCCATTCATGGACAATCCAGAGCGCATTAAAACAGATAAAGTAAGCCTTCACGATATGCACGAGGATATGAAGTTCGTTGACCCGATTCCATTAGAGGATGCACGGATGGAGTGGCAAGAGGAAGAAGTTCACCGAGATACGAAAAGTAATTCTTCTAGCGAAGAAATGTCACCCGGATCTGAAAAGGCCGATAGCTAATAAACTAAAGCGCAAGGCGCCCGTCTAGCCCCGACAGGCATAAGCAAGCGTGCGACGCAGCGATCTTTGCTAGGGAAGAATGTAGTTCAATTCTTCTTTAGGGAAGAATGCAGTTCAATTCTTCTTTATAGCACGATTGCTTATGACCCGAGGGGCTGGCGCCTGGAGCTGGATGTGAAATCTCTATGTTAAAAGATATACACAGTAAAAAACTCTATAATATGCTAAACAACAAAAAAACTACAACCCTTTTTGAACTAAGGGTTGTAGTTTTCTTATTGGCAAAGGCTTTAAAATAGATGAACAAAACTAAAGTTCGAAAATAGCCCGGATGATGCTCCCAGAATAAGCATCAGGATAACAAAGAGAATCCATAACACCAACACGATCCCAAGAATAATTAAATACGCGCGCGCAAAGTTCCGCCGCTCACTCATCGCATCAAAAGCCCATATGAATAGCATAATAAGATTGACAAGTGGAATGGCTAGTAATATGAATGTAATAATCCAACTTCCTATAGACATTTGCGGTGCAATTTGCTTTGACCCACGTGTATTGTTTACCTGCTCGACTGCTTCCATAACCTACACCCCCAATCAAGTAAACTGACGTTCCTTTCACAACCATAACAACCCAAGGTTAAGAATAGGTATAGATTACAATACTTTAGACTGTTGTTTTGGCTGAATTCCGTTTGGACATCATGACGCCTATAAATATTAAGATTAAAACAGCAATAGCAGCAACACAAATACTCCACCAAAACCCTGCCGTATCCGTGCTTCCAACAAATACCTCAGATGCGTATTGTGGCAACTTCCACGGCGATATTGTCCAATATGCCCCGATAAGCGAATCTACAAGTTGAAAAACAATCGTCAATAACAACGAAAGTGTTGCTGCAACACCTGTAGAAAATGTAGCGCTGAATGCCAAAACCACTGTAACAACGAAAATAATCCATAGACTATACACTGCAATAAACCTAATAACTTCGCCGGCATTTACGCTGTTGAACAAAATAGAGATATAATACCATGCGGCAAAAAATCCTAACCACACACTAGCTAGTACGATACCATTTATTACAACCCATTTACTTAAAAAATAGGCGCGAAATGAGATTGGTCGAACGTAAAGAAGTGTAGCGGTTCCAGTCTTTCGCTCGCCTGAAATCGCCCCCATAAAAGCGAGGACAATGACTAAAATACCTATGAATTGATATTGTCCCAGCAGCGACATAAAGATTTCTTCACCGCTGTATTCCGGCCATAGAAATTCGGATCCTTCTGGCATATTGCCAACACTTTTCATAATTTCAGGCAAATAGTGATTTGTTATCGGTTCGATGATCCCGAAAATAATAAAAACGAGTGGAATCCATAATACCTTAAAGTTTCTCGTCTGCTCTTTCCATTCTTTTTGCAGCAGTGTCAAAAATCCAGTCATGATTGAATCACCGCCACTTCCATGAAAATCTCCTCGAGGCTTGCTGTTTGTCGTTCCACTTTCTGAATTGAGAAACCTTCATTATGAAGCAATGCTAAAACAGCCGGCATTTCAACTTTTTCAACTACCGTGTCAATTGTTATCGTTTGGCCTATTATAGTTAATTCCCATGGGACGAGTGCTTTAAAGCGATTGACATCCTCTGGTTTTTCGAATTCAATGAGGATCCGCGGTTTCGCATAGCGATTGCGCACATCTTCGAGTGATCCTTGTTCAACAAGTGTTCCTTGGCGTAAAAACAGAAGTTGGTCCGTCATTTCTTCCGCGTCGTTTAGTATATGTGTGGAATACAGAATTGTTGTTTCCGCTTGCAGTTCCTTTAATAGATTCATCACTTGGCGACGACCGACCGGATCCAAAGCCGAAACGGGTTCATCCAGTAATAAAAGTTTTGGTTTATGAACAATTGCTTGCGCAAGGCCGAGCCTTTGTTTCATCCCGCCCGAAAAGGCGCTTGTTTTCTTTTTCATTTCATCTCCGAGTCCTACAAATTCCAACGTCTTCCGTGCTTCCTGAGTCGCTTTTTTCGTCTCTACCCCACTCAATCGCGCCGCCATTTCCGTAAATTCCAGTGCCGATAACCATGGAAAGAACTTCGGATATTGTGGTAAAAACCCGATAATTTCACGAATATCCGATTGTTTATTTTTATTCAAAGCGATGGTTCCTTTTGTTGGTGAAACTAACCCCGCAAGCATGGATAATGTCGTCGTCTTCCCCGCCCCATTCGGACCGATAAGCGCTGTTGAAGTGTGTTCATCTAAAGTAAATGAAATATTGTCCGCGGCTGTTTCCTGACCATACGATTTCGTTAAGTCTTTCACTTCAAGTAAAATACTCAATCATTTTTCCTCCCGAAGACGAAGTAGATAATCGAGCCAATTATATTCCCTAGAATGATAATAAAAATCCACATCATATACGGTCCATTTGTACGCTTATTCCGAATGACATCAATTAACGCGATAACCTGAAGGATAACCTGGAGCACGAGTATCGGAAGAATCAAGTTCCATGGAACATCAACAAGCTCTGACATAATATCAAACCCTTTCTTTCACTATTTTATGACTCTACTAACCTATACTTCTCTCTTTTAAACATACCACAGCTGTTCTATATAGTATATAACAAAGTTGTGTTTTTTATTATAAAGTTTACAACTATTTTTCACCCGATTTTTTCCATCGTATCATCAGGTGTCTATTAAAGGCTGGGGAGGTAAATAATAAGTTTCGAAACATCCAGTAAGTCATTATTTGTCATTCATGGTATACTGTCATGATGGAACAGGAGGTTTTTTCAGATGAAACAATGGATGTATCCGTTCATGATCGTCTTTGCGGCGAGCTGTTACGGTATTCTTTCAACAATTATAAAGCTAGCTATTCATGATGGATTTACGGCATCTGAGGCAGTAACAAGTCAATACTTTACGGGTTTTGCTTTAGCAGCCCTGATCTATATAGTAGTAAATCGATCGATTCCTAAATTTGGCGGTGGCATGACGTTAGTTCTGGCGGGATTATTTACCGCGACGACTGGGACCGTTTACGGACAAGCCGTCACGTATATGCCCGCATCAATCGCTGTTGTCATGCTCTTTCAATTTACATGGATTGGCATGTTATTGGATTGCATCGTGAGTCGACGTTTACCCAAAAGAATCGAGGTTATCTCGCTCATTCTCCTTTTCGGTGGAACGATTTTTGCAGCAGGCGTTATCGGTACAGATATTAGCGGGATTCCATGGCAAGGTTGGGCATGGGGGATGGCATCTGCCGTGAGTTTTTCACTATTCGTTTTGATCAATCAAAAACAAGTGAAAGGGATGGACACGGCAACACGTTTATTGTTCACGTCATTTTTTGCGGCAGTCGCAATCTTTTTCTTCCAATCCCCTGAAATTGTTTGGAATGGAATGCTATTTGGCAGTGGACTCTGGATTTACGGTTTGATTTTAGGCGTATTCGGAATCGTAATTCCCATTTACTTGTTCTCAATCGCAGTACCTAAAGTGGGAACAGCCGCCGCATCGATATTGAGCGCAGCAGAACTTCCGGTTGCGGTTACGGTTTCTGTTCTGTTATTGAGAGAATCCCTAAGTTTTCTCCAAGTGATCGGGATTTTCATTATTCTTATCGGAATGACTTTACCCACATATATTCAGCAGCGCAAAAGTAATAAAATCGTAGGTGAACGAAATGTCAGTCATTAGAAAGGCAGTCCCGTCTGATGCAGAAAAAGTTGTTCCGCTCGTCATCGATGCAATCGGCGATATTGCTGAGCGCATGACCGGTGAAAAAGAACCCTTGGAGATTGAACGAAGCTTATGTGAATTATTTAGACTGGATGATAATCCACATTCCTATTTATATACGTATGTTGCAGAAATCGACGGCGAGGTCGCGGGAACTATGGTCTTGTATTCAGGAGAGATTGCATCGCAACTCGATAAGAACTTGAGTAACTGGCTTAGTGAAAAAGGTGCTGAGGTTTCCGAGATTGACCCTGAGTCACTTCCTGATGAACTATATATTAATACGATTTGCGTTGATCCAGATTTTCGTGGAAAAGGGATTGGTTCACAATTACTCGCGTTTGCTGAAGGTGTTGCCAAGGAAGCAAACATTTCAAAAGTATCGTTGAATGTAGAAACAGAAAAAGATGCAGCTATCCGACTTTATAAGCGAAGCGGCTATGAAATCGTCTCGCCTTGGACGATTATCGGTGAACCGTTTCATCATATGGTGAAAATAGTCTAATGAAAAACCCACACAAATTGATGTGTGGGTTTTTTGCTTCTCATTCCTCTTTATCACTTAGTTCTCTCACAAAACCAACAAACCGCTCCATCACTTCATCCAAAAACTCTAATGTTACTTCATGTTTGAGTTTACCGTTTTCAAATTTTTTATTAGCAAACCCAATCAGGATTTCATTGCCAGCGGGTGGTAGCGTGATGGCTTGGATGCTTAATAGAACCTGCCTTAAATGCAATTGTGCTCGAACGGTTCCGAGCCCGCCTTTAGTGACCCCCATCGGAATCACCGGCTTGCCTGCGATCGGCTTTTCCATTCTGGCTAACCATTCCAACGCATTTTTTAAAACACCTGGCGTCGACCAATTGTATTCAGGTGTACTAATAAGCACCGCATCCGCTTTTGTGATTGCCTTCTTAAATTGTTCAACTTCCCTGGGCGGCGCGACTTCAGTGTCTTCATTGTAATAAGGCAGAATTCCAATGTCCGCAATATCAAGATCAAAAAGCGTGCTATATCTTTCTTTAATCGTCTTCACCAACTGCATATTGAATGAATCTTTTCGAAGGCTTCCGACTAGTGCTACAATCTTCATAACCAATCTCCTCTTTCACCCTAATTTATTAACAGTATGTACAATAATTCAGTCGCGTAGTAAAAATAATATTGATTCCCGAAAACTTTTCAGGCTTTCCGAGGGTATATATAGTAAGAGCAACAAAGTTCCGTTGTTCCGAAAGGAGTGCGTGTCGCATGGAAAAAGACGAATGGATTATCATGATAAAAAAAGGCGACAAGGAATCATTCCGCCATTTTTATAACGCTTATTCGGAGTCTGCCATCCGTACAGCCACCGCCATTACACGTAATCGAGAAATGGCAAAAGATGCTGTACAGGAGACTTTCATACGCGTCTATCGTCAAATCAGCAGCTATAATTCGGATTTGCCATTCGATCCGTGGTTTTATCGAATATTGACCAATGAATGCCTGCGGTTATTGAAGAAAGAGGTGCCTCTTTCAAAATTCGCTCCTGATTTAGAAAATGATCCGTCATTATCGGAAGAATCCTTTGATCAGCTATCCGATTTATACGCCACAATCCAATTGCTAGATGATGCGCACCGAATCCCGCTCATTTTAAAATATGTAAAAGGATTCAGTGAAAAAGAAATTGCAGCAATAATTTCGTTGAATCAAAACACAGTAAAATCACGGTTGTTTAAAGGTAGGAAACGACTGAAAGAACAGTTGAACCCAACCGGAAAGGAGGATTCGGTACAATGAGCGATTTCGACAAGCGAATAAAAGATGAACTCCATAAACGAACTACAGAAGAATCCCAAGGTTTGAAGGATGAAATATGGAATGGTCTCGAGCAAGAATTATTTAAAGAAGAAAGAGGAGACGTGAGGAAAATGAAAAAGAAAGGGCGTATTATTTCAGTGATCGGCGTCATTGCAGCCGGCCTGCTGATCGCATTGAGTTTACAAACCGATACGGGCAGCGCATTTATTAAAAGCGTAAAAGATATGTTTGCACCCGAAAAAGAAATTACACAAGGGATTGAAGGACAAGACGAAGAAACCGAGGTCCATTTGAATGAAGGAAAAAATTCCGAGTACATTATCTATGTCGATGAAACCCGCTATAAAATGATGAAAGGCGAAGACTCGGATGTCATTACGACAATCGAGCCCCTACCGGAAAAATACCCGGAAGTGAAAATGGAAATTACGCAAGTGGCGAATGAAAAACCAGAAGATCTTGTAAAGAAAATCGAAGCAGAATTGAAAGTAGATTTTCCAGAACTACGTGAAATTGAAAATGTAACCGAACCGGTCGAAGGCTATTTGCTCCACGGCATAAACGGCAGTGAATGGGACTCGAATGTTGTACATCTATACGTCATCAGTAACGGAAATGAAGGAAGCTACGTTATTAGAGAAGATTATTTCCTCGAAGCCGCCGAAGGTCACGGTGCTAGGTTCCACTATATGCTTGAGAGTTTTGAGATTGTAGGTGAATAATATTGGAACGGTGCGTAAGCCAGAGCGGTTTTACGCACTTTTTTGGATCTGTAACCATTTGAGAATGGATATCTTTAACCGCCTATGAGCAACCCGTTATACCTTGGTATTCTCTGTTCTAGATTGTTCCTCGAGTTGTCTGCTCTTTAAGTAATCTCATATTATCTTTTACTTGTTGGGAGAGTTCTTGTAAGGAGGTTATTGACTTAGCTTTATGAGTAGACAGCTGGCTCACTATATCTTCAAATAACATATCCATATCATCGAACAGAGACACAGCTGCAGTATTATAAAGATGAACGTTGTGAAATGCAGATTTATCAAAAATTGCACTGTCGATGTAAGGTTTTAGGCTATGAATAACCTGCGGTAGCCTACCATCAAGTCGCGTTACGCCAATTCGTAAACTATTAACGAGTTCAAGAAGTTCATCGATTGGTTGTAGCGAATAATTAACCATATCACGAACTCTATCATCGAAGTCTGTAAACAGACCAATTACTATCCCGGGCACCGTCCAATTGAATCCAATTGATACTGCACCCCGAACTGTTTTCACGGCAGATTCAAGAAGTAGCTCGATCGAGATTAAGATTCCTTTTAATAGCTGGAGTAATGGTTTCACTAAAGTATTCGCGGCAGCTTGAAGCGCACCATAGCCCGCATTTACTTGTCTTTCCTTCATTCGCAGTGTCAGCACGAGATAGGGTGAGTCTTTTAAAAGATAGTCTTTAGTCGCTTGACCAGTATTTACTGACGTATCTGGTATGCGTTGATTTCGGATTGCATCGGCCACACTCTCATCTTTCTCCTTAAATGCACTAGCCGTTTTACCAACTTGCTTTTGGTATTGGTTAATGTGTTGTTCCAATAAACCTTTATTACCATCCACAATATCGAAATGAGCCTGCATTTCCCTGACGACTGCATCTAGCCACATTTCTGTGCCGCCTTTAAAAAGTTTCACTAGTTCACGTCGCACCAGACGATCAAGACCCGCTGACACATCCTCAACCTTGTCTTTAAAATCTCTTAATTGTCTTCGTACCGATTCAAAAATACTTGCAACATCGACATTCGTTCTCGTAATAAACTCCATGAGTTGTGCCGGTGGAGAATTTAGGATGAAATTCAAAGATTCGCAACGTCGCTCTACTACATAGGTTTGGGCAATCATATAATCTATTTCCATATTAATTACAGAACTTGGGGTAGTTATCCCTTTAAAGACAGTGTTGCCAACCTCTCCTTCAATCATTATTTTGAATAGGTCCTGTAACTTATTCACCCGGTTTGTGTATTGACTACTTTCATGATCCACAATTTCAATGGAACTTTTCAAATATCCATGAGCACGCTTAACACGTGAGTGGATTTCATCTTGAATTCCATTCGCTAACTGTTTCAGACTCTCGACATTGATATCGACGGGTTCACTGTCACCGTAATATAAAGGAACACCAGTCCAAACTGAAGTCATAATATGGGACCCCGCATCGATGTAGATTTTCCCAGCACCTGGTTCCCCTTCCGGAATAATCTCATAGTATTGTTCATTGATACCTTTTTTACGATAACCAGTATGGTTCGTGTCAAGCGTCTTAAAGCCAGGAATTCCATTATTAATCCCAAAGTGATGACCTGGAATTCGATTACCGTATCCTAACGCTTTCATACCACGTGTTAATACGTCATACTGGCTCATGTAATTCGTCATATTATCATAAGTTGCATTCGGATCTACCACACCCGACGGTAATGGAGCGGGATTTAATGTAACTGCTTTTACCTCCGGACGTTCTACCGCAACATAATTCGCTACTCCGCCGCCTAATGAGTTCCCGCTTATGGAACTAATCGGACCGAATTTCCCCACCATTTCGTCGAAATACATAAGTCCCTTTTCCAATTGGGCGGGGGGTGTATCTCTGAGTAGTTTAAGGTCCGTCTTAATATCCTCAATACTTTGGGGATCCGTTCCTACATAGACAATGGTATAGTCTCCGGTGTTCGCATTTTTTACGGTAAATGCATCTAACCCAGTTTCAATATCCGTAACTACATTCATTACCTCGAATTCTTTTCCATTAACAATAATAATGCCAACGAGGGTCTCCGATTTATAAGCATGAAAACCCGCAAGTTCTATCAGCTCAATATCATTCACATGTTGGCTTTCTAACATGGCCTTTTTTCCGCTTTTTATGTTCAGCACCACCTCACCTCATTCTTTAATTATTAAATCGGGAATTCCTCGATCAAGCGAGTTTTCTTTATCACCTCTTCCCGATTTTTTATCGACAAAGTTATCATGTAGGATAATAGCATATTTCGCACGAGGTAACCCTTTCATTTTTTCAATATCAAACTTAATCTTGTCAATCAACTCCTCGTCAGGTTCTACGCCTTCCTTGGACATAAACAGATCAATCGCGACACTAAATCTCTCTGGCTCATAGGATAAATCTTTGGCTATAGATTTCCATTCTGTTTTCGTACGATTAGGATTTTCAAGATATTCATCGAGCAAACTCTGAAACGATGAGGGAAATGCATTAAGACGATAATAAGGTGTCGCATATTTATCCGCACCAACATTCGCTAAAGCCTCCACTTTTCTTCCCGAAAGTTGATATTCTTTCGCAAGTTCATCTAAATATTTGTCCAACACAGCAAATCCCTCGTCATTAATCATCGCAAGTAAACCCGTAATGATTGACATCTCAATTTCACCTTCCAAAGACCAAACGTCATCAGTCATAACCGTCTCATTCTTTACATCAACTGGAATAATCGCCAACGTATAAAAATGGGGTTCCCCGACTGATTCCACAAAAACGGAAGCTGCATCAGTAGTTCCGACGATGTTATGAACTTTAATGTCAGTCTTGTAGTTTTCTTTAAAAAACTTCTTAACAGCCTGTTCCACTTCATCTCTATGGCTTTCCGCAATGGCATCCGTGCCGTTATCGGGGGCTAATGTAAATCCTTCACCAATGTATTCTTGAACAGGTACATAATTCTCTTTTCTATATGCTTCCCCAACTTTTTTTAGCCTTTCCTTTTCTTTTTCCGAAATTTTAATTTCCTTTGCGCCGTTTTTTCCGTCAACGAACTCATAATCTTGTTCCTCTTCTGCGGAATTCAAAATCGAACAACCCCCTAGTATCACTGAAGTGCTAAGCATTAATGCAGCAAGTCCTTTTAAATGGCTCATAAAAATCCTCCAATGGATTATTCTTTACTTACTATATTAGTACAAATGGATAGTATTAGCATTTATTCAACGGAAAATCACTACTAAATATGCAAAGCAGGTAGAATAGTCGGACAGCTAGAGGCGAGGAGTAAATCTTTATAACTAGCGAGGTTATTTAAATGGGGGTGAGTATTTACAAATGAAATAGACTTAGAATTAACCATTCTACACCGGACGGTAATGGAGACTTCATTGCCCCCCTCCTCCTATTCACCAATAATTATGTCGGGGTTATCCCAATCAAGTGAATTGTCTTTGTCTCCTCTGCCTGATGTTTTATCTACAAAATTATCATGTAAATAAATCACATATTCCGCATGAGGCAAGCCATTCATTGCTATAATGTCAGACGCAATCCTATTTATCAACTCATCACTTGGGTCAATATCTTTTTCCGGCATAAACAAATCAATCGCAACGCTTATTTCATCCGGATTATACGAAAAATCTTTGGCTAAAGATTTCCACCCTTCTAGCGCACGATTTGGATTTTCAAAATACGCATCAAGTAGATCTTGGAATGGATCAATACTTGAATTTAAACGATAATATGGCGTCGCATGTTTATTTGCCCCGACATTCGCTAATGCCTCTATTCTTTTCCCCGCAATTAAGTTTTCATTTGCAAGCTTCTCCAAATAACCATCCAACACAGCAAACTCCTCGTCATTAATCATCGCAAGTAAACCCGTAATGATTGACATCTCAATTTCACCTTCCAAAGACCAAACCCCATCGGTCTCCACCGTCTCATTCTTTACATCAACTGGAATAATCGCCAACGTATAAAAATGGGGTTCTCCAACTGATTCCACAAATACGGAGGCTGCATCTGTAGTTCCGACGATGTTATGAACTTTGATGTCTGTCTTATAGGTTTCTTTAAAAAACTTCTCAACGGCCTGTTCCACTTCATCTTTATGACTTTCCGCAATCGCATCCGTGCCGTTATCGGGTGCTAATGTAAATCCTTCACCAATGTATTCCTGAACAGGTACATAATTCTCTTCTTGATATGCTTCTCCAACTTTTTTTAGCCTTTCCTTTTCTTTTTCCGAAATTTTAATTTCCTTTGCGCCGTTTTTCCCGTCAACGAACTCATAATCTTGTTCCTCTTCTGCGGAATTCAAAATTGAACAACCCCCTAGTATCACTGAAGTGCAAAGCGTCAATACCGCAAGTCCTTTTAAATGGCTCATAAAATATCCTCCAATGGATTATTCTTTACTTACTATATTAGTATAAATGGATAGTATTAGCCTTGGAATTACACATTCTAGGCATTGTCATAAGTACAGGAGAAGTAATATTTGAATCTAACGCATCATCTCATTTATCTAAAATCTTTTTCTTTTGGTTTTCGCACTCTAACACCTCGAAAATTTATTTTTACAAGCCCGAAATCTATTTTCCATACCAATTATCCTTTTCGACACCAAACATTACCCTAAATTCCTCGGTATATTTATAAAGATAAAAGCTTCTTATTAAATTTCCAAACATATAAAGTAGAACAAAACTAATCCCGCAAACAATGAGCGGCATGAAATCAATTAGCGCACCAATCATTCTTGTTTCAAAATCATATTCAGCTGATCCAAAGGTGGCATTAGCGATTTGACTAATCCCCCAGATTCCAACCAACCATCCAATTATCATCTTTCGATTAGCACTCGCCCACTCTACTATTATGGACCTTCTTTTCTTCGTCCCATAAACCATCTCCATTGCGTTGCGGTAGATTTTATTTATCACAAATGCGAGCGTGGCTATAAAAAACACATTGTAAATAACCCGAAGGGAAAAGTTATAAACAATTAATTGACTGAGTTTGAAAGCGTAAAGAACAAAGAAGAAAATTAGGGTCGTAAGTGTGATATTTATAACTAAATAGCCCTTTATATTATTATTTCGTCTATAGACCAAAGACGTAACGAAACCAATGATTAAAAATATAGCGACGGCGTGAATATACCAAATGCTCGATGCTATATCTCTGAATTCATTATTGACATCTAACGGAACAGCCGGCTCTTCAAAATCACCCGACAAGTACCAGCCAAAAGCAAATAGCGCATACATGCTTCCAATAAAGAATCCACATGATAATAGCACTCTACCGAAATTCGAGTTTTGCATATCTTTATAAGCATTCGTTGCAAAGTTTTTACTGATCGCATCTTTTACTTGCGAGAATGAACCGTTTAATATTTTCATGTCAACCATTCCCCCTGGATTTGAGTTCTTTATCTAAGGACTATTTATCACATTAACTAAATGGGTAATATCATTAATCTAACTATAAGACCGCCTAGCTCTTCATTATTTCGCATCTTTCATTTGAAAATAATCCTCTTTCGCTCCTTGGTTACCAATTGTCATGTCGACATGGTTAGATAACTCCAAACTAACTAATTTTCCTTCGTTATCTTTTTTTGTCCCATTGAAACGAAACACCAATTTCAGATATATAGAATTTCTTTTCACTTCTATCTTCTTGTAAACCTATCAACAATGTCGCTCCTGTAAACTTGTCGTATTCGATTTGTAAATCATCATTAATTATCTCGTTAAATTCTTGTTCGGTAAAATCATAAAATATTGACGGCGGTGAACCCAAACCATAACTAAGCTTGGTTGGAATAATATCATTAATTCCTTGGAGTTTATCCGGCATGAATATTAATTCAAATTCCTCGTCAGATTCTCGATTGGTATATTTGCCATCAGAATAGTAAGCTGAAAGTCTATGTGTTTCTTCTTCCTCCCAATGACTATCCAGTTCATTAATGCTTTGTGTTTCTTTTCCTGTTCCAAAGGCATTGTTATTATTAGTACTATAAACTCCTGTAAAGACCGCTAAATCCCTTTTATTTTTATCCTCAGTTAACGGGGTTATAACAAAAGCGCTATGATTTATCTTCGCGTACCCATCCACCGCATTCAAAATCCGATCCATATTTTTTTCATTCAAATCATTTGCGATGGGCTGATAGTCTACTTCTTTTACAAATAAGGAACAGCCGCTGAGAAAAACGATTAGTGAAACTGATAACATCATTACCATCAACTTCTTCATATATGTAGATTCCACCTTTTTTCCTATCTGTTCGAAGTATTAAACCTATCTTCTTGAAGCTTGTATGCTTCTTGCGAATTGCCGTTTTCTTCCGTCAATAACAAATCGGTTCTTGATGACAATAAAACCTTGTGTATATTTTCTTCCATTTCTCGTTCTAACTTTGCTGAAATAGTGATTGTTTTAATTTCAAACGAGTTTCCAACTTCTCTTAGTTGAATCAATACTTTTGCTGCTTCAAACTTATCGTACTGAATATCATGGTCGTCATTTATGATTTCTTCAAATTGACTCTCTGTTAATTGATACCTTACTGAGGGCGGCTCATCTAATCCATAAATATATTTTTCAGGTATCAATTTTTCTATCCCCTGTAAATGCATGGATAAAAAAAGCATTTTTTCTCCTGTTACGTTTTGATTATCAACCTTAAATTCATCGTTTTCATAGAAATAATTACCCTCAATCTTATTATTTACATCCCACTGGCTAAAAACTCCGTAAGAAATCTTATCTTTTGTATCAAAAATTCCATGTAAACTATTATCTTCTATGTCCATGCCATTATAGGAAATTGTTATGTATTGATTTATTTCCCCATATCTCCCCACCGCATTTAAGATCTTATCCATGTTTTTTTCATTTAAATCAGTTGCGATAGTTTGATAGTCTACTTCTTTTACAAATAAGGAACAGCCAACTATAAGAGCGGCTAGTGAGACCGTCAATATCAGTAACATTAATTTCTTCATACTTGCGGATTCCACCTTTCCGAATTAACTTCACTCAAGTCTGCCATCCTTCAATTGTTCATACTCTCTCTTTGCATCAACATTCTCATTTGGAAAAGAAACTCTATTATTTAATTGATAATCAATCAATACATTATTTTTCAGTTCCCCCCAGGTGACATTTAGGGAAATCCTTGTAATAGAAAACCTTTTATCTTTTTCTTGAAGTTCAAGGAAAATAGTTGCTTTATTAAATACGTCGTAATCAATTTTCAAATCATCGTTAATAATCTCAGTAAATTCACGTTCAGTTAGATCATATGAAATCATTGGGGGGCTATCTAATCCATATTTATATCTTTTGGGGGCAACTTTTTCGATTCCCTGAAGTTTATCGACCATAAATACTAAATCAAACTCCATATTTGTTTCGGGATTTATATAGTGGTTTTCAGAATAATTGAGCGGGAATTCTGGTGAGTTTTCTTTGCTTATTTGTTCTTCCGTATCATTCCTTTCTACGGTAGATTCAAATGTTATTTCTCCAGCTCCTAAAGCAGTATTATCAGATGTATTATAAATACCTCGAAACGAGAATTTATCTTTTTCTCTTTCTATTTCATTCTTTTCCCCCGCTGTTGATGTGACTAGAAATGCACTATGAGTAATCTCCGCATACCCATCTACAGCATTTAAAATCTTATCCATATTTCTCTCATTCAAATCATTTGCGATGGGTTGATAATCTACTTCTTTTACAAATATAGAGCAACCACTTAAAAATGCGATCAATGAAACCGGCGCCATCATTAGCATCAATTTCTTCATACTCACAGAACCCACCTTTTCTAGTTAACATTAATTCTTGAAATTCATAATTAAAAATTTAGGATAACAAGATATACAATCGGCTGTGATCCGCAATTCAGAGGCACCGATTAACAAACCTAAATAAATAACACTTTTATCAGTTCCTAACATTTTTTCTCCGGGAATTAAACGGTTTCAACCTTCCTTTTTTACTATAATTTAAACTATCAAAACGGAACTTGCAATATAGAATGACAAGTTGCTCTGGAAGGACGAAGATCATCGTGAAATATATAATCATAGCCAGCACGATCATGAACATTATTTCTATATCAGCTAACTCAAACGTTTTGAATAAATGTTGCATGATAAACAAAAACCCTGTGCTTGCAACAATAACAATTGGTAAATAAGACTTCGTTTCAAATCTTTCCCTAAGCTCGTCTTTTTTAGAACCTATTCGAAAATGACCTCTTTGTAATAAAATATAAAAGCGAATCGACGTTGCGATGAAAAATAATACACCAAATAGCAATGTCACACAAGTGAAGGTTAGAAGTGATTTAGCATCGGCTTTAACACCTGTTTCACCAGTGCCGAGTATAAACAAGGCCAGAATAAAAGTCGATACTCCAAAAAGATTTTGAGATACTATAATCCCTAAGAGATATTGGTTTTTTTGACTCTTCATGTAAATAAATGAAAAAGCATATATCAGTGACAATACCGCAAGAATACTAGACATCCATAAGTGAACAGAAAATACTTTTTTCTGATTTGGGTAAACCGAGTAACCACCTATATAATATTCCAGAAATAATAGTAATGCTTGTAAAAATATAGATAGAAACAGTACCGCCCCCAAAGAACCTGGACTCTGCCTTCCTGACTGTAGAGGTTTCCTTAAAACCATAAAATCAGATTCAGACAAGTTCTTTAACATTTCTTGCTCTGCCCCCATTACTCAACAATCTCTTCTACACAAATCATTTCTCCCGTACACTCATTTTTGTTGTCTCTTCATTTGATTCCTGTTCTTTTGAATTTTATTTTTATTATTTACAAGTTGCATATTTTTTCGTTTTGGTACATTTACAGAAAATGAGGGATATCTAAAAATGCAATACATTGCAATCAGAAACTCAACAGCAGCAATTAATAGACCAAATGAGACAACTGTTACAATAAACACACCAAAACCAAGTTCGTAATCCCCTAGCAAACCATTTTTAATCACCGTGGATGTTAACGCTGTTAACAGGAAAATTATTGGAAATAATATGATAAAATTCGAGTCTTTTTTCCCTTTTGATTTTCCTACGTTTTTATTGTTTTGTTTTAAGCTATTAATCCACTTAAACAAAACAGTTAGATGAATTATTATTCCAATCAATAAAATAATTAATATCACTGGTAAATACGCTTCATACATTCCTCTATCTTTACTAAACATTAATATCACTAGATAAGAATCCAACACAGCCTTGTACGTAAACAATACCATCCCAACACTTAACAACTTTTGAATAAAAGTATTATTCCACAATAAGAGTATCAACAGCAAATGTAGACTAAATAAAACTGCTTCAATATAGTAGATCATATGCCATCCTGCAGACAACGTATCCCATCCAATTGTATTAAGGTGTGCAGCAAACAAAGATATCCCAACTACTATCCCAGAATAAAGAAATATGCCAATTAGGTAACCTCTCATTCCCGACATTGTTAATCTTCCATCGTGTATTTCGTCTTTTATTGCTGCAAAACTTGCTTCGGATAATTTAGTCATAAATTTAACCACCTAACATTACAATCTTTTGAAACTGAACAATTGTAACCGATGTATCATTTTTCTTCTTTCACTACTTAATATTAAAGTTTTTCACAGAAAATGAGGGATATCTAAAAACGCAATACATTGCAATTATAAATTCACAAGCGCCGATTAACAGGCCCAGATACAATATAGTTACTATAAATACACCAAAAACCAGTTCATAATCCCCTAGTATACCGTTTTTGATTACCAGAGTTGTTAGTGCGGTTAATAGAAAGATTACTGGAAATAATACGAGATGCTTCGAGCCTTTTTTCACTTTTGACTTCTTTCCATTCCCAATTTTCGGTCTTAAGCTGTTGATCCATTTAACTAAAACAACTATATGAAGTATCAATCCACTAACTAAAATAATAAGAATAATCGGCAAGTATAAATGATAATTACCCTCATCTTTACTGAACATTAAATACGGAAGAAAAGGATCCAATGCTGCCTTATACGTGAAAACCACCATACCAACACTTAACAGCTTTTGACTAAAAGCATTATTCCACCAACAAAGTAAGAGTACTAGCAAATGGATACCAAATAAAACCGCTTCAGCGTAATAAATCCTATGCCAACTAGTAGATAGTGTATCCCAGCCGACTGTATTCGCATTGGCTACAGCTAATGACACGCCTACCGCAATTCCAGAAAAAGCAAACAACCCAATAAGGTAGACCCTCATCCCAGACACCGTCAATCTTCCATCTATTAGTTCTCCTTTAATAGCTGAAAAACTTTCTTCCGATAATTTACCCATCAATTTCACCTCGATTATGAGTGATGCTAATTCCATCAATCGCTGCTTAAATAAGACAGGGATATGTCCTACCTAATTTCGAATTAAAAATTCAAATTTAAGGTATACATATCCCCTGCCAACTATTATTCTACTGATTCAAATGTAAAGTTATCGAATTCCATTACGCTATTGTCTTGATCCAACGTACTTAATAAATCAATTTGTTCTTCCGTCACTTCTAAATAAAACGGCACAACACTATGTGCTTGAATAACGCCTACCTCTGATTCCGTCAAATCAATTTCAATGCCATCGAAAACATATTCACCTTCGTCATTCCCTAACGTATATTCAAAATTAATATTTTTTAACGGCTCGTCTAATCGATTGATTGCCAGAAACGCTAAAGTGTCGTATGTACCATCCATATTTTCAACAACATCTAGAATTTGAATGCTGAAATCATTCGCGATGCCCAAGTCTGGGTTTTCCGTGACAATTTCATTAATCTCTTTATAGACATCATTATTATCCAGCGTGATGCCTTCTTCTTCATCCATTTTTAATACTTGGAGCGTTAATGGTTGCGGTTCTTTCTTTTCTACCTTAGATTCAGCCTCTGCATCACTCGAAGTGTTGCATCCCGTTAAAACAAGCGTTGCTAGGATTCCCATAATTATCGTTTTTATCAATTTCCCCATTTAACTCTCTCATTTCATAATTTATGTATTTTTCTATTCGCTTACTTATGTGTTCATTTAAAGCTTTTTGTTTCTACTGCTTGTAAAACATTCGGCAGGTTTCTTTTATGCCAACCTGCACCTATCATTACTTTATTTAATTTAAATCCTGTGTTTCCTGCTGGCGTTTCAATTTTCAGGCGATGGTGCGTAAACTTACTTTTCACTTCAAGTTTAGTAATCTGTTCTTTTGGAATAAACGCATGCTCTCCCTCTACTATTTTCCCAGTAACATTATCTATTGCTAGAATAGCAATCCCCTTATCTGATAAATTAACAACATTATATTTCGTTGATAGAACCGACGCTGCACCAAATAAAATATAATCCAATGTGGAAGGCATGGTTATACCAAAAACTGTATGATTCTCACCTGATGAATCAAATAGGTCGTGCTCCTTTAAATAAGTAATAATCTGTTCTTCTTTTAATAACATTTTAAAACCTCCATTTTATATTCATTTCTAGTCAAACATACTTAATAATCGATCCCAACTTTTCGCTTCCTTCTCGAAAAATTCATCGTAGTTTTCCGAAGAAACTTTTGCTTTTAACTCCACCCACTGCACGTCCCCTCCTATTACATGAAATATCGGGAGAGACAATCTTATACTCATTGTCAATCATATTGTGGTGGTTTTTGGAAAACACTGGATTCATTTGATGTCCCACAAGAAATCCCGAATAAAAAAGTACACCGATGAGGAATGCAAACTCTCATTCCAATCATGGTAGGTCTACCACTCAAATTCTCTGTGAAGGTTATTTAATTAGGCTTTACTTTTAAAAACCTCAATTTTTTTAAACAAATCAAATATATGCTCTGAAATCTCTTCTTGATGCAATGAAATAATATGAGGAAATTGTGTATTGTATTTTTCCATAGCCTCCTCTTTAAGATTGACCTCCAAATATTCTTTGCTTAGCCGATTAATTTCCCCTATATCCTTCCAAGAGTACGCGGCATTATCCGTTCTGAACTTATCATCTGATAGCACTAAAATTGGAACATTTCTTAAATGATTATGCAGATAGAAGTACATTTGTAATAAGTAATGAATGATGGGCAAAAGTGTCAATAGAAGGAAAAATGCCTGTGTAATTGTCGGATTAAGGGGATTCCATGAAAATATAATCGTGACAAACCAAGGAAGATAGGACCATCCCCAAATCGTAGCGGCGATACCCGCCAAATCAATAGCCCAAGAAGTTGCTATTCTATTAATAACAACGTCATTCTTTTTAGGGATGTATGTAAGCAGTTTATTGCGAAAACCTGAACCAAATATTCGCATGATATACATATTAATAATACCTATGGAAAACCATATGAACGGACTTAGAAAAATAAATCGCAGCATATGGTTACCAGGATCATCGATTGTAGGAATGAGCTTAAAATAAACAAAAAATCCCAACAAACCAGCTATTATTGAAAAAAGAATACCTATATACCTCGAATAATCAATCCTTCTCAACATACTATAACCATTTCTTGAACCATTTCATAAGCCCTTTTTCTTCCTCTTTAATTGCAATAAATACTTCAATAACAGCGCGGTCAAATGCATCAAAACAAACATGATAAAATGGACCTTCGAGTTGGATATCGTTTTCCGATGCATATGTACGTATTAATTCATAAGCTTCTTCAAGTTGATCAATTTCCGTACAACGAACATACAGTGCTGGAAGGGCTGCCAATATTTCCTCTTGTCGGAAATTCAAAACTAGGTCATCCCCCATTATTGGGTCTAATGCTATATAATAAGTGTATTTTCCATGTGTAGGATCTTCTTCCACATCTTCAACCGTGAAGATGACGGTGTTTGTATAATAAACGTCTTCTTTAATAAGCTCTCTGCGTAAATTTAATGCCGGCTTAAACCAGTCGGCATGCGGGATAACTTCCTCGGCAACTACTAAATTAGTTGCAATTAATGGTTCTTCACGAACTTGCATGTTTTCATCCTCATTTCTTCTTTGTATTACGGAAACAACCGATTATTTTTCTTAGGAATTTAAAAGTGTGTCCCAGAATTCTGCTTCTTCTTCTAAATCTTCCTCAAAGTCTGCCTCAGAATAAATCTTTGCTTTCAATTCAACCCACTGAATTTCATCGTCTCCTCTAACGACATGGTACATGGGTGAAATAATATTGTAGTCATTTTCCATGGAGTATTTTAGTAGTTTATCGTATGCCAATTCGGTTTTTGTTTCAAAATCGCCTGTTATTCTTGTCATTATCATATTATCGATATAGAAATAGCTTTGAAAATTTAAGTCGGTGTCCTTTGCAACAAAAGATTGTTGGACAGGCATGTAGATATCAACTTGCATGATTTCATCACGGGGTATGTTATTCAACCCGTAAAAAAGCGGACCATTCACCGTCAATTTCGCTTTCACTAATTTTTCATTGAAATCTTCTAATGCTTTTTCAAAATCCTTATAATAAATTTCATACGAATGCCAAACTACGTTTTTATACATAAGTTCTTCATAATCTACAATCATCACACATCCTACCTTTCTATGACGGGCGCATATACGTCTATAATAATTTCTTTATAAAGATGAAAACATACATGATAAAAAGTACTGTCAATTTCTATGCTGTTTTTTTCTGCATAATCCCATAATAACTCATACGCTTTACTCAACTCTCCTGTTTCACCACAGCGAATCGATAACGCAGCCGGAATAGACAATGTTTCTAGTTGTTTAAAATCATCAACTTCATCCACTTCAACCATTGTATTAAGCCCCAAATAATAAGTGTATTTTCCGAAAGCAGGCTCATTATCCATCTCTTCAACAGTAAAAATGACCGGACTTGTACTATACACTTCTTGATTTCCTACATTGCTTCTGAGACTAAATGCAGGTTTGAACCAATCCTCATGCGGTATTATTTCTTCAACGCAAATTGCGTTTTGAATAACCAATGCCTTTTCCCGAACAATCATTATGCTTCCACCTTTTCTATTTTACTTATTAAAATTCCTTACCGAAAATGAAGGGAACTTAAAAATGCAATACATTGCAATTAGAAATTCAACAGCAGCGATTAATAAACCTAGATAAACGACGGTAACTATAAATAATCCAAATAAAAGATCAAAATCTCCTAACATCCCATTTTTAGTAACTATTGTAGTTAAGGTTGTTAAAATCAACACTATAGGTACAAGAAAAAAATACTTTGATTCTTTTTCTTTTGATTTCTTTTTCTTTTGTTTTAAGCTGTTTAGCCAGTTAATAAGTACAGTTATATGTAGAATAAGTCCACTTATCAATATAACTAGTATAACTGGGAATAACGATTCATACTTTCCTTCATCTTTACTAAACATAATAACCATGAGAAACGGATCTAATGCTGCTTTATATGTTAACAAGACCACGCCTAAACTTAACAACTTTTGATTGACGGCATTATTCCCCCAGCAGAGTAAAATTAATAGCAAATGAATGCCGAATAGTACTGCTTCTATATAGTAAATCATATGCCACCCTCTAGATAGAGTGTCCCATCCAATCGTATTAGCATTTGCTACAGCAAAAGATATACCTACGAAGATACCAGAAGCAAGAAATATCCCAATTAGGTATCCTCTCATCCCTGACATCGTCAGTCTTCCATCTTGTATTTCGCTCTTTATAGCAGAAAAGTTTTCTTGGGATAATTTATTCATCAATTTCACCTCACAAAACCTATTTAAACCAACCTGAAATAGTTTTACCTATTTTTTTTGTAGACTCTATAGCTGAATCTACGCCAACGTTTACCAGATCCTTTGTGCGATCTGCAATACTCTTCGGTGGATTCCCCCACTCTTTATTAACACCCCAGCTTACTGCCATACCAACTCCTGCCCCTACTACAGTACCAATCGGGGGAACTATTGCTGTTCCAACCGTTGCACCGATTGCTGCCGCTCCTCCGGTTAAGGTTGCGTCCACCGCAGTTCCGACAACAATCTTACTTGTATCCCCCTTGTTCGATTGAATGTTATCTGTGACGATAAGACCAAAACTTAGAACGCCTAGTCCTTTGCCTGCGAATTTAGTTATTTTTGACCCTTTACCTAAAATGTTTTCCCTTTTCACGCTGACCTTTGTTATCTTAGATTGATTATAAGCCTCTACAGGGTTTTTCCAATTAACTGTCGCGAATTTAAGGACCTTCTTCGTCGCTTTATATTTTTTCCCGACTAACTCATCGACAAATGTAGTTCCTAGCTTCCCAGCCTTTTTAAGAGGTGTAAGGTTCTTGAACTTTCTATACTCATCCAAACCAAAGAGCCTATCAAATTCTTTAACTAAAAAGACTTTGCGTCTTCTTTTACCATAAGGTTGTAAGTGTTTATATAAACCTATTAATCTCTTTCTAGTAAATAGCTCTTTACCATATTTTTTGATATGGGCTTTTACAGTCTTGCCGTTTAATTTATATAACGTTGTTGCTAAAACGTTATTCAATTTCCGTAGTTCAGCTTGCGTTAGCTTATTCTTTCCTGTTTTCGCATACCTCAAGTATTCTTTCATCGTCATTTTTTTCAGCACATATATATTCGCAGCTAAATGCGTTAACTTATTTGTTTCATCAAAAAATTTAACAACATCGTCTGACCCGCCTCTAATTGTTTTGAAGAGATCCGCCAACTTTGAAATAGCACTCTTATCATTCATATCAATACCTAATTCCTCTGCCACTTTAACAAAGTCATTCGGTAATCCGCTTTTAATACTCATCGCAGTTAGTTTAGTCAATTTTTGTTGTTGCTTTACAACCTCATTCATACTATCCTTAGCGATTTTCAATGCTGTTTTTTCAAAATCGCTAAGGTTTTTGTTCACTTTAATGACATATTTCCGGGAGTTGTTAACACTTTTTGAATAAGTTGAAATACTTGGGCTTGGCAAAGCAACAATGTCCTTTACACTTTGAATTACTTGTTTTCCATCCTCATGTATATCTAAAACACCATTTTCGATTGTTTCTACTTTTTTATTGAGTTGATTCAAGTAATCCTCCGTAATCACCGCCGCAGAAGAACTGTCCACAATACTATTAAATTCTGAAATGATCTGGTCGTAGTTTTTTCTTAGGTGGTTAATTGTTTCATCCAAATTATCGACAGATTCTCCATGAACTGTTTGAAAATAAGCCTTAGCAGCACTCGCGGTTTCACCTTGAAAGGACTCTAATTTACTAATATTAGCTGTTTTGCTTTTAATTGTTTGTAGCTTAGCTGATATGTTTTTTAATTCATTATTTAACTCTGATTGGATCTCCAATATTTCTCCGATTGCTATTTTCATTGAATTACTACAACTCCTTTCCTTAATGTCATTTATTTCATAATTGCCGCCCCTAGTCTCTCGTCTTGAACAACCATTTCATTGCCAACAACTGTCAACTTTTCTAAATCGACTTCCAATAATTCAATATACGTATCAACCACTTTTTGAAATTCCTTTATTACTTCTAACTGTTGCTGCATACTTTGTAAATCCGTCTTTTTCAATGACTTACTCTTTATTTTTATTCCTTTTAAATCGCTAACAGATGACATTGCACTTTTAACGGTCGAATCAAAAACAACTTTATTAATTGAAACCTTACTCATTCAGCATCACTCTTCTTTCAAAGTACTAATTGTCATAGTAATATTTGCAATACTCGTATTCAGATGGGCAATATCGCTTTGGCAGTTAGTTAACTGAGTTGTTAGCCGTTCAATCTCGTTATCAATTCCATCTTCTACTTTCTTCAAGTGAACTATATAACCACTGATTGACTTTTCCATAGAGTTTTGGTGATCACTTTTATAAGTCTTTTCTGTTTCCCCTTTCCATAATCCGGGGTCAATTTCAAGATTCGTTATTTTTTTCTTATAGTAATTTGAGTCTTCAATAATACCGGCAAATTCAAGCTTTGCTTTCTTTAAGCGCTCCAATTTTTGTGCCAGGCCATATGCTTGCAATTGTTTTTGAGACCTCTGATTTCGATATCCCCATCTTCTATTAATAAGCTCCGTTTTAGTCATCTTTCATCACCACTTTTTAATTAAATTGGCTAGCAAACTTGAACCTAACGTACTTACCTTCGGAATATAGATATGCCTCGTCCTTTTCCGGTTCCTTTTCGTTTCTAATATACTCATTGCCCAATATACTTTGATCGGTTAACTTCATTAGAACAACACCAGAAGAAATAGTCGTACGACAACTTTTCGGGAAGTCTTCATAATTATTCGAGATATAGTCGTGTTGTCCAAAGATAATAAATTGAACGCCTAGCCGTCTGCCTCGGGATAAAATTTGTTCTACTTCATCATCAGGTAATGTTAATGTATTGGAAAACTCCCTACAGTCTGCAATGACAACAACAACATCAAATTCTTCACTGTCTGCTTCATCTTCGGGTGGATTTACAATATTACTGATAAACTGGTTAATATTACTTCCATCTGCCAAATACATATCCGCGTCATCTTTAAAGTCTGCCAATGAAAGCTCCGAATCGTCGATAAATACGATTTGTTTATTTTCAATAATACCTAAACCTGATGCGAAAGCCTTCTTGAATTGGAGTAGACGGTCAGTCTGATTTGAATACACCAGGAGATGATCATTTTTATTTAAATCAAAACCTAAACCTTCAACATTTTCATAATCATAGCCCAGTGGCAAATATTTTTTTTCAATTAATCGTTGAACTGTTCGATTACGTTTGAACTCTTCAAACTGGATAATTTCAGGCATCATCGGGATTGGGATTGGTCTATCACCTTGCCAGTGTCTATCCATTTGCAACGCTGTTTTTTGTATGTTTTCAATCGTTTCCAATGCTTCTTCACCAACTTCCGGCAATACCGCCTGAAAAACAGTTGGTTGTTCCATATTCACCAAGCCACGGCCAGCGATTTCTTCAATTTGCAAGTCCGTTCTGCCTACAATGGAACGTGCTTCTGTTGTATCAATTAAATACAATGGGATTTGAACTTTAATATTAGAAAGAAGCGGTATTCTCATCGCATTTTGTCTCCCCGCACTTATGAGTAAATGCACGCCGACGCTTCCGCCTTCACGGGCGATCTGGGTGATTAATCTTTCAAATTCATCCACAAAGTCAGCCTCGCGAACGGCATCATAATTATCGAGAACAATGACGATAGTTGGAACACTTTGCCCGCTTGCTTTTTCATACATATCCAAGTTTGCAACACCGTATTCGCTCAACTTTTGTTTACGTTCTCTTAAGATACGTTCGAGAATGCGAATTAGTTTCCCTATTTTCACCATTTCATCAATCATGATTGTATCTGCAATATGCGGTAGACCTTTTAACGGCAATAAACCATTCGTCCCAAAATCCAGCAGATACAAATGCAATTGAGCTGGATTATGTTGTTTCGCCAAATCCATCACTACCGTTTGTAGGAACGTTGATTTCCCATATCCCGGACTGGAGAATACCGCCATATGGCCGTCTTTCGTTAAATCAAGCGTTAATGGATTTTGTGCTTGCAATTCCGGTTGGTCTAAGAGTCCAATGGTGGCTTTCAATGCCTTTTTAGGCTCTTTCCAAGCTTCCTTAAAATCTATTGGATGCAAGTCTTGTGCAAATATCCGTTCTGGAAGCGGCGGTAACCAAGGTCTAGCCAGTTGTTCAATTCCCTGCGCCACCGTATATTGGTGCACGTAGTCAATGACAGCATCAAGTTCGGTCGGAATTTTTTCTATTTCATCTTTTCCGCCTAAACCGCTTAAATCCTCTGACAAAATATCATATTGACCCAAATCATTGATGGCGTAGACAGTTGTGTCTACTAGCTCTTGGTCTTCTTTTTCAGGAATATAATCTGCTCCGCTCCATGCGCTTTGAAAAAGTTCATAGATTTCGTTATTCCCGACTTGTAAATAAGCACGGCCCGGCAATGTAATTTCTGCTGCATCGGGTGTTTTCAGTATTTCATTGGAGTCGCTCGCGTCTTGAACTTTGAGGGCTAGTTTGAACTTCGAGTTCGACCAAATTTGGTCATCGACGACGCCGCTCGGTTTTTGTGTTGCTAGAATTAAATGAATCCCGAGTGAACGACCAATACGAGCCGTTGAAACAAGCTCTTTCATGAAATCTGGTTGCTCTGATTTAAGTTCGGCGAATTCATCAGAGATTAAAAATAAATGCGGCATTGGTTCGCTCGCTTCACCTTGTTTAAAGAGCTTCTGGTATTGATTGATATGGTTGACGTCATGTTCGCCAAATAAGCGTTGTCGCTTTTGCAATTCCGCTTTGATAGAGGCTAATGCACGCATCGATTGCGCGCCGTCCAAGTTCGTAATCGTTCCCATTAAATGCGGTAAATCTTTAAATAAGTTCGCCATTCCGCCGCCTTTATAGTCAATTAATAGAAAACCGACTTCATAAGGGTGGAAATTGACCGCCAATGAAATAATATAACTTTGAATGATTTCTGATTTACCGGATCCAGTTGTACCTGCCACCAAACCATGTGGTCCATGGGCTTTTTCATGCAAATTCAAATTGACAAGATCATCTTTTCCGCGTAAACCCAATGGAACGGCTAAACTTTTATAGGTTTCATTTCTTGCCCAACGCCCGGCTAAGCCTAGTTCCTCTACTTTTTCTACACCGTACATTTCAAGGAAAGTTACACTTTCTGGTATCGAGTTTTTCAGGCTTTGCAAATGATTCAGCGGTGCTAATGCTCTTGAAACGTCTTCTTTATTGAAATCAACAGGAAAATGATCCAGCGTGAAGTTGCGATTGACAAGTTCTGCTTGCTCTAAAATGATATTCCCGTTCTTCGCGTCACGAATATCAATCACCGTCTTCACATGCTCTGGCAGCGATTGCATGACTTCTTGAACAAACACCAGTGAAACGCCTAGCTCACTCGGGTCTTCATTGAAAAACTCCATGACGATGTGATCTAAAATCATTTTTTCATCTGTGATTAATACAACATAATGAGGCGAAAAATACATTTTTTCGTTTTTATTCCCTTTTTCATCAAGGGCTTGTTTTCGTTCTTTCAGGATTTGATAGAACGAGTTTAATACTTGATCACGCGAACGTTCATGATAAACAAATCCGCGGACATTCAGATCTTGGATGCTTGCATGTGGAAGCCAGCGCATCCAATCCCATTCCGCCTTCTCTTCTTCAGGAAAAACCGTGATGAATTGAAGGTCGTGATAACTATGGAATAACGCAGTTTGCATAACAAGTAACTGTAATTGTTCCAATACAAGACTGCGTTGGCCGATGTAACCAACTGGGCCATTTACCAAATCCGTCACGATGGGAACATCTTTTAATCTCAAATATTGCGAACGAAGGTCACGTGCCGCATCCACTAATTCATCTTTTTCTAGCGTAAATTCCTCATCGCTAAAATCGAGTTCAAAACTCGAATCAACTTGACCTAAACCAACACGATATGTTAAAAAGTCATGATGAAATACTGTCTTTTCATATGTGCGCGCATGGACTTTCGATGCCATATCGCGTATTGTTTCGATTTTTGGATAGTGATAGTTTAATGCGTGGCGTTGCTCTTCACTCGCGCTATATAATTCCTTTGTTTTTGTCTTTAAATATTCACGGTATTTCACATCGCGTTCCTTTGTATCGATGCGGTATTGTTTCAAACTTTTCACATAGGCCATTATTGAATAAATGACCGTTACGACCGTCATCGAAAGCATAACAAGTATAAAAATTCCATTCGCTCTAAAAAACGACACAAGTATCATTGCGGCGATCATAACAAGCGGCGGAACAATCATGCGCCCAAGCTGTTCACTCGGCTTGGAAGGCTTGCTAGACGGTTTTGCGATAGCGAGTTTCTCTTCAGGCTCACGGTATATGATCCGCGGGGAGCGATGAAAATCAGGATAATCCTCACCAAACTCGTTTGCTTTTTCCATCAGTCGGGCCAATTTTGTTGTCACACGATTTTCGTCTGCAAGAAATTGTATGTCATCTCTACCGATTTGAATCAGCACACCATCAACATAAAGCTGGTCGCCTGGTTCAAGCATTACACTTCCAGTTACAAGCGCGTAGTTATGATACACTCGGCCGCTGAATACTTTAAGTTCATATGCTTCTTCAAGTTGTGTACGACTGATTAAGAAATCAGCAGTGGTGTTCTCGATTTTCACTTCATCAAAATCATTTGGGCCAAACGCCAAATTATAGATTGAAGCAACGTCATAAATTGCCCACTCATTTGCTTCAAGCAAGTAAAAGTTCATATCATGATTTGAAACATTTTGCGTTACCTGGTTATTTGGCTTCAAAAGTTCTTTCGCAATAAGACAAGATTCCCCGTCCCATTTTATCGAAATTTGAGTATCCACATCTAAAAAGGTCACAGTGTCGGACCAATTTCCGCCAACTGTCACCGACTTTGATTCGCCTGATGGCAGTTGGATTTTATGAAGTTCTTTTTTATAGTTAAGCATTAGTAGGTGTTGTGCCATCTCGCTCTTCCTCCTCAAGCCAATAAATTATTCCTCATCCGTCGTATCTACCTCGTCTGATTCGGGATTATCCGGTTCAGTTTTTTCTTCAACATCCCCCTGCTCCGCCTCTCCCGGTTCATAGTCAGAATCTGGATTTGTTAAATCATCTTCAGGCCGCAGATTATATTGTTCTCTGTAATTTTCAAGTTGCTCTCTTAATGATTTAACTTGCTCTTCACGTTCAGAACCCGTTAACTTCGGATTGCTATTGACTTGCTCAATTTGTTTGATCAAGCCATATAAAATCAAGACTGGATCATCCATATATTTCGCCAAATCCGTAGATTCTTCAAGTTTTCCTTGACCATTATAAATCCAGTACAATAAATAATTACTGTCGCTTTTCAAACTAATATTTCTCATGATGACTGATTTTGGAGCGGGGTCTAATTTTTCTACATCAATGTAGGCGTAAGCGAGTATGTATTTTGTAGAGTTTGGCAACTTCTCAGCTTTTTGCTCTTCCAAGTCACTAATTACTTTTCCGTAATCTGCTGCCAGAAAATCATGATGCGCAGCTAATAGTTTGTTTTGATACGGCACTTTTACAAAGCTGAAATAAGCGAGCGGAGCGGCAAGTATGATCGATAATGCAATCATCATAATTGAAAGTTGCTTAAAGAGCCGGAACTGTTTTTTCGGCACAAGCTGCATAGTTCGTTCAGTTGTCTTTTGTTCATTTTCATAATTTGCTTCTAAAAATTTTATAAGTGCGGAAACATCTGCGATTTCACCGATTTTACGTTCAAATTCGGTTTCATTCGCATTATTGATCGAGCCGTTGTACAGTTCGTCAAAACTATACTTTTTTGAAAAAAGTGCAATCGCTAGACATTTATACTGATGGAGAAATTTTGAAGAGTCAGTTGTAAAAGGCGGCACTAAATCGCGAATGCCACGATAAATAATAGTGGGAATTAGATTATCATTAAATACTAGGTTGTCTGGGTGAAGAAAAAATGTCGTTCGCGTAGGCAAACATTCTTGAAATCTACCTACATTGCATAATGCACGCAATTTGTCATTGCGTCCGAGTTTTTCTATATCCGCCCACTTCTTCATTTTTTCATTTACTGTAAATGAAAAAACATATACATCATGCTCTTCCTCCACTTCAGCGGGCACAAAAAAGTCTGTTCGTTCAGTAATAAGTGCTAGTTGTCGAAAATCCTTAATAGACGTCTGTGATTTCGCAAGACGCAACTTCCAACAGTCTTTCTCTATGTCAAACTGATAAGTCATCGACTCAAGTTCTATTGTTTTTTCGTTCATCTCCAAAAACCCCTTTATGAAAATTAAGCAGTTATAAAACGATTAATATATCGCCGTCGGTCACTTGATAGTCTAATAACCGATCATCATCCGTTAATAATAAGTTTTTTGTCGGTATTTTAATGGCACATAGCGAGGCTTGTTCTGGATCAAGCTTCAGTGTTTCTACTAAATTCATAAGCAACTGTTTGATTGGTTGGTGCACCGGAATACGTAAATCGTATTCCGGCCCGCCCCAATTGCCAAAATCAACAGTCACATTAATATGCGTATTGTTTGGCATTCTTAATTCCCCTTCACTCCACCATTTTTCTCATAACAGCAAATATGCCGCCGCACAGGAGAACGACCATCCCGATTAATGAAGAAAACAATGTATTGCCCATTATTCCGCCATCACCTTCGTTTGTATCGTCATTAGCAACCGACGCTTTCGGAGCTGTATAATCACTAGTAAATAATGTTTTCATTGTTTCTTCTATCGTGATGTCCTTCTCATTCTCTGTTTTAAAAAGCATTTGCTTTAAGTCTTCATTCTCCTGCCTCAGCTCTTTTTGCTTTGCTTCAATTACTGCTTGTGTTTCTTCTTTAAATAAGTCGGGAAAACTATTTTCAAGTTCCGTCTTTTTATCCACCTGCGGTTTCGTTTTTCTGTCTTGACCGATACGATCTGTTTTCAATTGCAATTTCCCGCTAGGACTGGATGGATCATCGGCTGAAACTTGATATGACAACATCGTAAGGAATGCGATTGATAGAGCAATGACAATACTACAGTGCTTCAGTAACCCCTTCATCTTTAATCCCTTCTTCCTTTCTAGAGCGGTTCACAACGAACAAGTTAGCGACCAGCGCCAACAACATTAGACCTGCAAGGACGATAATAATCCATTGATGATCTGCAACGCCTTTAGCAAAACCAGTAAAAAGCGATTCGATATACTGCAATGGTGAATACTTCCGAATTGTTGATGCAAGTGATAACTTATCAAAGTCAGATCCGAGTGCTTCCGTTGAGAATAAATACAAACTCAACATAATCAAGAGCACAAACATCCCAATCATTTTTAATTGTCTTAATAGATAAGTTGAAACTAGAAGCATTGCGAGCATAGTTAAGACGATTAACGCAACCCATAATAAGAACTTGCCTGGTGCAATATTTAATAAATTACCCGAAACAATTCCTATAACCAACCCTTCTACAAGAGCAATACTTGCGGTAATCAATGTGATTGGCATATTCCCGCCTACTAACGTATTTTCTACCTCAAAAGAATCCTTTTGCATTCGTTTTCTATCATTCGTAGAAATTGCATACGCAGTAAATAATGAAACGATAAAGCAAATTAAGACTAGGAAATAGGGTGGTAATGAATTCCCGGTGGAAATAACGCCAGCATTTTTTGATTCAACAGGGTTCGATAAAAAGCTATACAGATTTTCGTTTGGCCTGTCACCGATTCGGCTGTTTTCAAGCACGCCTGCAAAGTTATCTGCAAAGCTCTGATTTTCGATTAACTTATCCGTCATATTCGTAGCCAATGTATCTGCTTGGGTAACTAATGTCGTCCCGCTCTCTTGAATAACTTTTGCCTGATCATCGATCGTGTCAAAAGTTTGGTATACGCCATCCGCAGATTGCAGATTGCCTTTTGCTTGTTCCACAAGCGACTGGCTTCCGGATAATAGCGACGAGAACTGACCATCTAAGGAAATAAGCGTTGCTTGCTCTTCGTTTTTATTGGAAGCAATGGCTTCTTGTTCTTCTAGCAACGCAATACTAGCCTTACGCCATTCCATCAATTCATTGAGCGTTTTTTCCAACGCGCCGTTCATGACATGCGCCTGTTCTGTCGTGTCTTTTAAGATAGCTGTCAGCTGTTGCGAATTACGATCAGCATCCGCTACAAGGACGCTGTACTCGTTAATTCCACTTTGCAGCCCTTCTACTTGTTCGCGAACTTGGGCTGTGACGTGTCCTTTAATATTTCCAACTACATAATCTGTTAGTAATTCAACAATGTCTTTTTTATTGAATAAATAATAAAGTGAAGAATCTTTCTTGGTGGCTAATTCTTTCAACCCACTTTGTTCCAGTTGTTGAATCAGTTGTGGACTTTCCATATCAAGACCAAAATAAACACCATACAACATTAGCGCTTTTTGATATTCCCTTACCGTATTTGCAGTAGCGCCAATCACTTTATCAGTAGCATCATCCGTAAGTGGCGACATGATTTTATGGGTGATGTAGTTGTCTTTAATAGTTATTGGCTCCGGTTTTATTGGAAGTGCCGGGACTAGCGGAATTAACGCCGAGTCCTCTGTTTCCACTGAATCTTCCTGGTCCTCCGAATCCGTCACGGATATTTCGTCATCATCTTGATTTTCCGGAATAATGCTTTCTTCGATTGCTTCTTCCGTTTGACCCTCATCATTATTTTCAATGCCGACCGTATTCTCAGTAGATTCCGGATTTAAGTCCTCGGATTCCAGGTCTGGGTTGACAGGTGCTTCGGGTACTTCCGGATTTACCGGGTCTATTGGGTCTATTGGGTCTACTGGATCCTCTGGTTCAGGTTCAGGCTCTGGAAGATCGACCTCTCCAACGTTCTTTTGTTGCAACTTCCAACTCCACGTAACCGGTTGGAAAACATCAATGTTGTTGCTCGCATCTTCTTTTAGTTTAAGAACAACTCGAACACCGAATTTATCTGCGGAGGTAGCCTGTAGCCAAATCCTTTTATGTTTTTGATAGGTTCTCGTATAGTTACGTTCATTTTTACCGGGTAATGTTAAAAATACGCCCGCAACTTCATACGCTTCGGGAATCGCTAGTGTAAATTCTTGCCCCCATTTTTTCGTTGCTGGTATTTTGACGGAGTCCGTTACCTCTACGCCATTTTTTATCAAAAGTTTTTTAATTTCATTTATTTGATTGACAAGCGGAACACTGTTTTTGGGTTGAACCGGCGATTCGACAAATTCCTTATTATATTTATCTGTGACAGCAATCACATTATTCAATTGCATCATGCTAGTTTCAGATAAACCTAGTCCTTCAAGGTCTTTAGAAGACAACGTTGGTAATTTAGCAATTTGTCGCTTCAAAATTTCATGGATGTTATTGTCAGGTTGCTGAAATAGCTTGGTTAAATTTATATCTTTGCCATCAAATGAATCGGTAAAGGCATCCTTTAACCGTCCCGCTACTTTTTCATCTAACTCAGACTCGAGCGTTTCTTTTAGATCTGCATTAAAACCACTTAACTTTTCATTTGTCGTTCTAAAATACGTTTGAATGGCGGAAGCCTCTGAAAGTATTGTTGCTCTATCATTTTCCTTTTCCCTTTCTTGAAACTGATCATAAATCTCTTTATTCGCCAGTTCCAAGTTTCGCAGTTGCTGAAGAAGTTCTTGATTATGCATGGCGCTATCTAAGCTGCTAAGTTGATTTGAAAAATCTTTTAATGAAACGGTATTTAGTTCGTGCATTTTATTTAAATCATTAAAAACAGTCAAATAGTCTTCATTTGAATTCACGTCATCCTGTAAAGCCTCTTCAAATGCAGATAAAATTTCTTTCAGACCATCAAAACTGTCTTTTGATACTTGTGTATTGTCTTGGATGTTTTCAAATTGCGAAGTATATTGCATAAGTGGACTATGAACCGCGTTTTTATAAGTGTTCGTATAAACTGCTTCTTTTTCCACGATTGTACTAATATTCGCCTGCGCATCTTGCAAGTTCCCAATGACACTAGCAAAATAAACGTCAATAATTCGACGGTTAAAGTCTCCTAAAATGGCACCTGCCGTTTTTTCCGCTTCCGCTACGACATCTTTATTTCCAGTTGCGTTAATTTTATAATTTAAATTGATTTTCTCTGGGAATTCCTCATCAATTGATAATGCCTTTTCGGAGAAGTCTTTCGGAATAACAATCATCATGTTATAAGCATTGTTCTCAAATCCATTTTCGGCAACGCCCCGACTCACGACATACCAATCGTGTGAAGGATCTCTTTCTATGCTTTTAATGAATTCATGACCGAAATCGACTTCTGTTCCGTCGAACGTTGCTCCCTGGTCTTCATTGACAATAGCGACGGTCATTTTTAAAACTTCATCGTCAACTTTGCCGGTAGAAGATTGGTGGAGAGCTAAATATGTAATCCCCCCGGAGAGGATAAGTACCAAACATAAGAACAACAAAACCTTACTCTCTATCTTTTTCATTCTCAATTTACCCCCGCTTATTCTACTTTTCTTTGGAATTTTAATGAACAAGAGCCACACAACAATAGTTGCGTGGCTCATTGTTAGACTTACTTTGTTAGTTACCTCGAGATTTTCGTATATTTTTAAATTATTGCTTAGCGAAGCCCAAAGTTACGCGATAGTTCTTCGTCTTGACGAGCTACTGCATCTGCTGTCTTCGTTAATTGCCCTTCAATTTCACGCATAAGGTGAGCGAAGTTTTGAACTTTAGGGGATAGTTCATCAAACTGAGCTTGGAACTGTGTAAATGCTTTACCTTCCCACTGGCTTTGCAAATCAGTTTGCAGGATTGTTAAATCCTTTAAGATTTGATCAATTTGGTCTCCACTACGACCGTAGCGTTTTGCTTTGTCCGCTAATTCTGCTGGACTCATACGAATTTGTCCTGACATGTTTTCCCATCTCCTTTTTAATTTCTTTGTTAATTTTTTATCGATTTTACACAATTATCTCATTCCATAATTCACCATTATAGTAAATGATAAGTTTTCCATCGTCAACAAACATTAGGACAAAAACTAGTAAACAGTAATTTGGTTCTATGCTATAAGCATCAAATTTTAGGCACATCAATTTTTTGATATTAAATCGGCGGAATGACCCGGTAAAAATCATTTTATTGCCAAACCAAAGAATTTAGTCACAGTCAACTTAAGCACAAAGACCATTTCATGATTCTTTCCGCATGGACCTTTTAACTCAAAGTCGATCGAAATCCAAGGGTTTTCCCCTAGGAGATCAAAAACTAACCACTGTCCAGTCAACCTTGTTTTGTTGGATTGGGCATATATAAAATCGGCCAAATTACTTTTCTCCTTTCCATATATTTTTCATGGTAAGATGGTGAAAATAAGCATTAGGAGTTGCTGATATGTTAAGAGAGCGCCTTTATTATTTGGATTCATATTGTAAAAATTTCAACACTCGCGTGAATAAAGAATCATTGGATTCCGATGGTAATTTTTATGCAGTGTTAGAGAATACTGCTTTTTACCCGACTGGTGGAGGTCAGCCGTATGACACGGGAACTTTGAATGGTATCCAGGTACTAAATGTTGAGGAGATTGATGGTGAAATTCGTCATACCTTGGCGGAAAGTCTCGGAACTGCGGCTGAAGTAACAGGTATTATTGATTGGGCACGTCGTTTTGATCATATGCAACAACATGCAGGTCAACATATTTTATCTGCCGCATTTGTCGAGCTATACGGATTTCTGACTATTAGCTTCCATCTGGGTAAAGAGTCTTTGACGATTGATTTGGACGTAGAGGATGTTTCTCTAGAACAGCTCCAAGCAGTTGAAAAGTTGGCCAATGATATTATCTTGGAAAACCGAATGATTGAAACAAAATGGGTGACCGAAGACGAGCTAGAACAATATTCTCTTCGCAAACAATTAGCTGTGACAGGTGAAATCCGTCTTGTTATTATTCCTGACTTTGACTATAACGGCTGCGGCGGGACCCACCCTAGTTCTACTGGACAGGTTCTCGGGATAAAGGTTATGGCAACTGAAAAACATCGCGGGATGGTTCGCGTACATTTTGTCTGCGGAGGGCGGATTTTACAACAATTGCATCAGAAAAACTATGTAGTATCGGAAACATCTAAATTACTTAGCGCGCCTGAAGAAGGCGTTATTGGCGCGACCCAAAGATTGCTCGACGCAAATCTTGCACTCGTCAAGTCATTGAACGAGAAAGAAGAGCAATTGTTGACATTTGAAGTAAAAGATTTATTACAAACTAACAATCACGGAATCGTAAAGGCCGTGTATACTGGGCGAACCGTTCAGCATTTGCAGAAAATGGCTCGGTTGCTTGTGACGGAAGCCAAGGATACCGTCGTACTCCTAGTTGCCGAGAATGAAGATCGGTTACAATTTGTCGCCGCACGAGGAGCTTCGGCTGAAAAGAGTATGAAACTAGTCTCGGCTGCAGCACTTCCCCTCATTGACGGAAAAGGTGGCGGAAGCGATGCATTCGTACAAGGTGGAGGACAACGTAGTATGGCAGGGACTGAGTTGCTACGGATAATGGAGGAATCTTTAGTTTAAGCACTAATAAATAACGCTCCCTTGCAATTGAGGGAGCGTTATTTTTCATTTAGTACTGTTAATTTTTTTACTACCTCATCAAGTTCATCAACACCGCCGTAAAGGCACAGCTCCCCTTCATCCATGTAGAGGACGCTGTTGTCTTCTGATTGATTAATTTCTTCAAGCAAATGTGTGCTAATAATTACAATGCTATGAAATGAAAGTCGCTGGATTACACGTTTAAAAAACAGCTTCTCCTCCGTGTCTAGACCCTCAAAAGGTTCATCCAAAATACAAATACGTGGTTGGTTAAGAAGCGCTTGGATCAACCCCACTTTTTGTAGTTGCCCGCCTGAAAGGTTTCGAAGTTTTTTTCGTTTAAGCTTTAATAAGTTAGCATCATTTAACCATGCATTCAGTAAAGCTTTAACCTGTGCATGAGGAATCCCCTTATGGAAAGCCATATAGGTTAAATATCGTTCAACCGTCATTTCAGCATGACCTGTAAAATGCTGGGGCATAAAACCAATGACTTTCCTTACTTCCTCGACCGTTAAGGGCAAGCGATGTGTTCCAATTTTTTCATCGCGGATTAATTTTGTATAATTTATCGTTCCTTGATTGGGTGATGTGGCGGTCGCAATCACTTTTAAAAGCGTGCTTTTTCCTGCCCCATTTTTCCCGACAACGTACGTAATTCCTGATTTAAATGAGCATGTGATTTCATGTAAAACGCCGACATTCTCTATTGTGAACCCTACATTTGTAAGTGCGATTCTCACGTCAATTTCCTCCGGCGGTTTTTCAATGGAACACTTAAAAGTAAAAGGACAGAAATTCCAATTACAACAATATTCGTGAGTAAGAAATAATCATTACCAGGCAACTGAAATAATGCCGCGAATTTTAATTGCTTCTCCAAAAGAACTTGAGCAAACCAAACAAAGAGCGCAAGGAGTATACCGATTTTTTGACCTAACCACATAGTAGCAACAAATCCAACGACCCCGAAAAATAGAATCGGCGTAAATGAACTCAATAAGTACAAAACCGAGCTTACACTTCCAAGTATGATAAAACTTAGTGGCAATGTAATCGCCAATTGTATGGCCATTACAATCATAAATCGTGTAAACATCTGTTGCACTAAGGGGTAATAACTTAACGTTTCAATGATTTCATTGCCTTCATTTTTCGAGCGAAATGCATAACCCATACCCGCGATTATGATTAATGTGATCCACTTAATCCATGTTAGGAAATCCGTTTCCGCGTTCCCACCATTTTGGCTAATCGTAATCGTCAAAATGAGAAGCACAATGCCTGTAAGAAGCCAGCTACGTCCACCGTGAAAATTCCATTGGGATAAAAACAAACTGGTCACTTTTGATGGTATTGATTGTGTTTCTTGTTGTGCTTCCAGCGCAGCCCGCATATCAACTGGCTTACTGTCATCTGCTTCCTTTATTTTTTGAATTAGATTCAGCGTTTGCTCTCTCGAAGGTTCAAGGGCGGTAAAACGTTCAAAACTGCTTTTCCACTCTTTTTCTAAACGTGATAATTCATGGTCCTCATTCATTGACGCCCGCCCCTTTCTGCTCATCTTCCAGTAAAATTTGCTCCAGTTGTTTTAAACCCCTCGAAATCCAAGTTTTCACCGTGCCCAAAGGAATTTCCAATGCTGAAGCAATTTCCGCGTACTGTAAATCTTGATAAAACCGTAAATACAGAACCATTCGGTAATCAGGCGACAATTGTTCCAAGGAGTCAATCATCCATTGACGTTCAAGCTGGCGATCTATAATATGATGAAGCTTGCCGTGTACTTCCACAATTCTATCTGTGGAATGCTCTCTTTTCGTAGATGCTTTACGCCAATAATCACGACAACAATTTGTCGCGATTTTATACATCCACGGTTTAAAGGAATCTGGAGTATACCCTTTTTGTCCCTGCTGATAAATCTTCATAAACGTATCTTGAACAATATCCTCGGCTAGCTTTTCATCCTTCAGCAATCGGTACACATAGCCATACAGAGGTTTATGATACCGGAAAACAAGTGTGTCTAATGCCGAGTCATTCCCGAATGATAATTGGCGCATATAATCTTCATCTTGCATTCCTATCCCCCCATACTCTCATGCCGTTTTCCGATCGAATTGCAGCATTGCGATTCCCGTTAATAAAACACCTATCCCCATATAAAAAAATCGATTGTAAAGAATCCAATGATTTTCATTTGCAAAAAATCCAGTTTCGCCTTTCACAAACGTATACACACTGCCATACTTCAGTAAAATCACATTTAAATCCCCTAAAAACAGACCGCCAAATTCATAAAACATCCAAAATAGAATCCCCGCCAATAAACCGCCAACTGAATGATTGGCGATGACTGTCCCCACAACAACAAATCCAGCAATTACGATATAGATTGGGATTGTAAACGCTAAACCTTGCCAAACAAAAATTCCCGCGGTGGGTGTCAAACTTACTGTTACGACACTTAGCAAACCGATAAAAATAATCGTTGAAAATAGGAGCCTTTCCAAAAGAAAAATCGACCTAGAAATTGGGTAAGTAATTGCCTGCAGATAAAATTTCGAATCAAAATCAATAGACATACACCATTGTAAGATGATCACGAACCAAATCGGTACCGCCTCTTCATAAACGATACTCAATAAGTCTTCTACTGTATAGGTCCCTTGGCTATAAATTACAAGTGCTGTAATCGGGATAAGCAACATCACACAAATTGAGTATACTGATGTAAACCATAACTTCAAAATCAGTCGAAGTCGAATCAAAAACCCGTTCATAAGATTGAATCTCTTTCGTATAATTGCAAAGCTTTTTCTATATCAAATTCGGACTTGTCTTCCAATTGAGCATATTGATGATAAATAAATTTAATAACCTCACTTAATTTTCCTTGTTCTTCATAATTCGCTAAAACCTCTACAAGTTCCGTCTCTTCCATCGGTGTAACCATTGGGCTGTACCACTTCTTAAAACTGCCTTCATCTTGAAATGCACTAAAAATCGACCATTCAACAAGTTCATTCAACAAGTGTAAATCTGTGCTTCTATCCAAAGTAAAGTCCACAAGATAATGAATCGCTGAATAGGCAATCGTCGACTCCCTCGTATCTCCAAGATAGCCATTTCCCCACACAAGAAACTCTTGGCTTGGCGTATGTCGTGTCAGGTAAGAATGCTCATCATTCAAAATATAAATAACTTCCGGCGTCATTGAGACTTCCAACCATTCTTCAATAAAGTTCCAAGTTTTTTGGTACTCCCCGATTGTTTCCCCGACACTTTTTAACACTTCTGGATGTCCAACGACCCGGATTTGGTCGACCGTCGTTTCTTTTATATTTCCACCAACTAAAGATAACCCATATTGTGTCGTTCCATGATAGAGACCAGCACCCGCTTTTGGGATTGATAAAGCTAGCGGAATTTCATTATTCTCATTTATTATTTCAACTGTGAATTCAGTAGGGAAATCCTCTACAAGTCTTCCATTTCTTTGTTCAAATTTCACAAAGCGCTTGTCATGCTCATACGCAATCACCAATTGACGTTCTCCGATAAGTGGATACCAACCCGCTTCTTTCGGAAGATACACTCGGTTGTTTTGAATAAATGAATGCTCCACGTAACCATCTTCACGATACTGCAAAATACTCCCATGATAATTTAAACTTAACTCGAATGCATCACCTGGTTCAATCAATTCTTCAAAACGTACAGTAACCAAATCACCCTCACGTGAACATGTAGCTTCTGCAGATTCACTACTACAATTTGACACTTCAAGTTCATGATACAAAGTCAGATAGACCTCATTTGTTGCTTTATCGCCATTATGCTTGATAGTCAAATTGCTTGTCACATTTATTTGATTGTCAGGTTGCAGTTGAACAGCTAAATCAGTACGTTCCATTGAAAACTCATATTTCGTATGATCAAGATAGGCATCATAATAGGAGTTCTCCCATATCCAATAATCTTCTTCCTCCCCTTCAAACTCTTTCGTATACTGCTGGCCAGTGGTGATAAAATGTTCCAGTGCTTGATTGTATTGCCCATAACGAATACCGCCTAACAAAAGTGTCGGAATCACAAGGATACTTATTAATATAGGGACAATTCGTTTTTCCTTCTGTCCCCTCCGGTTTGAACGGAAGAGCAACAATGTCACAAGAATAAGGATGATTCCGAGAAATAAAACGATGACTTGATGCAATATCGTACTCCCAAGCACCCGATCAATTCCCCATATTCCTTCATAAGGCGACTCAATGAACATATAGTCGAATGGTGTCAACAAGTGAAACCTTGGATTATCATACGTTAAAGCAACGCCAGTATAATCAAAAGGAAGCCCCAAAGAGAGAACTAAAATAGCTGGAATAGCAAGATAAGCAAACATGTTTTTCATTAAGATTCCGAATAAAAAACCTAGCGAAATCAATAAAAAGAATGCACCTTCAATTTGAACAAATAAATAGAAGACATTTATTGCTAAATCACCGACTGCCATCTTTCCGATCGCTAACCAACCGGCTTGAATTAATAATGTGATGAGCGTAATCGAAAGACCATACAATTGCGTAACCAACCATTTCCCCATTATCCATTCGACATTTTTCACCTGATAAGTCGCGACTAAATATTCAAATTCATTTTCCCGATCTTTCCCCGCCATATAAACAGCTAATAAACCTATGATTAATAAATTCAACATGGTCATCCAGATAAATCCGCTATAAAATGCTACTGTCCGCTCCCTAAAATGCAGCTCTTGAATTTCATAAGAAATTATGATGTATCCCCAACCCAATAAATTTATTATCAAAGGTAGCACGATAAATTTATTACGAAGCAATAGCAATAATTCAGTGCGAAAAATCATCTTTAACACACTCATTTACTCACCCCGTTAATAACCGCCATATATCCATCTTCAATCGTAGGTTGCACGGCTATGGCATGCTCATTTGGCGAGGTTTCTGCAATTATTCTAAAAACGACATTATTATTTTCCCTTCGACTTGAAATAATGGCGTATTCTTTTTCTACAAGATCGTATTCGGAATAAGGAACAGATAACTCCCAAACATAGTTTACAGCTTGGGTAGCTAGTGATTCGGTTGTACCTTGAAAAAGTACTTCCCCTTGATTTAACACCGCGACTTTTTCACAGCTCGATTCAATATCGCTAATAATATGAGTGGATAAAATAATGGTATGATGTTTACTCAATTTTTCAATGACATTGCGAAATCGAATTCGCTCAGATGGATCAAGACCCGCTGTTGGTTCATCGAGAATGATTAATTTGGGATTGCCTAGAAGTGCTTGTGCAATACCGAGACGCCTTTTCATGCCACCTGAATAGCTTTTAATTTTTTTATTGGCTTGTGGTTGAAGATTGACCTCATCTAAAAGCCTTTCGACTTGTTCGGTTCGTTCCTTTTTATCAATAACACCTTTCATCGATCCAACATAATGTAAAAATTCTCTACCTGTGAATTGACCTGGTGCATGAAAATGTTGCGGTAAATAACCAAGCAATCCCCGAACTTTATCTCCTTCTTTTAAGAGGTTTTTATCATAAATCGTTACGTCTCCATCCTCCCAAGGAAGAATCGTACTCAGCACTTTCATTAAAGTGGTTTTTCCCGCCCCATTCGGTCCCAATAAACCAAATAATCCCGTATCAATTTCAAGGTGAACATCTTTTAATACTTGAGCTTTGCGATAGGATTTATTTAACCCTTCTATTTTTATCGTCGGCATAGAAATCTCTCCCCCAAATACATTTCTACCGCTTACACGGATAGGTGCATAGGAATGTTTCACTCGAATAAAAAAACGCTCCTTCCAGCATTCTGAAGAGGAGCGTTTCCATTTCATTTAGTTAATAAGCTCTTGCGAACCATACAGTATGTTTCGACTCTTTACCACAATTAATGCAAGCTGATTTCTTTGTTGGTGGATTGAACGGAATATTACGTGTTGTAAATTTCGTTTCATCTTTCACTTGTTCTTCGCAAGCATCTTCCCCGCACCAACCAGCAAGCACCCAACCAGGGATTTCTCCTTTTTCCGCAGACTTCGCAATATGTTTCGCCAATTGTTCGAGTGAATCGACATGCGTATGGGAATGATTTTCACGGAATGCGCGTGCTTTTTCAAGTAAACGTGTTTGCATCGTATTTAATGCACCTTCAACGCAATCCGTGATGGTTGGTAGTGCAACTGCAACTTTCTCTTCTTCATCACGCGCTTTAATGAGCGCTTCATTTTTCGCTAAATCACGTGGCCCCAATTCGACTCGAACTGGAACACCTTTTAACTCCCACTCATTGAATTTGTAGCCCGGTGATTGATCGGAATCATCTAGACGTACGCGAATTCCTCGTCCTTTTAATTCTACAAAAACTTCATCTAATTTTTCCATGATTTCGGGACTTTTCTTCCACGGTCCAACTGGTATCAAAACCACTTGTGTCGGTGCAATTCGCGGCGGTAATACAAGACCTTGTTCGTCACCGTGCGTCATAATGACCGAACCGATTAAACGGGTAGACGTTCCCCAAGAAGTTGTATGAACGAATTCATGCTTATTCTCTTTCGTTAAATATTTAATATCAAAAGCTTCAGCAAATTTAGTCCCCAAGTAATGTGAAGTCCCTGCTTGAACTGCTTTCCCGTCCTTCATCATCGCTTCTATTGAATATGTATCTACCGCACCCGCAAAGCGTTCAGAAGGTGTTTTTTGTCCATCGTAAACCGGTATTGCCAGTAACTCTTCTACCACTTCTTTATATATATTCAGCATTTGCATCGTTTCTGCGCGTGCTTCTTCTTCATCTACATGTGCGGTATGCCCTTCCTGCCATAAAAACTCAGAGGTCCGAATGAAAGGAAGCGTCTTCTTTTCCCATCGGAAGACGTTTGCCCATTGGTTTATAAGGACCGGTAAATCACGATAGCTTTTTATCCAATCTGAATAGAGATGCCCAATCATCGTTTCAGAAGTTGGTCGTAACGCTAAACGTTCTTCTAACTTCTCCCCCGCCGCTTCTGTAACCCAAGGAAGCTCAGGTGAAAAACCTTCGATGTGATCTTTTTCTTTTTCAAAAAACGACTCCGGAATTAACATCGGAAAATACGCATTACGATGCCCCGTTTCTTTAAAACGCCGATCCATTTCAGCCTGAATATGTTCCCAAATTTCATAGCCATCGGGTTTAAAGGCGATGCATCCGCGAACTGGCGTGTAATCCATTAAGTCCGCTTTTTGAATCGTATCGATATACCACTTCGAAAAATCATTTTTCTGTAGATTCGTCATAGAATTTCCCTCCTAAAATAATAAAAAGCACAAAGTTGTCCTTATGAAAGGACGTCTTTGTGCTGAATAGACGTGGTACCACCTTAGTTTAGCTTAACGTAAGCCCTCTAAACGTTTGATAACGAAAACGACTCGGTTATGTTTGCATAACGTCTCAGTGGTAGGTTTCGATAAAAAGCAGTGATATAGCTCTCAGCTTTCGCTATATTTTCTGTTTCACAATTCTTATTTACTTGGCCACGTCGAAGAGTTCCCACTATTATAACAATTCATTGGCTTAATTGCTAATTTGAAGTAAGATGTGGCGGTGGAATAATCCAACCCTTGTCTTTATTCATTCGCAATAACTTCGCGCCAAACATGATTTTATCTTTCAGATATTTAGCGAACATCGTAGCGATATCTTCTCTCAGGCACTGCCCCATCACTTGGCTTATCGACACCATTCCTTGTCCGACATTTATCGACATGGCGGCACTAATTTCTGGATCCATAAACCTTGCGCCAGCAGGAATGTCTTCTGCATTCGCTGTTCCTCGACCAGGTAATGCAGGCGGAGGCGTAATACCGTTCTCTTGCAAAAGACCCTCAAGCTCTTTTACTTCTGATTTCATTGTTTGAACAGCTTCTTTTAGAAGCTTGATTAAATCCTCATCTGCTGCATGATTAACGAATGCCTCGTAGCCACTGATTAAGCCATTATTCGCGCCAATATATGCCCATACTCCAATAACTTCACCGTAATGCATTGGTTCTTTTTTCGGATTTCCTTCCATAACGCCCATAAATAACATTCCTCCTGTTGATATTTTTCAAAGTTCTATCAACAAGAGTATGTACTATATAAAGGTTCATTATGCAGTTGTCTAAATAACTCACTTTTCGGAAAAAGGGAGTTTAAAATTGGACTTTTATGTTTAGTACCCGAGATGGCCTGGGTAGAGAAATAGAGGAGGAAGAAAAAGGGAGGTAATTGTGTGAACAGGAGATCTTTATTAATTTTCATCGGGTTTTTACTTATAGTCCCCCTCGTCATCATTGTAATTACCCAAGGCGGTTTTATTCCCAAAGTAGGAAACGCTACGCATGACCCACCATCAATTAATGACATTCCAGAGGGGCAACTCGGGGAAGCGATTTTAAGAGGGCGTGATTTATTACATGACACGTCCAATATTTTAAGATCAGAAGCTGCTTCTATTGAAGACGGCGAAAAAAGAGTGAATGAGCTAACCTGTACAAGCTGCCATGCAGGAAACGGTATTGATGAGAATGTTTCATCATTAGTAGGTGTCTCAGGAGTCTATCCGATTTACAGAGATCGTTCGGATAATATTGTCACGCTAGAAGACCGCATAAATGGATGCATGGTTCGAAGCATGAATGGTCAACCGTTTCCGGAAGGCGACGAAGACGTAAAAGCGATGATTGCTTACATCACCTATATTTCCAAAGGCGTTCCAATCGGTTCGGAACCGGAATGGCTTGGCAAGAACGACATGGAAAACGTACCCACGCCAGATGTTGCGGAAGGCGAGGAAATGTTTCAACAGACTTGCATCACATGCCACGCAAGCGATGGCGCAGGTACAGGTCCAAACACAGGTCCTGCTCTTTGGGGAGAAGGATCATTTAATGATGGAGCCGGAATGGCCCGGTTATCAAAATTCGCTGGATTCATCAAAAATAATATGCCGCAAGATGATCCAGGTTCTCTTTCAAAACAAGAAGCTGCTAATATTGCCGCCTATGTTTTATCGCAGGATCGTCCAGAATGGCAAGGCCATGATGATGATTGGCCAAACGGTGGAGGCCCGACTGATATTATGACCAAAGAACTTCGCGAACAAGTGAAAAACGACACCATCGATTGGGATAAGGTGCTCGGCGAAAGAAAATGAACTGTGTTAAAAAAGCTGTCAAGAAAGTCAGTAAGAACCGATTTTCTATGACAGCCTTTTTTAATCCCTTATTATTTTAACCCTTCGAATAGCAACACTCTTGCAGGCGATCCATCTGTACCCGTTAATTTCAACGGTGCCGCAACCATGAAGTACTCCCCTTGCTCAACTTCCTTTAAGCGAAGTCCTTCTATAATAATGATTTTATTTCCAAATAGTGTTTTATGAGTAGGATGTCCTTCTTGATCCCGTTCGATACCGAGCGTGTCGATTCCAACACCTCTTACACCTAACTCAGAAAGATATTCTGCTCCGTCTTGGGCAAGATAAATAAACTCGAAATTAAATGCATCTTCATATGAGTTTTTCGTTTTCAAAATGACAAAGTCGCCTTTTTGAATATCAAATTGCGCTAAGTCCTCTTTTGAAATCCCGTCTTCCACGTCTGTTAAATCGAACACTTTAGACTGCCCTACAAGGTCTTCCATCGGAACTGATTCAAACGTATCCCCGTCTACAACCATGTGACGCGGCGCATCGATATGCGTTCCTGTGTGCACATCTAGTTCCACCCGCGTTTCAGTGACATAACCATTCGTTACTGTATTAAACGTTGGTTGTTTTTCTGGTTTATCCTTATAAACCGTCATGCCTTCGTAAACTGTTCCTGTTACATCATACATTTTCATATTTTTCACCCATTCATTAAGTATTTTTTCATCTGTCTATACAACTATGTTCGCATGTTCTCCATATTATTGTCTAGTATAGCTGCTTTATTGGCAGCGTCGAAATTAATTAATTTTATAAATTAGTTATCATTTCTTTTTCATTATGCGGGACAATAGTATACTAAGATTTATTCTAATTATTATACCTGACATAACAAAATACTGATTGTAAAAATAGGAGCGATTCAAATATGGAGAACGAAAGCCTATTGGACGAATTTAACGTGAAAGATTCTTTAATTGATGTCCCAGAAAAACGGATAATGGAAGACCTGACTTTTGTTTTATTTGGCGCAACAGGAGACTTGGCGCAACGTAAGTTATTCCCTGCTTTATATAATTTATTTCTCGAAGGAAAAATACCAGGCTCATTTTCTGTAATCGGTTTAGGAAGAAGAGAGTGGTCAAACGAATTTTTCCAATCCAAAGTAGAAGAATCACTTAGAGTCCATTCAAGGAGAGCTGTTCAAACAGCTGGTTTACAAGCGTTTCTAGCGCATTTTCAGTACTGCGCATTTGATGCGACAGACAAGAATTCCTATCAGCTTTTGCACGAGCTCATTGAAAACAGAGAAGCCGAGTTGGGTATACCTGGAAACCGCCTTTTCTATTTATCCGTTGCACCTCAGTTAGTCGAGGTGATTACGTCAAATCTTAACAAAAACGGGATAAACCGTACCAAAGGCTGGAGACGACTCGTTGTTGAAAAGCCATTTGGCACCGATTTAAAATCAGCCAGGCAATTAAATAAGAAATTGAGTGAAGCTTTCAATGAAGTAGAAATTTATAGGATTGACCATTATCTCGGAAAACCGATGGTCCAAAATCTCGAGTCATTGGTATATGCCAATCCGGCCTTAGGATCCTTATTAGATCTTAAACAAATTGCCAATGTTCAAATCACCGCAAGTGAAACAGTCGGCGTCGAAACCCGCGCTGCCTATTATGACCAAGCCGGTGCCATTCGCGATATGGTTCAGAACCACCTGCTCCAGTTGGTGATGATGACCGCCTTGCACATTCCCGAGAAAATAACAGCCAAAGAAGTTAGCCTTAAAAAAATAGAAGTGATTGAATCTCTTCGCCCCATCTCAAAAGAAGATGCACACCGGGATGTTATTCGCGGGCAATATGAATCGGGTGAAGTCCTTGACACACCTGTTGAAGGCTATCAAGAAGAGCCCGGAGTTAAAGCTGGATCAAATATTGACACTTATTTCGCGGCACGCTTATATATTGATACTCCGTATTGGAGCGGAATTCCCATTTATATTCGTACGGGGAAAAGGTTAAACAAGAAATCTACACGCATTGTCATTGAGTTTAAGAATAAAGCAAAAGAAATCCCGGCTGAAGGGATTATCCCGAACTTATTAATACTCGACATTAATCCGAACGAAGGTATTTCTTTAAGGCTGAATATAAAAGATCCTTCAAGCAATCGTTTTGAACCTGCCTGCATTAACTTCACGACTGATTCGGATGATCAGTCGGAAGCCTATGAACTTCTGCTATTTGATGCGATGCTCGGGAATGCGACATTCTTTGCGCATTGGGAAGAGGTTGAATTATCGTGGAAATGGATCCAACCGTTATTAGAAGCGTTTGAAGCGGATATGTTGCCTTTACATCCTTACACTGCGGGCTCAACGGGTCCAGATGCAGCAAATGAACTATTGCAATCAGATAAATTTAATTGGTGGTAATCATTAATTACTTGGAGGGACGAATTTTATGAATGAATTGCCGAATTGTCCAAAATGTAATTCTGAATACACGTATGAAGACGGGAATCTTTTTGTTTGCCCAGAGTGCGCACATGAGTGGACGTTAGAATCAGAAGCTGAAGAGATTGAAGAGCAAAAAGTTTACAAGGACGCCCATGGAAATATTTTAAACGACGGGGATTCTGTCACGGTCATCAAAGACCTTAAAGTCAAAGGAAGCTCATCTGTCGTGAAAAAAGGCACAAAAGTTAAAGATATCCAATTAGTCGATGAAGACCATGATATAAATTGTAAAATTGATGGCATTGGCGCGATGCAGTTGAAAACTGAATTTGTGAAAAAGCTATAACTACAAAAGTTCTGCCCCAAGGTTGATTAAAACAACTTCGAGGCAGAACTTTTTAACTATAAGGACGGAGATAGGAGAGGAGCATTTCCATTAGCATTCGCTGTTGAATATGCGGCGCAATATCATCTTCTAAATAAGAAATTGATGACTTTAATGCGATATTGCTTCCAAATGTCCCGTAGGCATTAATGATTGTAATAATCGCTTCTTTAATCGGAATATCCGCGCGAATCGAACCATCCACTTTTCCATCTTCCGCAATACGCAGCAGGATGTCTGCAATTCTTTTTTGAACATTTATATAATCTTCAATATCTTCCAGTGGCTCTTTGGTAAATGAAGCATAACTTTCAAATGCTTCACGAAATTTTGTGGAGTGTTTTATTTCTGCTGTATTTTTCACCGTTAAATGATCGAGCACTCGCTTTAATCGCTCGACTGCTGGTTGATCTGCAGATACAATCTCTTCAAAGTGTTGAATATTGCGTTCCAAGTTTTGGACTGCGACAGCTACTATGAGTTTATTTTTCTTCGGAAAATAACGGAATAACGTGGCAATGCCTATCCCTTCCGCATCCGCTATATGCTGCATTTGCACATGGTCAAGTCCGTGCTCCAGAAATAATGATTCCGCAGTTTGAATAATACTATTGTAGCGTTTATTTTTATTTTGTTGTTGAATCCCCGTCATCGTTCGACCCCCGTTCTATTTCACATTATATCAGTTTTAAAACTGCTCGCTTTCCTTTGCAATCTTTCTTTGATTAAGCTAAAATTAAATAAAGTGATAGTCCGACTATCACTATTTGAAATGGAGGTATCATCGAATGAGACTTCAAGATAAAGTGGCTGTCGTAACGGGTGCCGGCAGTGGAATGGGTGAGGCAACAGCTATATTATTTGCGCAATCTGGTGCAAAAGTAGTTGCGACCGATATCAACGAAGAAGCTGTTCAAGCTGTCGTTGCAAAAATTACAGAAGCCGGCGGCGAAGCAATCGCAGTCAAACATAACGTAGCGAATAAAGAAGATTGGAAAACTGTTTATGCACAAACAACTGATCAGTTTAGTAAACTCGATATCCTTGTGAACAACGCGGGTATTTCATTTTCAAAAGATTTCCTAGAGCAAACAGAAGAAGATTGGGCACGCTTGTATGCGATTAACGTAAACAGCGTCATGTTCGGCATGCAACTAGCCATTCCTTTAATGATCGAAAATAATGGCGGTTCAATCGTCAACATTTCATCGACCGCTGCCTTAACAGGTATGTCAGGCGCTGGCGGTTACACAGCTTCCAAAGGTGCTGTTCGCTCAATCACTAAGGCAGCGGCAGTAGACTACGGTAAACAAGGGATACGTGTAAATTCTATACACCCCGGTTATATCGTAACGCCAATGAGCGCACCTTATATGGATCAGTATAAAGATTACTTCCTATCACAAATCGCTACCCCGGATTTAGGAAACGCGGAAGATGTAGCATCAGCTATCCTATTCCTGGCTTCAGACGAAGCAAAACACATTTCAGGTGTCGAACTTCCTGTTGATGGCGGTCTTACTGCTAAGTAAAATCAATTTGAAAATGAGTCATGCAAGCTATATTTAGCCACATGATTCATTTTTAATTTCTACATAATTTCACAACTTGATTACGATAAATATCGACCCAATTAATCATCATCTGTTATTTTTTTGAGGTTTATTCCATTCAAATATGCGCAATAAAAAAATATTTAATTTCCGAAAAGTTTCGCTTCATTTTTTCGGCGATTCACCTTATAATTACATTACATTAAAAGAAATCATAATAATATACAACAAAATAATTTGTTGATGCACGTAATGATTAAGCCCATTCTCCTCTAGATTTCTTAATCCAGAGGTTCGATAAGTATTGGGATAGATTTAAAAATATGAAAGATAAAAAGGGGTCCTGTGATGAAAAATATTGAGCTTGTGAATGACATTGTTACAATTCGATCCATGCAACTGACTGATATCGATGCCATCTTCGAAGCAGGTAATTATAGTGAGATATGGACGCATTTGGTGGTAACGATTCAAAGTCGTGAAGATGCTGCGAGATTCGTAGAACAATCATTGTTAAATCAAGAATTAGGCAAGGAACATCCATTTGTCATTATTGACAATAAAACAAATCGCATTATCGGGAGTACGAAACTCATGAATCCCGATCCTTATCATAATCGAATTGAAATTGGTTTTTCATGGCTCTCCCCCGCTTATTGGCGAAGCCCAATCAACTCAAATTGCAAGTATTTGTTAATGCAGTATTGCTTCGAAGTGCTTAATCTTAACCGCATTCAGATCCAGGCGGACGAAAGAAACGAACGTTCAAGAAATGCAATTGCTCGTATTGGTGCCACACAAGAAGGTATTTTACGTGATCATATGGTGCGTAAAGACGGCACACCTCGAAACACTGTTATCTTTAGCGTTATTCGTCCAGAATGGCCAATGGTTAAATTGCACATCCAACAATTATTAATGAACCAGATGCAACCAGCAAGATAAGTTAACTTCCTTAAAAATCCTGTATTTTCTATGCAGGATTTTTTTATTTGTCACTTTTAATTATTTTCAATATTTCCTATTGACAAACATATCATTCTTTATGCTATGATGGAGTTGTACGAATAAACACACATTGTACGTTAAGCGTACAACTACAAGATTAGATGATGACGGTTACATCGAGACTTTTGAACATAGCATTCGCAAAGAAAAGAGAAAACAAATCAAAAGGGGGAAATTAACATGACAAAAGCAGTAGAAGCAAATCCACGTATTTTGAACGCATATGAGGGTTTCGTCAAACACATGAAAAACTTTCTAGATGAACAACAATTCAATCACGAGGAATATACGAATTTCGTCAAATGGGCAGATCAGCTTGGCAGAAGCGGCGAGATTCCATTATTTCTAGATGTATTTGTTGAAACTTATGTTTTAGAATCAAGATACAAAGATGCTCCAGGCACAGAACCTTCCCTTCTAGGTCCTTACTATGAAGAAGACTCACCATTTCTTGAAGGTTCAAAAGTTGTCATTCCGCAAAGACCGGATGAGCCTGGGGACAAATTAAAGTTTTTCGGAAATGTCAGTTCCGTCAATGGATCTCTCGGCAAAACCAAAGTCGAATGGTGGCAGGATGATGCGGATGGACTGTATTCAAACTATGATTCTACTGCGCCCGACTTCAACTTAAGAGGTCATTTTTATACAGACGAAAACGGAGATTTCGAGGTCGAAGCGATTGTTCCAATCCCTTACCAGATCCCGACAAATGGACCAACTGGTGAATTTACATTCGCTGCTGGTTATCATGCATACCGCCCTGCACATATCCACATCAAGTTCGAACACGAGGGACATGAGACATTAATTACGCAAGTGTTCTTTGAAGGAGACGAGTGGTTAGAAACAGATGTTGCCGGTGGCGTGCGTTCTTCATTGACAACAAAACTAATCGATAAAGGCGATTATAAAGAGGCTTCATTAAACTTTGTCATGAGAACCGAATAAGGCAACAACCCTCTAGCTGTCAAGGAAATCTTGACGGTTATTTTGTTAATGTACGCATTACGATCAAAAGAGGTGTGAAAATGGAATTTTATACTGTGAACATCAATGGAAATACCATTCAATTGGCGGATTACCCAGGGAAAAAAGGAACGATTATCGCTATCCACGGGTTAACGGGGACACATAAAAACATGCATTATTATGCGGAAAAATTCAAAGGTGATTATCGATTTATAGCAGTCGATTTACGAGGCCGCGGAAATAGCGCCGAAACAGATGCAGATACATCAATTTTTAAGCATGCTGAAGACATTTTGGGGTTAATTAAAGAACTTAAAATCGACAGCCCAATTCTATTAGGCTATTCAATGGGAGCATTTATAGCAGCAATTGTGGCAAGCAAATTGAAATCTACCAAAGCGGTAATTTTATTGGACGGCGCCGCGAAAGCATCTGATCATCAAAAGGACATTGTACAGCCCTCTTTAGGCAGACTAAGCAGAGAGTTTACGTCGGAAGAGCATTACGTAAGTGAAATACAAAAAATCTACACAAACTTAGGCATCGAGTGGAATGATGTATTGCAAAATACAGTTGAATACGAAGTAGCGCTTGTCGGTGATCATTGGGAGAACAAATCAACAGAAGTCCGAATCGTAGCTGACTTCGAGAGTTTCTTTACGTTTGATCCGGAACAAATTTGTTCGCAAATCGACTGCCCTATCTTGCTTGTCTATGCAGAGGGAAATATTGGTGCCATGCCGCCATTATTTTACTTGACGGATTACGAACAAACTAGGCAATCTACAAAAACAATTGAAACAGTGATTTCTGATTGCAATCATTACACGATGGTTTTCGAAAACCGCGAAGACATTAACGGCTATATCGAAGACTTTCTAAACAAGTATGTGGAGGGAAATGAATGAGTAAAGGATTGGCCTATTTTCAACAAGTTTACGATGAAGTACCTGGCTGGGTGCAAAAAATGCATGATTATAGCCCGGTGGTTCTTGATCATTACACAGGATTACGCGGGGAAATCATGCAGGATGGTGCATTATCCCGCAAAGAGAAGGATGTCCTTTTGGCGAGCATGAATGCAGCAAGATTATACGCTAGAAGCATGGGTTACCATACAAAAGGCGCAATCGATTATGGTTCAACGATTCCTGAGCTGGTCGAGTATCTTTTAGTTTCTTATCAATATGGGGGTATAGATTCTTTAAAAGTTTCGATGGAATCCCTTTCCTATGCACTTGAGTTAAAAGGCCGTCCAGTTGAGCAACCCAAGAAAAATCCAGAAACGATTGATGAAATCATCCAAACAATGATTACGTGGATAGGCGATGACGATACGAGTTTCCTAGAAGATTCACTCGAAATTATCAAAAAAGGAAATCCTGTAGAAATTGAAGCAAAATTACTTGGGGATGGTCTTGTTTCTTCACGTATGAAGCATTTGAACATGGTCGGAAACTATATCACCGAGCTAAAAGGTACAGATGCAACTGATTGGATGGAAAAAGCGAGAGACGTTGGTGCTTCCGAAGAAGATCTTGCAGATGTCGGATACATTTGCATTTTAACATCCGGGATTCCTTCATGGTTTGAAATTAGCGATTCACTTAAACTAGCAAAAAATAAGGAGCGTCATAAATGACTAAAGTTATGGATAACATTCAAGATGCACTGTCCTTTGTTGAAAGCGGGCATACCGTTTTAGTCGGTGGCTTCGGATTAATAGGCGCCCCTCTCTCATTAATAGATGGCTTAACGGCAAAAGATGTTAAGGACCTTACAATCGTCAGCAATAATCTTGGGGAATCAGGAAAAGGACTCGGCATTTTATTGAATCAAAATAAAATAAAAAAAGGCATCGGTTCTTATTTTACGAGTAATCGAGATGTTGGCGACAAATATCAAAAGGGCGAAATTGAATTGGAACTACTCCCCCAAGGCACATTAGCCGAGTCGTTACGTGCTGGCGGGGCTGGCCTCGGCGGTTATTATACGACGACTGGTGTTGGAACGGATTTAGCAAAAGGAAAAGAAGAACGCGAAATTGATGGTGTGAAATATATTTTGGAAAAAGCCATTCGTGCGGATGTTGCACTTATCCGTGCGCATAAGGCCGATACTTTGGGGAATCTCGTCTATTACAAAACAGCTCGTAATTTTAATCCATTAATGGCGACAGCCGCAAAAAAAGTTATCGTAGAAGTGGATGAAATCGTGGAACCAGGCGTGTTGAACCCTGAGGAAATCATAACGCCATTCTTATTCGTCGATGTCATTGTCGAGGCAAACCAAGTGTTGACGAAGGAAGGGGTTGTGGCGAAATGACTATAAAGATAAATCAAGCGAATATGCAACATTCAATCGCAAAACGAGTGGCCCGGGAATTAGAAGGACCTTGTGTCGTGAATTTAGGCATTGGAATCCCGACGATTGTTGCGGAATATTTAACTGACGAGAATATTTATTTGCATACAGAAAACGGCTTGCTTGGTGTGACAGATGTGGAAGAAGCGGATGTGGATCCCAACCTGGTTAATGCCGGAAAGTTACCCGTTGGAGAAGCAATCGGTGCCTCTTATTTTAATAGCTCAGATTCATTCTCTATGATTCGCGGAGGCCATGTTGATGTCGCAATTTTAGGCGCACTCCAAGTAGATGAAACTGGGGTTATTGCAAACTGGGCAGTTCCTGGAAAAGGTATTATGGGTGTCGGCGGCGCTATGGATTTATTGGTCGGAGCGAAAAAAGTGTTCGTGACGATGAGCCATACTTCTAAAGATGGCAGCAGCAAACTCGTAAAGGAATGTACCTACCCCATTACTTCGACTAGAAGCGTCGATATGATTTTTACTGAATTAGCGGTATTCAAGATTGAAGATAAACAGTTACAGCTAGTGGAACTCATGCCAGGTGTAAGTATCGAAGAAGTTAAAGAAAAAACCGAAGCCGAATTTATTGGGGGTCAACCATGAAAATACGTTCCGTTGATGTATACATTCTAGATTTGCCAACGATTCGTCCGCATCAACTCGCCATGCACACGATTGTTTCGCAAACGATTGTCGTCGGTTGCGTCACGGATGACGAAGGACGCGAGGGCTGGTCCGAAGTGGCGACAATCGGAGGCGCCTCTTACGGTGAGTCAACGCCAGAAGCGATTAAGGCCAATATCGACACATATATTACGCCGTTAGTGATTGGAAAGAATCCGGTTCATTTTGACAAAATCATGTTCGAAGTGTCAAAACAAGTTCGCGGAAATCATTTTGCTAAAACTGTAATAGAAGCAGCCATTATCGATTTAGCTGCGCGAAGTAAAGGAGTCCCCGCTTTCGAGTTATTCGGCGGACAGATCCATACTTCACTACCAATCGCCTGGACACTTGCCAGTGGAAATACAGAACAAGATATTGAAGAAGCGAAAGAGTTCTTGCATCAAAAACGCCATAATATCTTCAAATTAAAAATTGGTACTGGTGATCCATTTAAAAACGTGGAACATGTTCGAAAAATTAAGGATGCGGTTGGGGATCAGGCTAGAATCACAGTTGACGTCAATCAGGCGTGGGATGAGGACACCGCAAATTATTGCATTGAAGCTCTAGAAGACGGCGGTGTTTCAATGATCGAGCAACCGCTCCCAACATGGAATTACGAAGGCATGTCCAGATTGACGGCCAGATTCAAAGTGCCAATCATGGCCGATGAAGCCGCAAATAGCATTCAAGATGTCTTCCAAATTTCAAAACACCGGGCAGGTAATTGCATCGCTTTGAAACCATGTAAGGCTGGTGGCCTGACGCAAACGAAGAAAGTTGCGGGAATCGCGGAAGCCGCGGGAATCGGTTTATACGGTGGAACGATGATTGAATCTAGTCTCGGAACAGCAATTTGCGCTCAGGTTTATGCTACCATTCCGGAAATGAAATTCGGGACGGAGATATTTGGTCCTTTATTATTCAAAGATAATATTACGGTGAATGACATTCAATATGAAAATTTCGAAGTCATCATACCGAACGGACCTGGTTTTGGCATGGAAATCGATAGAGAAAAATTGCGTCACTATGCGCGTGCGCTCTAACTATCAAAAGGAAGCACAACACCAATCGATGTCGTGCTTCCTTTTTCGTAATTAATTCATATTACCCTTTCCAAAAAATGTTCTAAAAATCGATTGGCATCAATCTCTGTACATACACGAGTTGTCGCCTCTTCTTCATGGGTACCAACCGTCCTTCCAGCCTCTTCCCCTTCTGTCACAACTTTGACGTTCATCGTCTCCGTCTTAACAAAACTCGAATCGATTGCAACCCCGACAGCAAGCGGATCATGAAGCGCGCAGCCCTTGATACCAGGAAATGTTTTTTCATAATGTCCGATATAAAACTCAGTCATATCTGCAAAGAAATGTCCCTTTTCCTGACCATCAGTACGCCATTTATCGAGCTTTGACTTTGGCAATAATGTTTTCATGGTTACATCAAGTCCGACAAGCGTCAATTGTATACCCGAAGAAAGAACATATTCTGCGGCTTCAGAATCGCATAAGATGTTAGCTTCACTGTATTCATTCACATTTCCTGGAACGTTTACCGCGCCGCCCATTACAATAACTTCTTTAACGAGCGGAATGATTTCCGGCGACTTTTTAATTGCAAGTGCCAGATTAGTCAACGGTCCAACCGCAATCACTGTTATTTCATGTGGACGTTTTTTCACCTGTTCGATAATGAAATCGGGCGCAAATTGACTTTCCGCTTTGGTAATAGGGTCGCTTATAAATCTATCCCCTAAACCACCTTCTCCGTGGACATGTTTCGGCCAGTTTATCTTATCTCGGCCCATCAATGTTTGAGCCGCCCCCTCGTAAACGGGAATCGTTTGCGCTACCTTTTCCAAAACTGTAAGCGTATTTCGCGTTGCATCTACCACCGGCACATTACCGAAAACAGTCGTAAATCCGATCACCTCTAGCTCCGGAGAATTTAATGCATAAGCCATCGCCAAAGCATCATCAATTCCTGTATCTACATCAAATATAATAGGTTTCAAGTTTTTCACTCCATCCAATTAATCAAAGCATTTCGTTGTGGAACCGGTTACATAAAGTACAAATAAAAAGAGACTGGGTACGTCGGAAAAAGTATATCATACCATTTTCATTAACTCAACCTTCTAATTTATTTACAAAAAAAGCATTTCATTCGCCAAATTCACCGCGAATGAAATACCTTTTATAAAACTTTTATAATTTAACTTTCTGCAATCTCAGCGCATTCAACACAACTGACACTGAACTAAATGCCATCGCTGCACCCGCAACCCAAGGAGCCAATAAGCCGATTGCTGCAATCGGAATGCCGACCGTGTTGTAGAAGAATGCGAAAAACAAGTTTTGCTTAATATTGCGCATCGTTTTTCGGCTCATGATGATCGCATCTGCGACACTGTTTAAATCGCCGCGCATCAATGTAATATCCGCCGCCTCAATCGCAATATCCGTCCCTGTTCCGACAGCCATTCCGATATCTGCCGTGGCAAGTGCCGGCGCATCATTGATTCCGTCACCGACCATGGCCACTTTCTTACCTTGATCCTGCAACTTTTTAACCTCTTCACTTTTCTGTTCCGGCAATACTTCCGCTATGATATGAGATATACCCACTTGTTTAGCAATCGCCTCAGCCGTCCGTTGGTTGTCACCTGTCAGCATAATCACATCAAGACCTAATTCCAGCATCCGAGCAACCGCTTCTTTAGACGTCTCTTTCACCGTATCGGCAACAGCCACGACACCAGCAAGCTTCTGATCCACCGCAATGAGCATGGCTGTTTTCCCTTCGGCCTCCAGTTTTTCCATCGCAACTTCCGAATCTAAAATCTCGATTCCACGTTCTCTCATCAGTTTTCTTGTACCAACTAACACGTCTCTACCACTGACATTCGCTTGAATCCCGTAACCCGGTAAAGCTTCGAATTCAGCGACATCTAGTAGTGCCAAGCCTTTTTCCTCTACCCCTCGAACAATCGCCCTTGCCAATGGATGCTCTGACTGATTTTCCGCAGTCGCAATTAATTGCAGAACTTCATCTTCAGTAAAATCCTCCGTAACTGTTATATCAGTTAAAGCTGGTTCACCTTTTGTCACTGTTCCTGTTTTATCCAATATTACCGTATCAACCGCGCGTGTGTTTTCTAAATGCTCTCCGCCTTTAAAGAGCAGCCCCATTTCAGCAGCTCTCCCCGAACCCGCCATAATCGACGTCGGCGTCGCCAATCCGAGTGCACAAGGACATGCAATGACTAAAATCGAAATCGTTGGAATTAGTGCCGAGCGGAAATCACCAGGGGTAACCGCGAAATACCAGATGAAAAACGTCACAACCGCAATGACTACAACAACCGGCACGAATACGCCTGATATTCTGTCTGCCAAACGTTGAATATCCGCCTTCGACCCTTGTGCCTCTTCAACAACTTTTACAATCTGCGCTAACGCTGTATCTTTTCCAACTTTTGTCGCTTTAATTTGCAAGGAACCGTTTTTATTGATCGTTGCGCCAATAACCACGTCACCCGCAACTTTATCAATCGGAATACTCTCCCCTGTAATCATCGATTCATCGATTGCAGAACGCCCATCGAGAATTTCACCATCCACCGGAATTTTTTCACCCGGCTTCACAATAACCACATCGCCTGCAACCACTTGTTCAATCGGGATTTCTTTTTCAATCCCGTCTTGCAGAATTCGGGCCGTTTTCGCCTGCAAGCCAAGCAGCTTTTGAATCGCTTGACTCGTTTTTCCTTTGGCACGAACTTCAAACAGTTTCCCGAGTACAATCAGCGTAATAATGACCGCAGATGCCTCAAAATATAATTCAGGACTGCCTAGGCTGCCGGCATTAACCCATTCAATCGACAAGTAAAGACTGTAGAAATATGCCGCACTCGTACCCAGTGCCACCAAAACATCCATATTAGCACTTTTATTTCTAAGCGCATTAAATGCCCCTTTATAAAACTGCGCACCTACAACGAACTGTACCGGCGTGGCAAGCGTAAGTTGCAGCCATGGATTCATGAGAATTTCCGGCATATAGATAAACGATAAAAAACTAAAATGCGCGACCATCGTCCATAACAATGGAAGTGTCAAAATAAGTGAAAAGATGAACTTTCTATGTTGCTTCTTAATTTCCAATTCCTTATGATCTACTTTTCCCAAACCATCTTGCTTTGGAATTAATTCATACCCCATTTTCTTGACCGCATTGACCATGTCGCCCGTTTCAATCTGACTGTCGTCATATTCAACTGAAATCGTTTCGAGCGCAAAATTTACGTTTGCCTTAGCAACGCCTTCCATTTTATTGATTCTTTTCTCTATTCTTGTCGCGCATGCAGCACACGTCATACCCGTTATATCAAAATCCATTTTTTCTTGTACAACGCTAAATCCAAGCCTTTCAACTCTTTCCTTGAACTCATTTACATTCGTTTTGGTTGGATCATAAACAATCGAAGAACTTTCCAAAGCATAGTTAACATTCGCTTCCTCAACCCCTTCGATTCTAGAAAGGCCTTTTTCAATTCGATTTGCACACGCTGAACATGTCATACCACTAATTTTCAACTTTTGTTCTTTCGTCGTCATTTGTATCTCCTCCGATACGTATAGGGGGTATATTTATTTCATAAAGAAAGATTACACCTGAAAGTATAATCATCCCTTATAATAAACCCTTTTATTTAAGCAAGGTCAAAGCCTTGGTCTTCAATCGTTTCTTTCACTTTAGCTAAAGTTTCCTCATTGCTATATTCCACTAGCACTTCATTGTCCGCAAGATCTACTTTTACCGCTGAAACGCCTGTAAGCGCACCAACACTTGTTTCGATTGACTTTACACAATGGTTACACGACATACCTTCTACTTTTAAAACTTCTTTCATGATTAAAACCTCCCGTTGTATGATTGTTAGTATATTTTCTATTATGTTCAATATTGGATACGATTTACTTAGTCATTGTTTTCATGACACTCATCAATTCTTTTATCGCCTCGTCACCGTCTTGCCCTTTGATCGCTTTCACGACACAATGATGGGTGTGGTCTTCTAGTAAAGCAAGAGAAACTTTATTCATCGCCGATTGTATGGCACTAATCTGGTGTAAAATATCCACACAATAACGGTCATTCTCTACCATTTGATGAACGCCTCGCACCTGCCCTTCAACACGTTTTAAACGGTTTAAAAGCTGTTGCTTATTCGGCTGGACTGTTGTTTTTTTTGTTTCCTCCATAATTTCCCCTCCTTAGGATGAACCCATACCCCGTACCCCTATATTAACGCTTATATGTTAATAATGCAATTTATCTGTTTCCATTATGAATTAAAAAAGGGAAACCTTAACGGCTTGGCTCCCCTAACAATAATACATTCAGCTTCATTCATTCCCATACAAAACAGCTCTCGCAATGCCAATCAAATTACGTTTCGTCATTTCTTCTCACTAGAAAGTAGGCATTAATCCAAGAAGCAATCGGAATGACCAACGCAATCCCAATACCCGCACACAGTATAATAATCATCTCTGCGCCAAATACTTTGGAGTTTACGATTTCCCCAAACGAATATGATAAATCTTTAAACCATAAAAGCAATGCCAAATAGCCACCAATAAAGGCGAAAAATAACGTATTCGTATTCGATCCCAAGATGTCCTTTCCAATACTTATACCAGAAGCGAATAAATCTTTACGGCTAATTGATGGATGATGATTAAAAATTTCACGCATAGGCGAAGTAATAGAAATAGCAACATCCGTTATGGCACCGACTGTACTCATAATAATGACAGAAGCGCCAATCTTAACAAAATCGACACCGATATATAACGAGAATATGCTAAGCTCGTCTATTTCTTCTTCTCCGAACCCTTGAATCATTGTCTTTTTCGTCACGATGGCAATGAATAATAACATAATTGCAATCGTAATCATCGAAGCCAAAAATGCAGTTTTCGTTTTACTATTCACTTCATTTATAAAAAACAAATTGATACAACTAATCAACGTACACGCAATCAAAGTTAAAATAATCGGATTCGCATGTGGGTCCATCATGAAAAATATAGTAAGCATGATTACACCAAAGTTGAAGAATAAAGAAATAAAAGACCGTGCACCCTTTTTACCGCCAATAAGAATCATCAATATCAATAAAATCGCGGCCAACCACACTAATACATTCATAATTTCGCCTTCTTTCGATTAACGAAAAAAATCGACGTATACAAACCGATTGGAATCGCCAATACAATTCCAATTCCACCGGCTAAGGCACGCGCTAATTCTAATGACAGGTTGATGGAAAGCGCAAACGACATTGGCGTGACATTTTTCAAATACAAAATAATAACCGGAATCGAACCGCTAATATAGGCAAAAAACAAGATATTTGTCATCGTTCCCATAATATCTTTTCCGATATCCAAACCTGATTTTTTGAGTGCTTTGACAGGAATATCATTATTCTTTTCATATAACTCGAAAATAGACGAAGACATTGTAATGGCGACATCCATGACGGCCCCCAACGAACCGATGAACAACCCGGCCATAAATACCATTCGATAAGGATGCGTCAGAAACTGCATCTCCTCGTAATGAAGGCCATTTTCAGCAGTCAACCAAAGAACAACGTAGGCGATGAATAGTGAAATAAATGTGCCGAGCAAGGTCGCAACGATTGCCGCATAGGTTTTCTCATTATTACCGTTAACAAGCAACAAGGAAATAACCGTAAATAAAATCACGCATACACCGCAAATCCATAACAAACTTATATTGGCGTTTTTTATATAAATATCGAGTGCATAAGACAATATGACAGCGTTCACTGCCAAACTGATAATCGAAAATAATCCTTGTTTTCTTCCTACGACCAATAAAGTAAAGATAAAAATCCATGTCACGATTAAAATGGATTTATCACGTTTCACGTCTCTAATCGTTCCTGTTATTTCCGTTTCTTTACCCGTATCAATCGCAACAAATAGTTCATTCCCAACGTGGTATTCTTGATCGTAAGCGCCGGATGATGAATAGTCATTCACCAAATGGATAAGCTGTCCTTTTTCCTCCCCATTTTTCAACTCGGCCACGATATGCTGGGTGAACAACTGATCCTCGTTATTATGCATGTCAACCACGTTACTCGTTTCTACCAGTTCAGTTTCGATGATTTTTGCAATAGAGCGTTCATAAAATGAATGATTGTGGTTCACAAAAAATAGAGAGATGATGAAACAAAGCCCTAACAACAACATATATTTATATTTTTTTACTATAACAGTCAATAAAACACCTCCACTTACCAGAACGAAATAGACCTAATCCATCACTTCCTAAAGCTTCGCCCAACAATCAATCCAACATAAGCGACAGGCAAAACTGCAGTGAATAAAACAATTCCTACCCAACCAACCGATTCCCAAAGTGGACTCAGCATCGTACTGCCAGCTGCAACACCTATATAATAGGAAACAAGATACAAACTTGACGCGCTCCCTTTATGATGTTGCACGCCCCTGCTGACAGAAGCCGCTGTCACCGAATGTGCCGTGAAAAATCCGAGACAGGTGACGCAAAGCCCAATTACAATCATGGTAACAGAGCTACTCAACGTTAATAAAACACCAAATGACAAAACGATTACACCCGTAATCCTGACTTTTCGAAGCCCTAATTTATCCGCAAGCCATCCCGCCAGCGGTGAACCAATGACCCCAAGACCGTAAGCGAAGAATGTATAGGAAATCATTTCAAGTGAAAGTGAAAACGGCGGCGCCATTAAATGGAACGGCAAAAACGTCCAAACACCCGTGAAAGACAGTTGCAAAACAATTCCAAGTCCAAACACGACCAATAAAGAGGGATTTTTCAAATGAAATAAAAACCCTTCGATATCCTTTTTAAAATTCGTATTCGTCGACTTAAAATTCCGAGACCGGGGCAGCGTGAAAAGAATGATGTTAAATATAATTGTTCCCGTCGCAGCCAATATGTAAAACGCCACTTCCCATGAATAATGTTCCGTTATGTAACCAGTCATCACCCGGCCGAGCATACCGCCAAGTGCATTACTCGAGATATAAAGAGCAGTGGCAAAACTAACAAATTGCTTATGAATTTCTTCACTTATGTATGCCAAGGCTGCCGCCGGAACACCAGCAAATGCAAATCCTTGGATAAACCTCAAAATGATAATCAATAGAAAAGAATCGGTTAGCGGCATCAATAAAAAAGGAATGACCGAACCGATTAAAGATAATTTAATGTAAATGGCACGCCCGTTTCGATCCGAGAAAAAACCAAGGACAATGAGGCCAATAATCAGTCCTACCGTCGACATTGACAAGGACAAACTTGCATATGAAATTGGAATCCTAAACTCTTTTGTAAAGACAGGGAGCAATGGCTGCACAGCATACATCGCAGCAAAAATAAAGAGTGAACCAGCAGCAAGACTTATTATAATTTTCCAGAACTGTGAATCCCTTATCGAGTAACCTTCATGAGCCAAAATAACACGTCCAGTCGCTATACTACCGAGATATTTCCGATAGAATCATTGTAACGCTTTACCACGTGTTTGTACCGATTTGTGTTCACTGTCTAGCCTTGTCCTAAACTTCAAATTCTAGTTCGCCTTTCGCTTCTTTTTGTGTCATTTTTACGATAACTTTCCCTTGATACGATTTTTCTACATACTCGCTCAGAACAACAGTTTCTTCTTTTCCTTCTGGATTAAGGTAATGCCTTTCAGTGAAAAAGAGAATCCCATTGAAAAGCCGACAAGACAGCTTTTCAATGGGATTTGTATTGGTTGGTGAATTTTCCAGGATCATTAAGAAACATTAGGCGATTAGTGCGATACCTATTATTATTTGCATCAATACTTTCCTCATGTTTGCCTGCACCATAACCTCTACGATATTTGAACTCCATAACCAAATAAATTTTGGTAACTTTTTATCAAGTAGTAAGTTTTCTCATGTAGTATTTATAACCTACAACTGCAAAATTCCATACGACGAATATGACACAAAGGATCACATGAAAAATCCAACTTCCGAATGCAGAATATAATTCTACATACTTCGAATATCCAACAGGTAAAAGAATAAACCCAGTTATTAGACATATCAAGAGCAAATATGAGATGCCAAATATATTGGAAGGGTCTTTTTTACGGGAATAAAAATTTATTGATACGAGCAATAATAAAATTATTGAAAAAGACGGGAATGGTTCATGAAACCCCCTTGATGAACGCCCTAATAATACAATTCCCGTTTTCTCCAAATAACTTTCTACCGTAAAATAGCATAGTGCTGTTATAACAATGAAACACCTATTAAAAATACGAGCAATTTTTTTGAGTTTTTTTCCTTCAATCCAATCTTCCTCGCTTAATTAATAGTGTTAATAAAGGCCATAATAGGAGTATTCCACAAAAGAATAGTAATCCCTTTAAATTACAAAACCTCCCACATCAGCATCAGACGCGGAAGGTTTTTCATCAATTCTTATTTTTCTTTGTTTACATTTTGCATTTGTTGCCTATTTTTATCCAAATCTATCAGGTATGTAATTATGGGTTTTTGTATCTGTCGAAAAACAATAATGTACATGCTTGGTCCAATTTCATAATTGCTAATAACAACTTGCAAAACGAACGTTAATACATAATAATGTTTAATCATTCGTCAATATAGTTATTTCAGTTCTTTGGATTGGCGTTAGATTTAGTTTTGTTCGGATTTAACGATTAATTTCTCTATTTTCAAATTGACTCGCTTAAGTGTTAAGTGTTAATATGTTAAGAATATACGGTTGGGGAATACTAGCCAAACGTAAAGTAACTTTATGCCGCTGATAAGGTCAACAGTGTCATAACCTGCAATTATTACCCTTTACATAAATGAGGAGGAATGCTTGTGTTTAAAGTTTTAGTGTCGGATCCGATTAGTGATTTTGGACTTCAACAGCTGATGAATGCTGATGATGTAGAAGTAATCAAGCAGACAGGATTAAACGAAGATGAACTTGTTTCGATCATCGGCGACTTCGATGCACTGCTTGTCCGTTCCCAAACAAAAGTAACCGAACGCATCATGGAAGCCGGCATCAATTTGAAAGTGATCGGTCGTGCTGGAGTCGGTGTTGACAATATCGATTTAAATGCTGCAACAAACCAAGGAATTGTTGTGATTAACGCACCTGACGGCAACACCATTACAACATGCGAGCATACTTTTGCGATGATGATGGCATTGGCTCGGCATATCCCTCAAGCTTACGCGAAAACAATTGACGGCGAATGGGACCGTAAATCATTTCTTGGCGTTGAATTACGCAACAAGACACTCGGTGTATTCGGGCTAGGTCGCATCGGAATCGAAGTCGCTAAACGGGCAATGGCGTTTGGCATGACGATTCTAGGTTATGACCCATTCATGTCAGAAGAACGCGCGAAACAATTGGGCATCAAGCTGGCAAGTCGTGATGAAATTGTGCGAACAGCGGATTTTATGACTGTTCATACGCCGCTTACAAGCGAAACGCGTCACATGATTAGCAAGCCACAGTTTGAAGTGATGAAAAAAGGCATGCGCATCATTAACTGCGCGCGCGGCGGCATCATAGACGAAATGGCGCTTATCGAAGCGATTGATGAAGGCATTGTGGCAGGAGCCGCATTCGATGTATTCGAAAATGAGCCTCCAGCGTCAGATCATCCTTTCTTTGCACATCCAAAGATTATTGTCACACCGCACTTGGGTGCATCCACTATGGAGGCGCAAGAGAATGTAGCGATCGACGTTTCCGAACAAGTCATCCATATTTTACGCAACGAACCATTTAAAAACGCAGTGAATATGCCATCGGTTCCACCCGAGTTATTAAATAAATTACAACCCTACTTTAAATTATGTGAACATCTCGGAAAATCACTGGCACAAATGACAGACGGTGCGGTGCGTGTAATCACAATTGAGTGCGAGGGTGAGTTAGCGAATTTAGATACTTCTCCTTTAAGTCCATATGTACTCAAAGGAATACTTTCTCATCACCTGGGCGCAGAGCAAGTCAATATCGTAAATGCGATTCATTTGGCTCAGCAACGCGACATCCAACTTGTTTTTCAAAAGTCGCTTTTCAACCAAAATGCTTCTAGCAAAATTACAATCCGCTTAAAAACAACGGAAGAAGAACGTTGGGTGACTGGAGCTGTAGTTTCAGGCATTGGAGAGCGTCTCGTTAAAGTCGGACCTTATCCTGTAGATATCGCGCCAAAGGGTCTAATATTATTAATTTCACATACGGACAAACCTGGTTTGATTGGTCGCGTTGGAACCACGCTTGGCATTAACGATGTCAATATTGCCAGTATGCAAGTAGGTCGCCAAGAAATCGGCGGTTCTGCAGTGATGATTTTAGAAGTCGATAATAAAGCTACCAAAACAGTCATCGAGGAATTAGAAGCCATTCCAGAAATCACAAGAGTTCGAGAAGTCAATTTCGATTGAAAGGTGAGGTTAATTTGAAACAAAGTATTCGTCCAGTTTATAACTTTAACGCTGGTCCATCAGCATTGCCGCTGCCAGTTCTAGAAAAAGCCCAACAAGAGCTTGTCGATTTTCGCGGCACAGGTATGTCAATCATGGAGCTTAGTCACCGCAGTAAAGCATACGATGATGTACATAACAATGCGATTGCACGCTTAAAAAGATTATTTTCGATTCCTGAAAACTATGAAGTACTTTTTCTTCAAGGTGGCGCTAGCCTTCAATTTTCTATGATTCCAATGAACTTTTTAAACCCTGGAAAAAAAGCGGGCTATCTCATGACGGGTGTGTGGTCAGAAAAGGCATTTGATGAAGCGAAACTATTTGGTGAACCTTATCATGTTGCCAATACAAAAGAGAGCAATCACAGCACAATCCCTGGGATAAACGATCTGCAATATAATGAAGATGACGCTTATGTCCATCTCACTTCAAACAACACGATTTACGGCACTCAGTGGAAAGAGTTCCCTGACACAGGAAACGTTCCACTCATTGCGGATATGTCCAGTGACATTATGTCTAAACCAGTCGACGTAAGTAAGTTCGGCTTGATTTACGCAGGTGCACAAAAGAACCTCGGACCTTCAGGGGTTACAGTCGTTATTATTCGTAAAGATTTGCTTGAAAAATCAAATCAAGAAATTCCAACCATGTTGGACTATAACACGCACGCAAAAACCAATTCGCTCTACCATACACCACCCACTTTCGGCATCTATATGTTAGGGGAAGTGCTCGCATGGATCGATGAATTAGGCGGATTAGAAGCTTTGGCGAAACAAAATGAGGAAAAAGCTAAATTGATTTATGATGCAATCGACGGCAGCGATGGTTTCTACCGTGGTCATGCGGAACCTGAAAGCCGCTCTCTCATGAATATCACATTCAAGCTCGCTGACGATGCGTTGGAAAAGAAATTCTTAGAAGAAGCTAAAGAGGAAGGCTTTGTCGGTTTAAATGGACACCGTTCTGTCGGGGGATGCCGAGCATCTGCTTATAACTCTGTTCCTGTAGAAGCATGTCTTGCGCTAAGCCAGTTTATGACTCGATTCCAGAAAAACAATAGTTGATTCATGTTTTGAATGAATATGAAAACGGATTAGACATTGGAAATAAAACGCCAAGGATAATCCGTTTTTCGTCATTTTTTCAAGCCACTAATTGTTCCATCCATCGACATTGATGCATTCAAATCGACAAAGAATAACACCATTGTCGTGTCTTCATTCGCGACTAACGGAGGAAGTGGATTGACTAGATCTGTTACAGCTTCTTGTTTACCAATTGTGAGATTTTGGATTGTAATTTCTCCGTTCATCACGTATAGAAATGGTGTAAAGCCATCGTATGTTGGAATCTCAAGCGCTTCGCCAGCTATAGGATGCGCATCTAATATGTAAACGTTTTGCCGTACATAAAGTGGCGCTTCGCTTCCAACAGGTCCCACCATGACATACCAATTTTCGTTGTTGGTTGGTTTATCATGGAATTGAATTTTCGGCGGAAGATTTGTTTCACTTGGACGCACGAAAATTTGAAGCATTTCCACTTCATCGTCTGTTACTTTTTCTTCGTGCCAAAAACTTTTTCCAGCATTCATCATCATTAATTTCCCCCGTGCAATCGGCGCTTCAAAACCAGCTGAATCCCTATGATGCGTCACGCCTGAGCTGATATAACTTAGTATTTCATCATTTACATGTTCATGCATTTTTATCGTTAGACCCTTTTTCATAACCGCGTGATCAACGATTGCTAACGGTCCAAATGCGGTACCTGAGGCATTATCCCCCAAAATATCGCCTGGTTGGATACGCGTAATTGTGAATGGACCTCTGAATGGTTGTGCATGATTTCCGGCTTCTAGTTTTTGCAACAAGATACCCCCCTTCTAAACAAAATCGACTATCCATGAGGAAGTCGATTTTTGTCACCAATTATTTTACCTGAATATATTTTTCACCAAGGATGCTGTTTACTTCGTAAGCATCTTGCGATAATTCTTTTTGTAAAAAGGCATCTAACGCATCTTTTTCGATTGAAAAATACTCTTCAATTTCACGAGAGAATAATAACTTTTCCTGCTGAAGTAATTGGTCTAAACTAGATAACTTTTTCGGTTGTACTGTTTCTTCCAGCAGTAATTGTTGGAGTGCATTCGTGTAGTCCTCCAAAGTTCGTGCACCAACGATTCGAACACCTTTTTGTTCTTCATTGACCATGACGATTGTCGGGAATCCTCGAACACCTAACTCACGAACGAGTTGGAAGTCTTCGTGTAATGAAGTGTTTGCTTCTGGCAGCTTTGATTGAAGAATGATTGCTTCTCCGTCAAGTCCAACTTGATTAACAATATTGATCAATACTTCATCTTGTGCAATGTTTTTATTGAAAGCGAAAAGTTCTTCTCGTGCTCGGCGTAAAAATGTATTTGCTAAATCAGAACTTTTTTCTTGAATTACTTTATATACGCGAGAAGGGATAAATGACGACTCAATCGGATTATCGTACCAAACAGTTCCGTCGATTGGCATGCGCGAGTGTTCGCCAACCTCTCTCCAGTGACCAGCAACATCTGCAGGACTGGAAATGCCATTGCTTACGTCTGCAAAGCCATCCCAATTTTCTAGTAAGCCGCCCATGAGCGTATGCATATTAAAATAGTGCCCGTATTGATCGACAAACTTACGAAGAACTGGTTCTAATGCCCAGCAATGCGAACAGATTGGATCGGTCACATAATAAAGATCCACCGATTTTTTCGGCGTTGAGAAATCGATGAACTCCATTGTATTTGTTTCGTCCCCACCTGGACCACAGATGCCTGTTTCTAAATCACAAATCATATTATTCTTCGGTTTCATTTAAATTCCTCTTTTCTTTATTTATGATTGGAAAAATCTAGTTCTATATTTTGTTGCGCCCATACCTGTATTGGTTGTAAGGCTAAAGCTAGTTGTTGTCCTTTTTCGGACAAATGATACGTTATTGTGATTGGCGTTCCTTTTGTTACTTTTTTAACGACCAAGTCATACTCCGCAAGTTCGGTCAATTTCAATGAAAGCGACCGGGGTGTAATATCATTCAAATCGCGCTTCATATCAGAAAAGTGAGCGGTAAACCCAGGACAATTCGACAAGTAATGAATAATGAGCCCGTTCCAACGTCTCCCTAAAATCTCAAAACACGATTCTAAATAAGGGCATACTTTAATAACGATCACCTCCAACGATTAATTCAAGTATATACTAGGTATATAAAGTATATCAAGTATAAAGATTATACCAATCGATAAATAATACAGATTAACGACAAATAAGCTCGTTGACTGGTATCCTGTTCAGTCATAACCTAGTCGGCGCGCGCAATCGTGAGTGTACCTCTGAATGGCTCAGCATGATTTCCAGCTTACAGTCATCCCAAAAACTCATTGATAGGATCTTTTTCCTGTAGCTCCATAAAATATGGATTTAAACTTAACACAAGATACGCTGCACAGGAGAGATAAACGACAACACCCAACAAGGTATTATCAAATAGCTGTATAATGATAATCAAGCAAGGAATGGGTATGTTAAGCAAATTAGCCTTTAATGATGACTTTTTTGTGCGGTACTGCTTATGACCACAATATGGGCATATTATGTTGCTATTTTTCATGCACTGCTTCAAAGCTTCCCGAAAATGCCACTCTTCACCACATTCCACACAGACAGGTAAGCCTTTACCACTTTTTTGCAGAAGTCGTTTTATCACAAGTCTTAATATAATAAAAAAACTTATAAGGAGAATTATTTTAAAAAAATCATGATTCAGCATCGACCAATTTGTAGTTGTTCCAATTTCTATCGGAGCCGCACCTTGTAATCTCCCCACGGATCGCCCTTGCTGCCAGAGCAAATAACCAAGACTAAGTGATAGAATCATAAAAGCCGTGAGGACAAATCGATATTGCCAATGGACGCGTTTCTTTTGGCTATACTTTTCCGCTTTTGCTTTAGTTGCAATTTGCTGCTTTAACTCTTGTGACAGTGAGATAACCTGTAACTCGCGATTCAAGTCCCGTTTAAATTGATTCATGGCGAAATGCCTCCCATTCATAATCAATCAGTCGATTTTCCAGTTGCTTTCGAGCACGTTGCAACCTAGTCCTAACTGTAGCTTCCGGACAGTCCAGTAACTTTGCGATTTCCACTGTCGTCATTTCCTCGAAATAATAAAGTATAAGTACTTCACGATAGTTGACGGATAGTTTAAATAATGCCTCCACTAATTCCTGCTTATCTACCTTTTCAACCATGGCTTGTTCAGGGGTATAATTTGTGCTTTTCCCTGTAATTCTCTCAAAAAGATTGATTCGCTTATACGTCCAGCTTCGTAAAAAGTCATGGCTTCGATTAACAGTCATTTTCACCAAATAGGTTCTAAGCGAGGCATCCCCTCTGTACTGCTCCTGTTTTTGATAAAATGAAATGAAAACTTCTTGTACGATGTCTTCAGCAGTGGACTTATTTTTCACGTATAAATAGGCGACCCGGAGTAAATAATCACCATGTTCCGCAATAATTCCCTCAATTTTCGCCACACCCCCACCACCCTCTCACTCTATTGACGGACCTCAAACCTTTTTCGATTCACTTATATTAACATTCTTTATGTATTTTGCTGAAAACTAAATAAAAAAAGCTTCTTTCTCTACGATACAGACCGTTGAGAAAGAAGCTTATCATTTATTTTACTTTAACAATATTAGTTTGACTATACTAGCTTGTTCATTAGTTACGAACAAGATAATCAAACGCGCTCAAAGCAGCAGTTGCGCCTGTTCCCATTGAAATAATGATTTGTTTATGCGCACTATCGGAGCAATCTCCTGCAGCAAATACGCCAGGGACATTTGTTTCGCCACGCTTATCGACAACGATTTCGCCGAATTTATTGCGTTCAACTGAGTCGCCTAACCAATCTGTATTTGGTACAAGACCAATTTGAATAAAAATACCTTCTAATTCGATATGGTGTTCTTCATTTGTTTCACGGTCAATATACGTAACGCCGTTAACGCTATCAGTACCAGTAATTTCTTTCGTTTGAACATTTTTCAGAACAGTAACGTTCGGAAGGCTGTTAAGACGATCTTGTAGGACAGAATCGGCTTTCAGCTCTGATGCAAACTCAAGCACTGTCACATGCTTTACAATCCCCGCAAGGTCGATCGCTGCTTCGATACCAGAGTTACCGCCGCCAACGACAGCAATATCTTTGCCTTCAAACAACGGACCATCACAGTGCGGACAGTAGGCTACACCTTTATTTCTAAATTCCGCTTCGCCAGGCACGCCAATATCTCTCCAGCGAGCACCTGTTGAAAGAATAACGGATTTACTCTTTAGAACAGCACCGTTTTCCAATTCGATTTCGATGAGATCTTTCTTTTCCAAACGTTTCGCACGTTGCAAGTTCATCACATCGACGTCGTAATCTTTCACGTGTTCTTCAAGGTTTGCTGCAAGTCTAGGACCTTCTGTACGATTCACACTGATAAAGTTCTCAATCGTCGCTGTATCTAAAATCTGTCCGCCGAAACGATCGGCTACAATCCCCGTTCGGATGCCTTTACGCGCTGCATAAATAGCCGCACTTGCACCTGCAGGACCGCCGCCGACAACGAGTACGTCGAACGGATCTTTATTTTCAAATTCAGAAGCATCTGGCGCACTTCCCATTTTGGCTAAGATTTCTTCCAACGTCATGCGACCGCCGCCGAATTCCTCGCCATTTAGAAATACTGTAGGAACTGCCATGATGTTTTTGCTTTCGACTTCTTCTTTAAATGCCGCCCCATCAATCATCGTGTGCGAGATGTTCGGGTTAAGAACGCTCATCACATTGAGTGCCTGAACAACTTCAGGACAGTTTTGACAGCTTAAGCTGATATATGATTCAAAATGGTATTCACCTTCAAGGTTTTTCACTTGGTCGATCAGCTTTTGATCGACTTTCGGAGCGCGACCACTTACTTGTAATAATGCAAGTACTAATGATGTAAATTCATGTCCGAGCGGAATACCAGCAAAAGCGACGCCAGTATCTTCCCCGATACGGTTTATACTAAAACTTGGTGTTCTTTCTAATTCAGTTTTTTCTACTTTAATGCGAGGTGACATGCTGGATAATTCATCCATTAATCCATTCATGACATTCGAAACATTATCAGATCCCGTGCTAACTTTTAGCAGCACATCATTTTCCATCATTTCAAGATATTGGGCTAATTGTGCTTTTATATCTGGTTCTAACAAAATTATCATACTCCTTAACATATTCTTCATTAAATATATTTCGGCGAGACTGCGCCAGATTTTGAATTGGTTGTGCCCAATTCAAAATCTGAGGCATCCGCCGAAGGCTTTAAAAAATAGCGGGGTCATCCCCGCTATTTCAAATTAAATTTTTCCTACTAAATCTAGGCTTGGCTTCAGTGTTTCTGCGCCTTCTTCCCATTTCGCTGGGCAAACTTCGCCTGGATTGTTACGAACATATTGAGCCGCTTTAACTTTACCTACAAGCGTGCTTGCGTCGCGTCCGATGCCGTCTGCATTGATTTCCGCTGCTTGGATAACACCATCAGGGTCAATAATGAAAGTACCGCGCTGTGCAAGACCTGTTTCTTCATCCAACACATCGAAGTTGCGTGAAATTCTTTGTGAAGGGTCACCGATCATAATATAACGAATGCTGCTGATCGCGTCTGAGTGGTCGTGCCATGCTTTATGTGTAAAGTGCGTGTCTGTTGAAACAGAATACACTTCTACGCCTAAGTCTTTTAATGTTGCGTATTGGTTTTGAAGATCTTCAAGTTCAGTTGGGCAAACGAATGTAAAGTCTGCTGGATAGAAGCAAACTATGCTCCACTGACCTTTCATGTTTTCATCAGTAACGTCGATAAACTCTCCGTTACCTGCATTGTAAGCTGAAGCTTTGAACGCTTCTACTGTTTTACCGATTTGTGACATAAATAAATTCCTCCTAAAGATATTTTATTACAGTTAGTTTAGGCTAGATAATCTAAACCTAAACCGTAATAATAATTAAATTACTACCGCCAAACGATAATAATTCTAATTAAGTACTAATTATCATATAAGCTTCGTTGTTTGTCAACCATAACACTCCAACTTACCGCCGTTACAGTCGACAGGGCTCCTAAAACCTTATCTTTATTCTATCTTTCCCCTCTAAAAAATAAAGAAAAATGCTTCTCATTCCATTCTTTAATTCTCGTTTGTACTTACCAGGTTCTCAATTAGCAAATATTCGGATGAATTAGAAAACCATTTTCCCATGAAAATAACTCGAGATTAATTGTTTGATGTTTTATTTCAAAAAATATATAGTATGAATTCAAGATAAATTTATCTTAGAAGACAAAAGGGGATTTAACAATGAACATATTAGTCGTAAAAGCAAATAACCGTCCAGCTACAGAAGCTGTATCAAGTAAAATGTATGAAACTTTCATCAATACTATAGAAGGCGACAACGTAACAACTTTCGATGTCTTTGCAGAAGATATGCCGTATCTTGGTCAAGAACTATTCGATGCTTTCGGTAAATTGGAATCAGGCGAAGAAATGACAGACATCGAACAACGTATTCTAGCCGCAAAACAAAAAGCAATGGATGCATTGACAGCAGCTGACGTTGTTGTATTCGCATTTCCATTATGGAACTTAACAATTCCAGCTAAATTGCAAACATTCATCGATTATGTATACCAAGCCGGCTTCACATTCAAATATGATGAAAATGGACAAGCGGTCCAGTTAATGACCGACAAAAAAGCAGTTATACTAAACGCACGCGGCGGAATTTATTCCTCACCAGAAGCGGCTCCGATGGAAATGGCTGCAAACTATATTAAAAACGTTGTTGGCGGCGTATTTGGTATGGAGATTATGCATGAAGTTATCATTGAAGGTCATGCGGCAGCACCGGATCAGGCTGAGGCAATTATTGAAGAAGGACTGTCAAAAGTGGAAGCTGTGGCAAAAGAATTATCACTGGTATTGGTTTAACGATTTCAAGCCATTTTCAGGCGCGGAAATTTAAAATTTCTTTACACAGTTAAAAGTGTCATCTGGAACAATCCAGATGACACTTTTTTTGTGATTCAGTGACACATTATTATCCACTACATATAAAACTTGTGACCACGCAACTACTTGATTTAACATCACAACATTTTTATGGCGGTGTAGTCTTATCTATTAAAATCCATATGCCGCTTCTTTAACCTCACGGATGCCCGCATATGTTTCCGTTAGGACGACTGTATCTTCGACCAAACGCTCGAGACGGAATAATACATCATCATTTATTATTTCTTTTCGATGAAAATCCTTTTCTTCGATAAACACATAAGTCTGAACAATTTTGGCCTTCATATAAGCCAAGATAGGTTTTAACTGCTGTTCTACCATCAAATAATGCTTTGCTGTTCCGGCTGTGACAAGCGCGCTCACTACTTTATCGCGAAAAGCATTAACTGGCAATAAATCAAAGATGTTTTTTAAAGTAGCCGGGATAGAAGCTTGGAACGTTGGTGTTCCAATGATGATGGCATCTGCCGCCATAATGATTTCTGTCACATATTTTGTGTCACCTTCATATTCCCAGTAATTACGCCCGTCACTAAAGACTAGTTCATATTCTGCAAGATCTAGTAATATAATTTCTGCATCTGGATACTTTTCATTCACTATTTTAAGTGTATAATCCATTGCAGTTCTTGTTTTTGACCCAACATTGGAGCCAGCAAGCAATGCGATTTTCATTTTTAATCTCTCCCTATTTTCCAGCGGTAAATTTCTTCACTGTTGGTAATATTTCAGTGGCAATTAACTCAATATTTTTCATGATTTTATCAAAAGGAACACCGCCAAAGTCAATTTGCGCTAGGAATCTTTGTTGACCGAAAAGTTCATACTGATAGAGCATTTTTTCAATAATTTGCTGCGGACTCCCAATCATTAATGCATCCCGATGGTCAGTTGCTTGGGCAAACTGTTGTTTTGGATAGCCGCCACCTCGTAAAGCAAGCATGCCAGTATGCACATGTGGATAATATTCGCTAAGCGCGTCTTGCGAATTTTCAGCTGTATAAAACAAGCTCGTTGTCGCAATTGGTAAAGATGCTGAATCGAAACCGCTACGCTGTGCTGCCTCACGATACGCATCAACTGCAACTTTAAAGTTAACAGCTGGTCCACCAAGTGTTGTCAGCGTCATCGGTACACCTGCATATCCCGCTTTGATCGCACTGGCGGGTGGTCCGCCTACCGCACGCCATATTGGTAAGTGGCCATTTTGCGGCTGCGGCAAAATCATCGCATTTTCCAAAGGCGCGCGATATTGACCTTCCCACGTCACTTTTTCTTCGTCATTTAACTTCAATAGAAGATCCAGTTTTTCTTCAAATAACTCCTCATAATCACGGACATCATAGCCAAGCAAACTATATGCCCCTACACGGGAGCCGCGACCTGCAATAATTTCAGCTCGACCTCCCGAAATTAAATCAATTGTCGCAAAATCTTCATAGAGTCGAACTGGATCAGATACACTTAACACAGTTGCCGAACTGGCAATTTTAATGTTTTTTGTTGCTTGTGCAATCGCACCTAAAACAACCGTATGCGCTTGTGTCACAAAGTGCGTTTGATGACTTTCCCCGACCCCGAAAACATCCAGTCCCGCTTCATCAGCCAACTTACTCGCTTCAATGAGTTCCTGAATACGTTGCTCGGCGCTTATCATTTCACCGCTATGTGGATTGCGCATATGGTCCCCAAGCGAATATAATCCAAATTCAAGTCCTTTATTTTTATCAATACGATATTTTTCCATCTTCATGATCTCCTTTAGTTAAGACTATACTGCGGGCTCCGAACGCTCGAATTACGTCCAACAAACCAGGCCCTGCACTTTCCTCAGTCAATTGGTTCTAGTTTCGCTTCAATTTCTGCACGTCTATCTTCCAAGAATGCGGGTAAATCCAATGCTTTTCCTAAATCCTCAACCGACGAATCTCTTGTAAACCCAGGTCCGTCTGTCGCAATTTCAAATAATATTGCGTTTGAATCACGGAAATATAAACTTTGGAAGTAATAACGATCGACGACACCCGATGAAGTAAATCCATTTTCTTTTACGATATTATCCCAGTAACGAAGTTCTTCTTCATTTTTCACACGAATTGCTAAGTGGTGAATACTTCCTCGACCCGGCTTTTCACTTGGTCCCTCTTGCTGTTGCACTAATATTTCACCAAATGCTTGCCCTTCAACCGACTGAAAAATAGCTTCCTTTTCCGAACGGGATACTTCTACATAACCAAATAGTTCTTTTAATGTTTTAGCTGTTCTTTCTAAATAACGCACCGTGAGTTCCGTAGTCCCCATCCCTAAAATGCGATGTGCTGAATCTACCGTAGAATCTTCCCATGCTTCCCAAAAGTCTGGTGTTTCCTCCCCATTATTATTTAATAAAAAAAGACGTAATCCTTCTGAGTCTTCAAACGGGATTGCATCTCGACCCGCATACGTTGTAATTTCATTATGTTTCACGCCAAACTGTTCGAAACGGTTTTTCCAGTAGGTTAAACTTTCAAGCGACGGCACGAGTAAGCCAATTTTTGTAATGGCATTCGTTCCCCGAACTGTTCTTCCGGCCATTGGCATTTCAAAAAATGAGAGCTCGGTACCCGCACTTCCTGTTAAATCTCCGTAAAATAAATGATACATAGATGGATCATCCTGATTAACTGTCTTTTTTACACGACGTAAACCTAATAACTTTTCATAAAAATGATTATTGACTTTTGCGTCCTTCGTAAGCATTGAAATATGGTGATGTCCTGGAATTTTATACATTGTAGTTCCTCCTACTCTTTAATTTGACTAGTCAAGTGACTTTGTAAAAAAAATTACTCATGCGGTAATTCTCTTTTTTCACTATACTTATGAACACGTGTTATGAGCTTATATAGTGTCTTCTCTTCTTCTTTCGTTAATACATCTTCGAAAAATGATGTTTGAAACGCTAGTTGCGCAGGCATCGCCTCTTCTAAAACCGCTTCAGCCTTCTCGGTGAGACTAATCATTTTAGTTTTCCAATCTTGCTTACGTACAATACAACCTTCTTTTTCAAGCCGTGCGAGCATGCGGGAAATACCACCTTGGGTTACCGTTACTTTTTCAGCTAATTCGCTCTGTGTTAGCGGTTGGTATAGTTGAATTTGCACTAGTACATCAAATTGTGCGGTTGTTAAATCAAAACGTTTTAAAAATTCATTTGATAGTTGGTTACTTTGGTTTGTAAATCGCATTAAGCGTAACCAAATTAATGAGCCAATCGTGTTATTATGCATTCTGCCCCTCCTCTTCATTATTGATCTTACTATCACTTTACCACGCAAGTGACGAAGAGTCAAGATTAATACCTTGAATCCAAGGTAACTGTGCATATTTCTATTAATTTTCGAAATACCTTTCTTTACGACTACTTTCAATCAATGCCAGCGTTCATATTATGATTATTCGCACTAAGTTTTTTTTACAAAATAAACCCCTTTCTTCATTATATATAAAATCGACTAACCAATAAGGAAGCCGATTTTGTTGTTATCTTTATAACTATTTTACTTGAATGTATTTTTCACCAAGGATTTTATTTGTTTCTGCACAAATTCCTCTACCTCATTTTGTTCTATACTGGTCTAACAATTTCAATCGGTTTATTGATTTCGATAAGAATAATCACTAAAATAAGAGTGTCATCTAGAATTTTCTAGATGACACATTTTTGTTTTGCTCACAAAACTAGAACTTCCTGCATGGTAATCCTTTTTTGGCCTATCCCAGTAAAATAACTATAGAAGGACTGATTACATTGGATACAAAAAGAATAAAACTAGAAAACGACTTAAATCTAGCCTTTACGATCAGAAAAGAAGTATTCGTTGAAGAACAAGGCGTACCATTGGAAGATGAATTTGATGAATTCGACAAACTTAATGTGGATTCTGAACACATTTTGGTTTATTACAATGACCGCCCCGCAGGAACTGGTCGGATAAGATGGGTTGACGGCTTCGGAAAATTGGAGAGAATTTGTATTTTGAAGCCTTACCGGAAATTTGGACTCGGCAAAATAATCATAAATGCTTTAGAAGGTATCGCTAAAGAAAAAGATGTATCCCGTGTGAAGTTACATGCGCAAACACATGCAGAAGGTTTTTACGAAAAACTTGGCTATCAGACATCATCAAGCATGTTTATGGAAGATGGCATTCCACATATTTCAATGATGAAAAACCTTTAGAATAAAAATCAACCGTTTATAGAAAATATAGAATTTTTTAAAAGGCATTGCTGATTTATACTCACTTGGATATGATTGTTAAAAGGGGAGGGAAATATTCAGGTGACTAATGATAATGAAGGTCTATTTAATAGAGACAAAGAGATTGACTCGAAAATGAAAATAGATAGAAAAGACGGAGAACCGACTCCTGCTTTCAAAGGAGCTTCCTTGGCAGCACTGATAATAGGAGTTTCAGCTTATCTTATAGGTTTATTCAATGCAACGGCGATGGAACTGAATGAAAAAGGGTATTATTTCGCGATATTAATATTCGGACTCTATGCATCTGTATCTTTACAAAAGGCAGTCAGAGATAAAGACGAAGGTATACCCGTCACCAACATTTATTACGGCATTAGCTGGTTCGCACTAATTATCGCTATATTCTTAATGGGCATTGGTTTATACAATGCAGGCAGTATTATTTTAAGTGAAAAAGGATTTTATGGCATGGCCTTTGTTCTTAGTATATTTGCTGCGATCACAGTTCAAAAAAACGTCAGGGATACACAGAAAGCTAGAGAAAGAGATTAAGTTACTTCTTTTCTCGTTACAATATATACCCCCGTTCTAAATCTAGAACGGGGGTGGATATTTAGGCTTCTCTGGATATCAAGTTTATACAATTATCCAACGCCATAAAAAGTGGTTGGTTTAAATAACCCCTAATTGGATGGTCCTCGAAAATGTTTTATATTATAGAATTATAACGTATAGAACGAAGAAATTTATTTCTAAAAAGGAGGAAGGCATGAAGGTAGCCCTTATTGTATCAATGATTTTCGTGGTCATTATTTTAGCTATCGGACTAATTTTGACCATATCCGCTGCTAATTCTATGAATAAAAATTACAGTAGTGAAAAAAGTTTGCCTAATTTGCTGTGGATTTATGTTTTATCAATCCCATTTATTGTTATAGTGAGTCTTATAGCTATATTTATACTTCATTAACAACGAAGGACGGTTCGGGCCCAGTGATAAAGCACATGTTTTTTTCGAGTCTCAGGAACCGTCTAAGCCCACTGAAAAAGTTCGTATTTCAATGATACATTCTTTAGATTCTCCCTGTAGACTCTTTGACCAGGGGTGGATTATTCACAATCGTCCCCTAAATTATGTTGTTGACAAAACAATTCTAGGGAATTTCAAACATCACCCGAGAATAAAATACCGTTATATCCCATAACTTCTCAGCGCGTAGACAAACCTTGAAATGCCTTCTTGTATTGAAGCTCCGTTACCTCTTCCATAAGTAAATCGAACGTATCCATTTGTTGAACCCATTATTCTTCCAGGTACAAATGAAACGCCTTTTTTCATGGATTCTTCAAGTAACTTATATTCATCAATTTCGTGATTTATTTTACACCATAAATGAATTCCGCCTTGTGGTACTAAATATGTAACCTCATTTTTAGATAAACTGTCCAATGCTAAAATTAACGCATTCCTACGCTCCCTCAGTTGAATCCTTAAATTTGAAACATGTTTGTCAAATTGAGGGGACTCTAGAAATTGATTCGCTATCCATTGAGGAAAAACACTATGACCAAAGTCAATTTGCTGTTTGCCATCTGACAAACGCTTAATCACTTTTTCTGGTCCAATAATCCAACCAATGCGTAATCCTGATGCAACAACTTTTGATAAAGAACTAATGTATACAACATTTTCATTATCATCCATTGACTTTAACGTGGGTCCAATGCGCCCATCGAATGACGTCAAATTATAAGGATCATCCTCTATTATGGGAATACCGTACTTTGATGATAATTCCAATATTCTCTTTCGACGTTCCAGAGACATTTTTGTGCCAGTAGGATTTTGATAATCAGGATTTAAAAAAAGCATACGAATTCGATGTTTTCTTTGTAAAGCTACAATATCATCAGGATTTAAGCCATATTGATCAACTGGGAGTAATAGCGTTCTAATACCAAATGATTGAAAGATCGGTAAAGAGAATGCGTAGGATGGATCTTCAATAGCTACTGTATCACCTGGTTTTAACAGGCATTGAACGATTAGGTGGATTGCTTGCTGAGCGCCCGATGTAATCAGTATGGAGTTTGGCTCAACAACCATATTTTTATAGGTTTTTACATGTTTACAAATGGTCTCCCGTAATCCCGCATCGCCTAAAGGATGATCGTAACCTAAATGCTCATCAAAAGCATGCTCCTTAAGAATCCTAGCGAATTGGGCGTTAGGTAGTAAATCTGATGAAAGTTCCCCGCTTGATAGGTTAATCATTCCTTTTTGCTCAGTTTCATTACGAAGTTTCTGTACCAACGGAAGATTCGGAATAAATGAGCCATCCTCTACATATCTACCCCAATTGGGAACTCTTTTATGGGTTAGTCCCCATATATCCGTATTTATATAAGTGCCGCTTCCTTTTTTCCTGACAATTAATCCAATCGCCTCTAACTCATCGTAAGCAGTCACAACTGTGCTCCGATTTATCTGTAACTTTTTTGCTAACTCACGTTCAGATGGCAATGGCTGGTCTTGAGATAATTCCCCCGATATAATCCCATTCTCTATTTGTTCTGCAATTTGTCTATACATAGGTTTTTTAATTGAACGGTCTAGTATAAATTCCATTAAACTTCATCCTTTATTTATAAGTTTTCAATATAATAAATTTCGTATTATGCTCATGATGAAATATTTAGTTTTTTCAATGCAATCCAAAAGCCTGCGCCAATAACGCGATTCCTTCCATTCGATTATCGGCCCCGAAGAAATTGGGAATAATGGTAACCTCATCTGCCTGATACAAGTCCGCAACCCGTTTAATTTCATCTCTAACCTGCTCCGCGTCTCCAATAATCATGCGCTTCCGGTTTTGCATGACTTTATCTTTTTCAATAGTACTAATTCCCCGCCTATTTGCGGTTTGCACGGATGGATAATAAGGTGGCGGGTTGTCAGATTCAACAAACAATAACCATAAATCAAAAGCCTTAGCGAGTTCTTCCGCTTTTTCTGCTGTCTCCGCAATAATAGCAAAAACGGCTATCATGACTTTGGGTTTATCAAGTAATCGTGAGGGCTTAAAGTGTTTTCGGTAATGATCTACGGCATCCACCGCTGCTTCAGAAGGCTTAGCGAAATGCGCAAAGGCATATGCTGTCCCACTATCCGCAGCAATCTTAGCGCTACCCATACCTGTCCCCAACATCCACATTTCGGGAATCGTTTCTATGATCGGCGTTGCAATCAGGCTATTGAATCGATGATCTTCCGAAGTATCATCGGTTATAAATTTATTGATGTCCTGCACTTGCTGTTCATAGGACACACGTTTTCCTTTTGTTTCATTCAAAGCGCGATTAACAATTTGATAGCTAGGCGATCTGCCGATTCCCAGATCAATTCGGTTTGGATGCAGTGCTTCTAGCATTCGAAAATTCTCCGCCACTTTATACGCGCTGTAATGCGGAAGCATGACGCCGCCCGAACCGATTCGCATGCGTTTGGTTGATGTCGCTAAATGCATCATCAGCATCTCCGGGCTACTGCCTGCCACAGATAATACATGATGATGTTCCGCTACCCAAAACCGGTGGTAGCCAAGTTCCTCCGCACGCTTCGCCAATTTCGTTGTCGCCAATAACGCTTGACGCGCATTCCTTCCTTCATCTATTGGTGAATAATCCAGTATATTTAACAATGTAACCATTATTATATCTCCTTATAGAAACAATAGTTCGATTGCATCTATTTTACGAACCCAGATGATGAATTACAATGGAACGGATTGGTCAATCCTACAGGCAACACAGGTAGACAATAAACAGGAGGTAATCACATGACAGTTAAGATTAAAATATACTCGGACTATGTCTGTCCTTTTTGTTTATTAGCGAAAAAACCAATGGATGAAGCAATAGAAGGAAAAGACGTGGAAGTTGAATGGATGCCGTATGAGCTGCGCCCCTATCCGAATGAAACATTAAAACCTGAAGAACATTATTTACAAAGCACATGGAAACAATCCGTATTTCCGATCGCAGAACAGATGGGAATCGACATTATTCTACCAAGTGTATCTCCACAGCCACACACCCATTTAGCTTTCGAAGGTTATCAATATGCCAAAGAACAAGGCAAAGGAAATGAATACAACGACCGGATGTTGCGTGCTTTTTTCCAAGAAGATCAAGACATTGGCGATCGTGAGATATTAACTCGATTAGCCGGCGAGATTGGTTTGGACGAAAGAGAATATCGAGAAGCATTGGAAACGAGGAAATACAAAGAAGCCCATCAAAAAACATTGCAGCACGCTTATAAAGCAGCGGGCATTACAGCGGTTCCTACCTTTGTAATCGGTGACACGAAAGTTGCCGGAATTCGTTCCAAAGAAACGCTCGAACAAATTATTGACGATGAAATCAATAGACAAAAACCGGATTTCCCTGAGGGAATAGTGTGCGATAGTGAAGGATGTTAAATGCAAAGACTGAGCGTTGACGCACTCAGTCTTTTTTATACTTATATAATTCATGAGTTTGTTAGGGCAGGAAAATGAGGCACAACTTTCTCTCCCAATTCATGAATGATGGATTCTATTGGTCGTTCTGCAAACTTGAAATTCAAAACAACATGATTGACCCCGACAGATTCCAGCGCCCTCAAAAATTCAATTAAAAACTTATAGCCACTTCGGAATCCTAAATGTATTGGACTAGGGCCAGCATTCGGGTCTTCCAATAAATCTATATAAAGAGATTGAGTGAAAGGATTGAACTCGTCTGTTAGAGACCTCCAATTAGTGATGACTCGCCCCTGATCATTTGGATTACGCGGGTAACTAATCCAGCCGTCGCTATTTTTTGCAATCCATTCCAATGATTGACCCGAATGACCCGTTACAAAAACAGGTATATCTGATAAGGCTGGTTTTGGTAGAAGATCTGCGCCAGTTAACTGGACTCTATTGGTATTGATTCCGGGAAATGAGTTTGCCCAAACTTCTTTCATCACATGAAAAGACTCTTGGAATAATTGTGCTCTATCTTCCCTTTCAACATCATAGGCAGTAAATTCTATAGGACGATCCCCAGTTGCAACGCCAAGTAAGAGCCTTTGTTCCGAAATCTGATCAACTGAAGCTGCAGATTTTGCAAGGTCTAGTGGGTGGCGTAATGATGTGATAACACTTCCTGTACCTAACGCAATTTTTTGAGTATGTGCGGCTACATAGCCAAGAAATACCCATGGATCGTAGATTTGACCGGCATCACCAAAGGAAGGATCGTTTAATGGAACATCCCTGACAAAAAGGGATGCAAAATTAGCTTCTTCTGCCTGTTTCGCGAGTGCTATTTGTTGTTCTAAGTTCATCTCCGGAATACTCCCGCTATAAGATTCCAGCGGAAAAAATAAGCCGAGAGTAAGTTTATTTTCCTCATAAGTTCTTGAATAGCCTCTATGTTTTTCAAACTTTTTCATATTACTTTAAAATGCCCCTTTCAATAATTCGCGTATCATCATATTTAACGACAAACTAATGTACACTTTTCCTCATCATTACATCATACGGTGTTAATTCAAACAAAAAGGCTTTCTGTACAACCACTTTATGGTAATATTGAGGGGAGAAAAAATCAGCAGTGGTTTTTTTAGGGGGATGACAATATGCTTAAAAAAATAAGTACGGGATTAGTAGTTATGTTGGCACTCGTTTTGTTGGCAAGTTGTAAACCATCAGATAAATATGCCGGTGATTGGCATGCTGTTTCAAAGGATGGCGAAAAAGTAAAGATTAACTTTTCAAAAGAAAAAACTATGACTCTAACCGATGAGGCTGGTAATGAAGAAAATTATGAGCTTAATCAAACTGCCGCGGGTTTCCAAAATAATGTCGGTTATTATCGTGTTGAGATAGATAATCTAAGTCATTATGTTATTTTTGAAAACAGAAAAGATGAATCGAATGCGATCCTTGCCAAACAAACGAATGTAGCAAGCGATTTTGAAGATTTTGTTGGCGAAATTATTTATACGATGAACCGGGATAGCTATCCAGATGAATTGAGATAGTAAATCTTATCCAATTGGATATTGAATCAGATTCAGGCCTTAATGATATATCAAACTGCGATAGACTAGTTAAATACTTTAGAAAAGGACTGAATAACACTGGTTTCAAAAACAATAACACTAGAGAACGATTTAAATCTAGCATTTAAAATCAGAAAAGAAGTATTCGTTGAAGAACAAGGTGTACCATTGGAAGATGAGTTTGATGAATTCGACAAACTTAATGAGCATTCTGAACACATTTTAGTTTATTACAATGAACTACCAGTAGGAACTGAGTAGGAACTGGACGGGTAAGATGGGTTGATGGTCTCGGAAAGTTGGAGAGAATTTGTATTCGTGAGGAATATCCACAAATTCCTCCAAAGGTTGAATATAGCCTGACTGAAAAGGGGCAAACGCTTTGGCCGATTATCCAGACGATGTGCCAATGGGGAGATCATAATAAGGAAACATAAAAGAGAGAGATTCCGGGTATATATTCCATAGTTGAATTGCTCCTGAAGAATCAAATAAAAAAAGTTCCAATCATCGGTATTTGGTGATCGGAACCTTTTTTATTGTTGACAAAAAACTCCTTAACATATAAAATACTTTTTGTTAGTTAAGTTCAGTTTACTTAACTGAACTAGAAGGAGGATATTATGCTTTCAAATCATCAAAAAATGTTTAAAGAACTGACTGTCGTTTTTAGTGAATATTACTTGAATTATATTTTATATAATAAAAACGCACAAAAGTTCAATGCTTATAATTTAACAGCACAGCAAGATACGATTTTATTTTTTTTGAAGGACAATCCACGTATTACAGCAAATGAAATCGCCAAGAAATTCGCAATTTCTAAAAGTGCGGTGAGCCAAGTAATATCGAAGCTAGAAGCACTAAATTTTATCAAACGTGAGGTCAACCCAAATAATCATCGCGAGTTTTTCATCGGATTAGCAGAAGAAGGTCTCGCTTATCAGGCATTGAGCGTAGAAGCAGATAAAGAATTTATGACGAAGCACTTCGCTGACATCGATTTAGAACAATTGCAAAATGTATTACAAACAATGAAGAAAGTGAATGCATCCATTTCATCCTCCGACAAATAGGACCATGAATTGTTTGACAGTTAAATAGAGGTAATTAATTATGAATCAAAAAGAGAAAGTGTCTATTGCACTTGCTTTATCTAGTTTATTTATTGCTTTTATGGGGATAGGACTTGCCGCACCAGTTATGCCATCAATTGCGAAGGATCTAAGTTTAAGTGGTGCCATTGTCGGTTACTTATTTGCTGCGATGGCATTTGCGCAGTTTCTTGCTTCCCCTTTTACAGGTGTATGGGTCGATTCAATCGGCCGTAAAAAAATGATGATCCTCGGTCTTTTGTTATTTTCATTTTCAGAGGCACTGTTCGGTTTTTCAAATGAAACGTGGCTATTATTTGTGAGTCGTCTACTTGGCGGTGTGGGTGCCGCCTTCATTATGCCTGCTGTTGTTACTTATATTGCCGATAAAACGACGCTAGCGAATCGTGCAAAAGCGTTAGGTTACCAATCGGCTGCGATTAGTTTAGGATTTATAATTGGACCAGGAATTGGTGGATTTATTGCAGAGTTTGGGATACGCGCACCTTTCTTCTTTGCTGCTGCCATATCCTCGATTATGGCCATTGTTATTTTCCTTGTAATGGACGACTCGATTTCAAAAGAGCAGCTACAAAAAAATCGTGCATCCGCTGTACGACCAGCGTTTATTCAGGAGTTTAAAAAATCTTTTCAACCACAGTACTTCACACCACTACTGGTCGTGTTCGTTCTGGCGTTTGGACTGGCTGTTTATGAAATGATGTTTAGCTTATTCGTCGATGAAAAGCTTGGCTTTACGGTCCGTGATATTTCAATCATTATTACGATCGGTTCAATCGCTGGGGTTGTCGCTCAAATTTTATTCTTTGATAAGATGGTCAATGCAATTGGGGAACGAATGCTGATTAATTTAACCTTGTTATCCTCTGCTATTTTTATCTTTATTTCGATTTTAATAGAAGGTTACTGGATGATGATCATCATTACGAGCATTGTATTCTTCTCTGGTGATATTTTACGCCCTGCTGTGACATCCTTTTTATCAAAAATTGCTGGGGAAAACCAAGGGTATATTGCGGGCATGAACTCTGCTTACACTAGTTTAGGTATCATAATAGGACCGATTATTGGCGGTATATTATTTGATATCAATATCGATATGCCGTATGTATTTGCCGCAGTTGTGCTTGTGATCGCGTTTGTTATTTCAAGTAGAAAATTAAAGAAACTCAATCTCAATTAAACTTACTTAAAAATTCGCTATCTCATGAGATAACGAATTTTTATTTTATATTCAAATCACTGGTCGTAATCATTTTATCTTGTAGCATTCAACAGATGTTGTTGTTTAATCTCTTTTATCGATAAATGTACAGCATAATTCCCATACTCGAGAATTTTATCAAGAAAGAGATTCAATTGTTCTTGAGAGTTCACTTTGACTTTTATATGGTAACAGCCTTCTCCTGACACACGATGAACTTCCACTGCCTCTTTGCAATCATTCATTAATCGTATAAATGCATCATGGTTTGTTGTTTTCATATAAATAATGATAAACGCTGTATAAGTAAGCCCCAATTTCATTTCATCAACGATTAGCGAGTAGGCTTTAATTACGCCACTATCTTCCAGTTTTTTTATACGATTCCCCACCGCTTGTCCCGTCATATGAATTTGTTCGCCTAAGTCTTTCCATTGAATACGAGAATTTTCCGATAATAACCGAAGGATCTGAAAATCAATGTTATCAAGTTCCATAATACATTCCTTTCACCGTGAAATTTTTTGAGCTGAAAGTGTTTCGCCAACCTATCGTTAAAAATCAATATACGAGTTATGATTATAGTGTACCAAAATACTTTCAGGTGAGGTGGGAAAATAATGAGTACAGCGCTAATTATTGTAGATATTCAAAATGACTATTTCCCAAACGGAAATATGGAATTAGTTAATCCAGATAAAGCAGCTGCTAATGCAGCTAAAGTTCTTGAATGGTTTAGACAGAACAACAATGAAAATATTTTTCACGTTCAACATATCGCAGCTGATCCAGCTTTAGGATTCTTTCTTCCGGATACGGAAGGTGCTGAAATACATGAAACTGTTCAACCTTTAGAAAACGAAAACCTTATCATCAAACATTTCCCGAACAGCTTTTTACAAACTGACTTGGAAAGCAAACTAAGAGAAAATGGCGTAACCAAGGTAGTCATTGTTGGTATGATGACGCATATGTGTATTGATGCAACAGTCAGAGCGGCAGTGGATCTAGGCTTTGAAACAACTCTTATTGAAGACGCATGTGCGACAAGAGATTTATCTTATGAAGGTAAGGACGTGCCAGCTGAACAAGTTCATAATGCGTTTGTCGGTGCACTTAACGATATGTATTGTGCTGTAACTTCAACTGAGAATTTCTTAAAATAAGAATCTTAACCTTAAATATAAAAGGCATTCGGGAATACGCTTATTCCCAAATGCCTTTTTTTCGTTTTTCCTCAAAGAATTATGCGTATCGTTTTCCTACTTGTCGTAATTTAGACGGTAACATCGTCTTTTACTACCACATCCAACTTTCCCGTTTCTGGGTCAATCACTAATCCGTGGACAGGTGTTCCAATTGGGAGAAGGGGATGTTTCTTGATCATACTTACGCTATTACGAACGCTATCTTCTACATTTTCAAAGCCTGCTAACCATTCCTTGACATTAATTCCCGCAAACTCCAATGTGTCAAAAGTTTGTTTAGAAATCCCGCCTTCTTGCATTTTCTTAATCGTTTCAAGTGAATTTATATTGTCCATACCACACCCATGATGCCCGATTACACAAACCTCACTTGCTTTTAGTTCGTATAATGCCACTAAAATACTCCTCATGGCACTGCCAAACGGGTGGGAAATAACGCCACCGGCATTTTTGATAAGTTTAACATCCCCATTGCGAAGGTTCATAGACCGGGGTAATAGTTCGACTAATCTTGTATCCATACAGGTGACAATCACCATTTTCTTGTTTGGGAATTTTGTTGTACGGAAGGCCTCATACTTTTTGTCTTCAACAAATTGTTCATTGTATTCTAAAACATCATCAATCATCATATAAAAATCCCCTAACTTTCTATGTACTTGTTTTCAACGAACCACTTCCTTAAATTCCTTTTCAACAACTTCCAAGTAAGGATAACTCTATATTAAATAAATTGTCAAATATCCTTTTTCAAATTTCACTTTTAGCATTTATTGCTGTCAATATACCCACTGGGTCAAATCCCGAAATCCATTCTCCGTTTATATTTGTTTGTGGAACCGTAAGTCTTTTTGTTTTCACAATAAGTTTTATCATGGCAATTGGATTGATATCCACATTTATTTCATTAAAAGGTATATCCAAATCATTTAGAAAGTCCTTCACCATTCGACATACAGGACATTGCGTATTAGTATATACCGTTACGTTATGCTTCATTTTACATCCTCTTCTCCGATTGACCGTATGATCATCCCAAGTAAAAAACAGGACAACCATTAAAAGTTGTCCTCATGTTTATATGGAAAGACATTTACTTTTCTAATTTAACCTCCACCTTTGATTTCATGATGGCGATGATCTGATGTTTCAGCCTTCATTTCACATAATATCGAATCGTCATGCCGATGCGCTGACGTTTCCAATTGAATTGTTACATGCTGAATACCTTTATATTCAAGATCATGTTCAATTTTATGAAGCAATTTCTCACTTTCTGCAATTGACATTTTATCATCGACAACTGCATGGCAAGAAAGTGCATTTAAGCCACTTGTAATCGACCAAACATGTAAATCATGAACACTTTGAATTCCTTTTGTTTTTTCGATTGTTTGAATCACTTCGTTTATATCTACATTTTGCGGTGTACCTTCCATAAGCACATGTAGGCTAGATTTCGATACGTAATAGCCACTTCGTAAAACCAGCGCAGCTACGACAACACTCGCTAACGGATCTGCCCATCCCCATCCCAAAAACATGATTAGCAGTGCAGCCACAATAGCCCCGACAGAACCAAGCATATCACTTATTACATGCAAGTATGCCCCGCGCATATTCAAGTTCTCTTCTACATCCCCTCCACGCATCATAATCCAGGCAACTAGAATATTAACAGCTAGGCCAATGCTACTGACAATCAACATGCCTGTTGTTGCTACTTCGGGCGGATTTGAAAAACGCCTGATTGCTTCATAGAAAATAAACAAAGCAATGACAATTAACGTCGCACCATTTAACACGGCAGCTAAAATTTCAAAACGTTTATAGCCAAATGTCTTACTTTTAGTCGCTACCTTTTCTCCTAACTTAAATGCAATTAATGCAATCGCTAACGAAATTGCATCACTTAGCATATGACCGGCATCTGCTAAAAGGGCAAGGCTATTTGTTAAGTAGCCCCCTATGACTTCTACAATCATATAAGTTGCAATGATAAAGAATGATATTAATAACACTTTCTTATTCGCGCCATGTGTATGGTCGTGATGATGTCCCATATGAATCCTCCTCTATTTGTAGAAGTTGTTCCCGGGGAAAGGACAGCGCTTTAAAGGTTTGTTATTTATTTTCAAAAACATTTATACAATCATGTTTATAAAGCGCCTTATTCACATCGTGTCTTATTGTATTATGACCAGCCGTAGGACATTTATCAATCGCTATAAATTAGACGCATAAATACCTTTCAGCAATAGGAAAAGTCGCCTTTAATTGCCTAGAATCATAACCAGTATATAATCCGGAAAAATTCGGACATCAGCGTACATGGTCAATCTTCATTTATTGCTTTTCACATGTTCCTCTTCTATACTTTTAAACACTAATTGGAGGGGATACAAAAATGTTAAAAACAATTGTATTCGAAAAACTAAAAAATGCCATGAGAGAAAAGGATACGCTCGCAAAAGGAGTACTGACATTAGTAAAAGCAGCACTCGATAGCGCAGAAAAGGAAAAAGGTGCAGCTCTTTCAACCGAAGAAGAAGTGGCAATCGTCAACCGCGAAATCAAACAGACCAATCAAGCGCTAGAAGGCGCACAAAAAGCAAAACGCGAAGATCTAATAGAAAAAGAAGAAGCGAAATTGGTTCTGCTTAAAAGCTTTTTGCCTGCACAACTGAGCGAAGAGGAAATTGTAACAACATTGACAGAAGCAGGAATCACCAAAGGCATGAACATGGGAGAAGCCATGAAAATCGCAAAACCATTACTTGCCGGAAAAACAGACGGTGGAACAATGTCAAAAGTTGTGAAAAGTTTAATTTAATTGTCTTGCAAAGTGACAGTTATCCAACATCCAAAAAAACATGTTATTTTCAAATAAACACCTTTCGACACAATACTAAGTTTAAAAATACTACAGTTGAAGAAAAAACGCCCGTTAAACTAGTGGATTAGTTTAACGGACGTTTGGCTATGCCTAGGAGTCGTAAATTCGATCCATATTGACAAAAGGTGTATGATAACTAAGCATACCTTTGATTTGTTTAATATTTATTCTTTCACCATCTAAAAAGCGACTAAAATCAAAGATAACTGGCATTCGATTGCCACCAATTGCAAACAAAGCCTTCTTTTCTCTTGGAAGATAAGCAGATGTGTGTATTGTTCCCGCAGAAGCATCATATTTGCTAGAAAATATCTCTTTTTCTTGATTGTTCAACTGTTGATATGCCTCATACACATCTAGATTATCACTTAGCTGACTTTCCAATACTTTATGTCTTCTTAAAGAATCATCTGTACGATAACGGTTTTCTTCTGTTAAAACTTCAAAATGATTCGTACTAATATTCGATCTTCTAGCAATCACCTGTCTTGGCGAGGCTTCTACAACAAATGTTTCACCACTAGGATCCACCAATACATAATTAAATGACGTACGATGGGGAATTTCTTTCAATAAAGTGATCGCTTCCTCTACATTGGCACAAGTTTCTAAAATAATCCGGCCAATCATATTGCAGACAAATCCATTTTCCGAGCCCACCCGGTTAATAAAATTGTAGCCCATTGCAAGCCCTTTTTCATTCATCCCGTCGGTACGTCCTGTGATTTGCATGGAAGGACCAATCGTCGCATATCCCGTATCTGTTGGCTGATAAATGACATACCGCCCTTCGTAGTAACCAGGATGACTGTCATAATTTCGAATCATAAATTTGGATCCTGTTAAAATAGAGCAGCCACTTTCCTCATAATCGACATAATAACCACCAAATTCCCTAAATGCATCCTCCATTGTCAAATTGAATGCATCAGCTAGCCCCTGTAGCTCATCTAACATACTAGGAAGAAATTTGGAAAATAGTTGAATCGCCTCTTCTTCATTTATAGCAAAATGACGTTTTCTCTTTGCTGCCCATTGTTTTTCACGGTTAAATAAGATCGGAGACGCCATTAACAACTCCCCTTGCATATAACCGAAATCATAATGAGTTCCTCTGAACTGAACGACATCACTATGATAATGATTCATATACACCATCTCCTCGTTATTGAATGATTCAGCGCTACGTTCCCCCTGCAAACGTCAATTTTACTGTAAAATGACAAAGGGTATATATATGAATCAGTTACATTTAACTGAAGTAAATGTTGTCCCACTTAAATTGACAAATCGGATGATAAAAACTCAGGCAGTTGTCGAGCATGCTTGTCGAGCATAATCTGATCCGGTTTGATGCCCTGCTCAAGCAGTACTTCAATGTTCTGAACGAGGAATTCGTCGCTGCCGACAACATAGAAGAGCCCATCCTTGTCTGCGGCTAGATTTTTTACTTCTTCATAGTAGTCTTTACGATTATCGACGAACTGCGATGCGAACTTCTTATCGGGTGCGGATTCAAAAATATTGGTGAACAAGAAATCTTTTGATGAATCAACATTCAGGGAATGAATTTTATTGACGTTGTCAGCACGTTCGAAATAATCAAGTACAAGCGGTCTGAATGTTGCTAGGCCGACACCTGATGACAGCAGGTAAACATTTTTATCTTCTCTTTTTAGCGGTACATTCGAATGCGTTTTAAAGATGGCCATTTCATCGCCTACGTCAAGATTTCTTAAAATTGCTTTAAACTCAGAGCACTGCTCTTTGATGCGTGTTGTGATACCGATTGAATTTTCGTTTGGTAAAGTTGAGATTGACATATGGCGAATCAGTCTGCGGTTCGGTTTATCCCCAGCATTAAAACCTTCCAGTGCCAAGTGGATGTGAGCACCTTCTTCCCATGTATAACCTTCCGGACAGTCGAGCAGGAAAGTTTTAACCTCAGGCGTTTCTTCAATAATCTTATTTATTTTAGTCCAATATATTTGCATTATATATTCCCCTTTTTTCAATTATTTGTATTGTTACTATCTACCATACAGTAATTGATAACCGTTCTCAATTAAACGAATTGTTTAATGTGGTTAGACAATAAAATTGGAGCCAACCTTTTTATGAGTTATTCGGCTTTATTCAAAAGAAGAAATAAGAAAAGGTGCAATATATAGCGGATGGGAGAGAATACAGCAAGCAAACGGGGATGTTATGAAAAATCATAACATCCCCTTATAGTATTTATTAGATTGTTAATGCCACCAATAATTCATTTCTTTAAATGTAACATCCCATACCTTTACATTCCCTTTAATTGTGATTGTAAGTTCATTTACCTTGTCGATATTAAATTCGGAAGAGACTATGTCACGATATTCTTTGTCTATAGAATTGGTTTCAATCTCTTTCCCATCAACGGAAACAATTACTTCACCATAATAGTCACTAGCACTATCTGGAATCCCATAGTTTAAAGAAAGCACAACATCTTTACCCCCAAATTCATAGGTGAATATTTCCACATTATTGCCTTCGCTACCATACAAGTTTATTTTTGGTTCAACTTTTTCATGTCCAATTTCGAAACTTTGGAGACTTCTATCCATAGGAACGTTTAAGTTACTCTCTAGTTCATTTAAAGCTACACTTGGTCCTTCTTTTTTTGTGAACGCTTTGTTTAGCAATTCCGAAAAACCGATTACGCCTATTGAAAGGATTACAACAGACATAACAGTGACAAGAAGTTTTTTCCGATTACTCTTAAAACGAAATCCGATTTTGTATGCACAAAATCCTACTACCGCACCCAGTGAATTCACGATTGCATCATTTATATCAAAACTACCGAGATAAGTTAGCATTTGCACAGTTTCTAGTATAAGGATTGACAAAAGAAAAAATGAAATAAATCTAAAAAAATTACAGCGATATAGCATAGGGATCAATATACCAAAAGGAATAAATCCTGCAAAATTACCTATGTCAAAAAACCGAAAATGTGTAAAATCCGATAACGTTGGGAATCTCAATTGAATTATATTCGGTATTAAATTAAAACGATATTCATGAACTGTTATTGCCGCACCGGGTCTACCAACACCAAAAAACAAAAAGTATAAGATCAAAGCTGTATAGATTATTAATATGGTAAGGATTAGTTTATGTTGCTTTATTCTCATAATATCCCCAATCTTAATAAATAATATATAGTTTTATAAATATAGCATTCAGCATAAGGAATGTAAATATTGGCATAATTATGTTTTATCCTTACTATGAATTTGGAACTCCTACTAATTTTATGCAATACTAATAGAACTAGCATTTCATCACAACAATAGATAAGAAGAACATGCGGAAGTTTGATAGTGAATCTATTTGGGTCTTTGAAAAGGAGGCGTTCAGTGTGACTAGAATAACGACGAGAATTAGAAAACCCTCTTTATTTATGCGATAATAACCGAACTTATGTTTTACAGAAAGGGGTGTTTTTTATGAGCGTCGCCATACTTTTATGTGGATGATTAAGGTCAATCAACGTTTAAGTTTAATAGAAAAGCGTTGAATCCTTTATCAGGCAAGGAAAGTAGACCATATTTACGTTGGACTTTTTAATAAAAATAGTCGAACATGAAAAGTTCACTTTAGCAAAAAAAGCTAGTTAGAAAAAGATTCTTCGGCGCTCATTTTTCATAAAAAGATATTAATTTTTTAGTTACAATAAAAAAAGTTACTATTAGATTTGACCCTTACGCAACGTAATGATTTATAGTGAAGTTACCAATAAAAAGAGAGGATTATGAAACAACATTGGAAAGTGTGAGAACTTGCAAAGTAAACAGGATTAACAGTAAATATCAATAGTAAAGTGGAGAAAATATTATGACAGCAACCTCTTTACTTTGACTACATGTCTTCAGAGTTATCATAATTAAATTACTTATTTTATGACAACAGGTAAAAAGAATGAGAGATCAAGTTGCATTTATACTGCTTTTTAAGGTCTTTATTTTAAGTTATATACAAAAACCATGCTTAGACATCGTCTAAAGCATGGTAACTATTTAAACTAATATCAAACTGCTAAGTTGATTTTTTTAGTTCATCTACTTATTGAATTCATTAACTGGAAGAAGTATTCAGGTTTATAAGTCTTATTTAGGTTATACCATGAATGCAATGTATCTGGTGCAAATACATCTATTTTTTTCAGTACCTCCATCGCAAATTCCAGAGGAGCTATTCCTGATGCAGTAACTAAATTCGCATCAGATACCGCAGATCCCAACTCGTAGAATTTTTCTCCTTTATAGTTAGGACATACCATTTTAGTATATTCTAAGTTATTACTTGTATGCTTTCTAGTATCTAAGTATCCCATATTCGCGAGGCCCTCAGTTGCACCACAAATTGCAGCAACAATAGTGCCAAGCTTTAAAGCTTGACCAATTCTTTCCAAGATAGGTTGATGAATTTCTTCACTCCAAGTAGTCCCTCCTGGTAAAATTAAAAGATCTTTACTCTCAAGCGTACATTCATCAAGGGAAATATCTGGTTTTATGCTCAGTCCTCCCATAGTAGTAATCATTTCTTTATTAGCTCCTACTGTAATTACTTTTAAAGGCGCTAAATCTTTTTTGAAATATCTTCCTGAGTTTAGTTCAGCAATTAAATATCCATATTCCCAGTCCGACATTGTATTAAATACATATAGAAAAACTTTTTTTGTTTGCATCCAATAACACTCCAATCACATTTAATATAGCCAAATATAACATAACTTCCCTGACACCTAGCGTCAGGGAAGTTATCAAATTTGATGAAATTTTATTAATTCCGACAAAACTTCAACCAGCCTCTTCTTAAGACTGGTTGGCTCAATAACTCGAATAGATTTACCGTACGGTAAAAGTAAATTAGGTACATATGTATGTATCACATCTTTTTCAAGGAGAAATACTGCTTGATTTGAAGTCCACTCTTGTAAATAATGTCCTAAAAACCAATGTTGACAAATATCACCCAATGCCCTTTTATCTCCATTAATAACCAAAGAAATAATCCCTTCCTTATCTTCCATAGTTGGAACAAGGTTTTTCATAAAAAAGTCACGTGCTGAAAAATTTTCTGGTCGGTTAAACTTATTTTCAGCTAACATTAGATTTTCCATTCGATCTATTCTAAAACTACGGATATCATTCCTAAGATGACAAAATCCAATCACATACCACTTATTATTCCAATAAATAATCCTGTACGGATCCACCAATCTATACTTTGATTGCCCTTCGCCACTTTTATGGTATAGAATTTTTACAGAGTATCCGTCAGCTACGGCCTGCTCCAACTCCTTCAAAAAAGGTTCCATAGCGGGGGGACTTAATCGACTTATTACTTCAAGACTAGTTAAATGTTGATTTATCTTTGTTTCCTGCTCTTGATTCGAATATTTTCTTAGCTTTGAAATAGCCCTATTTAATGCTTCATCTCCATAATATCCCGCTTCTTCTGCAAAAATAGCAGCGTGAAATAGCGAGGTTTGCTCCTCAAAATCAAAAAAAAGAGGAGCTTCAATAAAATTGTCCAATAAAGTATATCCACCATTATGTCCTGCGTCTGAAATTATAGGTACACCACTTATTGAAAGTGTATCAATATAACGATATACAGTTCTTATATTTATCTCTAACTTTTCTGAAATTTGTTTTGCAGTAATTTTTTCACCTGAACTAAGCATCCATAGAATTGCTAGTAAATTATCAGTTTTAGCCATAGAAATCCGCCTCTATATGGAATTTATTATCTACTATATAAGTTTATATCCTTTGAGTCAATTTCATAATCGACTCAGCTAACAATAAAATGTCTTACTTGATTGACTTTTCAATATAAATCGTCCAAACTAAAGACAAGAATACACGTTCGCAAAATTAGGATTTTGGAAGTGAATTCTACGGAATCTAAGAACGCCTATCGTCTTTACCCATCCTGCCAAATAAGTACGAGTATAAAGTTTCCTATGATAAGGGAGTCCAGTTCAACTTTATCAAAAGACTGTTCAATAACTGTTCAATAACCCTTCCATTACCACTATTTTGAACTGCTGCGATTGCGATCGTGAAGGATCTAATATTTTCTACTCCATTTACTACATGACAGGTGTGAAAAATAAGACGATCAAGCGACTCTGGATTAACTCTTTGGAAGCTGATAAAGTGCGAAAAGGTTTTAATAACCTTCAAGACAACAAAAAAGACTTGTTGCTTTATCATGAAGCAAAAACACGCCAGATTAGCGACTGGCTTGTTGGGATGAACGGCAGTCGTCTCTACACCCTCCTACTTCAACAGAAAGGATTTGGTGAAAGTCTTTCAATTCGACGAGTGCAATTGTATCCTTCAAAAATTACGGGTATAATTTAGAGTTTTGATAGTGATAGACTTGTAAGAACTCCACCCATATTTGTTTGGGTGGAATTCCAAAAAATAAGATCTTTTTTATTTTTTTGTATGTGTTTTTACTTTCAAAGTAGAAAAACTAACCATATGAAAATTGACTTAGAATAAATATAGTTATTTGTCTGAATATACTTTGAGGAGGAATTAAAATGAGTATATCGGTAAAAACGAGGAAAATTCTTTGGGGGAAATCCGCAAATAGGTGTGCTATTCCTAATTGTAGACGTGAGCTCGTTATGGATGAAATAGAAACCGATGATCCATCTATTGTTGGCGAAGAATGCCATATCATAGCGAAAAAAGATGACGGACCGCGTGGGAATCCTAACTTCCCCGAAGAACAAAGAGACTTGTACGCTAATTTAATATTAATGTGCAATATTCACCATAAAGTCATTGATGATCAAGAACAATTCTACTCGGTCGCCAAGCTAAAAGAAATAAAAAGGGATCACGAAGAGTGGGTAAATAATTCACTGAATATAGATGAAATCAAAATGAGAGAAGAATTAATTTATTCGGATTATATTGATGAATGGGTAAGAAGAGTAGATTTGGATACCTGGGATATATGGACTTCATGGTTACTGGGATCTGGACAACCTCAGTTAAATAAGCAGAAACTCAACGAGTTAGAGGAACTAAAAAACTGGATATTCACAAGAATTATGCCTAATACATATATCGAATTAGAAAATTCCTTTGAGAACTTTAGAAGAGTTCTCCAAGATTTAATTAATACCTTTACTCATCATTCTATCGAAAGAAACGGTGAACTTTACACTGAAAAGTTTTATAAACTAGACCGTTGGGACCCCGAATTAAATAGTAAACTACACAAAGAATATATGTTTCATGTTGATTTAATAATGGATTTAACTACCGAACTAACCCGAGCAGCTAATCTTATTTGTGATCAAATAAGAAGATACATACTTTCCGATTTCCGATTGGAGGAAGGAATTCTTGTTATCACATCTGGCCCATATATGGACTTTTCACTTAGGACGCATAAGGTGAGATACGCTGGTGATCAAAGAACTGGGATTCCTTATAAAGATCTTAGTACGTTTAAAAAAGAGAGGATAGACAGAGATTTTAGTTTTGGGGCTGGATCTGATGTAGGGGAAGCAATAGAATTGGGCATCGAATACTAATAAATAGGTTCAATAGTAAGGATTCTAAAAACCATTCACCCTAATTTGGAAACATAAACACACTAAATTTGGTGATATATTGACAGGAGGATAAGACTATGAAACTGGACGAGTATGTGAAGCTACTTAAGTATTTTGACCGTATATTGTGGGATAGAAAATCTACTGAAACTGGTTGGAATTATAACGGCTTAATGTTAGATGCCTATTTTGACATGTCTATTTTATCTATCGATTACTTAGATATTGAAGACTATTTCGACAGCTATTCAAACTTCAAGTTCAATGAAATTGAGTATCTCTATGACCAGTTCAAAGATATAAACGAAGATAAAAGAATTAAACTAATAGAGGGCATCCTTAATATCTTTAAGCATTCGACATACAACAAAGAGTTTTCTGACAGTATTTTTGAAAAGTCGATTAGATTCCTTAAAAGGAACGATATCGAGGTGAACAACCCTCCTAACGGCTTATTACAACTATCTAATGACGACATTATCGACCGAGGTTCATACTGTATTATTAAGAAAGTGAAAAAGGGGATTTTAAGAAAAGAATTAAATCCTATTTACAGCAATAACCAAGACTTTCAAAGAAGAATGAAATACGAATTTGAGAATATGTACAAACTCCGGGATTGTCCACAAGTTTTAAACGTGTTTAGCTATGATCCCGAAACCTTTTCTTATTTAATGGAAAGGGCCGATAAAAACTTATTTGAATATCTCGGTAAAGAAGTTGATATTTCATTCGAGGAAAAAATGAAGATAATTTATGACGTATTACATGGAATGAAGTATGCTCATGAAAATAATATCATTCATAGGGATTTACATCTTGGTAATGTGTTAAAATTAGGGAATGATTTTGTACTGTGCGATTTTGGGCTAAGTAAAGATGAATCAATTGAGAGAAGTTTGAAGTCAACAGCAACCGTGAAAAACAATCATCTATTTGTAGATCCTTTAGCAATAGGGGATTTTACAAAACTTGATAAAAAAAGCGATATATATTCATTAGGTAAACTGATAGATTATGTATTCACGACGGGTTCCACAGATATTGAACACTTGCTGACATTTGTAGTTGAAAAGTGTACAAGTAGAAATAAATTCAAACGGTACGATGCTGTTGATGAAATATTAAATGATATAGAAATTAAATTAAATCATCGAAGTAATGATTTCGATAAAAAAATCGTCTTAGAGAAAATTCAAAATGAAATATTAGATATGCAAGTCACAGAATTCATTAATAGTTTAGTTCAAGCCGATAGAATTTGTGATTATATAGTCGAAAATAATTTACAGTCATTTGGAAAGGTTATTTTGCAATTTGAACAAGTCGACCAAATTGAGATATTACAAGCCATTGATAATAAATATGTCGAGTCAACCGGTTACGGTCAGTTCCAAAACTATGATATTTTCACCAATATAGCATACTTTATTTGTAACAATATTGAAGAGGGTAATGTCTATTCTATAGCTTATGATATTTTAAGTGGTTGTGCCCAATATAGATATAGCGCCGCAGACTATCTAGAAATTATCGATAAGAGGAATCTTTAAACTCCTGTTCAATTCAAGTCAGAGAAACTTAACAAAAGACAACAATTATTACCGATAGGAGGTTAAATTGTGCTCAAATTAATTATCACCGAGAAACCTTCTGTTGCAAAAAATATCGCAGATGCTTTAAAAATCAAAAACAGAACAGACGGTTATTTCGAAGGTAATGGATATATTATTACTTGGGCGTTTGGATACCTGCTCCAACTCTACGATGCAAAGGATTATGATGAAAAAATGACAAGATGGGATTTAGAGAACTTTCCCTTCATTCCATCGGGTTTTCGATACAAGGTGAAAAGCGATCCGCGAAATCGAGGGAAAGAAGATTCTGGGGCTAAAAAGCAGTTGAAGATTATTTATAGCTTAATGAAACGTAATGATGTAGATATGATTATTTCAGCCTGTGATTTTGATAGAGAAGGTCAAGTTATAGGAGATACGATTATTTACAATCTCAAAACACAGAAAAAAGTATATCGACTTCTGCAAAATGAGTGGACACCCGAAGAGGTGTTAAAAGGACTTCAAAACATAAAACCTAATACTGAAATGAGACCCCTTCTAGATGCTGGTATTAGCCAACAATGGGCTGATTGGGTAATTGGCATCAACTTAACCTCAGTGGCAACATTGCAGTATCAGAAAGGCGCAGGACAAGACTTAAATATTGGACGAGTATTAATGCCGACCTTAAAAGTTATTTATGATCGAGATAAAGAAATAGAAAACTTTGTACCAAAAGATTTCTTTAAACTTGAAGCGACATTTAAAACTAAAGATGAACAAGAATATAAAGGAACATATTTTGAAAATAACAAAGAAAAGCTCGAAACTAAGGAAATGCTTATACGTATTGAACAAGCGCTAGCCAATCAAACAGCTTCCACAACAAACAAGTTGAACGGAAAAGAGAATATCACCCATACTTATTTAATCTTTCAAATTTACAAGGCTAGATCACAAGCAAATATAAAGGATGGACATCCGATAAGGTTTTAAAGGTAGCCCAATCGCTTTATGAAAAGAAGTACCTTACGTATCCAGGAACTGCAAGCGTTGCTTTAGAAGAGATCCTCCTAGAAAAAACCGTAAAAGTACTAGATAGTATTAAAAAAGGGCTTACCCTATGAAAACGAAATACACACTTATTATCCCATCCATTTTATTCTCCTCCAATACTCCCCTTCCTAAGCAAATCAAATTAGAAAACATTCTAAAGTTATGCGATAATAATAGAACTAACGTTTCTATCATTAAAGGAAAAGAGGTGTTGTCATGAAAACAGTCATCCTAGCAGAAAAACCATCCCAAGCCAAGGCTTACGCCGAAGCTTTTACTATCAAAAGTCGGCATAAAACGCATATCGAATTAGCACAAAGTCAGCTCTTCCCACAAGGTGCTTTTATTACATGGGGCATCGGACATCTTGTCGAATTAAAAGAACCGAAAGCCTATGATGCACGTTGGAATCGGTGGACTTTAGGCAGTTTGCCAATCTTACCGGAACGCTATGAATTCCAAGTGGCAAAAGGTAAGTACGCGCAGTTTCAAGCCGTGAAAAAACTAATACTTTCTGCCTCAACCATTATTAACGCCTGCGACGTGGACCGCGAAGGATCGAACATTTTCTACAGCATTTTCAATCAAACAGGCGCACGGAATAAAACGATCAAAAGGCTTTGGATTAATTCTTTGGAAATTGATGAAATTCGAAAAGGCTTCATGAATTTGCGGGACAACGAAAAGGATTTACTACTTTACGAAGAAGCCAAAGCCCGTCAAATTAGCGATTGGCTCGTTGGCATGAACGGTTCTCGTCTATACACTCTTTTATTAAAAGCAAAAGGATACGAACAAGTTTTTCCAATTGGACGCGTTCAATCCCCTACTGTCTATCTGATTTATGAACGTCTAAAAGAAATTGAAAACTTCGTCTCTGAGCCGTTTTTTGAAGTAGACGCCTTATTTACCGCTGAAAAAGGTTCTTATAAAGGAAAAGCTAAAGTAAAAACGAAAACACGGGAAGAAATTGTTGAATTACTCAAGAAACACAATATACAACCAAACTCGCCAGGCGTTATCACGTCCGTTCAACAAAAAGACAAACGCATTCCGCCGCCTCAACTCCATTCATTATCGACTTTGCAAGCAGCTGCAAATCGACGATGGAAAATGAGTCCTGCGAACGTCTTAAAAACGATGCAAAATTTGTACGAAAAAAAGCTTGTCACCTATCCGCGTACGGATTCCCGACATATTACAACGAGTGAATTCGCATATTTGGTTGATCAAGTTGAAGACTACCAATCACTCATTAAGCAACCGTTTCCGATTCATTCGCGTCAACCGAAAAAACGCTATGTTGACAACGCAAAAGTTAAAGAGCATTACGCCATCATTCCGACAAAAAAAGTTCCAACAGAGGCTGCGCTTGCTAAGCTACCACCAAATGAACGGAAACTTTATGAAGAGATTGTCCGAACAACACTTGGGATTTTTCATACGGACTACCTCTACACGGAAACGAAAATAACGACAGATATCAACAAACTACCGTTTTTCACGACAGGAAAAACAGAGCGGGATCTTGGTTGGAAAGCGTTATTTCCAAGTTCCAAAAAAGAAAAAGAAGAAACTTTACCTCCACTTCGACAAAATGAGCCCGTCAACAGCAAGATTGCTATTCACGAAGGTAAAACAACACCTCCGAAACCATATACAGAAGGTCAACTCATCACCTTGATGAAAACATGCGGAAAGTTCGTCGAAGACAATGAGGAAACAGAGATATTAAAAGAAATCGAAGGTCTTGGAACCGAAGCGACGCGAAGTGGAATTATCGAAACGATAAAAAAACACGGTTATATTCAAGTAACCAAAAACATTGTATCTCTAACCGATAAAGGACGTATTTTATGCGAAGCAATTGAAGGCAGCTTACTCGCCAGCCCTTCGATGACGGCTAAATGGGAAACCTATTTACGAAAAATCGGCAATGGCGATGGCGCCGCTGATCATTTTTTAAGCAATATCGAGAAATTCCTAGATTCATTGATACAAAATGTTCCAGGGCAAATTGAATCCGCAACTTTCCAAGTGAAATCTATTCCCTCGACGGCTAAATCGCCAAGAAGAAATGTCGAAGTCGCTCCTTGTCCGACGTGCAAAAAAGGTATGATTGTCACTCGAAAAGGATTCTATGGATGCACCGCATACAAAGACGGCTGCAAGCAAACATTTCCAGGGTTTTTTCTGAAAAAGAAAATCACGCCAACACAAGTGAAACATCTATGTACAAAAGGTCAGACAAACGTCATTAGCGGATTTGTTGCAAAAAACGGCAATAAATTCAATGCTTCTTTAAAGTTAGAAGGACAAAAACTTAACCTGGAATTTGAGAGAAGTTCTAGTTAAAAACTCCCCCTATCTTTTAAGAGAGATAGGGGGAATTTGAATTATACTAACCAATTAAACTTACATTCAGTTTTTCCAACAGCCACTTTGGCACAGCAAATCGAGCAGTCATGAGAGGATCGACAACTTGACAAATCTCGGACTGTCCAATTGCACTCATCAGCATACTAACTTCACTAATTGGAAGACCGGATTTTTCAGAGATACGCTCAATCATCAGTGATGCCGATAATTTCGCCGCCTCATCCAATGTCACAGCTGAAACGATTTGCGTAAATACCTCTTCGTTTTCCAACATTGGATGCACCAAACTTTCGCCTTTGATGACTTCCAATTTAACTGTTACAGCTCCCGGCACTTCAACGCCCGAGACGCTCACCTCACCGTCTCCCATTGCTGCGTGAAGGTCACCAAGACCAAAGAGCGCACCCTCAACAAACACCGGGAAATAAATTGTAGCCCCTTCTGCCACCATTTTATTATCCATATTTCCGCCATGCGCACCCGGCGTCCCGCAATTGACACCTTCGCCTTCAGGAGCAACACCGATGACACCAATCATTTTATTCAACGGGATGGCAATTTCATTGAACAAGATTTCATCATTTTTTATCGGGAGTATTTTTGATTCCATCTCTTCAATTTTATGACCCATTATTCCTAAATCCGGGCCAACTACCATGACGCCTTGGTCTCCAATTTCGATTTTCTCTATTTTGACTTTCAGAATATCTCCAGGCATTGCGTCTTTTATAAAGATAGGTCCTGTTGCTGGGTTAATTTTATTCCAATCAATTGCTGTAACGACAGTTTCTTCGGATTGAATTTGATTTTGAAAACAATCATACGTTTCAATGGTGATTGTCGTTCCTGAAGATATCACCTTCGTAGGTGGGTTTTCTTTATTGAATTCATAAATGATTCCTGAATCATGGGATAATACTGTCATGACTCCGCCTCCTCCTTAACATTAGAATGAATATAGTTTTTAATTTCTAGCTGATTTGATAGATCTCTTTTTGGGATGATATATGCGCTGACCGCACTATTATACAAATACAGATACGCTTCATCTTCTTTAACTTCTTGAATGCCCGACCACTTTGCTTTTGATTCGCCAGTTGAATTTGATTCCACAAATCCTTCGTCCATTAAGATCATTGTGTGCTCACCTAGCAAAGCATCATTTTTCCCTTCTTTGAACATTTTCTGCACGTTTTTCCTGACATGTCGATAAAATAATTTCGGATAAAAAATCACCCACAATATACTTAACACTAAAAAAGGTGTAAGTGTACTTAATAAGTGCAGATCACCCATGATTGCAAAAACAATTGAGACCAGGATAAAAAATAGGGGTGATAAGTATCTTTGTAAATACAATGATTTAAGGGATGTTTTAGAATGTTTAAGGTGAAACAAATTAAAGTGTATATAGTCTTCCGCCGCTAAATTGTATTCGATTTTCATTGAAGTCTCCTTTAATAAGCCTATTTAATTTTATACTACCATTTAAAGTACTAGTTGGATAGAATTCTTCTTTCTCATAATTACTTTTGCCTATATACAGGATCATTTTCCTCGTCTATACTTGGTGCGCTAGAAGATGCGTTCGTAAATCCTTATTTGATACGTGAAAAGTAGCTGCATCTTCACGGATGTGGCTTTTTTTGTAGGGGAAAATAGGAGGAAATGAAAATGAATAATAATATTTCTTGCGGAACAAGTCCGATTGTAGGATTGAGGTTTTCAATTCATCCGATGGCGGACAATTTTATTGAAATCATTAAAGGCGCGCTCGCGGAAGCAGATACGTCGAATGTTTGGATGCATACAGATGACGTCAGCACAGTTATGCGCGGAAAAGAAATTCATGTGTTTGACACAGCAAAAGCCGTTATTTTCCAAGCCACGAAAACAGGTGCGCACGTCGCCTTTAATGGGACTTTTTCAATTGGCTGTCCAGGGGATACGGCAGGCGATGTTTATTTAGAGAAAGATGATGTCCTGTTGAATGAATTGAAAGTTTCCGATATGCGGCAATATGTATCATCGCAATTCACTTTATATCCAATGAATAATCCGGATTATATGTCGGTCATTTATACAGAAAGAGACCGCGCAAAAGAGCATGGTGTGTTAAATGAGAGCATGCATTACGCGAGTGGATTGCACGGTGATCTTCATGATGTATTTGCATTTTTGGAAGAAACTTTTGCAAACGCAAGATCCGAAGAACACCGCCACCTCGTTATGACAGTGAATATGAGTATTAATAGTCCTTCACATGAAGGAATTATATAAGATGTTGAAATGTTGATGGTCGGACCCCGTCTTATTTAAAAAGCCCTTGATTCTCTTCAGAATCAAGGGCTTTCCTTGTCTGAAGATATCTGGCTCCCGCTTAATTAGAATTAATATAAAAACACTTGCATGTTATCTGATAAATTGTTATCGTCAGTCTACTAGGTATTTTCCTAATTTTCCAATTCTATTAATCTAGCATCAATGATCATTATGAAAGGAGTACTTAGATCTGCTTACAAGTTAAAAATATATTAAAACGAAGGAGATCAGATGATGAGTAAAAATCAAAAAAACAAAGATTTAGATTTTGAAAAAATCATTAACACACCAGAATTCAAAAGTTTAGTTAAACGTAAAAACGCTTTTTCCAGACCTTATGTCATTTTCTTTTTTGTCGTCTTTTTCACATTACCGATTCTTACTAGTTACACCTCTATTCTTGAAGCTCGCGCAATTGGCTGGATGACTTGGACATGGGTGTACTCTTTTGGCATCTTCATTATGGTGTGGGTTCTAACCTCTATTTATATGAACAAAGCAAAAGAATTTGATAAAGACGTGGAAGAAATTCTAAAGAAAAACGTTCTATAAAACTTATTGGCTTTAAAGTTGACGGATTAGGTCGGCCTTATTCTACGATGTTAAAATAAAGGGGGAATTTATTGGTGGATATCCTATCCATAGCAATTTTTGTCGGCGTAATTGGCCTTACGCTCGGTATTACATATTGGGCCGCGAAACAAACAACAACCGCAAGTGATTTTTATACTGCTGGCGGCTCTTTGACCGGATGGCAAAACGGAATGGCCATTGCCGGAGATTATCTATCCGCAGCCTCATTCCTTGGAATTGCTGGCGCCATTTCTCTAAACGGATTTGATGGTTTTTATTATAGCGTCGGTTGGTTAACCGCATACTTAGTAGTCTTATTTTTAATCGCCGAACCCCTTCGAAACCTAGGCAAATATACAATGGCCGATATGATTGGTTCTCGTTTCCAAGCCAGAAAAATTCGTGGGGCGGCCGCATTAAATACAATCACGATTGTATTATTTTATATGCTTGCTCAACTTGTCGGTGCCGGTGCATTGATTAAATTACTGTTAGGCATTGATTATTGGATTTCAGTTTTAATTGTCGGTGTTATGATGACCGTCTATGTCCTATTTGGCGGAATGACTGCGACGAGTTGGGTGCAAATTATTAAAGCCATTTTGCTAATGGCTGGAACCATTATTATCTCTTTCCTTGTTCTATTGAAATTCAACTTTAACTTTATCGGGATGTTTGATGCAATGAGAACCGCAACGCCGCACGGGGAAGCCTTTCTTCATTCGGGGGTCATTTATAAAGATCCAATTGGGCTTATATCCGTCCTCATTGCACTCGTTTTGGGAACAGCCGGTTTACCGCATATTTTAATGCGTTTCTTTACAGTTAAAGATGCAAAAACAGCGCGTTCCTCTGTCATCTATGCGGTTTGGATTATCGGAATATTTTATGTACTCACAATCTTCCTAGGATTTGGGGCTGCAAAATTTGTCGGGGCAGATGCAATTATTGCTGAAAATGCTGCAGGTAATATGGCTGCACCGATGCTCGCCGGTGTGTTGGGCGGTGAACTCTTAGAGTCATTTGTTGCCGCAGTTGCGTTTGCTACAATTCTCGCAGTTGTTGCGGGTCTAGTATTGTCAGGTGCTTCAGCAATTGCACATGATATCTATGGAGAAATCATTAAGAAAGGAAAAGTGACAGAGAAACAGGCTGTGAACGCGGCTCGAATTGCGGCGCTTAGTGTCTCTGTGGTCTCCATTCTTTTAGCACTCGGATCCGAAAAACTTAATGTCGCGTTCCTTGTTTCTCTAGCCTTCTGTATTGCGGCTTCAGCAAACGTTCCAACAATTCTTTTTACAATCTACTGGAAACGATTCAATACGACAGGAGCAGTTGCTTCTATGTTAACGGGGTTAATCGTTGCCCTCGTTCTCGTTGCCATGAGCCCGAGTGTGGTGAATCCTGTAGAAGGTGCGGCATTTTTCGTCGGAAATCCAATTTTCCCATATACGAACCCTGCAATTGTGTCAGTTCCTGCAGGATTTCTAGCGGCTATTATTGGTACACTCGTCTCTTCCAATGGAAAAAATGAAGTCCATTATGCTGAAGTTAAATTTAAAGCTGAAACAGGTTATAGAGAACTTGAGCGATAATTTCTTTAGGGTAACGTATCAGTAGAAACAACAACCCCCTTCCCTAACTAGTGTATAGGGAAGGGGGTTCAGCTTATGTTAAAGGTGGTCGTAAATGCATGCTAGAAAGTGAACATCGCGCACTTTATAAAAGGATCCGTGACCAGCCACTTTTTAAAGCGACTTCAAACGATGAATTTACAGCGTTAATCGCGGAATGCGAGCTGAGGTATTACCAAAAGTCCGAAAAAATCTTTTTTTTTACAACAGCTGACGATGGTTTATTTTTAATTTTAGAAGGTTCGGCAGAAGTATTCATAGAAAATAAAAAAGGGCTGTCAGTACTTCTCGAAGTTCTTCAGGAAGGTGAAATAATTGGTTTTTCCAACATCGCGCATTACTTGGAAAAAGCCGATCGCCCGCTTGATAAACATCGCCTAGAGTTGGAAATTATGGAAGATTCCTATTGCTTACAAATTCCCGCCTCTGTTATTAAAAAAAGATTAGTCGACAATTCAGTTCGAGAATTTATCTTAAGGAAAATGGCTATCCGGTTAGGAAATGTCTATGCATCTCTCGGTGAACAAGTAAAATTAGCGGATGAATGGGGAGAAAGTGAACAATTTGTTCGCCGTGCCCGCGATTTAATGAGCTCCCCCGCGATTACTATTCATAAAGATGCCTCGGTCGAAGAGATAGCCAATTCAATGATTGAGCAATCAATTAGCTCCGTTATGGTCGTCGATGATGCTAAAAAGCTGGTGGGTCTAATTACAGAAAAAGACCTCGTCCAAAGAGTTATCGCGTCAGGGCGAACATCTCCTTTAAAAGCTCGGGATATAATGACAAAGAAACTCTTTACTGTTTCTCAAGATGCCTATTATTACGAGGTATTATCGATATTTTATAAATACGGCGTCAAACATTTACCTGTAGTGAAAGATGATTCTCTCGTTGGTGTTTTAACATTCCATAACTTACTTTCTAAACGAGACCGGGGATCGATGAGTGTTTTAAATACGATTGAAATATCTTCATATGAGAATTTACCAATCGTTAAAGAAGCGATTTATGATGTGTTATCGAATTTAATTCAAGATGAGATATCAACTATTCATACCTTAGAGATTATTACGCGACTATACGATCGTCTTGCACGGCACTGCGTGAAACTGGCTGTGCAATCTCTTGAAATGCACGGAGAAGGATTGCCACCAGTCCCTTTCTCTTGGTACCAAATGGGCAGTGGTGCCCGTGGAGAACAATTTATGGTAACTGACCAAGACCACTTTCTCGTATACGCTGACCCAAAAGATAAGCATGAGAGAGAACGAAGCGATAAGTATTTTGCATTGCTTGGGGAAGAAATAGTTATACATTTAGAGAAAGCCGGTTATGCCAGGTGTGCAGGAAAAATGATGCCTAACGAGGCTATATGGCGGGGTTCCCTTTCCGACTGGCAAAAGCGTCTACAAACATGGGCTATAAAAGCGACAGATGAGCATATCTTATTAGGTTATAACTTTTTATCTTTCCGATTTTTATATGGTGAATCGGCACTCAATGACCGCTTTAAGGGGATGGTGCAAAACCAACTGAAAAGCTCTCAAACTTTCCTTTATTATATGGCGCTCAAAGAGAAAGATCATCCAGTCCCCCGATTCAATGAATCTTTCTTCTCCCTTTTCAGAGGAAAAGAACAACGCGAGATGATTGATATTAAATTACATGCCTTATTTCCCTTACATCATTGTTTGCAAATATTAGGGGTGCTAAGAAATATCATCGGTGATAAACCCATGAACTTAATAGACGGCCTTGTGGAGAAAAAGGAATTATCAGCTGAATTTGCCGATGATATCCGACATGCCTACGAGGTGGCGCTTAGCGCAAGAATTCAAATGTCGTGGAAAAAACATCTTCGTGGCGAAACCTATACAACTAAAATTAAATTTTCATCAATTCGTAGATGGCAACGGGCTGAATTGAAAACGATGTTAAACATCGTTCACTCTTTACAGTCTCATCTATTGGCGAAATTATAGCATCGACAATCTATAGTAAAGGAGGAAGGTGCATGTTCGGGAGAAGAAAACGACTATCATATAATTTGGGTCAATCAATTCAGTTAGACACCAAATTATCCGATATGTCTTTTACGGTTTTCGACACTGAAACGACCGGATTTTCAATTTCTAAGGATGATCGACTGATTGAAATTGGTGCCGTCCAGGTAGAACACCTGCAAGTCACGGATCGGACATTCCAAACATTCACGAATCCGAATCGCGACATCCCTGAATCTATTACCCAATTAACTTCAATTGAACAGAAACATGTCGAAAATGCCCCAACTTCCTTTAAGGCAATTAAAAACTTTTTTCAATTTGTTGAAGAAAATCAAAGTTCTGGCTGGGTTGGGCATCACTTGAATTTTGACAGACTCGTTATTGCTAAAGAATTACAACGGGCTAGCTATTCTTACAACGAGCCTTCAACTTTTGACACGTTTGATTTAATTGACTATTTAATACCTGCCTGTAATCAAAGGGACTTAGAAGAGTACGCGGACATTTTTGATACGCAAACATTCGAACGTCATCGGGCACTAGGCGATGCAATGACAACAGCACACTTATTTGTCGAACTACTAAAGCGACTTGAACAACAAGGTATTACAACATTAGCCCATTTACTACGATTAAAGAATGGCAAGGTTCAGCGTGAAATAGCGATGTTTTAAATTCTTTTAGGAATGAAAAAAGGTTACCTCCATAACGGAAGTAACCTTTTCAAATTATTTTATTTTTTTCGGCCAAAAACTCCATTTACCCAGCAATATCAAAATTGCCGGAATGAGCAAAGGACGAACGATAAATGTGTCGATTAAAATACCAAGCGCCATCATAAATCCAAACAGCTTCAATTCATTAATCGGCATCGTCGTCAACACGAGGAATGTAGCCGCAAGAATGATTCCCGCAGAACTAATTACCCCTCCAGTCCTTTCAAGCCCTTTTCGAACTGCATCTTCGAATGGCGATGATCTCATTTCTTCACGTATTCTAGCAATAAGCATAATCGAATAGTCGACACCTAATGCCACGAGGAAAACAAACGTATAGAGCGGAATTCGATAGCCAATCGCTTCGAGACCTAGGAACTTATCAAATAGAAAGATTGATAACCCAAGTGTTGCAGCATATGACAGCAAAATAGTTCCCATCATATAAATTGGCGCGATGATTGATCTTGTTTGCAATCCAAGCATAATCGTAATCAAGATTGTCATTGAAATCATCACAAACCACGTATCGCGATCACTGATATCGCGCAGGTCAGCATTTTTGGCGCTCTCACCAGCAATATGGATATCTGTATCGACAACCCCGGCTTCCTTCATAATTGCTTCGCCTTCATCCCGAAGTTCTAGCACCGTATCAAAAGCCTCAGTACCATAAGGATTCCCTTTAAAAGTGACGGAGAACTTTGCACTTTTTCCGTCTTCTGATAGCGGATTTCCTTGCGCACTCACGCTTTCAATTCCACTTTTCTCCTCGACCTTCCCAATGACCTCGTTAAGTTCTTCCATAGTAAGTTCATTTTCCGATACAAATAACAACGTACCAGGTGCAAGACTACCAGGGGAGAACGAGTCTGCAAGTCTTTCATAACCCACACGGGAAGACAAGTCTTCAGGAAACGATTCGATCAAATCATACGACTCTTCCATATTCGTTACATTCCATGCCCCAACTAAAAGCAATAATGTAATCGGAATCAAAAATAAAACAGGTCGTTTCGTAACTTTATTCGCGACTTTACCCCAAATCGATGTCTTTTCTATCGTTTCTTCACCGAACTTAGGAATGATCGGCCAGAATGCTTTCCGTCCGATTAATGCAAATAATGCCGGAAGCAACGTCAATCCTGCGATTAACATCACACCCGCCGCAATCGCAAAAACTGGCGCAAAGTTTCGGTACGGTTCATAAAGCGCAAAGAACAATGTCGAAACACCAAGAACAATCGTACTTCCACTAAAGAAAATAGGTTCTTTCACGTGCCGCATTGTCTCTCGCATTGCGGCATCTGTCGATTCATGTATTCGTAACTCTTCCCGATATCTCGAAAAGATTAGTAATGAATAATCGGTCACTACCGCAAACAACAATATCGTCATAATCGAGAGCGCCTGACTTTCCGCCGTGAATAGGCCCGCAGAAGCCGATAAACCAATCAGACGATCAACAACCGCATAAGCAATTGCCGCCCCTACAAGCGGGATTAAGGTTAACAAAGGCGAGCGATAAATAACAAGCAATAAAATCAGGATGAGCCCCACTGTTGATAATAAAAGAACGACATCCGCCCGACTAAACAATTCGATTGCATCTGACGCGATAGCCCCCGGACCCGTCCAGGAGACTTCGATACTTTTATCAATTTTCGGGTCAACGCTTTCTTTTATTGCACTCACTAAGTCGTGTAACTCATTACCCTCTAAATCTTCTTGTAAAGTAAGGGGTACAAAAAATGTTTTTTCATTTTCAGAAAGAAATGTTCTTTGTATTTCCGGACTCATTTTAGATAACGGAAGCGTTTCTACTTCATTCAGTTCTATGCCTTCAAGCACTTCTGCAAAGGTGTGAATTTCCTCATCCGTTATTCCTTCCTCTTTATGAAACACAGCGAATATTGGCATCCCGCCATCTTGGGGGAAATGTTTTTCTAGTTGACGATCCGCTATTATTGACTCTACATCTGCGGGCAGTCCGGCATCTTTATTTGCCTGCACAAATTCTTTACCACCGGGAGCGAGCCCTGACAAAATAACAGTCAAGGCAATCCAAACACCGACAGAGAGCCACCACAGTCTCTTTCCCTTCAATTTAGTCATTATCGCTTGCCATCTTTTTCAGCAAGAAATGTGACTATGACAAACAATGCAAAACTGACGAGCAGGATTGTTCCACCCACGATGTAAAGTATGAGCGAAAGTGTTTCATTAACATTAAAAGGTTTCAAAAACTGTAACCACATACCAGCCGATAGACCTGTCGCACCAATAATTGCCGTCCATCCTTGTGCAGCAATTAATTTACCCGCACGAACCTTATAAACTTTATAGAACACGCCCCAGGCGAACATGGACAACCAACCGACCAAAAGAATATGCGCGTGAATCGGTCGAAACGCATACGATCCAGCCCCCGCCATATGTGACCCCAAAACTGTTCCTATCAAACCAAATATCGCAGCAATGCGAATAAGTCGTAAACTCCATTTTGTCTGCATACAATTTCCTCCTGTGTTGTTTATGTTATACCCTTATCTTAAACAACCAATATGAACGGAAGATTAACTCGATATTACAATTTGGGCAATGTGACAATAAATGTCGTTCCTTTACTTTCATTCCTAATGACATGAACTGTTCCATTATGAAGTTTTACAACTTGTTGAACGATTGATAATCCCAATCCGGTTCCACTAATCGTCCTCGAATGATCAGCTCTGTAAAAACGATCAAATATCCTTTCAAGGTCATGGTCCTCAATCCCAATGCCGTTATCCCGAACTTCGATGACCACATCATGCTCATTTTCTACTAAACAAATTTCCACTGTACCTTCTTCGGGCGTATATTTTAAAGCATTGGAAAATAAGTTTTCCCACACCTTTTCAAGAAACGCCGGATCCCCTTCAAAGTCAACTTCATCAATATCCATCGACAACGCCATATTCTTCTCTTCCAACAACCACCTATATTTTCGTATCGTTTCCTTCAATTGTTTATCCAAACTGAAAGTCTTCAGCCTAAGTGGAGTAGATAGTTGATCTAGCGACGTTAATAGAAGCAACTGCCCCGTCAATGACGAAAGCCTCTCTGTTTCAGATTGAATGACAGATGCATAACTCATCCGCTTATTAACTGGTAGGTTTTCATCAAGAAGAAGCTCGGAATAGCCTTTAATATTCAAAAGCGGCGATTGAAAATCATGCGACACATCACTGATGAACTCTTTACGAATTCTATCATTTTCACTCAATTTTTCAGTCATCTCCTGAAAACTCTTCGCCAATTGCCCAATTTCATCTCTTCTACTTATATCAAGAACATCCGTAAAACGTTCATCTCCAACTTTTTTAGTCGCGGCCGTTAATTCCGTTATTGGGTCAATCAACTTTTTAGCAAAGACTAACATCGACAATAAACTGATTATCCCTATAATAAGAACCATTCCACCTAAAATGTAATGCACTTCTGTAAATAGCATTTTGATATCAGGTCTTAAAAAGAGCGCATACTCACTCCCTTTGTGTGTAAATGGAACACCGACCGTATTTGCTAATTCATCCGAAAAAAATCCAGTAACAAAAGTTTCGCTTGGGAGATCGCGCATCCCATGGTAAACGTCTCCGTCCAACACACCATCAATCGAACTTTCTAACAGATTCTCAACCCGAAAAGGCTCCCCGTATAACGTTGCCACTTTTTCTTCATTCACTACATATAACTTATAACCAACGGCAGCCTGCGTCTCCAAATACTGTTCAAGATCCAACCCCTCATTAGTATCGATGAAAACCGCGATACTTTCTGCAATCTCCATATTTTTTTCGTCATTATGTCCTTTTAATACTTGATGATAGTATGTATTTACAGCTAGGAATGCAAGCAAACTACTTACAATCATTATTGCAACCGTAATAAGCAGGAACTTCTCATACAACGATTTCATAACGACTCTACCTCTAATTTGTAACCGACACCGCGAACCGTAACAATCCTAACTTCCTTGGTTAATCTCTCCAACTGCCTGCGAACCCGTTTAATATGAACATTCAACGTCTGTTCATCGCCTTCATAATCATAACCCCACACACGTTCCAAAAGAATTTCCCGAGTAAAAACAGTATTTAGTCGTGAAGCCAAAACCGACAAAAGTTCAAATTCTTTTAAGGGGAGCAACAAAACCTTATTCCCAACAGACACTTCATAGCTTTGCCGATTTATTGTTAACGACCCAGCTTGAATAAATACATCAACAGCTTTATCATATCTCCGTAAAATCGCATTAATTCGAAACTGTAATTCCTTCGGTTCAAAAGGTTTAACAACATAATCATCAGAACCAGCAAGGAACCCTTTCTCCTTATCTTCAAGTTCCCCTTTCGCTGTTAACAATAAAACTGGAATATCCGTTTCGGTACGAATCTTTTTCGTCAAAGTATATCCATCCATACCAGGCATCATCACGTCAACTACCACCAAATCTGGATATTCTACTTCTATTATTTCAAGTGCCTCAAAACCATTTAGCGCTTTTCGAACACTATAACCGGCCTGCGTTAATTGGATACTCACCAGTTCTAAAATAAACGGATCATCATCCACCACTAATATTTTCAACATCTTATTCAACCACACTTTCAATTAGGAGGCTTACGCCACTCAGCATTTAATAAGCCCGCGAATAAAATAATAATCGCTGTAAAATAAAACCACAGTACGAGAAGAATGATACCAGATAATTGACCGTATAGCCGTGTATAGTCAACTTTTGCCGCGTAATCACCAAAATATAAAGAAAATAATTGCCAAACCAACGCAGCAAACGCCGCACCCGGAAGCGCCCCCTTCAAAGTTACCTTGCCTGTTGGAACAACTTTGTAAAACAATAGGAAAAACGCAAATAAAAACAGCGTCCCAAGCCCCCATTTTACATTTGGCCATATATATAGCCAAACTCGTAAATCCTCAATCGTATCCGAATAGGCAACAAGCTTACGTAAGAACCGCACAATGAAAGGAAGAAATAATGACAATGGAATGACAACCATAAATAGTAGGGTGATTCCAAGATCTCGAATAATTACCTTCCAAAACGGCGAAGAACGCACATGACCATACGCTAAATCTAATGATCTTCCAAGCGACTGAACGGCTATCGAGGAAATCCAAAATGCCAATACCAGACTTGTTACAATCAAGTTCCCTTTATTTCTCCCTACTATTTCATGCACATTATTCTCAACTAATTTAAAGGACTCGATTGGAATAAATGGTTCTAGGAAATCTAACAATATTTCATCATTAATAGGGAATATACTTAAAAGGGAAAGTATAAAAATTAGAAACGGCAACATAGAAAGTAGAAGATAATAAGCAGTCTGAGCTGCCTGGTCAAAAAAACGCTCTTTCATAAAACGAACGATTACATCCTTAAAAATCATTATTCCCCTCCTAGAACCTAAATGTTTGAAAGTACTACTCTATTCTATTCTGTACGAACTAATGTAGAAATTACAAGAAATAAACTTAATCTTTAGTTGTATACCCTAAATAACAAAAGCAACTAGCTTAATTCACATTGCTCTGCAATAAAAATGCGCAAACAAAAAAGCCACTACCATTTAAGGTAATGACTCTTTTAATGCCTAGCAACGTCCTTAAAACCCTTGCTTAGATATTCGCAAAAGGACGCGAATATCACGCAGATAAGTTTGGATTCTTTTGGAATCCAAACTTTTTGCAGCGGGAAGCCCCCAACTAGCATCAGCGCTGAAGAACTTAACTTCTTGTAAAATTTTACCTCACGGTAAAACATATTATATTTATTTCATTAGCGCAAACAAAAAAAGCCACTACCTTTAAGGTAATGACTCTTTTAGTGCCTAGCAACGTCCTACTCTTGCAGGGGGAAGCCCCCAACTACCATCGGCGCTGAAGAGCTTAACTTCCGTGTTCGGTATGGGAACGGGTGTGACCTCTTCGCTATCGTCACCAGACTTTTTGAGCTTGTTCGCTCAAAACCGGATAAAACGAATAATCTTTTCACAAATCAGGGTCAATCAAACCCCTTTAACTTGAATAGGTTAAGTCCTCGATCAATTAGTATCCGTCAGCTACGTACGTCGCCGCACTTACACCCCGGACCTATCAACCTCATCTTCTCTGAGGGATCTTACTTACTTGCGTAATGGGAAATCTCATCTTGAAGGGGGCTTCATGCTTAGATGCTTTCAGCATTTATCCCGTCCACACGTAGCTACCCAGCGATGCCTTTGGCAAGACAACTGGTACACCAGCGGTGTGTCCATCCCGGTCCTCTCGTACTAAGGACAGCTCTTCTCAAATTTCCTGCGCCCGCGACGGATAGGGACCGAACTGTCTCACGACGTTCTGAACCCAGCTCGCGTACCGCTTTAATGGGCGAACAGCCCAACCCTTGGGACCGACTACAGCCCCAGGATGCGATGAGCCGACATCGAGGTGCCAAACCTTCCCGTCGATGTGGACTCTTGGGGAAGATAAGCCTGTTATCCCCGGGGTAGCTTTTATCCGTTGAGCGATGGCCCTTCCATGCGGAACCACCGGATCACTAAGCCCGTCTTTCGACCCTGCTCGACTTGTAGGTCTCGCAGTTAAGCTCCCTTATGCCTTTGCACTCTACGAATGATGTCCAACCATTCTGAGGGAACCTTTGGGCGCCTCCGTTACTCTTTAGGAGGCGACCGCCCCAGTCAAACTGCCCGCCTGACACTGTCTCCTGCCCCGATAAGGGACATGGGTTAGAATTCCAATACAGTCAGGGTAGTATCCCACCAACGCCTCCTCCGAAGCTGGCGCTCCGGAATCTCAGGCTCCTACCTATCCTGTACAGACTGCATCAGAATTCAATATCAGGTTGCAGTAAAGCTCCACGGGGTCTTTCCGTCCTGTCGCGGGTAACCTGCATCTTCACAGGTACTATAATTTCACCGAGTCTCTCGTTGAGACAGTGCCCAAATCGTTACGCCTTTCGTGCGGGTCGGAACTTACCCGACAAGGAATTTCGCTACCTTAGGACCGTTATAGTTACGGCCGCCGTTTACTGGGGCTTCAATTGGAAGCTTCGCTTGCGCTAACCTCTCCTCTTAACCTTCCAGCACCGGGCAGGCGTCAGCCCCTATACTTCACCTTGCGGTTTTGCAGAGACCTATGTTTTTGCTAAACAGTCGCTTGGGCCTATTCACTGCGGCTCTCTCAGGCTTTAACACCTTACCAGAGCACCCCTTCTCCCGAAGTTACGGGGTCATTTTGCCGAGTTCCTTAACGAGAGTTCTCTCGATCACCTTAGGATTCTCTCCTCGCCTACCTGTGTCGGTTTGCGGTACGGGCACCTCCCGCCTCACTAGAGGCTTTTCTTGGCAGCGTGAAATCAGGGACTCCGGGGATAATTCCCCTTGCTATCACAGCTCAATGTTATAGAAACGGGATTTTCCTCGTTTCACACCTTACTGCTTAGACGCGCATAACCAACAGCGCGCTCACCCTATCCTACTGCGTCCCCCCATTGTTCAAACGGCGGGGAGGTGGTACAGGAATATCAACCTGTTGTCCATCGTCTACGCCTTTCGGCCTCGACTTAGGTCCCGACTAACCCTGAGCGGACGAGCCTTCCTCAGGAAACCTTAGGCATTCGGTGGAAGGGATTCTCACCCTTCTTTCGCTACTCATACCGGCATTCTCACTTCTAGGCGCTCCACCAGTCCTTACGGTCTGACTTCAACGCCCCTAGAACGCTCTCCTACCACTGACACCAAAGGTGTCAATCCACAGTTTCGGTAATCCGTTTAGCCCCGGTACATTTTCGGCGCGGCGCCACTCGACCAGTGAGCTATTACGCACTCTTTAAATGGTGGCTGCTTCTAAGCCAACATCCTGGTTGTCTGGGCAACGCCACATCCTTTTCCACTTAACGGATATTTGGGGACCTTAACTGGTGGTCTGGGTTGTTTCCCTCTCGACTACGAATCTTATCACCCGCAGTCTGACTCCCAAACATAAATCTTCGGCATTCGGAGTTTGTCTGAATTCGGTAACCCGGGATGGGCCCCTAGTCCAAACAGTGCTCTACCTCCGAGATTCTAACGTTTGAGGCTAGCCCTAAAGCTATTTCGGAGAGAACCAGCTATCTCCAGGTTCGATTGGAATTTCACCGCTACCCACACCTCATCCCCGCATTTTTCAACATACGTGGGTTCGGGCCTCCAGTAAGTGTTACCTTACCTTCACCCTGGACATGGGTAGATCACCTGGTTTCGGGTCTACGACCCCATACTAAATCGCCCTATTCAGACTCGCTTTCGCTGCGGCTCCGCATTCACTGCTTAACCTTGCATGGAATCAGTAACTCGCCGGTTCATTCTACAAAAGGCACGCCATCACTCGTGATCAATTCCGAAGAAATGATCAACGGAGCTCTGACTACTTGTAGGCACACAGTTTCAGGATCTATTTCACTCCCCTTCCGGGGTGCTTTTCACCTTTCCCTCACGGTACTGGTTCACTATCGGTCACTAGGAAGTATTTAGCCTTGGGAGATGGTCCTCCCGGATTCCAACGGAATTTCACGTGTTCCGTCGTACTCAGGATACACTCTGGAGAGAATGAACTTTCGACTACGGGGCTTTTACCCACTACGGCGGACCTTTCCAGGTCGCTTCGTCTAATTCATTCCTTTGTAACTCCGTATAGAGTGTCCTACAACCCCAGGAAGCAAGCTTCCTGGTTTGGGCTATTCCCGTTTCGCTCGCCGCTACTCAGGGAATCGATTTTTCTTTCTCTTCCTCCGGATACTTAGATGTTTCAGTTCTCCGGGTTTGCCTCAAGTACGCTATGTATTCACGTACATGTACTA